>NZ_JBFAVX010000003.1:280160-676153 GCF_040680095.1 Nonomuraea sp. NPDC052129 | reverse complement strand
TTTTCTTCCTATGCCCCGGGCCCGTCCGGCGCCGCCCCACCCCCGTTATACCGGGGTCTCTGGGGGGTGTGGGGGGGGGGGGGGGGGGGGGGGGGGCCCCCCCCCCACCCCCAAGCGCCTGCCCCCGCAGGCTAGGCGCGGCCCCCATCCTTGATGGACACGATCGAAGCGGTCTGGAACCTCTTGTGGCCCTTCCCATCGGACTTGACCACCGCTGTGTAGTTCTTGTACGTCCAGCCGAGGCTGTACTTGATCTTCAGCTTGCGTTTGTTGCCGCACCGGTTGTGCCAGTACACCGTCACGGAGCTGTTGCCGTCTCCCCAGGACCAGGCGAAGCAGCCACTGACACCGCGATGGACGTCCGCCGCCGCCGGAGCGGCGCCAAGGCCGACACCGAGTCCGGCGACGACGACGGATGAGGCGGCGACGACAGCGACTCGGGTACGCAGGCTCGCCATACGAGAACTGGTGGACATGAGAAATCTCCTCCTCTGGAGTGATGCGGTCACTTCGCTGAGGCGAGGCAGCTGGGGACGACGCGCTTAGGAGAGATGCGCTTGGGGGGCGCCGGTGCCGCGCGGGTGTGTTCGCCGAGGAACCTCCGCCACGATGCCATCAGGAGTACGGGGCCAGCCAGCGATCTTTGTCCAAGGCTGCGCCACGGGGCCGACGTTGGACATTGGACAAATCACGCCTGGGCGTCGACCTGCGGTGATCTGAACTGATCGTTGACTTGCCGCGTCAGATAATTTGGGAAGGCACTGCCAGATGCGGAGGCATCGGCAGTGTCGCGATTGAACGGAGGGAAGAGTGAACGGGGGGAAGTGGGGCCGGGGTGCAGGCTCAGGATCGTAAGCGTCGGGGACGGCAGCCGATACGTCCTGATCCGGATTCGGGTGCGGTGGGGGCCTTCGCCGACCGGCTCCTGAAGCTGAAAGAGGAAGCCGGCGATCCCTCGTACGCCGAGATGTCCGCTCGGCTCGGCGCGGCGGCCTCGAAGTCGTCGCTGGCCAGCGCGGCCCAGGGGCGGAAGTTGCCGAGTTGGGAGACCGCGTGGGAGTTCGTCCGGGTCCTCGCGGTTGATCGACTGGGGCGTGATCCCGAGGAGACCGAACGGGAGTGGCGGGAGCTCTGGGAGCGCGCGAAGGCGGCCCCTTCCACTGACGACGAGCCCGCGCCAGCGCCGCCGACCACCACAACCGAAGTCGTCCAAGCTCCAGCGCCGTCCGCGCGGCGCAACCGCGTCCTCATCAGCGCCATGATCGCGACTGCGATCATCTTGGTCGGCCTGACCGGCTTCTACCTGGCGACGACCGCGGGCCAGGATGATCCCCCGGCGCCACCGACAGCGAGCGCGCCCGCGAAGGATGATTCCGCATTCGTGGGTGACATCACGTACCCGGACGGCTCGGAAGTGCGGCCGGGCTCGTCGTTCAAGAAGGTGTGGCGGATTCGCAACATCGGGACGACGTCCTGGGCGGGCAGGCGTCTGGCTCGCATCAACACCGGGCCCTGCCGATCCCCCGAAACGGTGCCCATCCCGCCGACCGCACCTGGCCAGACCGCGGACATCTCGGTACAGGTCCGCGCCCCGGACAAACCCGGCAACTGCCGCATCTACTGGAAGATGACCGATGCGCAGGGCCAGGAGCTGTTCCCGGACAAGCGGCCGGTGTTCCTGGACGTTCGGGTAACCCCGCCCTGACGCGCCGACTTTTCTGACGGCTGGATGAACCTACGAGCCCCGCGCCGCCGTACCCCTTTCTGAGCGGGCCGGTTCATCCCACGGCCTGCACCTCCCCCCGCGCCCGATAATTGCCCGATCGAGTGTCCCGACCGAGGTGTCGACTCCGTCCACGGATGCCCCAACCGGCGGCTTCCCACGCGGCCCACATCCCATGCCGCACAGACGAGTCGACGCCGACCGAGGGACACCGGCATCGGGTGATCGGGGGCGGGGGTTCACGCGCTAGCTCTGCGGCTGAGCCACCGGTGCTGTGGGCCGAGAGCGGATCTTCGCCAGTGCCCGGGTGAGGTCCCGGGACGACAGGTAGAGCTTGAACATGATCGCGGCCTCGAAGACCAGCAGGAGTGCCGCCGTGCCGACGGTCACCGGCACGATCCACCCGGTGAGCGGACCGACGATGAACACCGCCATCTGGAACTCGATACCGCTGATCAGATGAGCTCGGACGCGGTGGTCGCGCAGCCAGTCGCGGATGCGGATGTACCAGGCGAAGTGCGCGCGGAAGTTCTGCTGCAGGTCCACCGAGTCGGCGGAGCGGATGTCGCCTGATTCGAGACCCGTCTCGTCCAGGTCCGGCTTCTTCACGGACGCGGCCGGGACGCCGGTGACCTGCTCGATCGCCTCGTCCAGTTTGCGGCGCATCTGGCGGCGTACCTTCGCGATCTGGAGCGCGTCAACGTACCGGAGCATGTCGAGGAAGACGACGAGCATGCCGAGGACGAGGTAGAACTCCTCACCGGTGCTCTCGAAGCGCCCCCACATGAGCGCCAGGGCGCAGGTGAGCACCCGGATGCGGTCGAAGACGTAGTCGAGCCAGCCGCCCAGCACGGTGCCGGTGCCCTTGAGCCGGGCAATCTTGCCGTCCACGCAATCCAGCACGAAGCTCAGGTGATATAGGACGGCGCCGGCCGCCAGCCATGCCCAACCGTCGGCCATCAGGAAGCAGCCCGCCGAGCCGAGCCCGAGTAAGAAGGCGCCCCAGGTGATCTGGTTCGGCGTGATGGCGGTACGGTTCGCCAGGCCGACCACCAGACGACCGGCGAGCGGATCGACCAGGAACACCGTCCACCAGGCGTCCCGCGCCTTGTAGGTCAGCGTGCGCACGTCGTCCAAAGTGAAGGTTGTCATTGTGCGGGCCCTTCGTCCGTCCATCCGATTTGCTGATATGCGATGAAAGAGCCAATTTCGACGTCCCGGCCGTCGGCCACCCGGCTGACGCTCCTCGTCTCCGTGGCCAGCGGCAGCCCGCTCTCCGCGTCGATGACGAGCCGCTCGTCGCTGAGCCGGCCGTCCCTCATCACCTGGTAGCTCAGGGCCTGGCCGGCCCGGCCGAGCGGGTCGGTGACCGCGCCCTCCGGCTTCATGCCGGGCATCGAGGCCAGGATCTGGTACGCCGAGGCACGTACCTCGGGCGAGACCGGCAGCCCGGTGATGATCTCCAGGCAGCTCTCGCGCAGCTCGGCCTCCATCTCGCGCCCGACATACGCGCCGTTCTCCCGGGCGATGTGGCTCACGAGGAAGGCGCGCAGCGCCGTGGGGTCGCTCGGGATCGTACTCAGGGCCGTCCAGCTGACCAGTTGCTTGGTCAGGATGCCGTCCGCGTTCCGCCACCCGACGCGGTGCGGTCCGCCCTGCGGCGGACCCGGCGCCGCCTCCACCAGCGCCTGCGGGGAGACGCGGCCCAGGCCGGTCACGTCCGCCGGGTACTGCCAGCGGCTCGGCGACCCGGCGCTTCGCCACGCGGCCTCGTCCTGGGGCGTCGCCGGTCGCGCGCCGAGGTACCGGCCGGTCCAGCGATCCTTCGCGCCGTTCTTCCTGGTGAGCCAGGTCTGACGGGTGGACTGGCGCTTGACGACGTACCGGCGGTCGGGAGCGAGGATCAGCTGCCCGGTCACGACGCTGGTGCGCCAGTAGGCGCCGTCGGACGGCGCCGTGGCCATCGCGATCGCCGCGGCGAGCAGGATCTGCCTGGCGGTCGGCGGAGCGGAGGCGGATACGGCGGGAACGGGCGAGAGGTCGATCAGCGAGTTCGAGGGCACGGCCACGGCGAGCGCCAGCGCGACCGCCGACGCCGCCCCGATCAACCCGTTACGGACCGGAGCCCACCACCGCGACCGTGCTCTTCTCGTAGTTCGACCTGGCAGGCGTTGAGGTGGCGCGGCCAGCGCCGCCTGCAGCCTGGCCCGGCCGGAGTCGACGACCTCGGACGAAGGACCGGGCATCGAGAGGAGATCGCGTACGGCGGCCAGCTCGTCCGGGCGGTCGTTCAGCTCATCCATCGAACCCTCCGATCATCGGATTGACGCCGCCCAGGGCTCTGCGGAGCTTCTTACGCACCCGGTTGAGCCGGGAGCCGACGGTCCCGAACGGAATGTCGAGCGTCTGCGCCACCTCCTCATAGGTGAGGTCGGCGAGCGCGACGAGGAGGAGCACGTCGCGATCACCGGCGGAGAGACGTCCAAGCGCTGTCGCGAGCCGCCCCTGTGCGTTCGCGGCGGCCACTCTCGCCGTCACCCTGTCCTCGTGCCCGTCGTCTGCCACTTCGTCGGCAGGTGCCCGCTGAAAAGCCGCCAGCCTGCGCGTTTCGCTCCTTCGATGCTGAGCGAGCAGGTTGGTGGCGATCCCGTACAGCCAAGGCCGTACGGCACCGCGGGCGGAGTCGAACGTCTGCCGTTTCCTGAACGCCACCAGGAACGTCTCGGCGGCCAGATCATCGGCGATCTGGGTGCCGAGCCGTCCGGAGACGTACCGGTGTATCTCTTCGAAGTAGCGGTCGTAGAGCACGGCGAACGCTTCCGGGTGGTGCCATGACCGCTCGATGAGCGCGGCGTCATCGTCTGTCACGGGCACGTCCGGGGGAGCGGCCATTCGCATGGTGTCCCTTCTGTGGGGTACACCTCTATTCCGCCGAAGCCCCGCCTCCTCTTCACACTTCTTTCAAAATCAACACGAAGTTTCCCGAAATATCCCCTGACGTCCCTTAAATGCCTGTACGGCGGGCGCCCCGCTCCGCAGCTCGGACTTTTACCCGCGCTTGCCGATCGAGCGGTAGGCCGGGCGACAGCGCGGTTCTATGGTCGCGTCCATGGCCTCTCCAGAAGAGAACGAGCGGGAGCTCATCCTGCAGGTCGCGACCAGACTGTTCGCCGCGCTCGGCCACGACGGCGTCTCCATGGGTCAAATCGGTGAGGCGGCCGGGCTGACCACGGCCGCCATCACCCCGCATTTCCCCACCAAGCGCCACCTCTACCTGGCGGTCATGGAGCGCGCTCAGCAGGTTCTCTCGGCCGTCATCGACAAGAGAGCCGGCGAGCTGAAGGCCGCCGCACCCGAGGAGCGGCCGGCCGCCCTCCACCGGTTCATCGACGGTTACATCGACCTGTGCGTCGAGCATCCCGAGGTGCCCGCGCTGTGGATGCACCGATGGCTCTCCGACGCCAGCGACATCGAAGAGCTGGAGTCACTCTCCGCTCAGCCGCTGGCCCAGTACGCCGTCGACAGCATCGCCGCCCTGGCGGACCCCGTACACGCCGACGCGCAGCTCACCACGTACACGATGGTCTGGTGCATCCAGGGGTTCTCACTGAGCGGAGTCCTCGACACGACAGGACAACGCCGCCGCCCCGACGACCCCGACGCACTGCGGCGCTTCCGCGCTCACCTGCACCAACTGCTCGCGCGCCTTCTGGGCCTCGCCAACTGATCGGGCCGAGCCTGTGAACACTGAAAAGCTCATTAGGCTGATCCTGTGAAGGCCGGACAGGGGACAGCATTGCGCGCGGACGCCGCGCGCAATCGCGCACGGGTGCTGCGGGTCGCCCGTGAGCAGCTGGCCGCAGGTGACGACTCGCTCCAGCTGAACACCATCGCCCGGCTCGCGGGGGTGGGTGTCGGGACCGTGTACCGGCATTTCCCCAACCGCCACGCGCTCCTGGAGGCGCTGTCCGCCGAACGCTTCCAGCAGCTCGTCACCGAGGCGCAGAACGCGGCGGCCGACGAGGATGCCTTCGCAGGTCTGCACCGCTTGCTGCGTTTCGCGCTTGGACGCGCGCTGGACGACGCCGGGTTCGCTGCCGTGCTCGAATCCGCCGGCGACGCCGGGGCACAGACCTCGGCGATGAAGATCGAGCTAGACCGCGCCATCGAGGAACTGCTCGATCGCGCCCGCGACGCCGGCGCCGTCCGGCACGGCCTGGAGGCGGACGACATCCGCCGCCTGCTCTGCGGCGTCCAGCACGCGGTCCGCTCCGGTGACGACGACCCCAGGTACGCCGAACTCTACCTCGACGTCCTCCTTGAGGGACTGCGCCCGCCGCGCTGAAGCTCCAATAAACGGATAATTATCCGCTTGTGCTACGGTACGCCAAGGAAACCGGATAGCTATCCGATTAGGCGACGAAGGGCGGGACCGTGAACCGATGGGCGGTAGTGACGGCGGGGACCGGCGGAATCGGCTTGGAAACCGCAATCGGGCTGGCGGCGGCCGGTTACGCAGTCACCGTGGTCGGCCGGAGCGCCGAGCGCGGCGCCCAAGCGATCGAGCGAATCGGCGCCGTGGTTCCCGGAGCGGAGGCGAGATTCGTGGCGGCCGACCTCGCATCGCTCGACGCCGTACGAGCGCTCGCAGCCCGGCTGGCAGCGGAGGGACCGCTGAGCCTTCTGATCAACAACGTCGGGGCGATGTTCTCCGACCGGCAACAGACGACGGACCGGATCGAAGCGACGTTCGCCGTCAATCACCTCTCCCCCTACCTGCTGACCGAGCTGCTGCTGGCACCACTCCAGGCCGGCGGGCCGAGCCGGATCGTGAACGTCACCTCTGGCTCGATCAGGGTCGCCAAGCGCACCTTCGCGGCGGTCGAGCCGCCGGGCGGCTACTACGGCTTTCATTGGTACGGCCGGGCGAAGCTCGCCAACCTCGCGTACACGCTGGACCTGGCCGAGCGACTGCGAGGCACGGGCATCTCGGTCTTCGCGGCCGACCCCGGCGGCGCCGCCACCGACATGACCGACGGCACCATGCGCTCACCCAAAATCGTCTCGCCGGGTCTCCGCCTGCTCTGGCCGCTGGTCCGCCGTACTTTCGAACGCGCCACCTCCGGCCCGGCGTCCGTGGCCGCCCAGCCGTCGATCATCGCCGCGACCGACGCCTCACTGGACGGGCAGACAGGCCTGGTCATCGGGCCCGAAGCCCGACCCGTCGCCCCCTTCCGCGCCAGCCGCGACCCCCGAACGGTCCAGGCCGTCCTCAATCTCAGCCGGCAACTGGCTCCCCTTACCCTCGCCTGAGCTTCGTGACCTCGTCCCCTGCCGAACCACGGTCCGACAACTGATCACCCATCGTTTGAGCCCTCTTTGAGGGAGCTAACACAGTGAAGGGCATCCTCAAAGGAGCCTCAAACGAAGCACGTCTGGCACAGGAAGGGCGCCTGCCAGGCCGCGGGCGTCGGCTATCCGTCGCCCGCGCGCAGCACCTCGCTCAGCCGCCGGCGGCGCCGCAGCGCCGACTCGATCGGCACCACGACGGCGACCGCCACCAGCAACGCGACGGTCACCAGGCCGAGCCGCCACCACGGCAGCACCAGGGCCGGGTCGGCAGCCTGCCCGGTGAGCAGCCGCAGCGCGAGCGAGCCGAGCATCAGGCGAGCGAGCAGCACCCCGAGCAGTGGGCCGACCACGGCGGCGACCAGCACCGGCGGCAGCAACTCCCCCGCGGCGATCCACCGGGCGTCCCGTGGCCGCAGGCCGAGGGTGCGCAGCCGAGTCAGGGTCTGCCATCGCTCCGGCGCGCTCGCGGAAGCGCCGAGAGCCAGACCCAGCAGCCCCAGGGCCAGCAGAGTCGCGGCCGAGATCCACGCCAACGTCAGCAGCCCTGACGTCAGCGGCGCCGCACGGCGGGCGCGCAGCACGTCCTCGCGCAGCACGGTGTCCGCGTCGACCGCGCTCGCGGCGACCGCCCGCGCCGCTCCTGGTCCGTTCACCCACACCGTGTTGGGTACGGAGGGCATGCCCGCGGCCTGGAGGGTAGCGGCGTCCACGAGGACGACGTCACCGGCGTCGCCGATGGCGGGTGCCGTACCGACGGCGGTGAGCCGGATGGCCGGAGCACCGTCCCGGAGCAGTTCCAGCCGCATGCCCGGCCGCAGGCCGCCGTCGCCCGAGCGCACCAGGGCGGGCACGTCACCATGACCGGTCGCCCCGAGCCGGGCGAGCGCCGGCGCGTCCGGCAGCGGGGTGGCGGCGAGCAGCCGCCGGAACGCGGAGGCGTCCACGATCACCAGACGCGGAGCGACGACCAGTGAGTCGGCGACGACCCGCGCCCGATCGGTGACCTGCGCGGCGACGACCTGCCGGACTCCCGGAGCGGCGGCGATGCGCCGGGACAGGGCGGGCGTGGAGGCCGCCGCGGCAGGGACTATGTCGAGGCGGGCATCGGCGCTGACGGTGCGCCACGCGCCTTCGGCCAGGCCGCCGCCGGCGGTGGCGTCCAGCGTGAGCGCGAACGACGCCAAGGCGGCGGAGGTCACCAGGACCAGAAGCGGCAGCGCACGCGCGGACGTCGCGACCGCCCGCGCGGTGCCGAACACCGCCAGCGGACGGCGTGAGCGCAAGGCCCGCTTGAGCACCAGGCCCAGCCCCGCGGGGAGCAGCCGCAGCAGGACGAGCGCGCCGACGAGAACGCCAAGAGCGGGCGCGCTCGCGGGCAGTGGCCCGCCAGCCCCCAGCCCGAGCCCCGGACCGGCCACGTCGCCGCCAGGAGCGGAGGCGACCGGGATAATCCCGCGCTGGTGCAGCGCCACGAAGGCGGCCACCGCGGCGATCAGTACCGCTGCCTCAAGGGCGGCGCGGCGCAGTTGGACGGTGTGCCTGGCCCAGCGGCGCGCGGTCCGGTTGGCCGGGACCCGCCGGTCGCGGGTGGCGCGGGCGGCGGCGAGCGTACCGAATGCCGGACCGGCGACGACGGCGGTGAGCACGACGGGGACCACCCACTCCCAGGAGGCGCCCGGGACGACCACGCGGGACAGCGCGAGCCCGGCCGCGGCGGCGGACAGCGCCACCACGGCGGACTCGACCAGCAGCTCGGCACCGAGCGTCGGCAGCGCCGCCCCCCGTTGCCGTGCGGCCTCCAGGGCCGGGGCGCGGCGACGCACCAGCAGATCGGCGGCGAGGAGCAGGACCAGGACCGCGACGGCCAGCACGCCGGTGAGCAGGACCGACGCCTGCGCGGATGCGGCGCCGACCTGGGTTCGGATGTTCCGCAGAACGCCGTCGAGCCCCGTCTCCCACTTCAGGGAGCCGTCGAGGGAGCCGGAGGAGCCGGAGGTCGCCTTGAGCGCGACCACCTTCGCGGAGACCGCCTGGGCGGAGTCCCAGGTGATCCGGTTCGGGTCGGGGGTGAACCGGACGACGCGCCGTAGCGCGTCCTGGTCGAAGGCGAGGCGGGCGTCGGGCAGGGAGTCGGATGACAGCAGGCCGGCGAATCGGGTGGAGCCCACACCATCCGCGCCGGAGACGGGACGCAGCAGCGCGGGGGCCGATCCCCAGGCGGAATCGGTGCTGTCCGTCGCCCGGAAGATGCCGCTGACCAGGACCTTCTTGACGCCTCCCGCGTCGTCCTTGAGTGGGATGCGCGCGCCGGGACGCAGCTTGAGCGCGGCGGCGTCCGCTTCCGACAGCCCGACCTGCACCGGCCAGGGCGCGCCCGTGACGGGAACCTCTGCGTGGTTGTCCGCCTCAGGGACGGCGGGCCGAGGCGGACCGCCCGCGATCCAGGTCACGTGCGGCCCGCCGTCGGCGCCGTCGCCCTTCGCCAGGTAGGCGAGCTGGAAGGTGCGCAGCACGCTGCCATCAGTGATCTTGAGTGTGGGGCTGATGACGGTGGCGACGGGCGGACGCAGCGCGGCCCGCAGGCCGGGTCCGAGTTCGTCCGTCGCCCTGTCGCGGAAGTCGTCGACGTCCTCGGCGAGCCGGGGAGCGCGGACGCGTCCGCCGTTGGGCCCGTCATCGCGTTCCATACGGGCCTCAACAAGGACGTCACCATCGCCGCCGGCGCGGCGGACCCCGTCCTGAACGGCCTCGTCGGCGGTCGCGCGCAGCAGCGGCGGTACGGCGCCGGCGAGCAGAGTGACGACCGCCACGACCGCGGCGGCCAGGAGCAGCGACCCGGCGTCGGCACGGGCGCGCCCGCGGATGCTGGGCCAGTGCAGGGCGGGCGGCCACCAGCGACCGGCTGGCCACAGGCGGGCGCGCCACCTCACGACACCACCCGCGGATGCCTCACGAGGCCGTGCCCGCATGTGCCTCATGACACCACCTGCAGATGCTTCCCAACCCGTGTCCGCATGTGCCTCACGACACCACCCGCAGATGCTTCCCGACCCGTGCCCGCATGTGCCTCACGACGCCACCCGCAGGTACGCGACGTCGACGCGGCGGGCCTGTACGACGACCACGGCGGTCACTGCGAGCGTGCACCCGGCCAGCAGCAGGGCGAGCAAGCCGGCCTCTGTGGCCCACGGCCAGACGGGCAGGGCGGCAGGCACGGGGACGGCGCCAGTCTCGGAGCGGACGAGCAGGGGCGCGACCACCCGGGTGGCGAGTGCGCCGACGGCTGCCCCTGCCGCGAGCAGGGGCAGCAGGACGCCGACGTGCTGGCCGAGCAGTACAGCACGTACTTCCCGCCGGGTCATCCCCAGGCCCCGCAGCCGCGCCACCTCGAGCGCGCGGGTCCGGAGGTCGAAGGTCACATGCAGGACGACACCGGCGAGCAGCAGCAGGGCCGTGGCCGGGACGAGGAGCCGGAGCGCGGCCGGCAGTCCGGCACGCAGGGGGCCACCGGTGAGGCGGGCGGTCTCGGACGCGCGCGTGGTGACGGCGCCGAGGCGGAGGGCGGCGACGCGTACGGCGGCATCGACCCGGGTGGGGTTGCCGACCCACCAGGCGTCCACGGGGAAGTCGAGGTTGCCGCTGACGACGAGGGCGCGGGAGAGGGCGTCCGAGTCGGCCAGGATGGCCGCGGCGCCCGGGGCGGCTGGAACCGTGGGCAGCACCCCGGTCACCCTGACCGGGACGGGGGTGAGTCCGACGGTGAGATTGAGCCGGGAGCCGCGACGAGCACCGACCTCGTCGGCGAAGCGGGTCGAGACGGCGACGGGCACCGGCCCCTTGGCCGGGAAGGCGGTGGCGACCAGGGTTCGGGCGGCGTCCGGGGGGCCCTTGAGCCTGACGGTCGTCGTCATCTTCAGCTGCACACCGGCCGGGGTACGGGCGAGGGCGACGGCCGGATCGCCGAGTTGGCCGGGGGCGGGCTCGACGGAGGTGGCGCTCCACGGCGACCCGGACGCCACACCGGTGGAGGCTGGGGCCTCGGGCACGGTGAGGGTGACGGCGACGCGGCTGTCGCCGACTCCGGCCGGCAGTTCGGCCAGGGCATCGGAGTAGCCGAAGCCGACGTTCCCCAGATCGGGCGCGAACGGGAGGGACACCGCGACCAGCCGCAGCCCTTCGACGGTCGCGCAGGCCGGCAGCGGATGCGCCTTGCCGTCGAGCGGGATGGGCGCGCCGTCGCAGGGGGTCCGTAAGCCCGTGGCGTCCTGCAGCAGCAGCCGGGGGGTAACGGTAAGCGGGGTCGTGCCGGTCACCTTCCCAGTGCCGGTCACCTTCCCAGTGCCGGTCACCTTCCCAGTGCCGGTCACCTTCCCAGTGCCGGTCGCCTTTCCGGTGAGGGTGAGCACGGCGGCTTTCGGGACGGGGACGCCGGTGGCACGGGTCGGCGGCGCCAGGGCGGCGCCGACGTCCGTCCACCTGCGGCCATCGTTCAGCCGACCGCGCAGCAAGTACTCGGCGCGGGTGGTGTCGACGGCGACCAGCCGCGGTACGTCGCCGGCGTTGCCAAGCCACTGCCCGACCGCGACGCCACGGTTGGTGGCCGGGCTCACCGCGCCTCCGGTGGCCGCGCGGACAGCCGCGCCCTGTCCGGCCTCCGGCGGCGCGGAGAGGGTGAGAGCGAGGTCGGTGCCGACGGCCAAGTCGGCCTGGTCATGCTGGGAGCGCTGCCACGTGGCGTCGAAGCCGACCCCGAACGTGGCGGCCGCGCAGGCCAGGCCGATCAGCAGCCCCGCGGCGACCGCCTGCGGCCGACGGGCGGCTTCGAACGCGGCCAGCGGGAGCGTCAGCCCACGGGCGCGGCGCGCCAGTCGCTCGACGCCGCGCAGCGCGGGCACCACCAGGCGCAGCGCCAGCGCGGAGCCGGCGGTGAGCAGCAGCGCGGGAGTGAGCACGCGGATGGCGTCGACGGAGGACCCGGCGCCGGTGGGCTGATCACGCAGCTGCCACCAGCCGGCGACGGCGAACGCCACGAGCAGCACATCGGCCCCGGAGCGGGCCAGCAGTTCGCGCCGGTGACGACGGTCGCCGCCCACGGGCGTGGGCCGCACCGAGAGGGCGACGAGCACCGCCGCGAGCGCCAGCGCGCCACCAGCGACGGCGAGCACATGGACGCCGGTCACGACCGGATGGACGGCGAGCCCGGCCTCCGCCAGCGGCGGCAGGTGGGTCAGACCGGCGTGCAGGACAGAAGAGGCGGGAATCGCGAGCGCGGCGGCCAGAACGGCGAGTGCGCCTGCCTCGACGACGGCGGCGGCGGCGAACTGCCCTCGATTGACGCCCAGCGCCGACAGCAGTGCGGTCTCGTCAGCGCGCACGCCGGCGGTGAGCCGACCGGCGAGGGCGAGGGCGGTCGCGGTCAGGACGATGCCGAGGACGGCGACGGTGAGTACGGCCGCAGCGGTGACCTGCTGCTGGTCGCGGGCAGACAGCAGGGTCGACGGCAACCGGGAGGCGACGCGTTCGATCCGTATCCGGTCGCCGAGGGTACGCGCCAATATGCGGTCGGCGCCGAGCACGGACTCGGCGGCGGTGTCGAGGCCGCGGCGGGTGGGGGCGGACAGGTCGGGATGGGCGGTGATCTCCAGCCGGTCGATGGTGGAGCCGCCGGCCAGCAGGGCGGCGAGATCGACGATGAACGGCCCGTACGCGTGGACCGGCCGCACGGAGCGGCCGTCGCGGTAGGCGAGGTCGTAGCCGGTGGCGGCGAGGGGGTCGCGGTCCCAGCCGGTGCCCGGCAGCGGGCGTACGACGCCGACGATGGTTACGTCGACCGTCCGGGCGGGGTCATCGCCCAGCTCCGCGCCGAGGCGGACGCGTTTGCCGAGGGTGAGGCCGAGCAGCCGCGCGGTGGGCTCGAGCACAACAGCCTCCAGCGGCCCAGCGGAGCGGACCGCGGCGGCCTCCGGCTGCCCAGCAGAGCGGACCGCGGCAGCCTTCGGCGGCACGGCGGGGTGCGCCGCGTCGGCCGTGCCCCGCGGCCACCGGCCTGTGACCAACGCGGCGCGGGTCGGCAAGTCCTCCACGCCCGACAGGTAGGTCTCAGCGGGTACGCCGTCGCCGCCAGCCCGCGTCGTCGGCAGCGACCGCATCACCGACGACGCGCGCGCGGCCGTCGTCGCGGCGAACGGGGCCAGCGCCGAGGTCAGCACGCGGCGGGTGTCGTCGGCGACGGATCGCGCGTCAGGTCCGCGGATGGTGACGGTGTAGGCGGTGACGTCGACCTGGTCGGGAGTGGCGCGGGACGCGGCGGCCTCCAGCGCCTGCTCGGCGGTGCGGGTGACGAGGAGGGCGCAGGCGCCCAGCAGGGTGGGGCCCACCATTGCGACCGCCAGAAGGGCGGCCAGCAGCGGCCACTGCGCGCGGGCTCGGTAGGCGAGCAGCCTCAGCACGGGCGGCTCTGGACGATCACGAGGCTTCCTGCCCGTCCAGCGGCCCACGTTTCTGGACGATCATGAGGTTTCCCGCCCGTCCAACGGCTCGTCGTACCTGGACGGTCACGAGGCTTCCCGCCCGTCCAGCCGCCCGTCGTTGATCTGGATCACCCGGTCCGCCAGCGCGAGCATCGTCGGGTCGTGCGTGGACACCAGCGCCGTCACGCCCTCGGACTCCACGACTCCGCGCAGCAGCGCCATCACCGACAGACCTGTCTCGGCGTCCAGCTGCCCGGTCGGCTCGTCGGCGATCAGCAGCCGGGGAGAGGCGGCCAGGGCCCGGGCGATCGCCACCCGCTGCTGCTGGCCGCCGGACAGCTCACCCGGACGCTGCTGGGCGTGGTCGGCCAGGCCCACCAGCTCCAGCAACAGCTCGACCCGACGCTCGCGTTCCGCCGCCGGGAGGCGCGCCAGCCGTAATGGGGCGCCGACGTTCTCCGCGGCCGACAGCACCGGGATCAGGCCGAACGTCTGGAACACGTAGGAGACCTTCTCCCGCCGTAACCGGGACAGGCCGTCCTCGTCGAGGGCTGTGACGTCGGTACCGTCGACGAGTACGGTCCCGGAGTCCGGACGGTCCAGACCGCCGATGACGTTCAGCAATGTGGTCTTCCCGGAGCCGGACCGGCCGATGAGGGCCACCATGGTGCCCGCGGCGAGGTCGAACGACACGTCCCGCAGAGCGTGAACCGCGGTCGGCCCGCTGCCGAAGCGCCGATGGACGCCGCGCACGGCGAGCAGCGGCCTGTCGGCCGGACCGGCGCTCATGCGGTCCCATCGAGGTCAGGGTGGATCGCGACATGATCGGCCGCGTCGAGATCAGGGCGGATCACATCACGATCGGGCCTGTCGAAGTCGGGGCGGATCGCCACATGATCGGCCTCAAGCGCCAGTCGGACCCGCCTGGTCAGCGCCAGCGCCTCCCGGTAGTCGCGCGGCACCTGGACCCGTCCGGCACGGTCCATCACGGCGTACTCCTCGGCGATCATGTGCGTGTCGCCGTCGGCGCCGGTGGCGGTGCGGCGCAGTACCTCGCTGCTGGTGCGTCCGTCGCGGATCGCGACGGTCCGCTCGACCTGGCCGCTGACCGCGGAGTCATGGGTCACGATGACGACGGTGACGCCGAGCCGGCGGTTGACCTCTCGTAACGTCCCGAAGACCTCGGCGGAGGTGGCGGTGTCCAGCTCGCCGGTCGGCTCGTCGGCCAGCAGGACGCGCGGCTCGTTGGCGAGGGCCACCGCGATGGCGACCCGCATCTGCTGCCCGCCGGACAGCTGCGCGGGACGCCGGTCGGCGCAGTCGGCGACGCCGAGGGCGCTCAGCAGTTCGGCGGCGCGGGCCCGGCGCCTGCGGGCCGGTGTGCGGGCCGCCGTCATCGGCAGGTCGATCATCTGCCGCGCGGTCAGGTAGGGCACGAGGTTGCTGGCCGTCTGCTGCCGGACGAATCCGACGGTACGCCGCCGGTAGTGCACACGATCGGCCCGGGACATCGCCAGCAGGTTCCACCGGTCGACGCGCGCCCGCCCGGCGGTGGGGGCGTCGACCCCGGCGAGGATGGACAGCAACGTCGACTTGCCCGACCCCGACGCCCCGACGACGGCGATCATCTCGCCACTGTCCACAAGCAGGTCCAGCCCTTGTAACGCCTGCACCTCGACCGACCCGGACTGGTAGATCCGCACCAGGCTCTCGCAGACGATCAGCGCGTCCCGCCCGAACTCCGGCGCCTTCTGAGGTGGCTGCGGCAGGGACAGCGGCTTGATGGACATCCCCCTCCTCCGGACCGGAGTCGCGCTCATCTCTGGCCAGACTCTATAGAGTCACCACACGCCCGGCCAACAGGCTCCGTGGGCGCTCACGCCCCGCGAAGGGGCCGTGACCGGTTGCCCCGAACCGCGGTCCCCAATCGTGCACCCGACATCCCTACTGCTACTTTTGTGCCCTTTAGTCCCACAGTGGTTAGAGGTACGGAAAGTGCGACGGTACGGCTGGACGATCAGCGCAGTCACGGCAGGGTGTCTGCTCGCAGGATGCTCCGCCCTGCCCGCCCTGCCGGGCATGGGCGGCGCGAAGGCGGACCCTGCCGCGACGGGCAAACCCAGCGCGAGCAGTGCCCCGAAGCCGGCTCGGGCCGTCTCGGACCAGGAGGCCACCTCGGTCCTCGCGGACTACGTCAAGCGCAACAACGCCGCGAACAAGGCCCGGAGCGACGAACTCCTGGCCGGCTACGAAGGCGGCTCCAGTTTCGCCATCGACAAGGCCGGCTACGCCTCCAGCCGCATCCTGCGCAAGACCATCAAGTACCAGCCGTTCGGCTACACGGGCGCCGCGTTCCGCGCGCCGGCCGCCGGGCAGCAGCCCTGGTTCCTGGCCACGGCACACTGGCAACGCAAGCCGACGACCTCGAAGGAGCCGACGTACCTGCTCTTCGCCCGGCAGGGGGACGGCTGGCGGCAGATGTACTCCCCTGACGCCTTCGACGGCACCACCACCGATGAACTGCCCGCCATCGCCGCTGACGCCTCGGGCGTCGCCACGGCGGTCGGCCCCACAGACGGAACCGGCCTGCTGATGTCACCCGCCGACTTCGCGAAGAAGTACGCCGCCCACATGGTCGGCAAGGGCACCGCCGCCGACAAGAGCCTCTTCGCCGCCGACAGCATCACCACCGGGGCGGCGAAGACGCGCCAGAGGATGACCCAGTACGCGCGTATCTCGTCCGCTGCCCGCCCGGTCACCCGCTACCCGTCGTACACGCTGCGCACCACGGACGGCGGAGCGCTGACCTTCACCACGATCGAGCGCACGATCCGCTACGACGTGCGGCAGGGCCCGGAGCGCAACTACGTCTTCCAGAAGGACAGCGGAATCCTGCGCGGCAAGTACTACACGTACATGAAGATCACCGATCTGTTCCAGGTCGCCGCCCACATCCCCCCGAAGAGCGGCAAACCAGACCAGGTCAAAGTGCTCGCCAACTACTCCGGCCTCGTAGCGGGCAGCGGCCGCTGACCCCCAGCTCAGCGCGCGGAAGCTCGCGGAGCATCGGCACGTTGTCTGAGGCATGAAGATCGGCGAAGCCGCCAGCGCCAGCGGTGTGAGTGTGCGGTCGTTGCGGTACTACGAGGATGAAGGCTTGATCGTCCCTGGTCGGTGCAGCAACGGGTACCGCGACTACTGCCGGTCGACCATCGACCGAGTCCTCGCTATTCGCTCGCTGCTGGAGTCCGGGCTGCCCGTACGGTTGGTCAAGGCCGCCCTCCCCCACCTCACCGACGGACCGGAGGCTGACCCGGATCCGCTTTTCCTGCATGAGGTGGAGAGCTATCGTGATCGGCTCGCCGCTCGCATCGCCGCTCTCACCGCCCAGCAGTCGGCACTCGACGCTTACCTCCACGAGGCCCGCCGAACCGGTCGGTGACCATGACTTGACCCTCACGCCAGTGTGAGGCTCCTACGTTTCGGCGCATGGAGACCAACCACCAGACGATGCGGGCACTGCTTCAGCGGTCGCATCGCGGGCCGAAGGATCTGATCCTCACCAGCGACCGTCGTCGCCCCACCCCGGGCCCGGGCGAGTACCTGATCCGAGTCGGCGCCGCCGGAGTCAACTTCGCCGACGTCATGCAGACCCGTGGGACCTACGGAGGAGGGCCTCAGGCGCCCTACGTCGCGGGGT
Source organism: Nonomuraea sp. NPDC052129 (assembly GCF_040680095.1). NCBI lineage: Bacteria > Bacillati > Actinomycetota > Actinomycetes > Streptosporangiales > Streptosporangiaceae > Nonomuraea > Nonomuraea sp. NPDC052129. The sequence goes on along the minus strand of NZ_JBFAVX010000003.1, from coordinate 658,908 downwards.
TCGAGGCCGCCGGTGAGATCGTGGGCGTCGGACCGGGCGTCGAGACCCCACTTCAGGTCGGTACCCACGTCATCGGAGCCGGCCCTGGCGCCTTCGCGCAGTACATGGCCCTGCCGGCCGCAGGGGCGCTTCCCGTTCCGTCCGGCTGGACGGACGCCGAAGCCCTCGGCATGGTGCTGAACTGGGCGACCGCTTTGGCGGCGCTCAGGCCGCTGGGTGAGATCAAGCCAGGTGACACGGTGCTCATCCATGCGGCGGCAGGCGGAGTGGGGCAGGCCGCGGTGCGCCTCGCCCCCCACTACGGTGCGCGGGTGATCGCCACGGCCTCACCGGCCAAGCACGACGCCGTTCGGGCGCTCGGTGCCGACGAGGTTCTGGACAGTACGCGCCCGGACCTGGCCGAGGAGATCACCCGTCTGACCGGCGGAGTCGACCTGGTCCTTGAATCGGTAGGGCAGGCCACGTTCAAGGCCAGTCTGTCGGTCGCCAAACCCTTCATCGGGCGCGTCGTCGTGTTCGGCGCCGCTTCCGGCGACGCCAGTCTGACCACGCACGACCTGGTCTTCACCCACCAGGTGCAGGTCAAGGGCTTGCACATCGGTGCGCTGGCGAGCGCCGCTCCATCCATCTACCGATCGCTGTTCACCGAGATCGGGGTGCTCATCGCCACCGGGGTCTACCCACCCGGCACTCCCCAGGTCCACCCCCTGGGAGACGGGCCGGCCGTGCTTCAGGAACTCGAAGCGGGCCAGACCCGTGGCAAGCACGCCCTTGATCCTTGGCGCTAGGAACCGAACTGCTTCTTGACCGCCGCCACCCGGTCCATCAGCACGCCCGGAGCGATCAACACACACTCGTATCCGAGCGAGGCGTAGGCGTCCTGGTGGACCTGCTCGAACCGCAGCGACTCCTCGAACGTGATCAGCCGCGCGTCGGTCGGCGTGACGAATCCGAGGTTCTGTACGAAGAACACCTTCTTCTCGTAGATCCGCTGGGCTTCGATGCGTTCCAGTTCGCGGGTCAGCGCCGGAGAGACGGAATGGCCAAGATAGACAGCCAGCGCGTACGTGCAGACCGGCGATCGATCATAGATCTGCACCTCGCCGGGAAGGGCCGCGGCCTGTTCCTGCCGTCGGCGCTGCAAGGTGACGATCGCCTCCATGAAGGACGGCTTCGTCCACGGCTCGGCTTCGCCCTGGGCCTGCCGCAGGGCGATGACATCTGTCGCCGCCTCCTCGACGACGGTGTAGCCGTCGCACTCCAGCCGGCGCAGGATGGCGGTCTTTCCGGCTCCAGGCGTGCCGGTCAGGATGTAGCGCTTCATGAATCACTTCCTGCCGGTCGTACCCAGCGCGTGTCTCAATCAGGTCTGGACGGATCTCCAGGACTCCACAGTCGCTTCGGCGATGGCTTCGATGCCGCGTCCGTACGCCAGATGCCCATCGGACACGAAGCTGACACCCTTGACCGGCAAGCCGCAGAACGTGGCGCGGAAATGCCCGGGAGGTCCGCCCTGCGGGAGCGGCGCGTACTCCTCGAGTGGCGCCATGTCGTAGCCCGACCGCACCCCGTGCCTGTTCCGCGTCACCTGATGAGCCTGTAGGCGAAGCAGCGCGTCAAGGCCCTTGTCCACGTAGAACTGCAGCCAGCGGAACTGGCCGTCCAGGTGCTTCTCATGGGCGCTGGAAGGATGCTGCAGGAGGTACGCGCACACCACGGGCGCGTGCCACCTGTACATCTGCGGATCACCCTGCTCTTCAGCCAGGATCGCGTGGTAGTAGTCCACACACAAGCCCAGCGGGCCGGCACTCGCACCGCAGTCGCACTGGCGCATGCTGGGGCTGTCTGTCACGGTCCGCACCATAGGCGGTCGGCAACGGCCTTGTCGACGACATTTCGGCCGGCAGCCCGAACATCAGCCCTCACTCCACCCAACGTCGAAACCCGCCCTCAGAATTGATCACCTGGCCGGTGATCCAGGCGGCATCGTCCGAGGCGAGCCAACGGACCACCTTGGCGACCTCGTCCGGCCTGCCCCACCGGCCCGAAGGCAGGGCACGGCCAATGTGCCGGGCGAGCTCGGGACCGGCCCAGCCGGTGTCCACCGGCCCAGGGTTGACGGTGTTGACGGTGATGCCCCGATCAGCGAGCGCGTCGGAGAGGCTGGCCGTCATCTGATGGATCGCACCCTTGCTGATCGCATAGGGCAATTCCGTCGGCATAGGGGCCAGATGCTGACCGGAAGTGAACAAGATCACCCGACCCCCCGGGCGCTGATCATCGTGCTGAGCGGCGAATGCCTGGGTCAGCAACACGCTCGCCCGAGCGTTCACCGCCCACGCCAGGTCGAGCTCGGCCGCGGTCACCTCCTCCAGCGCCTGCTTGGAACTACGCGCATGGTTGGCGACCAGTACATCAACGTGCCCGAACCGGTCGACGGCCCGCTCGATCACCTCCGCGGGCGCCGCCGGGTCGGTGAAGTCGGCCTCCACATGCTCCAGATGGTCACCCACGCCACCCAGCGCCGCCAGCACGCCGGCCATCCCGGCCGGATCGCTGCCCCACGGCTGATCGGCATCGTGTGGGGTCCACGACTGCACCACCACCTTCGCCCCGGCGCTCAGCAGTTCGCGCGTCAGGGCGAAGCCGATCCCCGCCCGGCGACTCACTCCGGTCACCACCGCTACCCTGCCCGCCAGAGGCCCCTGTGCGCTCATGTCGATTCCCATCTGGGAATCGTCGCAAATCATCCCCTTGATGTCCTCGCCAACGAGAAGCCCAGGTCACACCGCTGACTTGGGCTTCTCGGGACTGGGCGGGCTAGATCGGCTTGAGTGCCCAGAAGTGGTTGGCGTTGTTGCCGGCCAGGACCTGCTGGTCCAGGGCGGACGAGGTACCGGTCGTCATGTTGAGCACGCGTTGGCTGTGGACGTTGACGAGGACGTACGTGCCGTCAGCCGCACGCCGTACGGTCCACATCTGCGTGTTGGTCGAGGCACACGTCGACTGGACGATCTGAGTTCCGGCCGCGTCGCTCGGCGTCTTCAGGTCCAGGCACAGGCCGCTGTTGACGTTGACGAGGCGGGCGGGGAAGGTGTCCGAGGCGGCCTTGCGCAACGTCCACTGCTGGCGTGTGGCGCCGGAGTGCGCCTTGTGCGTGACCAGCGCTCCGGACGTCAGCGCGCCGTTGAGCACCTCGGCGTTCTCCCGGTTGTTGATGCCCGTCAGGTAGTACTTCGCGCCGTCCTGCGGACCGAGATCCGTGATCCGGTTGAACTTCCACCGCTGGTTGGTCGCTCCGGTGTAGGGCTGCTGCTCCAGGGGAGCCGGGTACGCGCCCGTGACCGTCAGGGCCAGGCCGGACAGCCAGTTGATGATCGCGTAGCTGCCGTCCGCCTGCGGCAGGTACGCCCACCGCATGCCGTCCTGGCCGTTGCAGGCGTACTGCAGGACCTGGGTTCCCGAGGTGGTGCCGCTGTAGGCGCTGTCCACGCACATCCGGCTGTTCGCGTTGATGAACTGCAGGCCGGTCTTGTAGCCCATGATCCACTTCTGGCTCGCCCCGTTGGTCCGGGCGCGCTGACTGAGCCTGACCAGTCCGGTCGTGGAGCCGTCGATCGGCTCGATGGCCCCTCCGGTGGACACACTGGTGATCGCGTACGTGAAGCCGACCGTGGGATGGCCTACGACGTCGGCGGCGGTGCCCTTGATGAGGAAGTCGCTGTCCGCGCTGTTCCAGTGGGTGGCGAGGTAGCTGTCCGCCTCCGGGCTGACGTTGAAGTAGTCGTCGCGATTGCAGTCGGGAACCCGGTAGTCGTTCCACTCCACGCAGTCCCAGGACGGCGTACCGCCGTAGCACATGAGGTCGAACTGGTCCGTACAGTGCCCGCTGTAGGAGTGCGGCGCGCTCGGCTGCACCGCGCCGAACGTGTGGCCCAGCTCGTGGGCGATGGCGTTGGCGCCGAAGCAGTTGGGTATCGCGTCGACCCGCGCGTAGGTGGTGCGATTGTTGTAGTTGGCGGCGTCGGGACGATCGTCGTTGTACCGTCCACCCCGCCCGCATTCGACGGTCGCCTCGGTGAGCATGAGGTACTTGCGGTCCGCCTTGTCGTATCCCAGCGCCTTCACCGCGGTGATGCCACTGTCGAAGGTGGCCAGCGAGTCGGCGGGCACCGTGACCTGGCGTACCGCGACCTGGCAACCCCCGGAGACCGCCTCCGTCACATAGCGGATGTGCCGGCTCTGGCCGCCCTCCGCGGCGGCGTCGTTGTACGCGTCGTCGGCGTTGGCGAGCCACGCCTGGAACATCGGCATGAGCTGGGTGTAACGGTCGGGCATGCTGGACTCGCGGACGTACAGGACCTCGACGCGCTTGCCGCTCTCCCCGTCGCCGTCGCAGAGGACCTTGGCCGTCGCCGCATCCGCCGCCGCGTCCGCCTGGTCCGCCGTGAGCCGGGCCCCGTTCGCCTGCGGGCCCGTCCGTAATCCGAGCCGCGCGCCGGGGAAGAGGTCCGATGGGGCGCTGCAGCTCAGCGGCTCGGACGACACCGCCGTACCGGAACATGGATCGAGCGATTCCGCCGCCACGGGAGGGGCATCGAGCCCGTTGGCGACGAGAACCCCCGCCGCGGCATAGAGGACAAGGCGTTTGAGAAGCATTCGGCGACCCCCGGATCGTGAACATCGCTCACCTTGACGATGAGGAAGATCAACGTACTGGGCCTGACCGAAATAGCCAATCCCGGCGTAATACGCGCTTCCCCCAGGCCACGCGAGGTGTGCGGGGTCCGACCTCGGGGCCGGGGAAGCGTCCGGAACTCTCAGAGGCTGCGGGCGGTGATGTCGCCGCTGGAGGTGGTGGCGTGGATGTCGAGCTCGGCGGTGCCGTCGTTCTTGAGGGTGTTGGTGATGCGGCCGTGGGTGGTACCGGCGTCCAGGGAGGCCGAGACGCCGGCGGCGGCGCTGATCGTGATGTCGCCGGACTGGGTGCTGAGCACGACCTTGCCGCCGGTGGCCTCGGCGATCCGGATGTCGCCCCGTGCGGTGCTGATCTCCGCGGCGCCGCCCAGCCGGCCGACCTCGACGTCGCCGTCGGTCGCGGTGAGGCGGAGGCTTGCGGTCTCGTCCAGCTTGATCTGGTGGTAGGCGCCTTCGAAGGTGACGTCGCCGAGGCGGCCGACGGTCCGGAGTTCGGCGCTGCCCGACTTCGCCTCGACGCGGGAACCGGTGGGCAGCTGGATCTTCACCTCGATGGCTCCGGTGGGGCCGAGGTACTGGTTCTTCTGCGCGGTCTCGATCCGCAGGACGCCGTCGGTGTATTCCACCGTGGTCTGCTCGGCGGCCTTGACGTCGCGGCCCTTGGAGGCGTTGGCGGGCAGGACCTCGACGGTGGTGTCGGCCCGGTCGGCCGCGATGAACTGAACGCGTCCGGCGGGGATGTCCAGGACGGCGGTGATCGGGGCGAGGGTGTCGAACTTCTGCATCGTGTGCTCCTGTTGAATCTGAGTTCGGCGTGGCCCAGTTCGCAAGCGCTGGACCGTTCATGGGATTGAGCATCGCCGACCGTGCTGATACCGAGCCGTCGCCGTCCTGACGCGACCACTGACACACCACCCGCACGCTCGACAGCGAACCCGAGGACGTCCATTCGGGGTTCGGTGGGGGTTGACGGAAATTCGATGAGCCGCCACGGCGGTGGCGGGGCGGACCCTATTCTGATCTTGGTAAGGCTTACTTCCGACAGCCAGGAGAGATCACATGCTCGGCCTTTTCGCGTCCAGCCTGGTGAGCGCACTGGTGCTCACCACCACTACAGCCACCGCCGCCGCGCCCCCGCCGCAGCCGACCCGGGGCCCGTTACCTGGCGTAACGGAACGGACGGGAGATGGCCAGTTCGGCAAGGGCCAGGCCGCGGTCGTCGCCGACCTGAACGGCCGCCCCATCCAGCTCACGTCCTACACCACCGTCGACATGCGAAACCACGGGGGCCCGTTCGCGCTGTGGACATGGCAGCCGGACCGACGGCGGTTCATCAAGAGCGACTACGGGGATTTCGCGGTCTCCCCCGACGGACGCTGGACGGTCGCGCGACTGCAGTCGCGAGGAGAGCCGGGCAACCGCCTGCGGATCCTCGACCGAACCACCGGCAAGAGCCGGGACGTCGCGATCCAGCTCACCGACTACACCCCCGCCGAGACCGATAACGGCGGCACCCAGTACCCCCAGATGCGCTGGCCCAGGTGGTCACCGGACGGCAAGAAGCTGCTGTTCACCGTCAGCTTGGCCCGCCAGGGCGACCGCTCGGCAGGAGTCCTGATCCTCGACCTGCCCGACTTCACCCCCCGCTTCATCAAGATCCACAAGGCACTGGTCACCGTCGGCGGTTTCGAGTGGAACAACGACGGTACCCGCTTCCTGGTCAGGCACGGCAGGCTCGGCAGCACGACCGTCCGCCTGTACGACCTGCAGGGCAAGGCCACCAAGGAATACCAGGTACGAGGCCGGCCGGGCGGTAACGGACGCGGCGTCTTCTCCCCCTCCGGCAAGCGGTTCGTCACCGCCTGCCTGCCACTGGAGAAGGCCGCCTGCGTGTGGGACGCGTCGACCGGCAAGGCCGTGACGAGACTGCCCGTCGTCGCGGGCGCGCGGCCGACCACTCTCGGCTGGTACGACGAGAAGCACCTGCTCATCTCCACCGCGGCAGGCATCGGAATCATCGACCTGAAGGGCCGGGTGACCGAGACGCTGCTCAAGCTCGGCAAGAAGTCCGAGATCTTCCCGCAGTTCAGCGCGCTGAAATGATCGGTCGGCATGCGGAGGTGGTCCCGCGTTTCGCCATCGGCGCGGGCCGCACCTCATCGTGTTGCCGTACAGCACATTCGCGTCGTAGCTTGCCGCGTGGTCGCAGGCCGACGATCAAGTGCGCGTCAGGAGCCGGACCGGGCCGAGCCGCCTGATCGCTCTGCAGGCTGAGCGTTCAACTCGTTCCACTTGTGCAGCAACTGAGGGACCTCGCTGCGGAGAAACGCGAAAAAACGCCGAGTCTCGTCCATCCGGGCGCCCGCGGGCGTGTCCGTACCGAGCACCTCGGCTCCGTCGCGGGCGCCCTCCTCGAAGCGACGGAACACCTCGTCACTCGACGCCGCCGCCCTGTACCAGGCCGCCTGGTCGACGCGGTAATGATCACGGCGCTCACCGGGGTCCCGCTCGCGGGTCACCATCCCGACCCGCATCAGATATTTCACCGCGCCCGAGACCGCCGACGGGCCGACGTGCAGCACGTCGGCGAGTTCGCCGGCGGTGCGCCGGCCGTCGTCGGCGATGAGCAGCGCCGCGAGCACGCGTGCCGCCATGCGCGGGTAACCCGAGTCGGACATGATCACGGCGAACCGTTCGAGGAACCGCAGCGCGTCGGCCGTGCGCACGTCCCCGGTTCTCTCGGTCATGCCGGTCTCGTCGTCGGCTCTCTCGGTCATGCACACCCTTTGCGCGTCGGCTCTGATGGCCACAGGTTACAGACTAACCGAAGTTTCACGAATTTCGTGAACTTCATGTAGTGTCCGAAGTATGGCAAACATGATCTCCGCGTCCGGTCTGGTCAAGACCTTCGGCCGGACTCGGGCACTCGACGGTCTGGACCTGACGGTCCGGGCCGGTGAGGTGCACGGATTCCTCGGGCCGAACGGAGCAGGTAAGTCCACGACCATCCGGATCCTGCTCGGCCTGCTGCGTCAGGACTCCGGGACCGCTCGGCTGCTGGACGGCGATCCGTGGCGAGACGCGACCGCCTTACACCGCAGGCTGGCGTACGTACCCGGTGATGTGACCCTGTGGCCGACCCTGTCCGGTGGCGAGGCGATCGACCTGCTCGGCCGGATGCGCGGCCGGATCGACCCCCGGCGCCGGGCCGAACTGCTCGACCGCTTCGAACTGGATCCACGCAAGAAGGGCCGGGCCTACTCCAAGGGCAACCGGCAGAAAGTGGCCCTGGTCGCGGCGCTGTCCTCGGATGCCGACCTGCTCATCCTGGACGAGCCCACTTCCGGCCTCGACCCGCTGATGGAGGCGGTCTTCCAGGAAAGCATCCAGGAAGAGCGGCGCAAGGGACGTACCGTGCTGCTGTCCAGCCACATCCTCGCCGAGGTCGAGGCCCTGTGTGACAGGGTGAGCATCATCCGGCACGGCCGCACGGTGGAAACGGGCACGCTCACCGAACTGCGCCACCTCACCCGCACCTCGATCACGGCCGAGCTCGCCGGGCCCGTCCCCCAGCTCGCCGGATCAGCGGGCGTACACAGCTTGTGGACACAGGGCAACCGGCTGCGCTGCCAGGTCGACGGCGACGCGCTGGACGCGCTGCTGCGTGAGCTGGTGAAGGTAGGTGTGCGCAGCCTGGTCAGCCAGCCACCGACGCTGGAGGAGATGTTCCTGCGCCACTACGAAGACGATCTGTCCGGCGCGGGCTCGAACGGAAAGCACGCGGTGGCACAGCGATGAACACTCTCACCGGCACCGGCGGACTGATCCGGCTCATCCTGCGGCGCGACCGGGTGCGGTTACCGGTCTGGTTCGGGCTCGTGGCGCTGCTCGTGATCGGCGTGGCCGGCTCGGTGGCCGCCGCCTTTCCCACGGAAGAGGCGCGCCAGGCGTTCCTCCACACGACCAACGGCGACCCGACGCAGCTCATGATGATCGGCCCGATCTATGACTCGTCCGCCGCGGGGCTCGCCGCGTGGCGCGTACGCGGGCAGGCCGCCCTGCTGATCGCGCTGGCGAGCCTGTTCCTGGTGATCCGCAGCACCCGCGGGGAGGAGGAGGCGGGCCGTAGCGAACTGCTGGGCTCGACCGTGGTCGGCAGACACGCGGCACTGACGGCCGCGCTGACCGTGGCGTTCGCCGCGGGCCTGGTCACCGCCCTTGTCGTGGCACTGGGGCTCATGGGCCAGGGATTGCCTGCGCAGGGCTCCCTGGTGATGGGGCTGTCGGTCGCCGCCGCCGGCTGGGTATTCGCCGCGCTCGCGGGCCTGGCGGCCCAGCTGACCGAAAGCGCTCGTACCGCCGCCGGCCTCGCCGCCACCGCGATGGCCATCCTGTACGCGGTGCGCGCGGTCGCGGACATCGAAAAGAGTTCCTGGGTGTCCTGGCTGTCGCCGTTCGGCTGGACTCAGCGCATGCGTCCCTTCGCCGGTGACCACTACTGGCCGCTGCTGCCGATCGTCGGCCTGACCCTGCTGCTGGTGGCCGGCGCGTACCGGATGTCCGCGCGCCGGGACCTGGGGGCCGGCATCCTCTCCGCCCGGCTCGGTCCCCCCGAGGCGGCGCCGGGCCTGCGTACCTCGCTCGCCCTGGCCTGGCGGCTGCAGCGGGGCACGCTGCTCTCCTGGGCCGTCGCGTCCACCGCGTTCGGCGCCGGTTTGGGCGGCGCGGCGCGGAGCGCCGCCGAGCAACTGAACGCGAGCGAGGCTCTCAGGGGCCTGATCGAGCGGATGGGTGGCGGTGGCCGTCCCGCCGACGGCTTCTTCGCCTTCGTCATCTACCTGATGAGCCAGGTCATCACAATCTACGCGATTCAGGCGATCCTGCGCTTGCGGGCGGAGGAGACCTCCGGCCATGCCGACGTCATCCTGACCGGCCCGATCGGCAGGCTCCGCTGGGCAGGCGGTCACCTGACCGTCGTCGCGGCCGGGTCGGCGATCGTGCTCGCCGGGCTCGGTCTCGGGATGGGTCTGGTCTATGGGCTCTCCACGGGAGACGCGGGCGGCGAGATCGCCCGAATGCTGGGGGCGAGCCTGACACGGCTTCCTTCGGTCCTGGTGCTGGCCGCCATTCCGGTGCTGGTGTACGGCCTGCTGCCGCGGCTCGCCGCGGTCGTCGCCTATGTCGCGCTCGGGCTGTGTTTCGTGCTCGAGTTCGCGGTGGAACTGCTGCACGCCGACCCGTCGATCTTGACGGTGTCACCCTTCGCGCAGACCCCTGGACTTCCGATCGCCGAATTCACCGTGACGCCGCTGATCCTGCTGACCGTCGTCGCCACCTCGCTCACTGCCGTGGGGCTGGCCGCGCTCCGCCGACGTGACCTCGGATAGCGCGACCCGGCGCGGACATCAGAGCGTGCGAATGGCCCCCTCAGCGATGGCCCGAAGTTTGTCCGGGTTAGCGATGTTATGGATAGCAGTGATGCGCCCGTCAGCGTCGAAATCAAAGGTGACAGTGGCGATGACGCGCCCCAGACCGCTGAATACCATGCCCGGCCCGCCGTTGATCTCGACCAGTTCGGCGTTCATCTCGCCGGGCTCGACACCCTGGTACGTGACCTTGCCGATGGCGCCGAACCAGGCGGCGACCGTCTCGGCGCCCACGACCGGACGCAGGGCCTGCCGGACCTTGCCTCCCCCGTCGGTCCACAGCGTGACGTCCGGAGACAGCAGTTCCATGAGGGTGTTGATGTCGCCTCCGGTCGCGGCGGCGAGAAACCGCTCCGTGGCGTCGCGCTGCCGCGACCGGTCGGCCGTGAAGCGCGGCCGCCGGGCCCGTACGTGCTCGCGAGCACGGTGCGCGGCCTGGCGTACCGCCGTCTCGGAACGCTCCACCGCCTGCGCGATCTCGGCATGACTGAAGTCGAAGACCTCCTTCAGTACGAACACCGCGCGCTCAAGCGGGCTCAGGGTTTCCAACACCACCAGCATCGCCGTCGACACCGACTCGGCGCTCGTGATGTCATCGGCGGTGTCGCCGCTGGTGAGGATCGGCTCGGGCAGCCACGGCCCCACATAGGTCTCGCGCTGGTACCGGGTCGAGCGCAGCCGTTGCAGAGCCAGATTCGACACGATCCGCGCCAGATAGGCCTTGGGGTCGGCCACCTGCGATCGGTCGTCGGCCGACCACTTGATCCACGCATCCTGTACCGCGTCCTCGGCGTCGGCCACGGTACCGAGGACGCGATAAGCCACCGAGAACAGCAGATTGCGATGCTGGTTGAACACCAGCTGGTCGCGGTCCCGGTACGGGCGGGTCATCGCACGCCTCGGACTCGGGTGAAGCGGCCGCCACGGGGCCAGAACGCGCCTGAGGCCGGCATCTTCTTCATACGGCCGTACGTCGGCCAGGGCGAAGCGGTCACCGCCTCCTTATACCGTGCCGCCAAGCGGCCGGTCAGATGCACCCGTCGAGGGCTGTCGTCGGGGTGGGTGAACTGGACGACCGCATCGTGCCGTCCCAGGCTCACCGGCGTGTGGTAGTAGCCGAAGCGGAACGGCTTGATCCGCTTGCCGTCCAACGCACGGACGATCGACACCGCGGCGTACACACCGGTCGGCATGCCACTCTGGCAGGTGCCATGCATGACGCCATAGCCCTGGCGGATCGCGGCCGCGTCGCCCACGGCGTACACATCCGGATGCGACACCGACCGTAGCGTCGCGTCGGTGACGATGCGGCCGCGCTCGTCGACGGTCAGACCGGCGGCGGCCGCCAGCGGCGACACTCGCGTACCGCTCGTCCACAGGACGACATCGGCGGGGACGCTCTCCCCGCCGTCCAGTTCGACGGAGTCCGGCAGCACCTTCGCCACCTCGATCCCGCTGCGCACCTGGACGCCCAGGCGCGTGAGCGCGGACTGAAGATACGCCTTCGGCTTGGGGCTCATGGCCGCGCCGGGCTCCTGCCGGCCCAGCAGCACGACGTTCAGCTCGGGGTGCCGCTCAGCGATCTCCGCGGCCGACTCGACACCGGTCAACCCGCTGCCGCCGACCACGACCGTACCGCGACCGAGCCGAGCCAGCCGCTCGGCCAGCACCTCAGCGTCGTGGGCGCTGTTGAGGGTGTACGCGCACTCCTCCACACCCGGCACCGTCGCCGTGTCGGCCACGCTCCCCAGCCCGTACACCAGCGTGTCGTAGTGCAGCACGCGGTCGTCGTCGATCCGCACGGCCTTGGCGTCCGCCTCGATCGCCGTCACCCAGCCGCGCACGAACCGCGCGCCCGTGCCCTCCAGCAGCTCCGGGATGTTCATCTCGGCGACCTGCTGCCCGGTCGCCGCGATGTGCAGCCGCAACCGCTCGGTGAACCGCTCCTGCGGATTCACCAGGGTCACCTGTACGTCCTCGCGGCCCTTGGTCCGAGCTGCTAGCTGGATCGCCGCGGCCATACCCGCGTACCCCGCTCCCAGAATCAGAACGCGGTGCGGAGCCGCCGTGCCGGTTTCGCGCTGTGTGGTCATCTTCATACCTTTCGCTTGGTACGGACAACCACGGGATGCAAGCAGCCCGCCGATCCGTGACATGCGATCGGTGTGACACGCGCCACAGCAGCCGGGCAGGCGACACCGCTGGATCACATGCCTCCAGTCGCATAGGCGATGCTGACGACAGCGTTTCCTCTGCGCCCGGAGTGATCACAGCTGGCAGCACTGCCCCCTGTAATCACCGATACCCCGAGGCGTGGGATCTGCCACAGTGAGCGATGGATCAAGTGCGCTCAGTGGACGATTCGATAATCACGAAGATATATTCGGAACATGCGAAGTGTCAGGCCACCGGCGCTGCCCATCTTCCGTACCGAGACCCAAGCACGCTTCCTGGCAGCCCTGTACCTTCGCCCCGATCGAAGCTGGACACTGGCTGACCTCGCCCGCGAGTTGGGCGTCGGGGCGTCGACCCTGCATCCGGAAGTCCGCCGCCTGGAAGAAGCCGGGCTCCTCACCGCTACGGCAGTCGGCCGAGCGCGAGTGCTGAGCATCGATCAAAGTCACCCCGTCACGAGACCATTGACGGAAATCCTGAGCTACCTCTACGGCCCTCAGGTCGTTATCGCGGAAGAATTCGGTTCCATCCCGAAGACCGAACTGTTGTTCATCTTCGGCTCCTGGGCAGCCCGCCACCACGGACAGACAGGGCCGCCACCACATGACATCGACGTACTGGTGGTCGGGGACGCAGATCGAGCAAAGGTCTATGCCGCAGCGGACCGCGCTCAAGGGCGTCTCGGCATGCCGGTCAACCCAGTCCTGGCGTCCACCCGACGCTGGGAGGCGGCGTCCGACGCATTGATCCGCCAGATCAAGGCGAGTCCCACCATTGATCTCACCGTGTCCAGGGCAGATCGAGAGGAGCATGATCAATGATGAGGTGGACGCGCGGCGAAGCAGATATCGAGCGCATGCTCACCGCAAAGGAACTTCAGCGCATCCAGGGCGACGCCGCCGATGGGGCAGGGTAGCTGGAAAAGGCCGGCGTCGTCCTGTCAAGTGCGCGGGAACTCCTGGAATCCGACCCGAACTCGGCCTACACCTTGGCTTACGACGCCGCAAGATTTGCCTGTGCAGGCCTTCTCGCCCAACAGGGGCTACGCTCCACAACGACCGGCGGCCACTACGCGATCCAACAGGCCATGATGCGCCAGTTCGGCTCCGCCTTCGAGCCCTTCGGCAGTATGCGCCGCCGTAGAAACGAACTCGAGTACCCAATCTTTCCCGATGAGTCAGTGGACCAGGCGGAAGCAGACCAGGCTCTGACCGCCGCCGAATCCATCATCGAAGCGGCCCACAGGATGATCGGCCATCTGGGTCTCTTCTGAAACCGACGACTGCCGCCGCTGGCTGTGCCCATCGGCTCACCTCCAGGTCTGTCCCATACTCATCAGCACCCCCGCGAGCCGTGTCAACATGGTCGGCATGCTCGCGATCACAGTGCGCACCGAGGACGGCAGCCGACACGTCCGGGTGGCTGCGGAAGAACTCGCCGAACTGGTTCGCCGACTCGGCCGGCAGCGCGACCGTTTTCTGGTCGTCCAGCGGATTCCCGACCTGCCCGACATCTTCGTACAGGTCTGGCACGAGGAGGGAAGCGACTACACGTTGGAGCACCGCGACGGTGCGCCGAACCAGCACTACCAAGTAACGCTCGACACGTCTGACCTGGTGATCGAGGCCATCACCGGCTGGGCATGTCTGGAGGACGACTGGGATTCCGGGCTGGATTGGACGCAGTTGGACCTGGGCCGCCCGGAGCCCACACCTCCGCTTGAACTTGACGAAGATGATCGGCAAAAGCTCGAGGCGCGCATCCGTACGGTGATCGTGGGCGGGTACGCGACTCGCGCACAGGTAGCCGAGGTCGCGGAGGACTATCTCGTGTCAGGGGACCACCGACCAGTGTCTGCCGAGCAGGCACGGCGACTGACCGATCGGATGTGGCTGGAGCGTGTCGAGGAGCAGGCCGTCTGGGAAGGCGAGACGGACCCGGAACGACTCACCAGAGCCTTCACGGCCCTGGAAGCCGCAGGTATCACCGCTCGGGAGAACTTCACCTGTTGCCGTTCGTGCGGCCAAGCGGAGATCGGAGCGGCAGGTACAACGGATGCCCGCGGCTTCGTCTATTTCCACACGCAGTGCACGGACTCCGCCGCGGCAGGACACGGACTGTCACTCCTGTACGGCGGGTTCGACGACTCATCGGACACGACCGTATCCATCGGCCGGCAGGTCGTGGCCACGCTGACAGAAACCGGCCTTTCGGTGGAGTGGAACGGCCACCCCGACCAGGCCATAACCGTCGCACCCCTGGATTGGCGCAAACGGCTCGTCGGATGAGCCCGCGCGGGGGGCGAGGCCTCGTATCAAACGCCAAGACCGCCGGGTCCTCCCGTCCATAGCCTTGGCCAAACGCTCCAGGACCGGCAACGTCGGCACAGTCCCACCGACATCGAAGCGGGCCACCGCCGGCTGAGTCATGTCGGCTCTTTCGGCCAGCTCGCACTGACTCCAACCGCGATCTCCCGTACAGCACGACCGAGTTGGAAGGCCAGACGAGCCGCGTCATACGCCTCGGCCGCCGTGTGCGCTTCGTCTTTATAGCGACACAGGCCCGGTGCCGAACCGGACATCCCACTCGCCATCCAGCGGTGGCACCATAACCCGATCCCCGCGCTTCGGGCTCATACCGAAACCTGCACCGGCCCGAAGTCACCGCTCGTGGGTTTGCGTGCCTCGACGTAATGCGCAGGGTCGGCCTTGACTCTGGCGATAGCCCGCCATCCCGCGATGTCCTCCCGGGTAGTGGCATCGACATCCAGCTCGGCCGCGTCGGAGAGCGCTTCGACCAGTTCCAGAGTGAAAAGCACGCAGTTCGTCCGAGGACAGGTGGCGAACCCACGGGAAGACCTCCGGCATTGCTACGACCAGCGCACGCGCGGCGGGATCATGCTTGATCAAGGCAAGGAACAGCCGGGACGCGGTAGCCAGCGTCTGTTCGCGCTCCTCCTCACGGTCCGCCGCAGTCAGGTAGAAGTCCGGAGCATCCCGATGTGTGACACGCACGCGCCCCAGACGTGCCGCACGCTCGGCGACCGCTCGGGGGTTCCTCGACAAGTCAGAAAACGTCACAGCGTCGGCATGGCTAGTGCTCACTCGTTGAGTTTACGTCAGAACACATTCTGATATAAGCGATCGAGCTTATCCTGACCAGACGGTTCTAGGCTCGGGATTTGATCGCCGGCCTCTTAGCCGTCTGACCAGGCATCTAGCACCTGGAGGCTCCTAACCTCGCTGGGCTTCTTCGGGCCTGAGCCACGTGTGACGATCACTTCGAAAGGCAACCCATCCGGTGCGCGCGTTCTAGAGCCGGCCCGTACAGCCACGACACTTGGGAGGCGCCACCGGCCGCACATCGCTCCAGCCCACCTTCCTGATGATCCTGGCATCCCACGCAACGCCCTCGGGACTCAGCCCTTGCGTCCCGAGGAACTGTCCAGTCCTGGGGTCGATCACCAGCTGACCTCCCTGGTACTGGAGAGCCAGCCCGTTGAGCCCGAACGTGCCGGGAACCTCGTCGACCACCTTGAAGCCCGGCGCCTTCGCCAGGAGAAGGTAAGCGGCAGCCCTGGTGCCGGGCGTCGCCGGTGAGTTGATGAGCTGCCTGGCGGCCCCCGCGAGCCATGGCTCGCGTTCATCGGCACCCTGAGGGTCGTAACTTGCCAGCAGCCGCGCCCTGAGCGCCGCTGGCTCTTTGGGGAGGTCCCGCAGTTCCGTCATCGTCGGCTTCAACCCATCGGCGAGCTCCAGCCCCTGATCCAGGTACACCGAGCCGTATGCGGGCATGTTCTTGTCGCACCCCCGCGCGGGGCACAGCTTGGGCGAGCCGTCCCGTCGCCACGTCTTCAGGCTCTCGGCCGTGTACGGTTTCGACGACATCGGCTCGCGCCAGCCGTAGACCTCGCGGTTGGGCCCGAAGGCGAGCACCTCCATGGCCCGTGTCTCCACCTGTATGGCCCGTACCTCGGCCTTGTAGTTGTACTCGTCCTTCGTCCGCATGACGTCCTCGATGTCACGTCGCCAGAAACGACCCTTCGCCTCCGGTGTCGCCGCCAGCTTGGCGGCCGCGGCTTCCAGCTTCTGCATGGGCGTGACCGCGACAGGCTCCACCGCAGGCCGAGGTACGAGAACCGCCACGGCGCCGACCACGAGTGCCACGGCCGCCGCCACGAGCGCCATGCCCGTCCACGACCTCCTGCGCACCCGTGCCCTGGACGCAGGAGGAATCGGTGCGGCTGCGAATACCCGCGCCCGCGCCGCCGCCAGCTGGCCGGCCGATGGGGTCGGCGCGTCGGGCATCAGCGAGTCGATGACCTGGAACTCGTTCATCCCAACCCCTCACGAAGCTTGGTCCTGGCCCTGCTCAACCGGGACGCGACCGTCCCCGGGGCGATTCCGAGCGCCGCCGCCACCTCGTCGTACCTCAGCCCGGCGTACGCGATGAGCAGCACCACGTCGCGCTCCCCCTGTGACAACCGCGCCAGCGCCCCCGCCAGCCGGTCGACCGTCACCTTCGCGGTGAGCCAGTCCACGATCCGCTGATCGTGTCCTTCGTCGTCAGGTGGCGGCCCCGTCCGGGCTATGGCACGGTACCTCCGCACCTCGGCACGCCGATGCCGGCCGATGAGGTTGGTGGCGATGCCGTACAGCCACGGCCTGACCTCGCCTACGGCCGAGTCGAAGCGGTCGCGCTGTCTGAAGGCGATGAGGAACGTCTCCGCCGCCAGGTCTTCGGCTACGTCGAGGGCGAGCCTGCGGCCGATGTAGCGCCAGATCTCCTCGTAATGGGCTTCGAAGATGGCCTCGAAGACGCCAGGAGCAGTGATCACACCCATGCTTGCCCGCAAGCGTGCGATTCTTCCAGAAAATCTTGAGTTGGCGTCGCAGAGGGATGGCGTCCCGGAAACACAGGCCAAGCCATACGTTGACTTAATGTCCGTTGAGGACCTGCGTCATCCACTCCAGCGATCCCGTGCTGAGCACCTCATCCGCGAGGCGCTTCGCGGAGGTCACACCCGGCTGGACTGGCGACGTCCGCACCAGGCTCTCGAACGGGTACGTCATGTGGCCTGGACCTGTTCTTGCCGGGCCATGGTGTACGAGCTGTGCGAGGGCGGCGGGCAGGCGTTCATCCGGCGGACCGTCCAACTCGACGGCACCCCCGAAGTCCGCGAGACCTCGGCCTATTCCTCCCCAGTGCTTGGGCGGTACGTGCTGGTCGGGACCGTGGCAAAGAGCCGCAGCGCGGTCCAGCGACCGCCCGACGCGCAGCGGGCGCCCGCAGGCGGGCACGCCCTCGATCATGTAGAAAAAGTCGTCGCTGTAGCTACTAGCGACACCACCCCGGGGGTAGATCGTTCGGCCCTCGAGTCCACCACCATCGGGTCTCGTTCCCCTCTGCGAGAGGCCGCCAGTACTGTGCGAGCTGAGCGCCGCCGTCCTCGTGCGTCACGGCGCGATAGCGCTCGTCGAGGCGATCCAGCGTGTGGGTGAGCTTCGTGTGAGCCGTTCCTTGCAGAGCCTCGCAATACTCTTCCAGACCATCCCGGACAGTCAGGTCATTGAGGTACGTGTAGACAAAGTCCTGGCCTGGCCACCCCTCCTCCATGTCGTTGATCAAGTCCTCCCATATCGCGAAAGAGGAGAGAACGCCATAGATTGGATCCTTTGCCTGCGCCGCCTGTTCGGGCGTCCGGCTCTCCTGCTCCACGGCGAGGCGCTGAAGATCGAGGACCCTGATCATCTGACGTTCGTCGGGAGTGAGGCTTCCGGCCAGAGCCTCCGTCTCACTGCCACGCCGCGTAAGGCGAATCATTACTCCCCGTCGCTGATTGTCAGACCGACGGGGCAGGTCACGCGTCCCGCCGATCCCGCAGTAGCCGTTTTGCCGCAATATCCCAACGCGTCACTCATATTGGACTGACCCCAGTTAGGTGCGCCGCGGACCGATCACCATTCTCCTGGCAGGTGGGATCGCGAAGAGCAGGCCAACTGCTGCGGCCCACACGAGGAGAATGAAGATCGGATCACTACCGAACACGAGTCCCACAGCGTAGAAGACGACGAAGTAGAGGACGACTGCGGCGATAACCCCACGAAGAACCCGCACGACATCAACCCTACGTCGAGAAGAGGGAAACGGGCCATGTCCAGAATCTCAGCCGCCTGCCGGATCAGGTGTCATGGGTGATCACAGGGACTTCAGGCCCCGCATGATCAGGTCGATGGCGTGACGCCAGGAAGCCACAGCCCCCTCCTCTGACCGGCCCAGGCTGTGGCTGGCGAGCCCGGTCGCCTGGACGACTCCCATCAGCGCGCCCACCGCGGCCGCGCGGCCGGCATGATCCCGCGCAGGAACCGCTCGATCCGCAGGTCGGACAGCTGCCGGTCGCCCGAGGCGATCAGCAGGCCGAGGAGGTGTCACCCCCGTAGGTGGGCAAGAAGCTCGGCTCCAACGGGATATGAGCGTTCCTGGGGCAGCAGCCGGGCGGCGGAGTCCAGGTCACCGCCGCTGACGAGGGCGTGTATCTCGTGGGCGAGCGGGGTCATGTCGCGGATGGCGACCGTCCATTCGTCGGCGTAGCGTCGTACGGCCTCGCCCGAGAGACCAAGTTGCAGTGATCGGTAGGGCAGAGGCTGCGAACGCAGGCCCCGCTCGGGGTCCCACTGCACGCGGGCGGGGGCGCGCTTCAACTGAAGCTGCCAGGTTTCGCGGTCGGGGTGTACGTCGCGCGCGTAGGTCGACAGACACGCGTGCCGCAGCGCCCATTCGAAGCCGTCACGGTTGATCTCGACGGCGAGAACGGTCTCCTGTCCTGCCTTGGCGCCCCAGCCGCACCGGTACATCATCCACAGGAACGACGGCTTGATCCACGTCATCCTGTTCCGTTTCCACGCGGCAGGGAAACGACCGTCGCGGATGGCGGGCAGGCCGATTTCCGGGTCGTACGCCTGGTAGACGGTGATCGTTGAGTCCGAATAGGCGGCACGGATCTCGCGTTGCGGTTGTTCCATGTTGTACAGCGTGAGGGCGGTCGGCTCAGGCGGCCAGCGAATTTTCGAACGGCCGTTCACCGTGGCGGGGAGCGTCGGCCGCGGCACCGTGCGGATCGCCGGTGGCTTGCGGGCACGGAATCGCTTGGAACCCTCGCGTGTTGAGAAGAGCGGGCAGGCATGGGATGCCGGTGGTGCCCGAGCGACCGAGCTGAGAGATCTTGGAGGGGGTCGTCATGGCTACACAGACGCAGAGGGCCGTGCTGGCGGGCGGATGCTTCTGGGGGATGGAGGAGCTGATCCGCCGCCTTCCGGGTGTGACGGCGACCCGGGTCGGATACACCGGGGGTGACGTGCCGAACGCGACGTACCGTAACCACGGGACGCACGCGGAGGCCATCGAGATCCTTTTCGACCCAGAGACGACCGATTACCGCGCGATCCTGGAATTCTTCTTCCAGATCCACGACCCGAGCACCAAGAATCGCCAGGGCAACGACATCGGTCTCAGCTACCGTTCGGCGATCTACTACGTGGACGACGAGCAGAAGCGGATCGCCGAGGACACGATCGCCGATGTGGACGCCTCCGGGCTCTGGCCGGGCAAGGTCGTCACCGAGGTGGAGCCGGTCGGCCCCTTCTGGGAGGCCGAGCCCGAGCACCAGGACTACCTGCAGCATTACCCGAACGGCTACACCTGCCACTTCCCGCGTCCGGGATGGCGACTGCCCGCCCGCACGGAGGGCTGACCCCGTTCAGCCGTCGGTCCCGGTCGTCCGCAGTGGACTCGCGTCGGCTCCGCGTCCGCCACATGCGCCTCGACCATCCCGACGAACTGGCCGCCGTATGCCCGGCGCCACCGGCGGCCCTGCTGACCTGGCTTCGCGGGCAGCCGACGGCGCTCACGCCATCGTCCTTGAGGTACCTGTGAACCGCGCCGCCTGACTGTTCCTCGCTATCGCCGCACGCCTACGCGTCGCCGTACGTCAGACCGACGGGGCAGGAGACCCCGGTACCACCGATCCCGCAGTACCCATTAGGCACTTTGTAGAGGTACTGCTGGTGGTAGCGCTTGGCTTCGCGCTACAGATCCAGTTGGGAGGACTTCAGCCGGCTCGAAGGGCAGCGACCGCTTCGACGAGGCCCGCCGCCTCCAAAGCGTCGAGCGCATCATCAACGGTCTCCGGCGGGCTGGTCCGTGAGTCCGCGATCTGCTGCACACAAGCCCAGACGACCCTTCCGTCCAGGTCGATTTGGTCCAGCACGAAGTCATCGGGCGACTTCGCCTCGATATCCCATGGAGCCAAGTAGTCAGCAGGGAAGTCCTTGAGATTCGACGTAACGATGACCTTCGCGCCCACCTTGATCGCCGCAGCCAGCACATGCCGATCATCGCAGTCGGGTAGTTTCAGCCCTTCGATCAGTGGCTCATACCCCTCGACGAGGCAGTCTCGGACAGCGGAGTTCATCAGGCAGCGAAGCTTGTCGAGCTTCTCCGCAGGAATGTCGGGCCGGTTGGCGGCGAGGTTGCGCTGCATCTCGTCAAGGATGCCGTTGGTCCATCTGGCTTGCACCCGTCCTGTCATGGCGAGACGAATGAGCAGGTCACGCAGGGTGTTGCCGTACAACACGTTCGCGTCGTAGACCACCACGAACGTCATGGCTCAGATGCCCAACTCTTGCCCCAGCGCAGCGAGTTCGTCGGCTGCGGTCCGGCGCTTGGCGTCATCGCGACGCTTGTACTCCTGGAGATCCTCGTACTTGATTCGGCGGTGCTTGCCGATCAACCGGAAGGGAATTTCTCCGGTCTCCAGAAGTTTGATCACATACGGGCGTGAGACGTTCAGCATGTCCGCCGCTTGCTGTGTCGTCAGCTCAGCATGCGACGGAATCACCGTGACTCCGCGCCCTTCGGCTGCTTGGGCGAGGATGAAGGCAAGCAGAGTCACGGCTTCACGAGGCAGGATCAAGGGGTCGTCGTCCCCGTGCTCACCGACGACATGTACGGCCGGCTGCTCGGGATACCGCATGAGGTAATCCTTGATCCAGCGTACCGCGCGACCGGCTACCTCGGCATCGATGCTTCCCGGCTGAACTCGCTTGGCCTGCACGTCGGTCATGACGTCACCCCCTCTTCGCAGTATCCGCAACAGACGAAATAAACGCAAGCAAAATCGCTAGCGGCTGACGGGCGCACACGGTCGAAGACAGCCATCACAAGGATCATGGACTCAGCCGCACGAGCCAGGTCACTCTGGCTCCATCCACGAGATTCCCGCATCTGTCGCACTGCCCGACCGAGCTCGAAGGCGAGACGAGCCGCATCGTATGCCTCGGCCCTGAAGCAGCCCATGCCGAAGTCGGCGATCTCCGTGCCTGCAGGGTACGGCGGGGCCAGGGGCGCGTCCAGGACCGCGTGTCGCGCCGGGACCGGCATCTCCGTGGAACGCCCGGTCAGAGCGTCAGCGGGACTGACCATCGATGTCTTGTCGCCGCCGAACAGCCAACCCACCGGGCCACCCCCGGACAGCCACGCTACTTTTTAGCAGTCCTACATATTTCCATACAGCAATACGCATTTGTGTTTAAAGGTGGTAATGCCCGAAACTGGACTACATGCCTGACCTGAGGCGCGGTGTGCTGTTCGGGGCTGCCGCCTACACGATGTGGGGATTGTTCCCCCTGTACTGGCCGCTGCTCAAGCCGTCAGGAGCCGTTGAGATCCTCGCGCACCGCATGGCCTGGTCACTGGTCGCGGTCCTGGTGGTGCTGGCCGTGCGGCGCCACTGGGCCTGGATGCGAGGGCTGCTCAAGGAGCCCAGGAAGCTCGCGCTGCTGACGCTGGCCGCCGTGATCGTCACCGTCAACTGGGGCGTGTACATCTATGCCGTCAACGCCCATCAGGTGGTCGAGAGTGCCCTGGGGTACTTCATCAATCCGCTGATCAGCGTGCTGTTCGGGGTTGTGCTGCTCAAGGAGCGGCTCAGGCCGCTGCAGTGGGTGGCGGTCGGGTTCGGGACGCTCGCCGTGCTCGTGCTGACCATCGACTACGGCCGGCCGCCGTGGATCGCGCTCACGCTGGCCGTCAGCTTCGGTCTGTACGGGCTGGTCAAGAAGCAGGCGAACGTGGGCGCGGCCGAGAGCCTCACCGTCGAGACCCTGGTGCTGCTCACCCCCGCGCTGGGCTACATCCTCTATCTCAGCCTGACCGGCCAGTCCACCTTCGGAAACGAGGGGCTCGGCCACGCGGCGCTCCTGGTCGGGGCGGGAGTGATCACGGCGGTGCCGCTGCTGTGCTTCACCGCCGCCGCCATCCGGGTGCCGCTCAGCACGATCGGCCTGCTCCAGTACATCGCGCCGGTCCTGCAGTTCCTGTGCGGGGTGCTGGTCGCGAAGGAGACGATGCCGGCCAGCCGCTGGATCGGGTTCTCGATCGTGTGGCTGGCACTGGCCGTCTTCACCTACGACAGCATCCGTACGGCCCACGCTACCCGGGCCGCGATCAGGAGATCACCCAGAACGCTCGACAACGTAGTCACATAGCGCCAAAAATGCGTTCTTGGCGGGGATGTCTGGGAGGCTGGAAAGGTCGGTACGAGCCCGGTTCACCCAGGCATCCAGCTCGGCCCGCGCCTGTCCCATGGCCGGGTGCGCCCGCAGCAGCGTCAGCGCCTCGTCCAGGTCCGACTCGGCCACCGGCCCCGACAGCAGCTCCGCCAGCCGCGAGGACGGGTCCGCGGCCAGAGCGTAGAGGACCGGCAGCGTCCGGATACCCTCCCGAAGATCCGTCCCCGGCGTCTTGCCCGACTCCGTCGAGGTGGACGCCACGTCGAGCAGGTCGTCCCCCAGTTGCCAGGCCACCCCGACCGCCTCGCACGCCCGGCTGAGCCGCTCCTCGACGTCGGACGGCGCCCCGGACAGCAGCGCCCCGAACCGGCCGGAGGCCGCGATCAGGGACCCGGTCTTGTCCGCCAGCACGCTGATGTAGTGCGCCACCGGGTCCTCTTCGCCGCGCGGCCCGATGGTCTCGCGGATCTGACCTTGGACGAGACGGGAGAAGGTCTGGGCCTGTACGCGGATGAGCTCGGGCCCGAGGTCCGCCAGGAGGTCGGACGCCTGGGCGAACAGGTAGTCGCCGGTGAGGATGGCCACGGTGTTGTCCCACCGGGCGTTGGCCGACGGCGATCCCCGGCGTACCGGAGCCTCGTCCATGACGTCGTCGTGGTACAGCGACCCCAGATGGGTCAGCTCTATGACCACGGCGCCGGGCACGACACCCGGCGCCGACGGATCCCCGAACTGGGCCGCCAGCAGCACCATCAGCGTACGGAAGCGCTTGCCCCCGGCCTCGATGAGGTGCTTGGACGCCTCCGTGACGAAGGCGTCCTCGCTCTCCACCGACGAACGCAGCAGCTTCTCGACGGCGGCCAGTCCGTTGGCCACGTCCTGCGCCAACCGTTCGTCCTCAATGGGAAGGTCAACCACGGGAGGCGCGGACATACAGATCCCCTTATCTGATGAACAGGCCGGAAGCAGCCTGGTTGGCGAGGTCGAGCATGGGCTGCGGGAAGAGCCCGACTCCTACCGTAATCAGCAGCGAGATGGCGATGACGGCCACGGTCCCCATACTGGGCACCGCGATCGAAGGACCGTCGGCCGCCGGGTCGCTGAAGAACATCAGGACGATGACGCGCACGTAGAAGAACGCGGCGATCGCGGAGGCGACGACGCCCAGCACGACCAGCCCGGTCATCCAGCCCCCGAGCGAGTCACCGGCCTCGGACCCGCTGGCCAGCGCGGCGGCGAACACGGCGTACTTGCCGAAGAAGCCGCTGGTCAGCGGGATGCCGGCGAAGGCCAGCAGGAAGAAGGCGAAGATGCCCGCCAGGATCGGCGAGCGCTTGCCCAGCCCGGCCCAGCGCGACAGGTGGCCCGCCTCGCCGCCGGGGTCGCGGACCATCGTGACCACCGCGAAGGCGCCGACCGTGGTGATGCTGTAGACGAGCAGGTAGAACATGATCGCCGACAGCGACTTGGCGTTCTGCGCGCTCTTGTCGAACGTGGCCATGACGCCGATCAGCAGGAAGCCCGCGTGCGCGATCGAGGAGTAGGCCAGCATGCGCTTGATGTCGGTCTGCGTGATCGCCAGGATCGCGCCGACCACCATCGTCAGGGCCGCGACGGCCCACATGACCGGCCGCCAGTCCCAGTCCAGGTTGCCCAGCGCCACCCAGAACACCCGCAGCAAGGCGCCCACGGCCGCGACCAGCGTGCCGGAGGCCATGAGCGCGGTGATCGGCGTCGGAGCGCCCTGGTAGACGTCCGGCTTCCACGCCTGGAACGGCGCCGCGCCGATCTTGAACAGCAGGCCGACGCCGAGCAGCGAGACTCCGAGCAGCAGGATCGGGTCGAGCAGCGAGCCGGTGGCCAGGGCCTTGTTGATGCCGGTGAACGACACGGTCCCGGCGTAGCCGTAGATCATGGCCGTGCCGTACAGGAAGAAGGCCGAGGAGAACGCGCCGAGCAGGAAGTACTTCATCGACGCCTCCTGCGACAGCAGGCGGCGCCGGCGGGCCAGGCCGCACAGCAGGTACAGCGGCAGCGACATGACCTCAAGGCCGACGAACATGGTCAGCAGGTCGTGCGAGGCGGGGAAGAGCAGCATGCCGCCCACCGCGAACAGGACCAGCGGGTAGACCTCGGTGTGCGAGCCACCGGCGGCCTCGGCCTCCTCCTCATCGGCGCTGCCGGGCACGGCCGCCGCCGAGGCGACGAAGTGACCTTCGTCGTTGATCATCAGCACGCAGACGAACGACAGGACGAGGATGACGCCCCAGATGAACAGCGAGGGTCCGTCGACCGCGACCGCGCCCATGGCGACCGGCGCCGTCGGCACGGCGCCCTTGACCACCTGCACGATGACCAGCGCGAACGCCCCGGCCAGTGACAGCAGGGTGAGGGGTACGTGGATCGACTTGCGCATGTAGCGCGGCGCGAACGCCTCTACGAGCACACCGACGACGGCCGCGCCGAAGACCAGCAGCATCGGCGCCAGCGTGCCGTATTCGATGGTCGGCGCCACGACAGCGTCGTTCACTGGCCGGCCCCCTTCTCAGCGATAGCCGGGTTGTCCACTTTCACGTTGACCAGCGTCTGGGTGACCGTGGGGTTGATCACGTCGAGCAGCGGCTTGGGGAAGAAGCCGAAGCCGATGATCAGCGCGATGAGCGGCGCGAGAACGACGATCTCGCGCACGTTCAGGTCCTTGAAGGCCTTCACCGGCTCGGCGGTCGGCCCGTTGAGCGCCCGCTGCACCATCCACAGGATGTAGACGGCCGCCAGGATCACGGCCAGCGCGGAGACGATCGCCGCGACCGCGAGCGCGCCGGACCCGAAGGCGGAGCTGGTGTAGGTGCCGATCATCACCATGAACTCGCTGACGAACGACGACAGCCCCGGCAGCGAGAGCCCGGCCAGACCGGCGATCAGGAAGAAGCCCGCGAGCAGCGGGGCGACCTTCTGGACGCCTCCGTAGTCGGCGATGTGCGGCGAGCCGCGCCGGGCGATGAGGAACCCGGCGGCCAGGAACAGCGCGCCGGTGGCGAAGCCGTGGTTGACCATGTAGAGCGCGGCGCCGGACTGCGACACCTGCGACATGGCGAACACGCCCATCACGATGAAGCCGAAGTGCGAGATCGACGTGTAGGCGATGAGCCGCTTCATGTCGGTCTGCCCGATGGCCACGATCGCGCCGTAGATGATGCTGATGACCGCGAGGACCACGATCGGCATCGTGAACGCCTTGGCCGCGTCGGGGAACAGCTCCAGGCAGAAGCGGAGCATGCCGAACGTACCGACCTTGTCGAGCACGCCCACGAGCAGCACGGCGGCGCCGGCCGGAGCCTGCGCGGCCGCGTCGGGCAGCCAGGTGTGCACCGGCCAGAGCGGCGCCTTGATCGCGAAGGCGATGAAGAAGCCGGCGAACAGCCACTTCTGCGTCGCGGGGTCCTGGATGACGCCGACGAGCTCGGGGAACATGAACGTGCCCTTACCCGCGACCACGTACAGCGCGATGACCGCGACCAGCATGAGCAGGCCGCCGAACAGCGAGTACAGCAGGAACTTGACGGCCGCGTACGACCGCTGCGCGCCGCCGTACGACCCGATCATGAAGTACATCGGGATCAGCATGGCTTCGAAGAAGACGTAGAACAGGAAGATGTCGGTCGCCGCGAAGACGCCGATCATCATCGCTTCCAGCACCAGCAGCAGCGAGAAGTACGTCTTGACCGACCGCTTCGGGGTGATCAGCGTGCCGTCGGCGCTCTGCGTGCCGTCGGCGTCGTGCCAGGAGGCGAGCACCACGATCGGCACCAGCACCGCCGACAGCGCGATCAGCACGAGCGCGATGCCGTCGACGCCGACCCCGAACTTCACGCCGAAGCTCGGGATCCAGTCGTAGACCGCCTGGAACTGGAACCTGGGGCCGCCCGTCTTGAACTGGACCGCCATCACGAGCGTCAGCGCCAGCACGACCAGGGACACCAGCAGCGTGGCCTGTTTGGCCAGCTTGTCACTGCCCTTGGGAAGCAGGGCCACCACGATGGCGCCCAGGACGGGCACCGCCATGAGTATCGGGAGCCAGGGTGACATCAGATGTTCCCAACGAGGAGCAGGGCGCCTGCCAGGAGGGCAGCACCGAACAGGATGGACAGCGCGTAGGATCTGGCGAAGCCCGTCTGGATCCGCCTGAGACGCCCCGAGGTCCCGCCGATGCCCGCCGCCAGGCCGTTGACCAGCCCGTCGATGCCGCGGTTGTCGAAGTACACCGCGAAGCGGGTCAGCCACTGGCCGGGGCGCATGAACAGGGACTCGTTGAGCGCGTCGCCGTAGAGGTCACGACGGGCGAACGTGGTGAGGAAGGAGCCGCGCGGCGCCACGGCGGGCACCTCGGCCCTGCCGTACCTGACCCAGGCGAAGCCCGCCCCGACGGCGACCAGAGCCAGCGTGACCAGGCCGGCCGTGCTGGCGAAGTCGAACTCCGGCCGCACTTCCGCGGTGCCCACAGCGGGCGAGAGGAAGTCGTACAGCCTGTTGCTCAGGATCAGGTAGCCGCCCAGGAAGAGCGCGCCGAGCGACAGGATCATCAGCGGCCACGTCATGACGGCGGGCGACTCGTGCGGGTGCGCGTCCTTCTCCCAGCGCTTCTCGCCGAAGAAGGTCATGAAGACCATCCGCGACATGTAGAAGCCGGTGATGCCCGCACCGAGCACGGCCAGCCAGCCGAGGATCGGCTGGTGGTGAACGGCGGTCTCGATGATGCCGTCCTTCGTGAAATATCCGGACAGCAGGGGGAAGCCGATGATCGCCAGGTAGCCGATGAAGAACGTCGCGAAGGTGATCGGCATGTGCTTGCGCAGCCCGCCGTACTTCCGCATGTTCACTTCGTCGTTCATGCCGTGCATGACCGAGCCGGCGCCGAGGAACAGGTCGGCCTTGAAGAAGCCGTGCGTGATCAGATGCCCGATCGCGAAGGCGTACCCCGCCGGGCCGAGACCCGCGCCGAGCATCATGTAGCCGATCTGCGACATCGTCGAGCCGGCCAGGCCCTTCTTGATGTCGTCCTTCGCGCAACCGATGATGGCACCGGCCAGCAACGTGGCCGCGCCGACGATCGAGACGGCGAGCGCCTGCGCCGAGTCCGGCGGGAAGAAGAACGCACCGGAGCGGACCACCAGGTAGACACCGGCGGTGACCATGGTCGCCGCGTGGATCAGGGCCGAGACCGGAGTCGGGCCCTCCATCGCGTCGAGCAACCAGGACTGCAGCGGCAGCTGTGCCGACTTGCCGCACGCGCCGAGGAGCAGCAGCAGGCCGATCGCGGTGACCGCGCCGCCGGAGGGCGGGTTCTCGGCGATCTGCTTGCCCAGTTCGCTGAAGGTCAGCGTGTGGAACGTGGCCAGAATGATGAACATGCCGACCAGGAGACCGAAGTCACCGACGCGGTTGACGATGAACGCCTTCTTGGCCGCGACCGCCGCCGAGGGCTTGAACTGCCAGAAGCCGATGAGCAGGTACGAGGCCAGGCCCACGCCCTCCCAGCCGATGAACAGCCCGACGTAGTTGTCGGCCAGCACCAGCAGGAGCATCGCGGCGACGAAGAGGTTCAGATAGGAGAAGAACCGGCGCCGCTCGGCGTCGTGCGACATGTAGCCGATCGAGTAGATGTGGATCAGCGATCCGACACCCGTGATCAGCAGCGCGAAGCTGATCGACAGCGGGTCGATCAGCAACCCCATGTCGACCATGCCGGGAATGAACTCATACAGATGTACGGCCTGACGGCGCTGTTCAGCCGGTAGGCCGATGATCTCAAGGAAGGTCAGCACCGCCACGACGAACGAGGCGAGGGACATGGCCACGCCCAGCAGATGGCCCCACCGGTTCGTCATGCGTCCGAGGATCAGCAGGATCGCCGCACCCAGCAACGGGAAGGCGATCATCAGCCAAGAGGCCCCGATCATGCCGCCGGCGGTGTGCTGGACGATCTCAGCAGGAGATTCCACCAGTCACCTCTAGTACTTCAGCAGGTTGGCGTCGTCTACCGACGCGGACCTGCGGGTTCGGAAGATCGTCACGATGATGGCCAGGCCGACCACGACCTCGGCCGCGGCCACCACCATCACGAAGAACGCGATGATCTGGCCTTCGAGGTTGCCGTTCTGCCTGGCGAAGGCGACGAACGCGAGGTTGCAGGCGTTGAGCATGAGCTCGACGCACATGAACACCACGATCGCATTGCGCCGGATCAGCACGCCCATCGCGCCGATGGCGAACAGCAGGCCCGACAGGACGAGGTAATGGGTGGTCACTTGGACTCCTCCTCAGCCGACTCGACGGCGGCCCTGTGCTTGATGGCCTCGGCGAGCTTCGGGTCCTCGGGCAGATGACCCTGCTCGACGTCGAACCGCGCGATGTAGCGGTTGACCGAGCTCTCCGCGACCGAGCCGTCGGGCAGCAGCGCCGGCATGTCGATGGCGTTGCTCCTGGCGTAGGTGCCGGGTCCGGGCAGCGGCGACGGGCGATCGCCGAGGAACCGGGCGCGGGCCAGGTCCTTCTGCGAAGGCCGTACGGTCAGCCGCTCGCGGTGTGCCAGCACCATCGCGCCCAGCGCGGCGGTGATCAGCAGCGCCGAGGTGATCTCGAAGGCGAAGACGTACTTCGTGAAGAGCAGCAGCGCCAGCGAGCGGATGTAACCGGCCTGCCCGATCGCCGAGGCCAGCCCCGCCTCCTTGGCGAAGACGGCGTTGCCGATGGCCAGGATGACCAGCGCGGCGAAGCCGACGGCGGCGATCGCGGCCCAGAAGCGCTGGCCCCGCAGCGTCTCCACCAGCGAGTCGGAGGAGTCGACGCCGACCAGCATGAGCACGAACAGGAAGAGCATCATGACGGCGCCGGTGTAGACGATGATCTGCACCGCGGCCAGGAAGGGCGCGTCCTGCACGGCGTAGAGGACCGCGAGGCAGAGCATCACGGTGCCGAGCATCAGCGCCGAGTAGACGGCCTTCCGGTTGAACACCATGCCGAGTGCCGCGCCGACGGATACGACGGCGAGCACCCAGAAGGTAATGGTCTCACCCATTGGTCCGTCCCAGCCGGTAGTAGTCCTCTTCGGTGTCCCCGAGTCGCATGGGGTGCGGAGGCTGCTCCATCCCCTGGGTCAGGGGCGCGAGGAGCATCTCCTTGGTGAAGATGAGGCTCTCGCGGTTGGTGTCGGCCAGCTCGTACTCGTTGGTCATCGTGAGGGCCCGGGTGGGGCACGCCTCGATGCACAGACCGCAGAGAATGCACCGCAGATAGTTGATCTGGTAGGTGCGGCCGTAACGCTCACCCGGCGAGAAGCGCTCCGCGTCGGTGTTGTCGGCACCTTCCACGTAGATGGCGTCGGCCGGGCACGCCCAGGCGCACAGCTCGCAGCCGACGCACTTCTCCAGCCCGTCAGGCCAGCGGTTGAGCTGGTGCCGCCCGTGGAAGCGAGGCGCCGTGGGCCTCTTCTCCTCCGGGTAGTTCACCGTGACGGGCTTCTTGAACATCGTGTGGAAGGTGACCCCGAAGCCCTTGACGGGGTTCAGCCAATCAGTTAGTCCCACTGGGAATCTCCTTGTGCTGCACCCCGTGGTAGTGCGGCAGGTCGAGCGGCGGCACAGGGAAGCCACCGGCCGTTGGCTCGTTGGACAGCTCCTCGAACTCCGCCTCGACCTCCGCCTTTTTCGCTTCCTTGCGGCGCTGGTTCACGGTGTCGAACCGGGCCCAGATGCCGAGCGCGCCGACGATGACGAGCACCGCGACCACCATGACGGGTGCCAGGCTGCCCTGGAAGCCGGCTTCGCCGTTCTTGACGTACATGACGGTCCGGATCGTGGCGACCAGCATGATCCACGCCAGGTTGACCGGGATGAGAACCTTCCACCCCAGCGACATGAGCTGGTCGTAGCGGACGCGCGGCAGCGAGGCCCGCACCCACACCACGAAGCAGAAGACCAGCACGAACTTGACGAAGAACCACAGCAGCGGCCACCAGCCCTCGTTCGCGCCGGCCCAGAACCACGTGATCGGGAACGGAGCCCGCCAGCCGCCGAGGAACAGCGTGATGGCCATCGCCGAGGCGACGAAGGTGTGCAGGTATTCGCCCATCATGATCAGCGCGAACTTCAGCGACGAGGAGTACTCGGTCTGGAAGCCACCGACCAGCTCGCCCTCGCCCTCAGGCAGGTCGAACGGGATACGCGCGGCCTCACCGAAGGCGCAGAACACGTAGATCAGGAACGAAGGCAGCAGCAGGACGACGTACCAGGAGGGCATCGACATGCCCCACAGCTCGCCGCCGGTCGCCTGCGACTTGACGATCTCCGACGTCGACAGCGTCCCCGCGAACAGGAACACGCCGACGAACGACAGACCCATCGCGATCTCGTACGAGACCACCTGCGCCGCCGACCGGAGCCCGCCCAGCAGCGCGTACGGCGAGCGCGACGACCAGCCGGCCAGCACCACGCCGTAGACCGAGATGGCACCCATGGCCAGCATGAACAGCACGGCCACCGGCAGGTCGACCAGCTGCAGCGGCGTCCGTACGCCGAACAGGTTGACCATCGGCCCGAACGGGGTGATCGAGAAGGCCAGGAAGGCCGGGATCACCATGATGACCGGGGCCATCAGGTAGAGCAGCTTGTCGACGGTCCGCGGGAAGAGGTCTTCCTTCAGGCCCATCTTGATGCCGTCGGCCACCGACTGGAGCAGGCCGAACTTGCCCGCCCGGTTGGGGCCGAAGCGGTTCTGCATCCTGGAGATCAGCTTCCGTTCGAACCAGACGCCGAACAGGATGCAGAGCATCAGGAAGGCGAACAGCATCACTGCCTTGATGATGGTGATCCAGAGCGGATCCTTGCCGAAGTCGGCAAGTGTCGGATCAGTCAGGAGAACAGGGATCATGAGGCGCTCCCGATCGTGACGATGTCGCCGGCCGCCGCGCCGAGATCGCGCGTGACCGAGCAGCCGCCGGAGTTCGCCGGCACCCAGACCACCCGGTCGGGCAGGTCGGCGACGCGCACCGGCAACGTGACCGCGTTGGGTCCTTGACCGCCGACGACCAGCTTGTCGCCGTCGACGACGCCGATCTCCGCCGCGGTAGCCTCCGAGACCAGCGCTTCCGCCGGCCGGGCGGTGCCCGCGAGGTACGGCTCGCCGTCCTGCAGGCGGCCGTCGTCGAGCAGCAGGTGCCAGCTGGCCAGCAGCGCCTCGCCGGTCCGCGGCGCGAGCTGCGAGCGGGTGGCGGTGCTGGGGGCGGCGACGCGGGTGCCGCGCCAGGAGCCCATCGCGCTCAGCTCGCGGCGGGCGGCCGCGGCGTCGGGCAGGCCCAGGTGGACGTCCATCCGGTCGGCCAGGTTGCTGATCACGGCCAGGTCGCTCTGCAGGCCGGGCACCCTGAGCGGGGCGCCGAACGAGCGGCCCCTGCCTTCCCAGTTGACGAACGTGCCGCCCTTCTCCTGCACGGCGGCGACCGGCAGGACCACGTCGGCCCGGTCGGTGACCGCGCTGGCGCGGATCTCCAGGCTGACGATGAACGGGGTGTTCTCCAGCGCGGCCAGCGCCGCGGCCGGGTCGGCCAGGTCGTAGGGGTCGACACCGGCCACGACCAGCGCGTCGAGCTTGCCCTCCAGTGCCGCGAGGAGCATGCCCGTGGTGTCGCGACCCGGCGCGTCGGGCAGCGAGCCGACGTTCCACGCCCTGGCGACCTCGGCCCTGGCGCTCTCGTCATCGGCCGGGCGGCCGATGGGCAGCAGGTTCGGCAGCGCGCCCGCCTCGATCGCGCCCCGCTCGCCGGCCCTGCGCGGGACCCAGGCGAGCTTGGCGCCCGACGCGGTGCTGAGGCGTACGAGGGCGGACAGAGCACCCGGAACAGTGGCCAGCCGCTCACCGGCGAGCACGATCGTGCCCTCGGCCAGCGAGCCGACCAGCTCGCCGATCGCGTCGGCCTCGGCGCCCGGCGCGGTGCGGATGAGCGTGCCGCCCATCTTGGCCAGGCCGTTGGTGGCGAACGGGGCGATCGCCGTGACCTTGAGCTTCCTCTTCAGCCACGCCTTGCGCAGGCGCAGGAAGACGATCGGCGACTCGTCCTCGGGCTCGAACCCGACGAGCAGCACGGCAGGGGCGCTCTCGAGGTCACTGTAGGAGACCTCGATGCCCCTGCCGGCCACGGCGTGGGCCAGGAACTGCGCCTCCTCGGCGGAGTGCGGCCTGGCGCGGAAGTCGATGTCGTTGCTGCCGAGGGCGAGCCGGGCGAACTTGGCGTAGGCGTAGGCGTCCTCGACCGTGACCCGGCCGCCGACCAGCACCCCGGCCCTGCCGCGCGCGGCGGCCAGGCCGCGGGCCGCGACGCTGAGCGCCTCCGGCCACGAGGCGGGTTCGAGCACGCCGTCCTCGTTGCGTACCAGCGGCGTCTTGAGCCGGTCGGGCTGCGTGGCGTAGGAGAACGCCCAGCGGCCCTTGTCGCAGTTCCACTCCTCGTTGACCTGCGGGTCGTTGCCCGCCAGTCGGCGGGTGACCCGGCCGCGCCGGTGGTCGGTGCGCAGGCTGCAGCCGGACGCGCAGTGCTCGCACGCGCTCGGCGTGGAGACCAGGTCGAACGGCCTGGCCCGGAACCGGTAGGCGGCGCCGGTCAGCGCGCCGACCGGGCAGATCTGCACCGTGTTGCCGGAGAAGTAGGAGTCGAACGGCTTGCCGTCGGCGACGCCCACCTGCTCCTTGGCCCCGCGCTCGAAGAAGTCGATGAACGGGTCGCCGGCGATCTGGTCGGAGAAGCGGATGCAGCGGGCGCACTGGACGCAGCGCTCACGGTCGAGCAGGACCTGCGAGGACAGCGGCAGCGGCTTGGGGAAGGTCCGCTTCTGCTCCTGGAACCTGGACTCGCCCTGGCCGTTGGACATCGCCTGGTTCTGCAGGGGGCACTCGCCGCCCTTGTCGCAGACCGGGCAGTCCAGCGGGTGGTTCATGAGCAGCAGCTCCATGGCCCCGCGCTGCGCCTTCTCGGCGACCGGCGAGGTGAGCTGGGTCTGCACCACCATGCCCTCGGCGACCTCGATCGCGCAGGACGGCTGCGGCTTGGGGAAGCCGCGGCCGTTGCCGGCGTCGGGGATGTCGACCAGGCACTGGCGGCAGTTGGCCGCCGGGTCGAGCAGCGGGTGGTCGCAGAAGCGCGGGATCTGGATGCCCAGCAGCTCTGCCGCCCTGATGATCAGGGTGCCCTTCGGGACGCTGACCTGGAACCCGTCGATGCTCAGGGTCACCAGGCTGGTCTCTACGGCGGTTGTTGTCACTGGTCACCCCAGAGAGTGGACTTCTTCGCGTCGAACGGGCAGCCGCCGACCTCGAAGTGCTTGAGGTACTCGTCGCGGAAGTACTTCACCGAGGAGTGGATCGGGCTCGTCGCGCCGTCACCGAGCGCGCAGAACGAGCGGCCCAGGATGTTGTCCGCGATGTCGGTGATCGTGGACAGGTCCTCCTCGGTGCCCTGGCCCTTCTCCAGGCGCTTGAGCACCTGCTTGAGCCAGTAGGTGCCCTCGCGGCACGGCGTGCACTTGCCGCACGACTCGTGGGCGTAGAACTCCGTCCAGCGCAGCACCGTACGGACCACGCAGGTCGTCTCGTCGAAGATCTGCAACGCGCGGGTGCCGAGCATGGAGCCCTTGGCACCGACCGACTCGAAGTCGAGCGGCACGTCCAGGTGCTCGTCGGTGAAGATCGGCGTGGACGAGCCGCCCGGGGTCCAGAACTTGATCTCGTGGCCCTCGCGGATCCCGCCCGCCATGTCGAGCAGCTCGCGCAGCGTGATGCCGAGCGGCGCCTCGTACTGGCCGGGCCGGGTGACGTGGCCGCTCAGCGAGAAGATGCCGAAGCCCTTGGACTTCTCGGTGCCCATCCCGGCGAACCAGTCGGCCCCGTTGGTCACGATTGAGGGAACACTGGCCACAGACTCCACGTTGTTCACAACAGTAGGCGAGGCATACAGGCCCGCCACGGCCGGGAACGGGGGCTTGAGCCGCGGTTGACCTCTGAAGCCTTCGAGCGAGTCGAGCAGCGCCGTCTCCTCGCCACAGATGTACGCCCCGGCGCCGCTGTGCACGACGAGTTCGAGGTCGTAGCCGGAGCCAAGGATGTCGGTGCCGAGATAGCCCTTCTCGTACGCCTCGCGCACGGCCGCGTGCAGCCGCCGGATGACGTGCAGCACCTCGCCGCGCACGTAGATGAAGGCGTGGTTGGCCCGGATCGCGTAGGCGGTGATGATGACGCCCTCGACCAGCGAGTGCGGGTTGGCCATCATCAGCGGGATGTCCTTGCAGGTGCCCGGCTCCGACTCGTCGGCGTTGACGACGAGATAGTGCGGCTTGCCGTCACCCTGGGGGATGAAGCCCCACTTCATTCCGGTCGGGAAGCCCGCGCCGCCGCGGCCGCGCAGGCCCGAGTCCTTGACGGCCTGGATGACCGCGTCGGGGTCCATCCCCAGCGCCTTCTTGGCCGCCTCATACTCGCCGTAACCGGCGAGGGTGAAGGAGTTGGCCTGGTCCCAGTTCGCGGTCAGGACCGGGGTGAGAGTCGTGCTCATGCCTCTGGGGCCTTCCATCCGTTGGCCTTGGCGACCTTGAGGCCCTCCAGCGAGGGGCCCGCCGCCGACGGGCCGTCGCCCGCCAGGTCGTCGGGCAGGCCCGCGAGCACCCGCGAGGCCTCCTTGAAGGTGCAGAGCTTCTTCGGCCCCCTGGTCGGCCGGACGTCCTTGCCGTCGCGCAGGTCGTCGACGAGCTGCTTGGCCGACTCGGGCGTCTGGTTGTCGAAGAACTCCCAGTTGACCATCATGACCGGGGCGAAGTCGCAGGCCGCGTTGCACTCGAGGCGCTCCAGCGAGACCTTGCCGTCGGCGGTGGTCTCCTCGTGGCCGACGCCGGTGTGCTCCGACAGCTCTTCCCAGATCTGGTCGCCGCCCATGACGGCGCAGAGCGCGTTGATGCAGACGCCGACGTGGTAGTCACCGGCGGGCTTGCGCTTGTACATGGTGTAGAACGTCGCCACGCCGACGACCTCGGCCTTGCTGAGGCCCAGCATCTCCGCGCAGAACTCCTGCCCGTCGTCGGAGACGTGACCGTCTTCGGACTGCACGAGGTGGAGCAGCGGCAGCAGCGCCGACCGCGTCTTCGGATAGCGTCCGATGATCTCCTTGGCGTCTCGTTCGAGACGCTCTCGGACTTCCGGTGAGTAAGTCACCGGTCCACACCTCCCATGACGGGGTCGATAGATGCCACCGCGGCGATCACGTCCGCGACCTGGCCGCCCTCCGCCATGGCGGGGAAGCCCTGCAGGTTGCAGAAGGACGGCTCGCGGAAGTGGACGCGGTAGGGGCGGGTGCCGCCGTCGCTCACCACGTGCGCGCCGAGCTCGCCCTTGGGCGACTCGATCGAGGCGTACGCCTGCCCGGCCGGCACTCGGAATCCCTCGGTCACCAGCTTGAAGTGGTGGATGAGGGCTTCCATGGAGCTGCCCATGATGTGCGCGATGTGGTCGGGCGAGTTGCCGAAGCCGTCGGGGCCCAGCGCGAGCTGCGCGGGCCAGCCGATCTTCTTGTCCTCGATCATCACGGGGTCGCCCTTGAGCGGCCCGGCGATGCGGTCGAGAGCCTGCTCGACGATCTTGAGCGACTCCTCCATCTCCCGCATCCGGACCAGGTAGCGGGAGAACACGTCGCAGCCGCGCTCGGTCGCCACTTCGAAGTCGTAGGTCTCGTAGCCGCAGTAGGGCTGCGACTTGCGCAGGTCCCACGGCAGTCCGGC
Organism: Nonomuraea sp. NPDC052129; assembly: GCF_040680095.1. Lineage (NCBI taxonomy): Bacteria > Bacillati > Actinomycetota > Actinomycetes > Streptosporangiales > Streptosporangiaceae > Nonomuraea > Nonomuraea sp. NPDC052129. The sequence continues at coordinate 622,230 of NZ_JBFAVX010000003.1, read as the reverse complement.
CGACCGGAGGATCGGCCCGGTGATGCCCAGGGCCATGCAGCCGGTCAGGTCGAGGTAGCCCACGTCCTTGGTGCGGCGCAGGTAGACGGGGTTCTCGTCGAGCAGCTTGCGGATGTCCTTGATCCGCTGTGGCATGATCTTGAGGAACTCGCCGATCTTGTCGACGGCGCCCGCCGGCAGGTCCACGCTGACGCCGCCGGGGCGGACGTAGGCGTGGTTCATGCGCAGCCCGGTGATGTACTCGAACAAGTCCATGATCAGCTCGCGGTCGCGATAGCCGAACAGGAACGGCGTGGTCGCGCCGAGCTCCATGCCGAACGTGCCCATCGCCACCAGGTGCGAGGAGATCCGGTTGAGCTCCATCATCATCACGCGGATGGCCTGCGCCCGGTCCGGGATGCGGTCCTCGATGCCGAGCAGCTTCTCGACGCCCAGGCAGTAGGCGGTCTCGTTGAAGATCGGCGAGAGGTAGTCCATGCGAGTGACGAACGTGGTGCCCTGCGTCCACGTCCGGTATTCGAGGTTCTTCTCGATGCCGGTGTGCAGGTAGCCGATGACGCCGCGCGCCTCGGTGACCGTCTCACCGTCGAGGGTCAGGACCAGCCTCAGCACGCCGTGCGTGGACGGATGCTGCGGGCCCATGTTGATGACCAGCCGCTCGTCGTCGGACTCGCGGACGCCGCTGACGACCTCGTCCCAGTCCGCGCCGGTGACCGAGTAGACCTTGCCCTCGGTCGCCTCGTCATATCCGGTGCTCACGAGTGAACCTCACTTCGTTCTAGCTCGCTGCCTTTTTCCTTAAGGTCGCTCACGCGTACGACCTCCTCTGGTCGGGCGCGGGGATCGTGGCGCCGCGGTATTCGACCGGGATGCCGCCGAGCGGGTAGTCCTTGCGCTGCGGGTGACCTTCCCAGTCGTCCGGCATCATGATGCGGGTCAGGCCGGGGTGGCCATCGAAGACGATCCCGAAGAAGTCGTACGTCTCGCGCTCGTGCCAGTCGTGGCCCGGGAAGACGCCGACGGTCGACGGGATGTGCGGGTCCTCGTCGGGGGCGCTCGCCTCGACGCGGACACGCCGGTTGTGGGTGATCGAGCAGAGGTGGATGACCGCGTGCAGCTCCTCACCCTTCAGGTGCGGGTAGTGCACCCCGGAGACGCCGAGCGAGAGCTCGAAGCGCAGGGCCGGCTCGTCGCGGAGCTTCTGGCACACCTCGACGAGCCGCTCCCGCTTCACGTGCAGGGTGAGCTCGCCCCGGTCCACGACCACGCGCTCGATGGCGTCGTCGAGGGCCAGCGTGTCGACCAGCTCGTCGAAGTAGCCGCCGTAGGGGCGGGACGTGGACAGCTGGGGGGCCCGCCGTACGACGAGACCGCCGTAGCCGGAGGTGTCACCCGAGTCGGTCGTGCCGAACATGCCGCGTCGGGCGACGGGCGGCTCGGCGACCGCCGGAACCTCGGGGACCTCGGCGGAGGGGACCTCGGGGAGGTTGTCGGGCGAGGTCACTTCGCGGCCCCCTGGTCGATCAGCGGCAGCGTACGCAGCGCCTGCAGCTCGAGCTCGTCGATCTGCTTGGCGCGGTGGGCGCCGAACTTCATGTTCTGGATCTTGTCGTGCAGCTTCACGATCGCGTCGATCAGCATCTCCGGCCGCGGCGGGCAGCCGGGCAAGTAGATGTCGACCGGGACGATGTGGTCCACGCCCTGCACGATGGCGTAGTTGTTGAACATGCCGCCGCTTGAGGCGCACACGCCCATCGAGATGACCCACTTGGGCTCGGCCATCTGGTCGTAGATCTGCCGCAGGACGGGAGCCATCTTCTGCGACACGCGGCCGGCGACGATCATCAGGTCGGCCTGCCGGGGAGACGCCGAAGCGCGCTCCATGCCGAAGCGCGCCAGGTCGTAGTGGGGGCCACCGGTGGCCATCAGCTCGATGGCGCAACAGGCGAGGCCGAATGTGGCCGGCCATACGGAGTTCTTGCGCGCCCAGCCGGCGGCCTGTTCGACCGTGCTGAGGATGAACCCGCTGGGGAGTTTCTCTTCAAGTCCCATTTCTAGTCCCAGTCCAGACCCTTGCGGCGCCATACGTACGCGTAGGCGACGAGCACGGTGACGATGAACAGCAGCATCTCGACAAGCGCGAACACCCCGAGGCCCGAGGAGAGCACGCTGCCCGCGTCGTTCTTCAGCGGCGCGAAGGAGACTGCCCAGGGGTAAAGGAAAATGATCTCGATGTCGAACACGATGAAGAGCATCGCGGTGATCATGTATTTCAGCGGGAACCGTCCGCCACCGACCGGCTGGGGCGTCGGCTCGATGCCGCATTCGTAGGCGTCAAGCTTGGCGCGGTTCCAGCGCTTGGGACCGGTGAAGGGAGCGATGGCGACCGAGAAGATCGCGAAGCCCCCCGCGAGAACGGCGAGCACCAGGATGGGCACGTAAAGGTCCATCGCTACGCCTCCTCTGGAGTCGCCACGCGCGCGGGCGCGCAGCCTGATCTATGGGTGAGTCTGAGGTTCATGCTGGTGGCGCGACCTTCGAGAGTGCATTGATGATCTTGTCCGACGCATCCCCTCGCCGGTCGGTGAGATTACCAAGGAGTTTGAGCGCGAAGCGCATCAGCCTCGGGTGTGGCAACCCATGCCGCGTTCCGAAGCTCATGACCCCCGGCTTCCCAATCGCCTGGACGAACCACCTGCCAAGCGTGAAATATCCGCCGTAGGCGTCCTTCAACACCTGAGGATAGGTGCGCAGGATGCGTTCCTGTTGCGCGGGGGTGGTCTGGCGCAGCGCCTTGACGATGGTCTCGGCGGCGATCTCGCCGGTCTCCATGGCGTAGGCGATGCCCTCGCCGTTGAAGGGGTTGATCGCGCCGCCGGAGTCACCGACGAGGACGAGGCCGCGGGTGTAGTGAGGCTGGCGGTTGAAGGCCATCGGGAGCGCGGCGCCGCGGATCGGGCCTCGCATGTTCTCCTCGGTGAAGCCCCACTCGGCGGGCATCGCCTTGCACCAGCGCTTGAGCAGGTCGCGGTAGTCGATGTTCTTGAACTGGTCGCTGGTGTTGAGCAGGCCCAGTCCGACGTTCGCGGTGCCGTCGCCCACGCCGAACACCCAGCCGTAGCCGGGCAGCAGCGTGTTCTCGTCCCACAGCTCCAGCCACGTCTCCAGGTAGTCGTCGTCGTGGCGCGGGCTCTCGAAGTAGGTGCGTACGGCCACGCCCATCGGGCGGTCCTCACGCTTGTGGAGCCCCATCCCCAGGGCCAGCCGGGTGCTGTTGCCATCGGCGGCCACCACCAGACGGCTGCGGTAGGTCGGCCCGTTCTTGGTCGTCACTCCGACCACGTGCCCGCTGCGGTCGTCGAGGACGGGGCCGGTGACGTTCACGCCCTCCATCAGCCGCGCCCCGGCCTTGACGGCGTTGGCGGCGACGATCTGGTCGAAGTCCTTGCGCGTGCGCACGAGGCCGAAGTCGGGGAAGCGCTCCAGCTGCGGCCAGTCGAGCTCGAAGCGGTGCCCGCCGCCCACGACCCGCAGGCCCTTGTTCCTGATCCAGCCGGGCGCGTCGATGTCGACGCCCATGTTGAGCAGCTGCTTGACCGCTCGGGGGGTCAGGCCGTCGCCGCAGACCTTCTCCCGGGGGAACCTGGTCTTCTCCAGGAGCAGCACGTCGAGGCCGGCCTGCGCGAGGTAAAAAGCGGTTGCGGAACCGGCGGGACCGGCGCCGACGACGATGACATCGGCGTCAGCCTGTATGGCTGGTGGCTCGGTCACTGGACTGTCCTGTCCTACACGCTCGAAGGCCTCGGGGTGTGGCGCCTTCGTTCCTTTGTGAACCCCTTCACAAACTTGTCGGCCCGCAGTCTAACCCTTTTCTTGGACAAAGTGGCAGTCGGGGGCCGGTCTTCGCACAAACGAAAGCCCTCCGTCCGAGACGAAGGGCCCTGCGTCGTCGCCACGAGGAGATCAGACCTCGAACTCGCGGTGGCGCACACCCTCGATGAAGGCGCGCCACTCATCGGGCGTGAAGCAGAGCATCGGGCCCACCGGGCAGACTCCTTCGTAGCGTCACGGTTATATCCGAGCCTATCGTGAGAAATGTGACGCGGGTTACAGCAGTGCAGTCACGCTCCGTAAGCGAAACGCTACACCAGTACGGCCAGGAATTAGTCGAGAACCATCCTCGCCCAGCGCCGCGTTGCCGAACCCGCCGTAGGTCGGCCCGCCCCCTCGGATAATTCCCGCGATAAACGATATCTCCGGACACGGAACCCCGACCGGAGCGCGGACTTGACGGCGTGAATGACATCTCGCCTAATCGAGCAGCGCGGAACGGGGTTACGCGCAGCACAGAACGGGCTTACGCGGGCTTGAATCCCCGGTGGATCGCGACGATGCCCATGGTGAGATTGCGCCAGGCGACCCGCTGCCAGCCGGCCTCCTGGATGGTGCGCGCGAGTGTCGGCTGGTCGGGCCAGTCCCGGATCGACTCGGCCAGATAGGCGTAGGAGTCGTCATTGGACCCGAAGACCGTGGCCACTCGCGGCAGCAGTTTCATCAGATATTCGCGGTAGACCAGGTCGAAGGCGTTGACCTTCACGTGCGAGAACTCCAGAATCACCAGCCGCCCGCCCGGCCGCGTCACGCGCAGCATCTCCCGCAGCGCCTGCGAGGTGTCGTGCACGTTACGGAGCGCCACCGAGATCGTCACGGCGTCGAAGGCGTCGTCGGCGAACGGCAGCCGCAGCGCGTCACCCGCGATGAACGGGACTCCGTTACCGCTCAGCGCGTTGCCGCCGTGTCGGCGCACCCCCGTGCGCAGCATGCCGAGGGAGAAGTCGGAGGCGATCGCGCGGGCGCCCAGCGTGGTGAACGCGTCGGTGGACGTGCCGGTGCCCGCCCCCAGGTCGAGCACGATCTCGCCGGGCCCGGCGTCGACGGCGGCGGCCACCGCCTTGCGCCAGAAGCGCACCTGCCCCAGGGAGATCACATCGTTGACCAAGTCGTAGCGCCGGGCCGTGCGATCGAACATCGCGGCGACCTGATCCGGCTGCTTGTCCAGCTGAGCACGCGTCATGGCCCAAGCCTATGACCATCGCGACAATCAACAGAAAGTAGCCGCACGATTACCCAATGTCTGCTAGAAGTTTGCGAATGCTGGTACGTGTCGCCCTTGCGGCGATCCTCGCGACGACCCCGGTCGCTCATTCGCGCGTCGTCTCGGCCGACCCGGTCGACACCACTCCGCACGTGCTCGACGGGATCGTCAACTCCATCACCCTGGTCGGCGGCACGGTCGTCGTCGGCGGCTCGTTCAGCGAGGTCGCCGACGCCTCACGGACCCACACCTACACCCGGGACAACGTCTTCGCTTACAGCCTCGCGACGGGGCACATCCTGCGTTACTTCGCGCCGCAGGTCGGTGGGCCGGTCTACAGCCTGGCCCCCGGTGACGGCGGCACGGTCTACGTCGGCGGCGACTTCCCCTCGGTCAACGGGACGTCGACCAGGGCGCTGGCCAGGCTCAACCTCTTCGACGGCTCGGCCGTACGGGACTTCAGGCCCGGTGTCTCCGGCGGGATGGTGACCACGCTGGCCAGGCGCGGCGCGCAGCTCTACGCGGGCGGTGACTTCACCAGGCCGCGCGCGGCGCTGGCCAGGATCGACGCGACGACCGGCGCGACCGACCCGGCGTTCGCGGTCACGCCGGGGGCGCCGCTGACGCCGACGCTGAGGGTCTACGCGCTCGCCCTGACCGCCGATCGGCTCGCGGTCGACGGCAACTTCACCACGCTGGACGGGCTGTCGAGGCCGCAGCTGGGGCTGATCGACGTACGCGGCGGCGGCGCCAAGGTGGCCGACTGGCGTACCGAGGCATATGTCCCCACCTGCATGGACACCTTTCCCTCGTACGTACGCGGCCTGGACTTCGCGCCCGACGGCAGCTACTTCGCCGTCGTCACCACCGGCGGACCGGTGCGCGGGAAGCGGCTGTGCGACAGCACGGCCAGGTTCGAGACGTACAGCAGGGGCGAGCGGATCACGCCCACCTGGGTCAACAAGACCGGCGGAGACTCACTCTACGCAGTCGCGGTGACCGGCGCGGCGATCTATGTCGGCGGCCACCAGCGATGGCTGAACAATCCGCTGGGCCACGACTCGGCCGGGCCTGGAGCGGTGCCCCGCGAGGGCATCGGCGCCATTCATCCGCTCACCGGAATGGCGCTGACTTGGAATCCTGGCAGGGAGCGCGGGATCGGGGTCAAGGCATTTCTGGCGCACAGCGGCGGACTACTCGTTGGTAGCGACACAACGAGACTCGGACGGGAGTACCATGCCCGGATTGGCATGTTCCCCCTGCCCTAGTCGCTCTGCGGCTTGGGCCGGTCGATCTTGTCGCTGATGCGAGTGCTAAGAGCGTCACGCTGCTTCGAGAGCAAGACGTAGCTGGCGATGCCGCTGATCAAGAAAGACACGATGATCAGTAGCACCGCGTTTTGCAGGCCAAGCAGCAGCAGGACGCCGAGTGTCACGACAAACAGGCCGATCCGCGACGCGGTGTATACGAGAACGGGATGCACAGATCGAGGTTACTCGCCCTGTGTGACACGGTCGCTCTTCGCATCGGGCGCCAGCACTGCTAGTGTCCCAGTTAGGGTGTTTCGTAAAGAAACACCCACGAGAGCCCCAAAGAGGCTCTATCATATAACAATCGGGCAGTCAGCTGATAACAACCCGTGATCTTTGTCGAAAACCACGGATAAATCAGGCTTCGCTCGACACACTGGTTACCTGTCCGCCCGCTGGCAGGAAGCGGGATGCGAGGGGGAGAGATTGGTGGAGAGTAGCAGCGAGCGTCTGCTGACCCCAGGAGAGGTTGCCGCCCTCTTCCGGGTAGACCCAAAGACGGTTACACGCTGGGCCGCGGCAGGTCGCATCAGCAGTATCCGCACCCCCGGGGGGCATCGTCGGTTCCGCGAGTCGGAAGTGCATGCCCTTCTTCGAGGCGAGGACGTTCTAACGGCCGACAGGTCGGGCGAGTCCCCGCGTGTTTGACGTTCCATCAGACGGTGATCCTGCCCGCAGGGTCGCCGTCTCCCCCTGTCTGTAAACGTCATCAGCGGCCCCTCGACCTCTGACCCGGGCCGGCCTAGGCGTCTTCCTGCTCCGCCTTGAAGGCCAAGAACTCCTGCTCCAGGTCGTCGTTCTCGATCAGCCAGCGCTCCCGGCGGTCCGCCGCCTCCTCCTCCGTCAGGGACTCCGGTAGCCACGTGTCGTAGTCGGGGTCGCCAGGTTCGAGTTCCACGTACGCGTTGCCGATGAGACGCCCGTCTTCGCTGGTCAGGCTCTGCGGCACGCGCAGGGTCCCGTCAGCGAGCCGGATGACGTACATGGCTCATCACCTAGATTCCGTAGCGCCGGTTGAAGAACAGCATGACGTTGAGCGCCGCGCGAGTGTCGCCGCCCAGCATGTCGACGAGGGCCGGTCGCTGGCGCGAGGCGATCGCGGCGAACGCGTCGGCGAAGAACTCCTTACGCCCCAGCCCGTCCCCCTGGCGGTGGAACGCGGAGACCAGGAGCGGCGTGATGTCCTCGTACAGCTTCGCGAATGCCCGCGAATCGGAAACCCAATCGCCGTAAGCCGAGTCGACGTCGTCGATGGCGTGTCCGACCTCATGCATCATCACGTCCGGCGTGGGTGAGGGGCGGTCACCCACCACGATCTTCCCGTCGCCGTAGGCTCCGGCGCAGATGTCCCATGAGGCCCGGCCGGAGGGCAGGGGGGCGCCGCGCAGGTAGCCCATGTCGTCCAGATCCGGTACGCCGCCCGGCCCCACATAGATGCCTTCGAGACCGGCGGCGAGCTTCTCCTTCAGCAGGTCGGGCAGCATGGCCAGACTCTCCACGGCCCGCACCACCTCCGGCGACGGCGGCCCCTCCCGGGCGTCCCACTGGCGGTGCAGGATGGTCTCCAGCTTCCCGCAGTGCCGCAGGCCGTCGCCGAGCGAGGGCGCGTCGGGGCGGTTGGGTCGCGCCCGGAGCACCACGTCGTCGAGCTCGAAGTCGTGCCACGTGTACTGGGGGCGGTCCACGACGGCGGCCGACAGCCGCTCCCCCGCCTCCCACCGCCGCGGCTCCCCGGCTTCGGCAGCATCCCATCGCCGTGACTGCCCACCTTCAGCGACATCCCACCGCTGCGACTGCCCGGCGTCGGCGGCCTCCCATTGGCGGAACTCCTCCTGCTGGCGGAACTCCTCCTGTTGGCGGCGCCCCGCCCAAGACAACCCCTCGGAACCGTCTGCGCCGGCCTGGCGCCGCTCACGACCCCTCCAACCGAACAGCGCGAAGCTCCCCTCACTCCCGATCGAGTCCTGTCCGGCGGGCTCCCGGCCCGGCCAGATGCGTCCTGGCCAATCCCGATCGGCTCGCTTGCGCTCCACGTACTCGCGGTCCGACCGCTCATGATCCGGCCACTCGGACGTCGGGCGGTCGTGGCGCTTGGCCCCGCCCTCAGAACCGGGCCACCCGCGCCTGTCTCCGTCGCTCCTGTCCCCGCCGCGCTTGTCGCCGCCGGGCCACCCGTGCCTGTCCCCGCCGGCGCCGGGCCGCCACGGCCAGGACAGCCGCCCGGGGCGGTCTTCGCGAGCCCGATCCGGCCGTCCGGACGGGCTGGGTCTGCCGGGGGGCGTACCCCGGTCGTTCGTCCAGAAGGAGCGATCCGCGTCGGGGGGCGCCTCACTGCGGCGGGAGAAGAGATACGACCCGCGCCGCCACCAACGACCCCGCCGATGGCGGCCCTTGTCGTTAGAAAAGGCCATCGCACCCCTCAACGCCGTGGGACGCCCGCGCGCATGGCACCCGGCCGCCCCGAACGGCGGTCCCAGCGGGCGGACGCCGCTGAATCGAGTCCACCGTACGACGTAGGTCTCGCTGGAGTCACCTGAAATGGGACAACGGGAAAACACGATCACGACGCGAATGGCTTACAGTTCGGACATGGTAGGTGTCGTTATCGGCTTGGCGCTGCTGGCCTTCTGGCTCTACTCGTTGTTCGACGTCATCACCACGCCGGAGGAAGAGGTAAGGAACGTACCAAAACCGCTCTGGGTGCTCGTCGTCGCGCTGGTGCCCCTGGTGGGCGGGGCCGTCTGGATGATCCGTGGCCGCCCCCAGCAGCCCCGAGAGACCTGGCCGGTCCCCCCGCGTCCGGGCTCCCGCCGCCACTCGGCCCCCAAGGGCCCGGACGACGACCCCGAATTCCTCCGCGACCTCGACCGCCGCATGCGCGGCGACGACAGCTAGAGCGGCGTCCCCGACCGTCCGCTCTCCGTCGCCCATGACGGGGGCGTCCCTCCATGGGTCCCTGTCACAACGGACCGGGTACCCCTCCAAGGACCCCAGCCACCACGGACCGTCACAGAGATCGAGACGGCCGTGGGACAGACGAAATCAGCCCGACACATCCGCGTAGCTGTGCAGCCCCGAGATGAACATGTTGACCCCCACCAGGTTGAACAGCAGGCACCCGAACGCCAAGAGCTGCACGATCGTCGCCGCGCGCCCGCGCCATCCCGCCGTGACCCGAGCGTGGAGGTAGGCGGCGTAAGCCACCCACGTGATGAAGGCCCAGACCTCCTTGGGGTCCCAGCCCCAGTAACGACCCCATGCCTTGTCAGCCCAGAGCGCACCGGCGATGACGGCGAAGGTCCACACCGGGAAGGCGAAGACGATCGCGCGGTGGGCCGCCCGCTCCAGGTCGGCCCGCGACGGCAGCCGTGACATCCCATCGCCGCGGATCAGGTAGAGGATGCCCGCCACACCGGCCACGATGAACAGGCCGCTCGCCAGGATCGCCGCCGTCACATGGATGGCCACCCAGTACGAGTTGAGCGCCGGCACCACCGGACCCGCCGCCGTGTAGAGGACCTTGACCGCGAAGCCGAGTCCCAGAGCGGCCGTCACCATGACGAAGGCGCCGAGGAAGCGGACGTTCTGCCGGAGCTGGGTGCCAAGGAAGGCGGTGACCGCGGCGAAGCAGATGGCCACCACGAACTCGTACATGTTGCCCCAGGGCCACCGGTCCACGGCCAGACCCCGGGTGACGATGGCGGCCAGGTTCGCGGCCCAGCCGAGCCAGCCGAGCGCCATGGCCGCCCAGCCGGCCTTGCCCGCCCAGGCCGGCGGCTCGACGACCGGCTCAGAAGCGACAGGGCCGTCCGAAGCGGCAGAGGCGCCTGAGGAGCCGAATCCGGCTCCCACGGGCTGCCTGGCGGGTACGGCGGCCGAGTCGGTCTTGGAGCGACCGAAGGCCAGCTCCAGCGCGAACCCGATCATGGCGGCCAGATAGAGCAGGACGGCGGCGACGACGAAGAGGTCGCTCACCCCGGCCAGTTGCTGCTCAGCGGGCATCCTTGCCTCCAGCTGATAGGACCTTGACGATGTCGGCGAACTCCTCGGTGAAGCCCGCCGCGGACCCTTCGGTACGGGTAAGACCGCCGACTTCGGCCACGCCGTCCTTGACCCGCACCCACACCCGGCGGCGGCGGATCATCAGGGACAGCGCGATGGCGACCACGGCCGTGCCCGCGGCGAGCAGGGCGGGCAGCCGCCCCGGGTCGTAGGCGATCTGGAGCGTCATCCACTCCTTGACCCCGGTGAACTCCAGCTTTCCCGCCCCCTTGGGCAGGTCGATCGATCCCCCGACGGCGAGTGGCGCCTGGCCGGTGCCCATGACCAGCGGGGTGAGCTTGCGCATCACCTCGGGCGGCGCGAGCTCGTAGACGGACTGCGGGCGCCCGGAGCGTACGCCGAGGTCGCCGGAGAAGGCCCCGAGGAGCTGGACCTCGGGGTTGAGCGCGCCGGGGAAGAGCGAGGCCCCCGCCCCGTTACCCGTGGGCAGGAAGCGCAGCAGGAACCCGAGCTGCGACGGCTGGGCGTCGGGCACCTTGACCACGCAGCCCGAGGTGAGCGTGGGCTTGCTCTCGATCAGGCAGGGGACGGGCCCTTCGAAGGCGACCTGCCCTTTGCCGTCGGTGACCTTGAAGACGGGCGCGTAGCCGTGGCCGAGGAGGTAGGTCTGGGTGCCGTTGACTTCCAGCGGCTCGTTGACCTTGAGCGTGTAGTCGCGCGTGGGCGCCCCGGGCGCGTCGTTGACCTTCATGTAGGCGGAGTAGTCGAGCTCCTGCCCCCTCTTGGGGCCCTCGACCTGGTAGGTGGTCTGGAAGTCCGTGAGCGTGAACGAGAACGGCTCCAGCGACTCCGCCGACACCTGATTGCCCGGGATGAACCGGTCGTAGGCGGCGACCGTGTTGGCGAAGCCGTCGCCCTCGACCACCAGCACGTTGCCGCGGTAGCCGTACAGGGAACCGAACCCGATCGCGACGAGCAGGGCGAGCAGGGAGACGTGGAAGAGCAGGTTGCCCGTCTCGCGCAGGTAGCCCTTCTCCGCGGCCACCCAGCCGTCGCCGACCTCGACGCGGAAGCGGAGCCGGCGCAGCCGCCCGGCGGCCTCCTCGACCGTCAGCGGGTCGTCCAGCCGCGAGAAGTGCGGCAGGCGCGACAGGTTGCGCGGCGCGGCCGGTGGGCGGCGGCGCAGCTCGCGCACGTAGGTGGCGGTGCGCGGCAGGACGCAGCCGATCAGCGAGGTGAACAGCAGCAGGTAGATAGCGGCGAACCAGGCCGAGGTGAAGACGTCGAACAGCTGGAAGCGGTCATACCACTCGGCGAGCGTCGGGCTGTTCTGGAAGAGCTGCACCACCTTGTCGGGATCGACGCCGCGCTGCGGCACCAGCGAGCCGGGCACGGACGCCAGCGCGAACAGGAACAGCAGGATCAGCGCCGTCTTCATCGAGGTGAGCGTGCGCCAGCCCCAGCGCAGCCAGCCCATGGGCCCCATGCCGGCGGGCCGCGCCCGCTCCTTCTCGAGCTCGTCGACGGTCATCAGATCACCGGCCTGAAGGCGCCGATCAGACCCTGCATGGTCGCGATCATCTCTCCCCAGAGGCCGGTCACCAGCATGATGCCGACGGCCACCATCATGCCGCCGCCGATCCGGGTGATCAGCTGTGAGTGCTTGCGGATCGCGCGGAACGTACGCAGGGCCTTGCTGTAGGCGAGGGCGGCGGCCACGAAGGGCAGTCCGAGGCCCAGCGCGTACGCCACGGCGAGCAGCGCGCCACGCGAGGCGCTGCCCTCGTTCAGTCCGAGCGCGAGCACGACGGCCAGCGTGGGCCCGATGCACGGCGTCCAGCCCAGCCCGAACACCACGCCCAGCAGCGGCGCCCCGGCCAGTCCCGCCGCGGGCAGCTTGTGGATGCGCACGTCGCGCATCAGGCCGGGCAGCACGCCCAGGAAGGCCAGCCCGAGCAGGATCGTCAGCACGCCGAGCACCCGCGTGATGATCTCCGCGTTGCCCAGCATGGCCGCGCCGAGGCCGCCGAACAACGCGCCGCTGAGCACGAACACCAGCCCGAAGCCGGCCACGAACAGCACCGTGCCGAGCACCAGCCGCCCCCGCTTGGGGTCCTCGCTCATGCCCGTCACGTACGACAGGTAGCCCGGTACGAGGGGCAGCACGCACGGCGACAGGAAGGACACCACCCCGGCCAGCACCGCGATGGGCACGGCCAGGAGCAGCGAGCCCGAGGCGACGACGTCATTCATCGCGCACCTTGGTCACCGCGTCCATCAGGTCGGTGTACTTGACCGCGCCCAGCGCCCTGGCGGCGATCCTGCCCTGCGCGTCGATGATCAGCGTGGACGGGATGGCCGCGGGCGGCACCGTGCCCTGGAAGCGCAGCGCGACCTGGCCCGGCTGGTCGAAGATGCTCGGGTAGCCGGTCTGCTCGGTGCGTTCGAACGCCTGCGCGTCGGCCTTGCGGTCCTTGAAGTCGACGCCGAGGAACTCCACGCGGCCCTTGGTCTTGGCGGCGACCTCCTTCAGCACCGGCGCCTCCGCCCGGCACGGGCCGCACCACGACGCCCAGAAGTTGAGCACCACGACCTTGCCCTTGTGGGCGGCGAGCGAGGCGGTCGTGCCGTCGAGGGTCTGCCCGCCGATCTCGGGGGCGGCGTGGCGGTCGGCGACGTCGAACACCTGCATCTTCCCGTCGCCCGCGACGAAACGGGTGTCGCCCGCCTGCGGCTGGCCCGACTGGTTGGCGCCCGCGCAGCCCGCGAGGCCGCCCGCGACCAGGACGGCCGAAAGGACGAGGGAGATGGATTTGGCGCGCACGGAGGAAGATCTCCTTGTACTACGACCGGTAGAGCTTGCAACTCTACCGGCGAGGTCAGGCGCCCGGGACGCTGGGGCCCGTCGCCAGTGATCCGGCGGGCTCGCTGTAGCCGACGCTGACCAGACGATCGCCGTCGAAGGTGAGCGTGGTGAGGCTGGCCAGATTGCACTGCCTGCGCCGGGGGTCGTGCCAGAGCCGGCGGCCCTCGGCCGCCATCCTGATCGACCAGATCGGCAGCTGGTGGCTGACCAGCAGCGCCTCGTGCCCGCGCGCCTCCGCCCTGACCTCCTCGATGATCGAGCGCATCCGCTTGACGATCGCCGGATAGGGCTCGCCCCAGGACGGGCGCAGCGGGTTCCAGAAGTAGCGGTAGTTCTTGGGATCGCGCAGGACCGCCAGACCCTGGCCGACCTTGCGGCCCTGGAGCATGTTGGCGGCCTCGATCAGCCGCTCGTCGGTCTGCACCGGCAGCTCCAGCAGCGCGGCCAGGGGCGCGATGGTCTCCTGCGCGCGTTCGAGCGGCGAGCTGTAGAGGGTGACGATGTCACGGCCCGCCACCGACTTGGCCACCGTCTCGGCCATCAGCCGGCCGGTCTCGGACAGGTGGTAGCCGGGCAGCCTGCCGTACAGGACGCCTTCGGGATTGTGCACCTCACCGTGGCGCATCAGGTGAACTACGGTGGTTTCAGCCATGGTGTGCCACAGCCTATCCCGCTCTGCCCGTTCCGCGATCTCGCCCGTCCTGCGAACAACCCCGGCGCGCCGCAACCCCCACAGAGCACCCAACCACAACAAACCGCCCGCTTCCCCACCTCCGAAGGGGGTTCCCTCGCAGGGACCCCAACCACGACGGACCGTCATCTCCCGCACCCCCGAAGGGGGTACCTCTCCTAGGGACATCAGCCACGACGGACTGTCACCGGTGGATCGAAACGGTCGCGTGACGAACCCCCCGAAGAACCCTCGCGGTCACCACGGCTAGGCGACCGCCCAGGCATTCTCCTTAGTACGGCTGGCGTCCGCGAGCGCCTCGACCGCCGCCCGGATCGCCGGCCGCCGAGCCGCGTCCGTCCGCCAGATCACGTAGATGCGCCGCGACTGCCTGGGCCGCAACGGCACCACAGCCACCCCATCGGGCACGCAGTCACGCCCCAGCCGGGGAATGATCGCGCAGCCGAGCCCGGCCGCCACCAGCGCCATCTGGGTCGGATATTCATCGGCCATACAGGAGATCTCGGGCTCCAACTGGGCGTTACGCAGCGTGTAGACCAGCCAGTCGTGACAGACGGTGCCGGGCGAGGAGCTGATCCACCGCTCGTTCGCGGGCAGCGCGGCCAGCTCGACCTCTTTGTTGCCGGCCAGCGGATGGTCCGCGGGCAGCAGGAGGTCGGCGATGTCGTCGAGCAGCGTGGACCGGGACAGCCCTTCGGGCAGGGCGATCGGCCGGTTGAGCCAGTCCTGGATGACGCCCAGGTCGAGCTCGCCCCTGGCCACGTCGCGCACGATGCGCTCCGGCTCGCGCTCGTGCATCTGGACGTGCAGGTCGGGATGACGCCGCTTGAGCGAGGTCAGGGCGGAGGGCATCAGCCCGCGCGCCGCCGTCGGGAACGCGGACATGTTCAGCCGTCCCACGACCTCGCCGCGCAGCGCCTCGAAGTCCGCCTCGGCGGTCTCCACCAGGGCCAGGATCCGCTCGGCGTGGTCGGCGAGCAGCCCGGCGGCGTCCGTCAGCCGCACCCCGCGCCCGTTGCGCTCCATGAGCCGGGCACCGGTCTCGCGCTCCAGCTTGGCGATCTGCTGCGACACGGCCGACGGCGTGACCATGAGCGCGTCGGCCGCGGCGCCCACGGAGCCGTAGATGTGCACAGCGTGAAGGGCCTTGAGACGGTTCAAGTCCAACATGTAAGCCAGTCTAAAGGGTTTAGCGTAGAAAGTCTCGCTTGTCCTTCACTCTGTAGCAAGAGAAAATATATGCATGAGAAACAACAAGGCGCAGAAGCAGCAGCCGACCACCATCTCCTACCTCAAGACCCTCGCCGAGCAGGCTCGGGACCAGCGCGTCCGCTACCAGAAGCCGGCCGCCAAGTAACGATCAGAGGACCGCCGCGGCAGCCTTGGCGGCTGCCGGCAGGGCGTCGGCGATCTGACCGAGCGCCTCGTCGTCGTGAGCGGCCGAGAGGAACCAGGCCTCGTACGCGGACGGCGGCAGATAGACCCCGCGATCCAGCATCGCGTGGAAGAAGGCGGTGTACGCCGCGGTGTTCTGGGCTCGCGCACCGTCGAAGTCCGTCACCGGCGCATCCGTGAAGAACACCGAGAACAGGCTCCCCGCCCGCTGCAACCGATGCGGCACGCCCGCCGCGGTGAGGGCGTCGGACGCGGCCTGACCGACCGTCAGCGCCGCCGCGTCCACCTTGGCGTAGGAGCCGGCGTCGAGCGCGCGTAGCGTGGCCAGTCCGGCGGCGCACGCCAGCGGGTTTCCCGACAGCGTGCCCGCCTGGTAGACCGGCCCCTCCGGCGCCAGGCAGGACATGACGTCGGCCCGCCCGCCGAAGGCCGCCGCCGGCAACCCGCCGCCCATGACCTTGCCGAAGGTCATCAGGTCGGCGTCGACCGGGTCCAGCCCGTACCAGCCCGAGGGCGAGACCCGGAAGCCCGTCAGCACCTCGTCCATGATCAGCAGCGCGCCGTTGGCCGTGCACAGCTCGCGCAGGCGCGCGTTGAAGCCGTCGAGCGGCGGCACCACGCCCATGTTGGCCGGGCACGCCTCGGTGATGACACAGGCGATCAGCCCGATGTTCTCAGGCGAGGCGAACGCCTGCTCCACCGCGCTGATGTCGTTGTACGGCAGCACGATGGTGTCGGCCGCCGACGCCCCCGTCACGCCAGGCGTATCGGGCAGCCCGAACGTGACCACGCCCGACCCCGCCGAGGCCAGCAGCGCGTCCACGTGACCGTGGTAGCACCCGGCGAACTTGACCACCTTCGACCGCCCGGTGAACCCGCGGGCCAGCCGCACCGCGCTCATCGTCGCCTCGGTGCCCGAGCTGACCAGCCGGAGTTTGTCCACGGGCGCCACCCTGGCGACGATCTCCTCGGCCAGCTCGACCTCGCCCGGCGTGGCGGTGCCGTACGAGAGGCTGTGGGAGAGCGCCGACGAGACGGCCTCGACGACGGCGGGGTGGCGGTGGCCGAGGATCATCGGCCCCCACGAGCAGACCAGGTCGACGTAGCGGTTGCCGTCGACGTCGGTGAGATAGGGACCCTGCCCGGAGGCCATGAAGCGCGGCGTGCCGCCGACCGCGCCGAACGCGCGGACCGGGGAGTTGACGCCACCCGGCACGATGGCGCGGGCGCGGGCGAACAGGTCCTCGGAGTTCTGTGTACGGCTCACGCGCTCCAGGTTAGTCCTGGGCCACGGCGGTCTAGTCGGCGAGCCAGTCGAGGATGCGCAGCGGATCAGGCAGCGGACGACCGTCCGGCGGGCGCAGCCAGGAGACGGGCTGCCCGGTGGGCAGCGTGGAGGGCGGGGCCAGGACGTAGCTGTCGCGGCAGTGCCAGCGCAGGCCCGGATTGTCCTCGATGGTGCCGGGCTCGCAGTCGAGCTGGCAGGACCACCACTCGTCCTCGTCGTCGGGATTGCCACGGGTGGCCACATAGAACAGGACCCGGTCACCGTTGGCGGCGACCGGGCCCGAGTGCGCCGAGGCGCCGTCGATGCGGGTGAGGGCCGACAGGCCCGTGTCGAGCGGTACGTCGAAGACGTCGAACACCCGGCCGGTGGGCAGAATCACATTCGCGTCGGGGTCCATCCGCCACCAGCGCGTGAGCTGAGTGGCGTCCGTCGTGGCCTGTAGGTGCCAGGCGGGAGACAGCGGATGCGCGCCCGGGTCGGGGCAGCCGAGGCGGTCACAGGAGCAGGAGCGGGCGCCCTGACGCAGCGGATGGGCACCCGGCACGCTCGGCCAGCCGAGAGCGGCATAGCCCAGGACGGTGTCGATCCGTGTCGGGCGCGGCCGTTTCTTGGTACGCCGAGCGAGTGGTACCCCCACCATGGTGTCTCCC
Organism: Nonomuraea sp. NPDC052129; assembly: GCF_040680095.1. Classification (NCBI taxonomy): domain Bacteria; kingdom Bacillati; phylum Actinomycetota; class Actinomycetes; order Streptosporangiales; family Streptosporangiaceae; genus Nonomuraea; species Nonomuraea sp. NPDC052129. Next base: position 604,933 of record NZ_JBFAVX010000003.1, on the reverse strand, counting down.
GTCGATCCAAGCGCCTGAAGAGGCCCCGGCTCCTGGCTGCAAAGCACACGCGGGACACACCAGCACTTGTTATTGCACTCTAACGCACAGGCCTCAGCGATCGACGGGAAACCCCCTGGTTCACAGGCGGCGCGCCACCTCGGTGGCCCAGTACGTCAGGATCAGGTCGGCGCCCGCGCGCTTGATCGAGACCAGCGACTCCATGATCATCCGGTCGCGGTCGATCCAGCCGTTGGCCGCGGCGGCCTCGATCATCGCGTACTCGCCGCTCACCTGGTAGGCCGCCACCGGCACGTCGACCTCGTCGCGGAAGCGCCTGATGACGTCCAGATAGGCCATCGCGGGCTTGACCATGACGGCGTCGGCGCCCTCCGCGAGGTCAAGGCGTACCTCGCGCATAGCATCCCCCAGCGGCCCGGCCGGGTCCTGCTGGTGGGTGCTGCGGTCGCCGAACTGCGGCGCGCACTCGGCGGCGTCGCGGAAGGGGCCGAAGAGGGCGGAGGCGTACTTGGCGGTGTAGGCGAGGATCGGCAGGTCAGCGAAGCCGTCGGCGTCGAGCGCCGCCCTGATGGCCCCGACCTGGCCGTCCATCATGCCGCTCGGCGCGATCATCTGGGATCCGGCCCTGGCCTGGGCGAGCGCGATCGACGCGTAGCGCTCCAGCGTCGCGTCGTTGTCGACGTCGCCGGAGTCGGTCAGCACGCCGCAGTGGCCGTGGTCGGTGAACTCGTCGAGGCAGGTGTCGGCCATGACCACCACCGCGTCGCCGACCTCGGCGCTCACGTCGCGCAGCGCGACCTGGAGGATGCCCTCGGGGTCGTCGGCCGCCGAGCCTCGCGCGTCCTTGACCGCGGGGATGCCGAACAGGATCACCCCGGACACCCCGGCGTCGGCGGCCTCGTGGGCGGCCTTGCGCAGCGAGTCGCGGGTGTGCTGGAACACGCCGGGCATCGAGGCGACCGGCTGCGGCTGGTCGATGCCCTCCTTGACGAACAGCGGCAGGATCAGGTCCGCGGGGTGCAGTCTGGTGCCCGCCACCATGCGCCGGATCGCGGGGCTGCGACGGAGCCTGCGCGGCCGGGCGACCGGGTAGTCAGCACTCACTTGGCTCTCCTTCTGGCGCCTCTGCGGTTCTGCGACGGCCGACGCGGGCTGTCGCCGGCGGCGAGGGCCGCCTGGCGTTGCTTGGCACCGTACGCGGCCAGCGCGGCGGCCAAGGCGGACGCCGACGGCCGGTCGGCCATGACGTCGACGCGCAGCCCGAACTCCTCGGCGGTCTTCGCGGTCTGCGGCCCGATCACCGCGATCACGGTGACGTTGTGCGGCTTGCCGGCGATGCCCACGAGGTTGCGCACGGTCGAGGAGGAGGTGAAGAGCACCGCGTCGAACCCGCCGCCCTTGATCGCCTCGCGGATCGGGGCGGGGGGCGGTGCGGCTCGTACGGTGCGGTAGGCCGTGACGTCGTCGCACTCCCAGCCTAGCTCTGTCAGACCGGCCACGAGGGTATCTGTGGAAATGTCGGCCCGCGGCAGAAGCACCCGGTTGATCGGGTCGAGCATCGAGTCGTACGGCGGCCACTCGGCCACCAGGCCCTCCGACGACTGCTCGCCCGAGGGCAGCAGGTCGGGCTTGACGCCGAACTCGACCAGCGCCCGCGCGGTGGCGTCGCCCACGGCGGCCACCTTCAGCCCGGCGAAGGCGCGGGCGTCGAGGCCGTACTCCTCGAACTTCTCGCGCACCGCCTTGACCGCGTTGGAGCTGGTGAACGCCACCCACTCGTAGCGCCCGGTGACCAGGCCCTTGATCGCGCGGTCCATCTGCTGCGGCGTGCGCGGCGGCTCGACGGAGATGGTCGGCACCTCTTCCGGCACGGCGCCGTAGGAGGTGAGCTGCTCGGACAGCCTCTCGGACTGCTCCTTGGTGCGCGGCACCAGCACCCGCCAGCCGAACAGCGGCTTGGTCTCGAACCACGACAGCTTGTCGCGCTGCCCGACCGCGTCGCCGACGACGATCAGCGCGGGCTCGGTGAAGCCCGCGTGCTTGATGTCGGCCTGCAGCCTGGCCAGCGTCGAGACGACGGTGTACTGCTCGGTCGTGGTCCCGCTGCTACTGACCGCCACGGGCGTGCTGTCGGGCTTGCCACCGGCCACCAGCGCCTTGCCGATCGCCACGGCCCCGGCGAGGCCGTTGTAGATGACCAGCGTGCCCTGGCAGGCGGCGTGGGCGGCCCAGTCCTGCTCGTGCGCGGCGTCGACGATCCGGAACTCCGGCACGTCGGCCGCCGGCGGGATGCCCGCGTAGGTGAGCACCGCGGTCGCGGGCGGCACGCCGGGCACGATCTCGAAGTCCACCTCCGCCGCGGCGCAGGCCGCGACCTCCTCCTCGATCGAGCGGGCGATCGAGGAGAACAGCATCGGGTCGCCCTCGCACAGGCGTACGACGAACTGCCCGGCCTTGGCGCGCTTGACGAGGTCGCCGGACGCGATCTCCACGCCTTCTCGGCAGTGGCGCAGGAACGAGCCGAACAGCTCCTCGTCGAGCGCGACCGCGTCGGCCTTGGCCAGCAGTTCGGCGCCGCGGAGCGTGAGAAGGTTCGGATCGCCGGGGCCCGCGCCCACGAACGCGAGGAAACCGGAGGTTGGACTATCGGAGCTCAACGGGATTGCTCCCCCATCAATCTGTCGGCCCCTTCGGAGATCATCTCGGCCGCGAGGAGCTGGCCGAGTTTCACAGACTCGGAAGGAGAGCCGGCGGCGGACTTGCGCACCGTCTGCTGGCCGTCGATAGAGACGACCGCGGCGGTGAGGTTCAAGGTCTGTCCGTCATCGACGGCGAAGGCACCCACGGGGGATGAGCAGCCGGCCTCGAGAGCGGACAGGACGGAGCGCTCGGCCGACACCGCGGAGCGCGTCCGCGGGTCGTCGAGCACACCGAGGAAAGAGATCAGGTCGGCGTTGTCGGAGAGACACTCCACGGCCAGGGCGCCCTGCCCTGGCGCGGGCAGCAGCTCCTCGACCTCGAAGATCTGCGCGATCTCCACGTCCCGGCCGATCCTGGTCAGGCCCGCCGAGGCGAGCACGACCGCGTCGACCTCGCCGGCGGCGATCTTGCCGATCCGGGTGTCGGCGTTGCCGCGGATCGGGACGTACTCGAGATCGGGACGCAGCGCCCTGAGCATGGCGATCCGGCGCAGCGAGCCGGTGCCGATCCTGGCCCCGGTGGGCAGGTCGGCGAACTTCGCCGGGCCGACCAGCGCGTCGCGGTGATCGTGCCGGGCCACGATGGCGGCCAGCGTCACCCGCGGGTCCGGCTTGGTCGGCAGGTCTTTCAGCGAGTGGACGGCGAAGTCGATCTCGCCTTCGATCAGCTTGTCACGCAGCGCGCTGACCCACACGCCCGTGCCACCGAGCTGCGCCACCTGAGCCTTGGTCACGTCACCGAACGTGGTGACGCCGACCAGCTCGATGGCGCGGCCGGTCCGTTCGGTGTAGGAGTCGGCGACCATCTGCGACTGCGTGGTCGCCATCAGGCTGCGCCGGGTGCCCAAGCGCAGTGTCACAACTCCACCTCCCTCACGGCTTCGGGCATCTTCGGATCCAGGTCGAACAACTCGCGCAGCGCTTCGGCATAATGATCGCCTCCCGGGCTGGTGGCGAGCTGCTTGACACGCACAGTGGGCTCGTGAAGCAGCTTGTCAACGACCCGCTGCACAGTCTGCGCCACCTCGTCCCTGGCCTTGCCGTCGAGCTGGGGCATGCGCATCAGGAGCCGGCCCAGCTCGGCCTCGACCACGGTCGCCGCCTTGCTGCGCAGCGCCACCACGGTCGGAGTGACCTTGGCGGCTCGCTCGGCGGTGAGGAAGGCGGCCAGCTCCTCGGCGACGAGCCTGCGCACCGAGTCGACGGTGTCGCCCTCCCTTGAGCCTATGCCCGATTCCTGGATGGTCTCCAGGTCGACCAGCGTGACGCCGGGCACCTCGCGGACAGCGGGGTCGATGTCGTGCGGCAGTGCCAGGTCCAGCAGGAACGTGCCTGAGGGGACGATGTCGGGGGTGATGACGTGCCGGCCGCCGCCCGTGCAGGAGATGACGATGTCGGCCGCCGCGAGCTCTCGGGGAACCGCGGCGAACTCCACCGCCCTGCCGCCTACGGACGCCGCCAGGCGTACGCCTCGTTCGAAGGTGCGGTTGGCGACCACGATGTCGGTCACGCCCGCGCGGGCCAGCGTGGTGGCGGCCAGCGAGCTCATCGAGCCCGCGCCGACCACCAGCGCCCGGCGGCCGGCGAGGTCGCCCGCCAGTGCCAGACCGGCGGTGACGAGGGAGGCGCCCGCCTTGTCGATGTCGGTGTCGGCGTGGGCGCGCTTGCCGACCCGCAGCGCCTGCTGCACCAGCTCGTTGAGGGTGGCGCCGATGGTGCCCTGCTTCTGCGCCAGGGTGAGCGCCCGGCGAACCTGGCCGAGGATCTGCCCTTCGCCCACGACCATCGAGTCGAGGCCGCAGACCATCGCGAACAGGTGCTCGACGGCCTGGTCTTCGTAGTGGACGTAGAGGTGCGGCTGCAACTCTTCCACGGGGACGCCCGAGTGGACGCCCAGCAAGCGACTGATCGCGGTGACGGCGCCGTGGAAACGGTCGACGGCCGCGTAAACCTCTACTCGGTTGCACGTCGAGACCACCATGGCCTCGGCGACGCACACGTCCTGCTGCACGTCGTGCAGGAGCTTGACGAGCGCCTCGCCGGACACCGATACGCGCTCGAGCATGGCCACCGGAGCTGTCCGGTGGCTGAGTCCGATGGTGAGAAGACTCATTGACTGTCCACGGCCATAAGTGGCCCCCCTGCTTTGCGCTGCTCATGGAACGCAAGGATCTGCAGTTCTATTGATAGGTCGACTTTACGGACATCCACGCCATCTGGTACAGAAAGCACTACGGGCGCGAAGTTCAGGATGCTGGTGACCCCGGCCGCCACCACACGATCGCAGACTTCCTGCGCCGCTATCGCGGGTGTCGCCAGAACCACGATCGAGACCCCACGCCGTTCGATGACGGCTTCCAGGACGTCTATGTGCTCAACATTCAACCCCGCTATATCGTCGCCCACGACTTCGGGGTCGGCGTCGAGAAGCCCGGCCACACGGAAGCCCCTGGAGACGAAACCACCGTAATTGGCCAGTGCCCGGCCCAGATTACCCACTCCTACGATGGCCACGGCCCAGTCCTGGGTCAGGCCCAGCTCGCGGGAGATCTGGTAGACGAGGTATTCGACGTCGTAGCCGACGCCTCGCGTGCCGTACGAGCCCAGATGGGACAGGTCCTTGCGGAGCTTCGCGGAGTTGACGCCCGCGGCCATGGCCAGATCTTCGGAGCTGACGGTCGCGATGCCGCGTTCGGCCATCCCGTTCAACGCCCGCAGGTACAACGGGAGCCGGGCGACCGTTGCCTCGGGGATCCCGCGGTCACGGGACTGGGACGGGCTCTTCACGTGCCGGAGCTCCAGGGGACGAGCGGCCTGCCGGCCGCGTGAATGAAATCGAACCGCCTTTCAGGTTAATCCCTTTGTGAAGCGATGCACAAAGTCGGCACGATACGGTTGGGTGCATGCACCGCATCACGCTGCTCGGCAGGCCGGGCTGCCACCTCTGCGACGACGCGCGCGAGGTCGTCTCCCGCGTGGCGGGAGACCTGGGTGTGCCGTGGGAGGAGGTCGACATCGACTCCTCCGAGGAGTTGCGGGAGAAATACTGGGAGATGATCCCGGTCACTCTGGTCGACGGAGTCCAGCACGACTTCTGGCGGGTCTCCGAAGACCGGCTGCGCGCGGCGCTGAGCGGGTAGCGCGCCCCTGAGCTGTTAGAACATCGCGGTCGGGAGCGGTACGACCTTGGCGGCGTTGACGTTCAGCTCGATGATGTTGGTGGCCAGCACCATGGCCTGACGCTCGTTGACGAACCGCTCGACATGCGGCTGGCGCTGGTGGTCGCGGTAGGCCACCTCGTCGCGGTAGAGCTCATAGACGATGCGCTGCAGCGGGGCCGACTTGACCGCGTGGCAGGCGTAGATGAGCGTGTCGGGCTCGCCCCGGCGTACGGCCTCGACGGTGAGCTCCGCCAGGCGGTCGAACGCCTCGCCCGAGCCGTCCATGAGGGTGAAGACCGTCAGCATGCCGTAGATGCTCGGTGAGGGCCTGCTGGAGGCCGCCTGCTGCTGAGGCTGGGCCTGCGGGGCCGGCGTTCGCGCGGGCTGAGCCTGAGGGGGCTGGCCCTGAGGGGGCTGCTGGGCCGCGCGGGAGCCGGTGGCGAACAACTCGGCCCCCGGGTAGGCCGCGCCCGTGGCGGGCATCCCGAAGTCCTGGGGACCGGTCTGCGGACCGGCGCCGTGCCCGCCGTTCATGATGTAGCCGGTCGAGGGGCCCTGGTCGGGCGGTGGCGCCATCCGGGCGGCGTAGTCGACCGGCTGGTCGCCCGCCCGGTATTCGGCCACCAGATCGCCCAGGCCCGACCGGCGGGGCTGACCGGGAGGCGGCTGCTGCTGTTGCTGGGGCGGCCCCTGCATCGGCATGTCGGCGAGCGGCTGGGGGAAGGGCTCCGACCGGGGGAAGGAGTCCGACGGGAGGAACGGCTCCGAGTGGGGGAAGGAGTCCGGCTGGGGGAAGGGGTCCCGATCCCGCATGGCCCGGCGGCCATGGGAGGACCGCTCAGCCGGCCGCTCGCCGGACCGCTCGCCGCGGTGGCCCTCGAACTCGTCGTCCTCGTCGTCGTCCTCGTACGGAGCCAGGGGGCGCAGCACGGCGTACCAGATGCCCGCGGCGGCCACCACGAACAGCGCGGTGGCGAAGAAGCCCGGCACCGCGAACCTCATCGCCCCGATGATCGCGATGCCCGAAGGCGTGATGACCATGACCGCGTGCAGGTTGTCGGTGTCGAGTTCGTCACCGTTGCGCCAGCGCAGCGCCGCGATCACCACGGCCGCCAGCATGATCAGCCCGGCGATGGAGTGCGCGCCGATCAGCAGGTAGCGGGGGATGACGTCCCAGTGCCCCTCGGCCGCGGGGAGCACCTTGCCCATCTCGCTGCCCCCGCTCACCGGGTCGAAGGTGAGCACCACCACGGCGACGACAGTGAACGCGATCCCGAGCAGCCAGCCGGCGAATTTCGGCGGCACCTTCTCCGACAGGAGTTGGACCAGTCCGATGGCCAGCCAGAAGGGCGCGAGGAGGGATCCGGTCAGTTGGTAGACCTTGAAGGTGACGTCCCCGAACCCCATCAGGTAGCCGACGCCGATCGCACCGAGCGCCAGGCAGAGCGCGACGGCTGAAACGGTCCAGGCGATCAACCACCCCTCAACCTCGTCACGCAGGCGCCGGACCAGGGCGACTGCGCCGATCGCGGCGAGGAGGGCACCGACAAAGGCTAGGACAGCAACGAGGATCTCCATGGTGACTCCAATGCTGCCGGACTATGCCTCCCAGCCGGTAGCCGAAGAGGGAACGGGTCGGTCCACACGGTATCGGCCGATTACGGCTAGTCATGCCTTCGCGAAGCGGATTGTGGAATTTCCGGTTGATTTCTAGAGTGTTCGAGCACGCCGCACCCCTTACCCCTAGGGATACCGGATGCCTGACTCGTGGCCGTTCGCCGGGCTGCTCCCACCAGCGGTCGCTGGTCCCGCCCGGACGAGCGAGCTTGCCGTGCGCGAAGAGATTCCCGATGACCTCCGCATGCTGGTGCTGCACGCCAAGACCGGAGACTCGGATGCCTTTGGCACGCTCTATGACCGATACGTGGATCTGGTCTATCGCTATATCTACTTCCGCGTCGGCTCGCATCCGCTGGCCGAGGATCTCACCAGCGAGACCTTCCTCCGCGCCCTTCGCCGGATCACCGACTTCACTTGGCAGGGCCGTGACTTCGGCGCCTGGCTGGTGACCATCGCCAGGAACCTGGTCGCCGATCACTTCAAATCCGGCCGCTATCGCCTGGAGATCCCGACGGGGGAGGTGATCGACGTCCCGCTCGACGGACCGCACATCCCGGAGAACGCCGTCGTCACGGCCATCATCAACGACCGGATGCTCCGCGCCGTCCAGGATCTGAACCCCGAGCAGCAGGAATGCGTGGTTCTGCGGTTCCTGCACGGCCTGTCGCTCGCCGAGACCGCGTTGATCATGGGGAAGAAGAGTGGAGCGATCAAAGCCCTGCAATTCCGAGCGATCCGGGCCCTGGCCAGGGCTCTCAAGCACGACCTGGCGTAACCTCCACCAGCGGCACGTCGTTAGGCAGATGTCACGATCGGATTCCCCGGCGGCGTCAGGGAGCTGTCATGGGTAGGGCGCGCAGATCGCGCGAGCGCGTGCTCGATCACCTCACAGAGCTGCGACGGCTCCCGCTGGGCGGGGGTCCGGCCGCCGCCTTCCGCGAACGCCTCCGCGCCGAGCTCCTGGCCGCACGGCGCCTCCCCGAGCCCGTACGAGCCCGCCGTTCCCATCGCTGTCCGGGGCGGCGGCTCTCCTGGCTCTCCCAGGCCGCCACGTTCGGCCTGGCGGCGGCCATGATGCTGTCGGCGTTCGCCACCTACCACGCGCTGCCCGGCGACACTCTCTACCCGCTCAAGCGCGCCGCGGAGAGCACGCTGGTCCGCCTCAGCACCGACGACGTGCAGCGGGCCGAGCGCGAGCTGGTCTCGGCCAAGACCCGGGCGGCCGAGGTCGCCCAGCTGCTCGGCTCGTCCGGCGACGGACCGCTGGTCACCAAGACGCTCAAGGAGATGGAGGACTCGACCCGGTCCGGCATCAGGAGGCTGGAGCGGGCCGAGCCGCGCTCACCGAAGATCAACCGGTTTGCGCGCGACCAGAAGAACATGGTCGAACCCATGCTCGAACGGATGGACGGGGATCAACAGGACAAGGCGACGGGCTACCTCGACTACATAGACGGGCTTGTGGCCCCGCGCTAGTTGACTTGCTCTCCGTTCTCAAGGGACGGAGGTTCCCGTGCCGCTTGCGCGGCAGCTCATGCCGCTTGCGCGGCTCGCGCTCTTCCAGGTGCCGTGCTGTCGGCATGCCTGGTCCAGGTCCTTCAGCGTCTGCTGGATGACCTGGGCGGGAGCGTCGGCGAGCCAGTCGCAGTACGGATCCTTCTTCGCCTCGGCGAGTTGTGCGCACTGCTCCTCGTAACTGAGGTAGGCGCCTCGCCGCCGGTATTCGCGGCGCTGTTCGAGGCCGGTGTTCCACACGCTGCGGCAGATCCGCCCAGCCGCTCGGCGAACATCTGTTGCCCGAAGTCGAACTCTAGCCGGTACCTGCGACCGCCAACACGAGGGAACACCCCATTAACTGTGCGACACTCACCTGTCATCGACTCGAACACACTATCATCTGGTCTATGAGTCAGGAAGTGGAATACCGACGAGGCAGACATGCGGTTTCTGCGATGCATGTCCATCTGGTCTTTGTGACCAAACAGCGGCGAGGCATGTTCAACAACGAGATGCTGCGACGCTGCGAGGACATCATGATCGAGGTGTGCGACAGTTTCGAGGCCGAACTACGCGAGTTCAACGGCGAAGACGACCACGTCCACCTCCTTGTCCACTACCCCCCGAAGATGGCGGTCTCCAAACTCGTCAACTCGCTGAAGGGCGTCTCATCCCTTTATCTGCGCAAGGAGTTCCCCGGCCGGGTAGACCAGGCCATCATGCACGGCCCCTTCTGGTCACCCTCTTACCTCGCCGCCTCCTGCGGCGGAGCCCCACTCACCATCATCGAGGCCTACATCGAACAACAGCGCCGCCCCACCTGACCGCTTCCGGGTCCGCGCTACGTACCCCGGGCTGTCCCGCCTCCGGCGGGCCATCTGACAGGACCGCATTCATCCCCGGCCCGAACCGAAGGCCGAGGCTTTCAGCGGACCTTCGATAAGCTGAGGCGCATGTGGCGGCTAATGCGACGACAGCGCGAGGTGGAGGCGGAGCTCGCCGGCGAGGCCGCAGCGGCGGCCGCGGTGACGGTGACCCCTACGGAGCCCGACCAGCAGGCGGCCGCCTTCTTCGACGTCGACAACACGATGATGCGCGGCGCCTCCATCTACCACTTCGCCAGGGGCCTGGCGACGCGCGGCCTGTTCACCACCTCCGACCTGTTCAAGTTCGCCGTCGGGCAGGCGGTGTTCCGGCTGCGCGGCAACGAGAACCCCGAGCACATCGCGGTGGCCCGCGAGACCGCGCTGGCGTTCGTCGCGGGCGCGAAGGTCGACGACGTGATCCGGCTGGGCGAGGAGATCTACGACGAGGTCATGTCCGACCGCATCTGGGGCGGCACCCGGGCGCTCGCGCAGAGCCACCTCGACCGCGGCCAGCGCGTCTGGCTGGTCACGGCCACGCCGGTCGAGCTGGCCAGGGTCATCGCCCAGCGGCTCGGCCTGACCGGCGCGCTCGGCACCGTGGCCGAGACCACCAACGGCGTCTACACCGGGCGGCTGGTCGGCGACCTGCTGCACGGCCCGGCCAAGGCCGAGGCGGTGCGGGCGCTGGCCCGCCGGGAGGGCCTCGACCTCACCCGGTGCACCGCCTACAGCGACTCGGCCAACGACCTGCCCATGCTGTCGCTGGTCGGCAAGCCGGTGGCCATCAACCCCGACAGCGAGCTGCGCGAGCACGCCAAGAAGCACGATTGGCCGATCAAGGACTTCCGCACCGGCAGAAAGGCGACGCTGACCGCCCTGCCGATCGCCGCGGGCATCGGAGCGGTGGCCGGCGGCATCGCCGCCGGCATCGCCCTCCGCAAGCACTACCGCTCAACGCAGTAGCCGCCCCGGCCCTCCCTCCAGGGGCCCTCGGCCACGACGGACCGACTGCTCCCTGGCCCCGGAGGGGGATCCCCAAAGGCCCCCAGCCACCACGGACCGGCCGCTTCCCCTCCCCCGGAGGGGGTATCCGTCCAAGGGACCCCAGCCACCACAGACCGTCACACGGATCGAGACGGTCATGTGGACGAACCCCCCAGGGGCAACTACCGCAAGCTGGCGAAGAGCTGCTCCGCCTCCGGCTGCTTCCACACGATCCGGTTCCGGTCGTCGGGATCGGGCTCCCAGGGGACCATGACGAAGGGCATCTTGGTCTTCTCCAGCGTCTCGGCGATGCCGATCATGGTGTCGAGGTCGAACTCCGGGTCGGTCTTGAACGACTTGCCGGCCGTGGTGAGGAAGGACCGCAGGGCCGCCGGATCCTTCAGCCACTGCTTGGCCTTCTTCAGCATCGACATCATGAGCACCTGCTGGCGCTTGATGCGCTGGATGTCCGACCCGTCGCCGTAGTGACGCAACCGAATGTAGCCCAGCGCCTGCTTGCCGTTGAGCAAGTGCTTGCCCGCGGAGAGCCTCAGCTTCGCGTTCTTGTCATCCACCGCCTGCGGCAACGTGACCTCGACCCCGCCGAGGGCGTTCACGATGGCCTCCACGCCCGAGAACTCGACCTCCATCATGTGGTCGACACGCACCTTCGTCAGCGTCTCGACCGTCTTCACCGAACAGGCGAGACCGCCGATACGGAACGCCTGATTGATCATGTCTTTCCTGGCCGGCTGGGACCCGCAGGCGGGGATCCGCACCATCGAGTCCCTGGGGAAGGAGATGATCGTGGCCTTCGTCCGGTCGGCCGGCAGATGCAGCAGCAGGAGAGTGTCGGAGCGGGCTCCGTTGTCGAACCTGTCCGAACCTCCCTGGCTGTCGCTGCCGACCAGGAGCACGTTCAGCACGCCGCTCGCATTGGCCGGGCGGGCACCCGCCGGCGGAGTCACGGTCTGCCGGCCCGCCAGCATCAGCGTGGGCACCGCGACCGTGGCCACCGTGGCCATCGTGGCCACCCCGACGAGGCCCGTCAGCAGCCACGTCAGCCGCCTGCGCCGCGGTCTGGCCTGGAGCAGGCGCTGCCGCTGGCGGACCAGCGTCGCCGGAGGCTGGTGTTCGAGCTCCCTGCCGAGGTCGCGGAGCATCTTCAGGTCGTCCATCGTCACTCCTCCTCAAGCATCGGGTTGGTGTCGCCGAGCGCCGCGCGTACCTTCCGCCTGCCCCTGTTGAGGCGGGAGCGTACGGTGCCGATCGGGATGCCGAGCGCCTGCGCGACCTCGTCGTACGTCAGATCGCCCCACGCGATCAGCAGGAGTACGTCGCGGTCCTTGGCGGGCAGGGCGGCCAGCGCGCTGGCCAGCTCGGGGCGCGACGCCTGCGCGGTCACCCCGGCGGCCACGCGGTCGGCCGGGGACTCCACGTCGGCGTCGACAGGGGCGCGTTGCAGAGCGCGGTAGCGGGCCGCCTCGGTGCGGTGGTGCCGGGAGACGAGCTTGGTCAGGATGCCGAAGAGCCACGGCCGGGCGTCTGGATAGCTCGGGTCGTAGCTCTTCCTGCGGGAGAAGGCGACCAGGAACGTCTCGCCGACGATGTCCTCGGCGGGCTCGGGGCCCAGCCGTTTGGAGACGTACCTGTAGAGCATGGCGGAGTAGCGGTCGAAGAGCTCGGCGAACACTTCAGGATCGGTCAACGAAGCGTGCACGAGCTCTGCGTCCGCACCCCTGGTGGCGGGTTGCGTGATCATCTCCGCCCTTCTGCGGGGGGAAGTCGGTCAGGGATGTATCACCACAACCCGCCGTTCAGGTTCACAGTGGTCCGCGTTCAGCGGGCCGCTGCAAGCCGCGGAGTTTGCGCTCACACCTCCTTGACGCAACCTCCGTCGATCACGAGGTCGGCGCCCGCCGTGCTGCCGGAGCGGGGCGAGACCAGGAGCGCGATCGCGTCGGCGACCTCCTGCGGGGTGACCAGGCGGCCGGTCGTCAGCTTCATCATCTCCGGGGCCACCTTGGTGATCACGCTGTCCCGGTCGGCGCCGACCATGCTCCCGAAGACGTCCGCCGCGCCGCCCTCGTCGGTCCACCAGGGGGTGAGCACGGGCCCGGGAGAGACGGTGTTGACCCGGATGCCCTGCGGGCCGTACTCCTCGTCGACCGCCTTGCTGATGAAGGTGAGGGCCGACTTGGCCGCGCCGTAGTCCATGTTCACCGCCGAAGGCTGCCGGGCGGTGACGGAGGAGACGTTGACGATCGCGCCGCCGCCACCCTCCAGCATCACCGGTACGGCGGAGCGGATCATCCGGATGACCGAGAACAGGTTGAACTCGAACATCCCCCGCCAGGTGTCGTCGTCCGAGGTCATGAACCCGGCGTGCGGCAGCGTCACGCCGGGCGGCGGGCCACCGGCGTTGTTGACCAGGATGTCCACGCGCCCGAACTCCTCGACCGCGCGGGCGACCACCTCGGCGGGCGCCTGGGGGTCCATCAGGTCGACCGGCACGTGCACCGCCTTGTCAGGCAGTTCGGGGGTGCGGGTCCTGGAGGCCGCGACGACGTGGGCGCCCTCCTCGATCAGGGTCTGTGTCACGGCCAGGCCGATGCCCTTCGACGCCCCGGTGACGATGGCGACGCGGCCGGTAAGTTGCAGATCCATAGTTTTCCTTCGCTTCCGGTGTGCTCTCAGTCGGAGAACACCGGCGGCCCGCTACTGGTTGCAGGTGCAGCGGGGGCCGTCGAGGAAGTGCAGCTCACCGTGGGCGAAGTCCAGGTGGGCGCGGCGGTTGAGCGTGGGGCACTCGGACGTGGCGATGTACTGGACGATGTCGTGCACGGCCCAGGCCGCGATGACCGTGTTGGTGGCGCCGAACGACCACGGCGTGGGGCCGTGACCGCCCTCCAGCCGCCGCTCGCGCGACAACCCGGCCTCACGGGCGTACTCGAAGCAGGTGTGGCAGTGCCCCTCGCGGGGCGACAGCAGCGGGCCCCAGTGGCCGTGCTCGTGGGCGACCGCGGCGCGGCTCATGGCCACATCACGTTCGCGGCACCACCGCCAGACCGTGTCGGCCAGCTCGGCGGGCTCGTCGGCGCCGATGAGGACGAGGTCCACGTGCGGCAGGCCGTCGAGGTCGGCCGCACTGGCGACGCGCCGCCGTACGGACACCACCTCGGTCTCGGGCGCGAAGTCGCGCAGCCGCGCGCTGAGCGCGTCGACCTTGGGCACGCCCACATCCCTCGTCGTGTACGGCAGCTGCCGGTTGAGGTTGTGCAGCTCGACCACGTCGGGATCGACGGCCACGATGCGGCCCACCCCGGCGGCGCCCAGGTGCTGGGCCGCGACCGCGCCGATGCCGCCCACGCCGAGGAGCATGATCGAGCGGGCGGCGATCCGCGACTGGAGCTCGCGCGCGTCGGGGGCGAACAGCGTCAGGTAGCCGTGCTGGCGGGCGAGCCGGCCCGTGGACTCGGCCGCCGACTGCGGCGGCTCCGAGGTGAGCCACCCCATGTGCGTCAGCGCCGCCACCAGGTCGGCCAGCAGCCGGTCCGCGTGGATGTCACTGTCGTCGACGCCGTCCCGCAGCAGCGTGACCGCCTGCTCGACGCGGTCGAGGTCGCCCCGCAGCGATAATCCGTCACGTGAGCCGGTCGACAGGATCACCTGGTCGCCGGCGTTCGTGACAAGCACGGAGTCGACGAGCCGTCTCATGCACGCTCCCTAGGTGTCGAACCCATGGGTGTCCAGCCGCCGTCTTGCCTTGCTCGGTTTCCCCATCCTTGATGGCTTGACCGATCATGTCAAGATTCTGTTGAGTTCAGAAGAATGGCGGAAATGCGGGACCGCGGCGCAGCCTCAGCTCGTTGAGCATCTGCTGGATGATCTCGCGGATGTGATCGGTGAGGTTGAACACCAGCACCGGATCGTCGGCGTCCGCCGCGTCGTACTCGTCGGTACGGATGGGCTCCCCGAACTGGATCATCCACTTCGACGGCAGCGGCACCAGGCCGAGCGGGCCGAGCAGCGGGAAGAGCGGGGTGATCGGCAGATAGGGCAGGCCGAGCAGCCTGGCCAGCGTCGGCAGGTCGCCGATCTTGGGGTAGATCTCCTCGGCGCCCACGATGGCGGTGGGCAGGATCGGCACCCCGGCGCGGATCGCCGACGCGACGAACCCGCCACGGCCGAAGCGCTGCAGCTTGTAGCGCTCGGAGAACGGCTTGCCGACGCCCTTGAACCCCTCGGGGAACACCCCGACCAGCTCGCCCTTGCGCAGCAGCCGGTCGGCGTCCTCGCGGCAGGCCAGCGTGTGGCCGGTCTTGCGCGACAGGTGGGCGAGCATCGGAAGCTGGTAGACCAGGTCGGCGCCGAGCAGCCGCAGCGGCCGGTCCGCCTCGTCGTGCAGCGCCACCTGCATCATCAGCGCGTCGACCGGCAGCGTGCCGGAGTGGTTGGCCACGACCAGCGCGCCGCCCTCCTCGGGCACGTTCTTCAGATCGACCGTCTCGACCCTGAACCAGTGGTGGTAGAGGGGCCTGATCAGCTCCAGCAGCACCTTGTCCGTCAGCTCGGCGTCATAGCCGAACTCGTCGACCTCGTAGTCGCCGGTGATGCGCCGCCGGATGAAGGCCAGCAGCCTGGCGAGCGGCTCCGGCTCCTCGAAGGAGGGTGCCGAGCTGATGGGGATCACGCGGGCCTCGTCGTCCGGAACGCTCAATGCCGCACACCTCCGAGCGGGTGCAGCCCCCGCGAGAGCAGAAAGTCGTCGAAAGCCGCTCCGGTGGTGAACTTGGGCTTCCAGCCCAGCTCGGCCTCCAGCCTGGAGCAGTCGACCGCCCGGCCATGGCTCATCAGCCGGACCTGCTCGGGCGAGTAGTCGACCAGCCCGGCGCGGCGCGCGGCATCGCCCAGCAGGCGGAAGGCGGGCGCGAACAGCGGCAGCGACAGCCGCCCAGCCCGGCGCGCGCACTGCGACAGCAGCAACACGCCTGCCCCGGCCACGTTGTACGTGCCGGGGTGATCTTCGGTCGCCATCCGCCGCAGCACCTCGATCGCGTCGTCCTCATGGACGAACTGCAACCGCGGGTCGAAGCCGAACACGGTCGGCAGCACCGGCTGGGTGAAGTAGCGGGTGAGCGGCGAGTCGACGCCGGGACCCATGAAGTTGGCGAAGCGCAGCAGCGAGACCGCCATGTCGGGCCGGCGGCGCGCGAAACCGCGCACGTAGCCCTCCACCTCGGCCGCGTCCTTGGCGTAGCCGTGGCTCGGGCCGTCGTGCGGCTCCAGGTCCTCCGTGAACACCGCCGGATCCCGAGGCGACGAACCGTAGACGGCGGTGGTCGAGCGGACCACCACGCGCCGCACGGTCGCCGACCGCTGGCAGGCACCGAGCAACTGCATGGTGCCGATGACGTTGTGCTCCTTCATCACGGCCCTGCCCGCGCCCCGCGACGGAGCGCTGACCAGGCTCATGTGCACAACGGTGTCGATGTCGGCAGCCGCGATCACCTGAGCGATGTCGGGGCTGCGCAGATCGACCCGGACGAACTCCGTCCGGCCGAGGGAGATGCCGCCATCTCGCGTCAGCGAGGGGGGCGGCACGGTGTCCACTCCGATGACGCGACTGATGTCCGGGTCGGCGGCGAGCACGCTCGCCATCCGAGCGCCCACGTGGCGCGAGACCCCGGTGACGAGCACGGTGTGGGTCATCAGCGCCTCGCAGCTGCGTCTGTTACTTCTTGTTGCGCCGCTGGATGCGCGTCTTCTTGAGCAGCTTGCGGTGCTTCTTCTTGGCCATCCGCTTGCGGCGCTTCTTGATCACAGAGCCCACGGGACCCCCAGGTACTGATAGCAGATCTGAACCGATGCGCGAGCGCACACCGGATCACAGACTACCGGCGATCGGCTGTGGATCGCCCCCTGGGGGTGAGCCCGGCCGCTCGGTGGCGGCCGGGCGTCTCCCACGACGGCATTCACGGCGTGTGGCATACGCCGCTACCTCAAGATCTACCCTGCCTCGATGTAGGCCTCCCGCAGATAGTCGTGGACCGCCTGCTCGGGCACCCTGAACGACCGGCCGACTCGGATGGCCGGCAGCTCGCCAGAGTGCACCAGGCGGTACACCGTCATCTTGGACACCCGCATGACCGTGGCCACTTCCGCCACCGTCAGGAACTTCACCTCACTGAGAGGTCTTTCGCCTGCACCCATCGGACGCCTCTTCCGCACGTGTTTACGGGTTATCCCCACTGGTGCCACTGCTCACGCACGTGTACTGCCGTCAGCGTAAGTCGGGACTCCGACAGCGCAAACCCCCTATTTTCTCAGCTGACGGAGCTACCTGTCAGCCAAACCAGCAAAATCGCTGGTTAACCACTGGCTTGAGCACCTCGCCTGGACGTTGGAACTGTCCAACTTGTCACACATAAGAGTCGCCCAGGCCCCATCAAAAGTTGGCAAAGGGACTGCGAGCCTCTCGGAATGCAGGCGCGAAAAGACGGTATGGGGATGACCGAATTGAACTCAAAGGGCCTGTGAGGCTCGTGTGACCAGATGGGCGATCAGCGGCTCGTAGTAGCGCGGTAGCACATTGTCATCCAGAGGTACGACCACGTCGATCTTGCCCTCGGCCTCGCCTAGGAAGAGTCCGGGATCGTTGCTGTCGGCGAACGCCACCGTCGGCACACCCGCCTCTCCAGCCGCTCCCGCCCAGCCGTGGTCGGCGATGACGAGGTCCGGCGTGACCTCGCCCAGTACGGTCAGCATCCGCTCCATCGGGGCGGAGTCGTGGGTGTGCACGAATCCGCCCTTGTCGTCGAGCATGGCGATGTCCTGGAGGTAGCGGATCTTACGGGCGCGTCCGAAACCCGACCCGGAGTAGGTCCAGCCCTCCGCCGGCGTCAGCAGCGTCGCCCCGCGCTCCACCGCGAGCCGGGCGAGCGCGAGGTGGACGACGAGCAGGCCCGTGGGGTGCCCGGTGGCGAACAGCAGCCGCGGCTTGTCCCGCGACAGCACGCCGGCGATCCGGTCGGCCATGGCGTCGAGCGCGTCGATCGTCAGGTCGGGGTCGATGGTGTCCTGGCCCCAGCGGTGTCCCGCGTCGGCCTGCACGCCCGCCGCCTTGACCATCTGCGCGAGGACGTCCCGGAACGACCACGGCTGCTCAAGGGTCAGTCCCAGCAGGTAATAGGGATCGCGGTTGGCCACCGAGCTGTAGTGGTCGAGATTGTTCTCGCGCGACGTGGCGACCTCGCCGGCGATCCGGGTGCGGACCAGGTGTTCGCGGAGTTGGTCGCGGCTGAGCACAGCTCTCCCTAAGGCATCGGGTCGAGGCCGTGCAGGGGGAAGACCGCCTGTCGGGTCGCCATGACCGCACGGTCGATGGGGTCTGCTGGGTCATAACCACCAGCTAGGTCACGAAATTCCGGATTTCTGCCATCCGTCATGGTCAGCGGGGGCGTCTCGCCCGTCCGCTCCCGTACGAACGCCCGCCAGGCCGGGGGTGTCTGGGTGGCCGGGTCGAGCGGATGCCCGGACAGCTCGGCCATCAAGTGCGTCCAGGCCCGCGGCACCACCTGGACCAGCTCGTAGCCGCCCCCGCCCGTCGCGATCCACCGGCCGCCAGCCGTCTCGTGCGCCAGCCGGTGCAGGGCGGAGTAGGCGGTGCGCTGGCCGTCGAGGCTGAGCATCAGGTTGGCGAGCGGGTCGAGCGCGTGGCTGTCACAGCCGTGCTGGGTCACCAGGATCTCCGGCCGGAACTCGCGCAGCAGCGGCGGCACGACCGCGTCGAAGGCCCGCAGCCAGCCCTCGTCTCCGCAGCCCGCGGGCAGCGCCACGTTGACCGCCGTGCCCTCCGCGCCGGTCTCTCCCGGATAGCCGGTGCCGGGGAACAGCGTGCGCGGGCTCTCGTGCAGGCTGATCGTCAGCACCCGGGGGTCGTCGTAGAACATCGCCTGCACGCCGTCGCCGTGGTGCACGTCGACGTCCACGTAGGCGATGCGGCCGACCCCCTGCGCGAGCAGCCAGGCGATGGCCAGCCCCGGATCGTTGTAGACGCAGAAGCCACTGGCGTTACCGGGCATCGCGTGGTGCAGACCGCCGGCGATGTTGACCGCGTGCTCGGCCGTGCCCTCCCAGACCGCGCGGGCGGCCGCGAGCGTCGCGCCCGCGATGAGCGCGGAGGCATCGTGTACGCCCTTGAAGGCCGGATTGTCGGACGTGCCGAGCCCCACAGACAGGTCGGCCCCACCGGAGGCGGAGACGCGCTTGACGGCCTCGATGTAGTCGCGCCGGTGCACCATGGCCAGTTCGTCGTCGGTGGCGGGCACACAGCCGACCACCTCGATCTTGTCCAGCACGCCGAGCTCACGGGCGAGCGCCATCGTCAGCTCCACCCTGACGGGCGCCAGTGGATGGCTCGGCCCGAAATCGTAGGAAGTGAGAGCATCGTCCCAGATGGCCCGTGCCGTAGAACTCATTCCCGCTCCCGTCCCTCGCCCTTGGAGCGACGTTACCGCAGCGTCAACAGGCCGCGTCCAGACGGTGACGGAGGCTGTTCCGGCGAAATATCGCCGCTTTTCAATAAGTGCCGCATAGGGTTGGATCATGCGCTTCATGCGACGCATCACGGCCGCATGGCGCTTCTTCAAGCGTCCGCGCGTCTTCGACATCACGCTGGTGACCGTGCTCGCCGGGGCCGCGAGCGTCGGCCTGGTCTCCGTGCTGCGCCAGGGCTACCCGGACGTCGGCGAGGGCGCCGCCCTCTTCATCCTCAGTACGTTCCCGCTGCTGTTACGGCGGAGCCGGCCCGTCACGGTCGCCGCGATCGAGACCGTCGGTGAGATCTTCGGCATGGCCGCCGGCATCGTGGCGTCGGCCAACATCTCCTCGACGATCGCCTTCTACAGCGTGGGCCGCTACACACCGGGCAGGACCGCCGCGCTCACCGCAGTCGGCGAGAGCGTGGTCTACGGCCTGGCCCACCACCTGATCAGGCCGGTGCCCGGCTCTTGGATGGCCGGGTTGTACCCGCTGGCCCCCATAGTCGTCGGGCAGCTCGTCAGAGTGCGCACCGAGCTCAGGGAGCGCGGCCAGCGGGAGGCCACCGAGAGCGCGGTCCGCGCCGAGCGGCGGCGCATCGCCAGGGAACTGCACGATGTCGTGGCCCACCACATCAGCGTCATCAACGTGCTGGTCGGCGGCGCCAGGGCCACCCTGCCGCCGAGCGAGGACGCCGCCCATGACGCCCTGGCCGGGGCGGAGCGGACCGCGCGCCAGGCGCTGGCGGAGATGCGCCAGCTCCTCAACGTGCTCAGGGCCGACGACCCGGTCGGAGCCGGCGGCGTTTTCACCACGGACGGGCTGCTCAGGATCGAGGGGGGCGCCGACGCCGCGACCGGGGTGGGCGCCGCCCGGCTGTCGGCGCTGGTCCAAGAGGCCGCGACCGCCGGGCTGCCTACGAGCCTGACCGTGATCGGCGAGCCCGTCACGCTGCCGGCGGCCGTCGACCACGCCGTCTACCGGATCGTGCAGGAGGCGCTGACCAACACCCGCAAGCACACCGTGGGGGCGCGGGCCAGCGTCCGGCTGGCCTACGAGAGCGAGGCGGTCGAGGTGGAGGTCATCGACGACGGCCTGCCCGCGGCGAGCGGCCGGACCGCCCCGGCCCCGGGGTTCGGGCTGGATGGGATGGCCGAGCGCGTGACGCTGTGCGGCGGCCTGCTGCGTACGGGCCCCCGTTTGGAGGGCGGCTTCCTGGTGCGCGCCCGCATTCCCCTGGAGACGACGTGATCACCGTACTGCTGGCCGACGACCACGCGCTGGTGCGCAAGGGCTTCCAGCTCATGCTCGACGCCCAGCCGGACATGCGCGTGGTGGGCCAGGCGGCCGACGGCGCGGAGGCGGTCGCGCTGTGCGAGCGGCTGCGCCCGGACGTGGTGCTGATGGACCTGCACATGCCGGGCCTCGACGGGGTACGCGCGACCGAACGGATCACCGTGGAGTCGCCCGGTGTGCGGGTGCTCGCGCTGAGCACGTTCGACCTGGACGAGAACGTGGTGGCGGCCCTGCGGGCGGGCGCCGCCGGGTTCCTGCCCAAGGACGTCTCCCCCGAGGAGCTGGTCGAGGGCGTCCGTGTGGTGCACCGCGGCGAGTCCGCCGTGGCGCCGCGCCTGCTGACCCGCCTGATCGGCA
This sequence comes from Nonomuraea sp. NPDC052129, assembly GCF_040680095.1. Classification (NCBI taxonomy): domain Bacteria; kingdom Bacillati; phylum Actinomycetota; class Actinomycetes; order Streptosporangiales; family Streptosporangiaceae; genus Nonomuraea; species Nonomuraea sp. NPDC052129. The sequence goes on along the minus strand of NZ_JBFAVX010000003.1, from coordinate 583,912 downwards.
CGTTCGTACGGGCGGCGCGGCCGCGTCGCCGGGCGGCCCCCACGACGCTGGACGGCTTGACCGAGCGCGAACGCGAGACGCTCGTCCTGATCGCCCGCGGCAGGTCCAACGCGGAGATCGCCGAGGAGCTGGACGTCTCCCCCTCGACCGTCAAGAACCACGTGACGAACCTGTTCGCCAAGATCGGCGTCCGGGACCGGGCTCAGGCGGTGATCGTGGCCTACGAGGCGGCGCTGATCACCCCTGGAGAGTAGGAGCAGGGTCCCAGAGGCCGCGCCCGCAACGGTCCTCCAGCAGGACGAAATCCCGTTCCCGTACGGCCACGCTTGGATCATGACCGCGATCCGGGCAACGAACCTGAGCAAGCGCTACGGCGGCACCGCGGCCGTGGCGGACCTGTCCTTCGACGTCGAGCCCGGCCAGGTGACCGGGTTCCTGGGACCGAACGGCGCCGGGAAGTCGACGACCATGCGCATGATCCTCGGCCTGGACCATCCGTCGGGCGGGTCGGCCCTCGTGGACGGCAGGCCGTACGGGGAGCTGCGGCACCCGCTGCGCAAGGTCGGCGCGCTGCTCGACGCCAAGGCCGTGCACGGCGGGCGCAGCGCCCGCAACCACCTGCTGGCCATCGCGCAGACCAACGCCATCCCGGCGAGCAGGGTGGAGGAGGTGCTGGAGGTGGTCGGCCTGACCAAGGTGGCCAAGCGGCGGGTCGGCGGGTTCTCGCTCGGCATGTCGCAGCGGCTCGGCATCGCCGCCGCGCTGCTCGGCGATCCGGAGATCCTGCTCTTCGACGAGCCCGTCAACGGGCTGGACCCGGACGGCATCCTGTGGATCCGCACGTTCATGCGGAAGCTGGCGGCCGAGGGGCGCACGGTGTTCGTCTCCAGCCACCTGATGAGCGAGATGGCGCAGACGGCCGACCACCTGGTGGTGATCGGCAAGGGCGCGCTGATCGCCGACACGAGCATGTCGGAGTTCATCGGGCGCAGCTCGCAGTCGTACGTACGGGTGCGCTCACCCCGCCTGGCCGAGGTGGCCGATCTGCTCAAGGTCGGTGACCTGCACGCCGACCACCTGAGGGTGACCGGGGTGACGCCGCTGGAGATCGGCACGATCACCGCGCGGGCCGGGTTGCCGCTGGAGGAGCTGACGCTCGTCCAGCCCTCGCTCGAAGCGGCCTACATGGAGCTCACAAAGGACAGCCTGGAGTACTCATCATGATCGACATTTTTCGCTCCGAATGGACCAAGATCCGCTCCGTCCGCTCGACGGTGTGGACCCTGGCCACCACCGCCGTGCTGATGCTGGGCTTCTCCATCCTCCTCAATGCCTCGGCCAAGGGCATGGCCACGAGACCGGGCTCGGGCTCGGAGGCGATCATGTTCAGCCTGACCGGGGCGATGATGGCCTCGATCTCCATGGCCACCCTGGGTGTTCTGGTGATCTCCAGCGAATACCGTACCGGGGGCATCCGCACCTCGCTCATGGCCGTGCCCCAGCGCATGCGCCTGCTGACCGGCAAGGTCGTGGTGTTCGTCGCGGTGTCGCTGGTCGTCTGCCTGGTCGCGTCGGCCGTCGCGGTGGGCGTCGGTTTGGCGATCGCCCAGCCGCCGTCCATCGAGATGGGGGAGGTGGCGCGGGCTACGCTCGGGTCCGGTCTCTACCTGACCGCGTGCGGGCTGTTCGGGCTGGGGCTGGGCACGCTGATCAGGCACACGCCGGGCGCGATCGTGTCGGCCATCTCGCTGATCATGGTGCTGCCCACGGTCGCGATCCAGCTCCCGGGCCAGTGGGGCAGGACCGTGGCCGAATACTTCACCACGAACGCCGGCTTGCTGGTCGTGTCCGGCGACAGCCGTGGCTCCTTGGGCCCGTGGAGCGGGTTCGCGGTCTACCTCGCCTGGGTGGCGGTCGCGATGATCGCGGGCGCCGTGCTGATGCGGCGCCGCGACGCGTAACCGCGTCACTCACTCAGCACGCCGCTCAACACATCACCAAGCACGTCACTCGGCGCGGAGGGCGATGACCGGGTCCAACCGGCCGGCCCTCCGCGCGGGCGCGACGCCGAAGAACACGCCCACCGCCGCCGAGACGCCGAACGCCAGCGCGATCGACCACCAGGTGATCGAGGCGGGCACCGGCGTGAGCGCCTGGATGGCGAGGGCGCCGCCGACGCCGAGCAGGATCCCGATGACGCCGCCGATCGTCGTCAGCAGTACCGCCTCGATCAGGAACTGGGTCAGTATGTCGCGCTGCCTGGCCCCGAGCGCCTTGCGCAGCCCGATCTCACGGGTCCGCTCCCGGACGCTGACCAGCATGATGTTGGACACGCCCACGCCGCCCACCAGCAGCGAGATGCCGGCGATCGCGGCCAGCACGCCGGTGAGCATGCCGAGCACGCTACCGATCGTGCCGAGCAGCTGGGTCTGCGTGACGGCCGAGAACTTCTCCCCCGGATACCTGTCGGTCAGCGCCGCCACGACCCGGCTCTGGAGCGGCTCGATCTCGTCGGGCCCGGACGCGCCTACCGCGATGCCGTTGACCCTGGCGATGCCGAGCAGCCGCTGGGCCGTCGTCACCGGGATGTGCACCTCCTGGTCGCGCGAGACCCCGAAGGTCTGGCCGATCTTGGCGTAGACGCCGACCACCCGGAATCGCGCCCCGGAGATCGTCAGCTGCCGCCCGATCGGGTCGAGGTCGCCGAACAGCTTGTCGGCCACCTCGGAGCCGAGCACGGCGACCCGGCGCCGGGTGTCGACGTCGGTCCCGCTCAGGTGGCGGCCCTTGTCGAGCGGGCGGTCGAAGATGTTGGTGAGGTTCTGGTCGGTGCCGACGATCGTGACGAACGCCTCGGTCCCGCCGACCCGTACGGTCTCGCCCGACTGCAGAGACACCGTCACCTTGGCCGGGTCGCCGACCACGCGCCGCACGTACGCGACGTCGGCCAGGTTGAGCTTGCTCTGGGTCGGCGCCGCGCCCACGGTGAGCCGGCCCGGGACGACCAGGATGATGTTGGTGCCCAGGCCGGAGATCTCCTTCTCCACCGCGTCCTTCGCGCCGGTGCCGACGGCCACCAGGATCACCACGGCGAGCACGCCGATGACGACCCCGAGCATGGTCAGGACGCTGCGCATCCGGTTGACCCGCAGCGCCTCCAGCGCCATGCCGAACGCCTCGCGCCCCCTCACCCCGCGCCGCCGCCGTCCCTCTGCTCGCTCTCCGCGCTTTCCCGGGCGCCGGTGTCCAGCTCGATCAGCCCATCGCGTACGTGGATCTGCCGCCGGGCGTGCCCCGCGACCTCCGGCTCGTGCGTGACCAGTACCACGGCCACCCCGCTGTCATTGTTGAGCCGGTCGAGTATGGCCATGACCTCGGCGCCGTTGCGGGTGTCGAGATTGCCCGTCGGCTCGTCGGCCAGCAGCACCTTCGGCTCGCCCACCAGCGCCCTGGCGATCGCCACGCGCTGCTGCTCGCCGCCGGACATCTGCGAGGGCCGGTGCTCCATCCGGTGCCCCAGACCCACCGCCTCCAGCGCGGCCCGCGCCCTGGACCGGCGCTCGGCCTTCCCGACCCCCCGGTAGACCAGCGGTAGCGCCACGTTCTCCAGCGCCGTGGTCCTGGCCAGCAGGTGGAACGACTGGAACACGAACCCGATGGTCTTGTTGCGCAGCTCGGCCAGCTGGGTGTCGGACAGCTGGGACATCTCCACCCCGTTCACCCGGAGCCGCCCGGATGTGGGCCGGTCGAGGCAGCCGAGTAAGTGCATCAGCGTGGACTTGCCGGACCCGGACGGCCCGATGATGGCCACGAACTCGCCGCGGCCGATGCGCAGCGACACACCGCGCAACGCCTCCACGGCGACGCCGTCGAGCTGGTAGCGCCTGGTGAGATCGACGGCTTCCAAAGCGGCGTCCGACGCGGCGGCGGTCATGGCAGTTGCTGCCCTTGCCGTACCGAGTCCGCGCCCTTGACCACGATCCGGTCACCGACCGACAGTCCGGTCAGCACCTCGACCACCGCCTCTCCCTGGGCGCCGAGCTTGACCACGCGGCGCTCCGCCGTACCGTTCCTGACCACCCAGACCACGCTCTCGCGCCCGCTGGAGACGATCGCGGAGGCCGGGGCCGCGATGGCGGCGGGCGACTCGCGGACCGTCAGCCGCGTCACCGCGCTCATACCCGGTTTGGGGGTGGGCGCCGCGGCGCCGTCGTCGAACCGGCCCGCGCCGAGCGTGAGCTGCACCGGGTAGCTGACGCCACCCGTCGTGCCGGGCATCGGCGTCACGCCGACGCCCGTCACCCGCGCGGTGTAGGCCGCGCCGGGGACCGCGTCGAGCTCGACCGTGGCCTTGGTGCCCTTCTTGACCAGCAGCACGTCGGTCTCGTCGATGTCGGCGGAGAGGGTGAGCTCGGAGATGTCCGTGACGGTGACGATCGGGTCGCCCGCCGACACGGGAACACCGGTCGCCACCGGCGTGCCACCGCTCGCCGAGCCGCCGGAGGTGTCGGCGGGCAACTGCTGGCCGCCGGTGGGCAGCTGGCTGAGCAGGCCGTTCAGGCTGCTTGCCGCGCCGCCGCCCGAAGGCCGGCCGAGCGTGACCACCCCGCCGAACGGCGCCTTGACGGTGAGCGACTTCACCGCGCTCTCCGCCGCCTTGACCGCGGCCTTCGCCTGGGACTTGGAGGCCGCCTGCAACGACGCCATGGACGACGTCAGCCCGCCGAACCCGCTGGTGACCCCGGCCAGCACGCTGTTGATCGACCGGTTGAGCTGCGCGGTGATCGACTTCAGGGCCCTGGTCTGCGCCTTGTGCTGGGCCTCGGCCAGGCCGATGGCGCTGAGCAGCTGCCTGCGGGCCTGGGCGTCGTCGATCTTCTTCGCCTCCCTGCGCGCCTTGGCGAAGTGCGCGGCCACCTTGCGGTCGAACGCGCCGGTGTCGAAGGAGGCGAGCCGGACGTTCGGGCGGCCCAGGCTCGGGGTCGCGGGCGCGGCCGACTTCGACGCCCGCCGGGCCTGCTTGAGCTGGTCCTGGGCCTGCGGCGAACGGATCTTGGCCACGATCTGGCCCTTGCGCACGTGGTCGCCTTCGCGTACGTACAGGTGGGCGATCGTGCCCTGGGCGGGCGAGCGGAGGGTGGCCGTGGCGCGGGCGCCGATGGTGGCGGGCGCCTCTACGACCTCGGTGACGGGGGCGCGCTTGACGTCGGCCAGTTGTACGGCGGCCGGTGCCTCGGCCGAGCAGCCGGTCAGCGCGAGCAGGACGAGCAGCGGGGGGATGCCGCGACGGATCGTCACCCGACCCATCGTAGGAGCAGGGTGCCCGGGGTGGCTTGGGCCTCCCGATCTCGGCCCGGACACAGCCCGGACTCACTCCGGCCCCAGCCCGGGGCCGGCTCGCGACTCAGCCCGAGCCCAGCCCGAGGCTCAGCCCGAGCCCAGCCCGAGGCTCAGCCTGAGGCCAGCTCGCGGCTCCGGTCGCGGGCGGCCTCGATGGCGGCCAGGAAGGCGGCGCGGACGCTGTGGCGTTCGAGCTCGGCGATCGCCGCGATCGTGGTGCCGCCGGGCGAGGTGACCGCCTCGCGAAGGATCACCGGGTGCTCGCCCGAGTCGCGCAGCATCACCGCGGCGCCGACGATCGACTGGGTGACCATGTCGAGCGCGGCGGCCCTGGGCATGCCGAGCAGGATCCCCGCGTCGACCATGGCCTCGACCAGGTAGAAGAAGTAGGCGGGCCCGCTGCCCGACAGCGCGGTGGCCGCGTCCTGCTGCGACTCGGGGATGCGCAGCACCTTGCCGACCGGCTTGAGCAGGTCCTCGGTGTGCTGGAGGTGCTCCTCGCTCGCGTGGGCGCCCGCCGAGATCACGCTCATCGCCTCGTCGAAGCGGATCGGCGTGTTGGACATCACCCTGACGACCGGCACCTCGACGCCGAGACGCTGCTCGACGAAGGCGCTGGTGATGCCCGCCGCGGCGGTGATCACCAGTCGGTCGGCGGGGACGTACGGGGCGATCTCGGCCAGCAGCGCCGCCATGTCCTGCGGCTTGACCGCCAGGATGATCGTCTCCGCGGCCTTGGCGGCCTCGGTGTTGGTCACGGTCCGCACGCCGTAGGCCTCGCGCAGCGCCTGCGCCCGCTCCGGCCTGCGGGACGTCGCCATGATGTCGCCCGGATCGAACCCCGCTCGCAGCAGCCCGGACAGGAGGGCCTCGCCCATCTTGCCCGTGCCCAGAATCGCAATCACCCCGGTAGCCTACCGAGCCGGTGCCGGCCGACCGGCGACCGGGCGAAGCTAGTGCCGGCCCACCGAAGCTAGTGGCGGCTCACCAGCGACCGGGCGAAGAAGGCCAGGTTGCGCGGGCGCTCGGCGAGGCGGCGCATGAGGTAGGCGTACCAGTCGGCGCCATAGGGCACGTAGACGCGCACCTGCGCGCCGAGCCCGGCCAGCCGGGCCTGCTCGGCGGGCCGCACGCCGTACAGCATCTGATACTCGAAGCCCGTCGCGTCCCGCCCGGTGAGTACGGCCAGCGCCGAGGCGATCTCCACCAGCCGCGGGTCGTGCGTGGCGACCATGGGGTAGCCGGTGCCCGCCATCAGCACCTTGAGGCAGCGCGCGAACGACCGGTCGATGTCGGCCCGGGAGGTGAGGGCGCCGGGCGCGCTGTAGGCGCCCTTGCAGAGCCGTACGCGGGCGCCGTCGAGCCGCTCGCAGCGCTCACGGGCGTCCGGCAGGTACGCCTGCACCACGATGCCCAACTCGGGATGCTCCTTGCGCAGCGTGGCGTGCATGGAGTCGAGCCTGGCGATCGTGTCGTGCTCCTCGGCGTCGAGGGTGACCGTCACTCCCCTGGCCGCGGCGGCCTCGCAGACGGTGGCCGCGTTGTCGAGCGCGAGTCGCTCGGACAGCCGCAGCCCCAGCGCGGTCAGCTTGACCGACACGTCGGCGTCGCGGGGCAGCCGGCCGAGCAGCGCGAGGTAGCCCTGAACCGCACGCTCGACCTGCGTCCGGTCGGTGACGTCCTCGCCCAGGCGGGCGATGGTGACGAGCAGCCCGTCGCGGGTCAGCCGGGCGACGACCGCTTCGACGTCGTCGGCGACATAGCGTCTGACCACGTCTCTGGTCAGCGGCGAGGTGGTGACGACCCGCTCGACGAGGTCGCTCCTGGATAGGGCTAGCAGGGCCTGACGCAGCACATGTTCCACCCTAACTTCGCCGGCGCGATACCCGCCGGATTCGGTAGCTGAACCTGCGAGCCGTCCCATTCGTCCAAGAGGTATGCGCACAATGACAGCGACTCTTCTGGCCGGATGTCTGGTGCTTGCGACGAGTTGCGGGGCCCCGGCGCCTGCCAAGCAGGCCACTGCCCCCGCCCCACAGACGCCGGTCACCACTGACCCCGTGGCGAGTGTTCCCGCTGAGACCACTCCCACGAAGGCTCCGAAACCGGTCAAGCCCACGGGCGACACCATCAACACGCACAAGGTCCGCTGGACCAAGGCGCAACCGACGTCCCACGGCCGCAAGCTCAAGCTCATCTGGTGGTCGGGCGTGGCCCCGTGCACCGTCCTGGACCGGGTGAAGGTCAAGGAGACGCGCAAGAGCGTCAAGGTCACCCTGTACGAGGGCACCGCCCCGAAGGCCAAGGACGTCGCCTGCATCATGATCGCGGTGGAGAAGACGACGACCGTCAAGCTCAAGACCCCGCTCGGCAAGCGCAAGGTGCTGGACGGCGCCAAGCCCTGAACCTCTCAACAGACCCAGACCCCGGCACACGACCCCTGTCGCGCCGGCGCCCGCCAGTTTCGGGCGGGAGACTTTCAGGAGGGGAACGACGAGACCCCGGCACGCGACCCTTGTCGTGCCGGGGTCTCGTCAGGGTTTGAGGGGGGAACTCTCAGGGGGAATACGGGTGCCCGGGGTCAGGTTGAGTCGAGTAGGCTCAAGCTGTTTGACAAACACCCCGGGCATTCGTACGTTGAGTCTGACCGACTCAACTTTAACTACAGGGACGTACTCATGGCACGTGCGGTAGGTATCGACCTTGGGACGACCAACTCCGTCGTCTCGATCCTCGAGGGCGGTGAGCCCACCGTCATCGCCAACGCGCAGGGCTCGCGGACCACGCCGTCCGTGGTCGCCTTCGCTAAGAACGGCGAAGTCCTGGTCGGCGAGGTCGCCAAGCGACAGGCCGTCACCAACGTGGACCGGACCATCCGCTCCGTCAAGCGGGAGATGGGCACCAACTGGTCCCAGGAGATCGACGGCAAGAAGTTCTCCCCCCAGCAGATCAGCGCCTTCGTGCTGCAGAAGCTGAAGCAGGACGCCGAGGCCTACCTGGGCGAGAAGATCACCGACGCGGTGGTCACCGTCCCGGCCTACTTCAACGACGCGCAGCGCCAGGCCACCAAGGAGGCCGGCACGGTCGCGGGCCTCAACGTGCTCCGCATCATCAACGAGCCCACCGCGGCGGCCCTCGCCTACGGGCTCGACAAGGAGCAGGACCAGACGATCCTGGTCTTCGACCTCGGCGGCGGCACCTTCGACGTGTCCCTGCTCGACGTCGGCCAGGAGGACGGCCACGGCTTCGTCGAGGTCAAGGCGACCTCCGGCGACAACCACCTCGGTGGTGACGACTGGGACCAGCGGGTCGTCGACGAGCTGGCCAACCGGTTCAAGAACGCCCACGGCGTCGACCTGTCCAAGGACAAGATGGCGCTCCAGCGCCTGCGTGAGGCCGCCGAGAAGGCCAAGATCGAGCTGTCCAGCCAGGCCGAGACCAACATCAACCTGCCCTACATCACCGCCTCCTCCGAGGGCCCGCTGCACCTCGACGAGAAGCTGACCAGGGCCGAGTTCCAGCGGCTGACCGCCGACCTGCTCGAGCGGACCAAGGGCCCGTTCCACCAGGTCATCAAGGACGCCGGCATCAAGGTCTCCGACATCGCCCACGTGGTGCTCGTCGGCGGCTCGACCCGCATGCCCGCCGTCTCCGAGCTCGTCAAGGAGCTGACCGGCGGCAAGGAGCCCAACAAGGGCGTCAACCCGGACGAGGTCGTCGCCATCGGCGCCGCCCTGCAGGCCGGTGTGCTCAAGGGTGAGGTCAAGGACGTCCTGCTGCTCGACGTGACCCCGCTGTCGCTGGGCATCGAGACCAAGGGCGGCATCTTCACCAAGATCATCGAGCGCAACACGACGATCCCGACCAAGCGCTCCGAGGTCTTCACCACGGCCGAGGACAACCAGCCGTCGGTGCAGATCCAGGTCTACCAGGGCGAGCGTGAGATCGCCTCTTACAACAAGAAGCTGGCCACCTTCGAGCTGACCGGCATCGCCCCGGCGCCGCGCGGCATCCCGCAGATCGAGGTCACCTTCGACATCGACGCCAACGGCATCGTCAACGTCTCCGCCAAGGACCTGGGCACGGGCAAGGAGCAGACGATGACGATCACCGGCGGCTCCGCGCTGCCGAAGGACGACATCGAGCGGATGATGCGCGAGGCCGAGTCCTACGCCGACGAGGACAAGAAGCGCCGCGAGGAGGCCGAGGTCCGCAACAACGCCGACGGGCTCGCCTACCAGACGGAGAAGTTCCTCCGCGAGAACGACGACAAGGTCCCCGGCGAGATCAAGACCGAGGTCGAGGAGTCGCTCGCCGAGCTGAAGAAGGCTCTGGAGGGCACCGACACCGACGTCATCCGTACCTCGGCCGAGAAGCTCGCGACCGTCAGCCAGAAGATGGGCTCGGCGATCTACGCGCAGAGCCAGGGCCAGCAGCCCGGCGGCGAGGGCGCCCCGCAGGACGCCGCGGCCGACGAGCAGCAGAAGGCCGATGACGACGTGGTCGAAGCCGAGATCGTCGACGAAGACCAGCCGAAGAAGGACAAGTGATGCCGACGCGTGACAACGGGCACGACGAGCCGGTGATCCGCGACAATCGCAAGATCGACCCGGAGACGGGTCAGGTGCGCGAACGACCGCAGGACCAGGACGCTCCCCCTCCTCCCGCCGCCAGTGAGGCGGCGGCGCAGGACGGAGACCTGCTGGCGCAGCTCTCCGAGCGGACGTCCGACCTGCAGCGCCTCCAGGCGGAATACACCAACTACCGCAGGCGGGTCGAACGTGACCGCAGCGCCGTGCGGGAGCAGGCCGTCGCGAGCGCCCTCCAGGAGCTCCTGCCCGTGCTCGACGACATCGGCCGGGCGCGTGATCACGGCGAGCTCACCGGTGGCTTCGCGAAGGTGGCAGAGTCACTGGAAGCGGCCGTCACCAAGCTCGGGCTCAACTCCTTCGGCCAGAAGGGCGACCCGTTCGACCCGACCGTCCACGAGGCGCTGATGCACAGCTACTCGCCGGACGTCACCGAGCCGACCGCGATCGAGGTGCTCCAGCCCGGTTACCGGATGGGTGACCGGGTGCTTCGCCCGGCGCGGGTGGCCGTGGCGGAGCCAGAAGACGCCCCCCCGGCGTCCGACGACGACAACTGACGAAGAACGAAGGGCGATAGATGAGCACCAAGGACTACCTGGAGAAGGACTACTACGCCGTCCTTGGTGTGCCCAAGTCAGCCACGGCCGATGACATCAAGAAGGCCTACCGCAAGCTGGCCAGGCAATACCACCCCGACACCAACCAGGGCGACGTGACCAAGGAGGCCAAGTTCAAGGAGATCTCCGAAGCCAACGACGTCCTGTCCGACAGCAAGCGCCGCAAGGAATACGACGAGGCGCGCACGCTGTTCGGGTCCGGGGTGGGCGGTCAGCGTCCCGGCAGTGGCGGCTTCCCGTTCGACTTCGGCGACCTGTTCGGGGGCACCGCCAACCAGCAGCAGCAGGGCCACGGGGCGGGTGAGCGGCTCGGCGACCTGTTCGGCGGGCTGTTCAACCGCGGTGGCGGCGGCTCGGCCCGTACGACCAGCGCCACCAGGCCGCGACGTGGCCAGGACGTCGAGTCCGAGGTCACGCTCACCTTCTCCGAAGCGGTCGACGGCTCCACGGTGTCGCTCAGAATGACCAGCTCGGCCGCCTGCACGGCCTGCAGCGGCACCGGGGCCAAGGCCGGCACCACCCCACGGGTCTGCCCGACCTGTGAGGGCACGGGGGCGGCCAGCCGCAACCTGGGCAACTTCGCCTTCTCCGAGCCCTGCCGCGACTGCAAGGGCCGCGGCCTGCTCGTGGACGACCCCTGCCCCGTGTGCGAGGGCAGCGGCCGGGCCAAGAGCACCCGCAACATCCAGGCGCGCATCCCCGCGGGGGTGGCCGACGGGCAGCGGGTCAAGCTCAAGGGCAAGGGCGCCCCGGGCGAGAACGGCGGCCCGGCCGGCGATCTCTACATCCTCACGCACGTCAAACCGCACGCCGTCTTCGGCAGGACGGGCGACAACCTGACCATCACCGTGCCGGTGACGTTCTCCGAGGCCGCGCTCGGCGCCGAGATCAAGGTGCCGATACTCAAGGGGCTGCCGGTCACGCTGCGCATCCCGACGGGCACGCCCAACGGCCGCACGTTCAGGGTCCGTGGCAGGGGCGTCGCCCGCAAGGACGGCACCAAGGGCGACCTGCTCGCCACCGTCGAGGTGCTCGTCCCCAAGACACTGGACGACAAGTCCCGCGAGCTCCTCACGGAGTTCAACACCGCGACGGCGGGCGAGGACCCGCGGGCTGATCTCATACAGAGAGCCAGAAGCGAGTAGCCGATGGACGCCAACTATTTCGACCTGTCAGATGAGACTCCGGTCTATGTGATCTCGGTGGCCGCGCAGCTGTCGGGCCTCCATCCACAGACCTTGCGACAGTACGACCGGCTCGGACTGGTTTGTCCAGGCCGCACGGCGGGGCGCGGCCGCCTCTACTCCACCCGCGACATCATCCAGCTCCGCGAGGTCCAGCGGCTCTCCCAGGAGGAGGGCATCAACCTCGCGGGCATCAAGCGGATTCTCGAGCTCGAGAACGAGGCTCTGCGGCTGCGTGAGGAGGTTCACCGCCTCCGCGCTGAGATGCAGATGGTCAGGGCGCTGATCCGCTACGAGCTGCCACCGGGGGCCTAGAACACATGGACTACAAGCTCACCCAGAAGAGCCAGGAAGCTCTCTCCGGGGCCATGCGGCGTGCCGCCGCGGAGGGCAATCCGGAGATCGCGCCGGCCCATCTGCTGACCACCCTGCTCGCCCAGACGGGCGGCACCGCCATTCCGCTGCTCGAAGCCGTCGGCGCCGACTGGAAGACGCTGCGCGCCAAGGCCGAGGAGCAGCTCGCCGGGCTGCCGAAGGCGCAGGGCTCCACCGTGAGCGCCCCGTCGAGCTCCCGCCAGCTGCTGAGCGTGATCAACACGGCCGCCCAGCGGGCCAAGCGGCTCGAAGACGACTACGTCTCCACCGAGCACCTGCTCGTGGGCCTGGCCACCGACGGCGGCCAGGTGGCCGAGCTGCTGAAGTCCCAGGGGGCGACGCCTCAGGCGCTGCTCGACGCCTTCGAGAAGGTACGCGGTCACGCCCGCGTCACCAGTGAGACGCCCGAGGACACCTACCAGGCGCTGGAGAAATACGGCGTCGACCTGACCGAGCGGGCCCGCAACGGCAAGCTCGACCCGGTCATCGGCCGCGACTCCGAGATCCGCCGGGTCGTGCAGGTGCTGTCGCGGCGCACCAAGAACAACCCGGTGCTGATCGGCGAGCCCGGCGTCGGCAAGACGGCCGTCGTCGAGGGCCTGGCCCAGCGCATCGTGGCCGGCGACGTGCCCGAGTCGCTGCGCAACAAGCGCCTCATCTCGCTCGACCTCGGCGCGATGGTCGCGGGCGCCAAATACCGCGGCGAGTTCGAGGAGCGACTCAAGGCCGTGCTCTCCGAGATCAAGGAGAGCGACGGGCAGATCGTCACGTTCATCGACGAGCTGCACACGGTCGTCGGGGCGGGCGCCGCCGAGGGCGCCATGGACGCGGGCAACATGCTCAAGCCCATGCTGGCCCGCGGCGAGCTGCGCATGATCGGCGCCACGACGCTCGACGAATACCGCGAGCGCATCGAGAAGGACCCCGCGCTGGAGCGCCGCTTCCAGCAGGTCTACGTCGGCGAGCCCACGGTCGAGGACACGATCGCGATCCTGCGCGGGCTCAAGGGCCGCTACGAGGCCCACCACCAGGTCCAGATCGCCGACAGCGCGCTGGTCGCCGCCGCCGCGCTCTCCGACCGATACATCACCAACCGCTTCCTGCCCGACAAGGCCATCGACCTGGTCGACGAGGCCGCCTCCCGGCTGCGCATGGAGATCGACTCGCGCCCCGTCGAGATCGACCAGCTCCAGCGCAACGTCGACCGGATGAAGATGGAGGAGCTGGCCCTTTCCAAGGAGACCGACGAAGCCTCCATCCAGCGGCTCGAACGCCTGCGCAAGGAGCTGGCCGACCGCCAGGAGGAGCTCAACGCCCTCGTCGGCCGCTGGGAGCTGGAGAAGGCCGGCCTCAACAAGGTCGGCGAGCTGAAGAAGCAGCTCGACGAGGCCAGGAGCGGCGCCGAGCGGGCGCAGCGCGACGGCGACTTCGAGGCCGCCTCCCGGCTCATGTACGCCGAGGTGCCGCGCCTGGAGCAGGCCCTGCGGGCCGCCTCCGACGCCGCGACGCCCGACCACGCCATGGTCAAGGAGGAGGTCGGCGCCGACGACATCGCCGAGGTCATCTCCTCCTGGACGGGCATCCCGGCGGGCCGCCTGCTGGAGGCTGAGACGGCCAAACTGCTGCGGATGGAGGAGGAGCTGGGGCGGCGCCTCATCGGGCAGCAGCAGGCCGTACAGGCTGTCTCGGACGCCGTACGCCGGAGCCGGGCCGGGATCTCCGACCCTGACAGGCCCACGGGCTCGTTCCTGTTCCTCGGCCCGACGGGTGTCGGCAAGACCGAGCTGGCCAAGGCGCTGGCGGAGTTCCTGTTCGACGACGAGCGGGCGATGACCCGCATCGACATGAGCGAATACTCCGAGAAGCACAGCGTCGCCCGGCTCGTCGGCGCGCCTCCCGGCTACGTCGGCTACGAGGAGGGCGGCCAGCTCACCGAGGCGGTCCGGCGGCGGCCCTACACGGTGGTGCTGCTCGACGAGGTGGAGAAGGCCCATCCCGAGGTCTTCGACATCCTGCTGCAGGTGCTCGACGACGGCCGGCTGACCGACGGCCAGGGCCGTACCGTCGACTTCCGCAACACGATCCTGATCCTCACCTCCAACATCGGCTCGCAGTTCCTGGTCGACCCCAAACTGGCCAACGGCGCCAAGCGCGAGGCCGTGATGGGCGCGGTGCGCAGCTCGTTCAAGCCGGAGTTCCTCAACCGGCTCGACGACGTGATCCTGTTCGACGCGCTCGGCTCGGAAGAGCTGACGCGCATCGTCGACCTCCAGATCGAACGACTGGCCCAGCGGCTGGCCGACCGCAGGCTCACGCTGGAGGTCACCGACGCGGCCAGCGAGTGGCTGGCGCTCACCGGATACGACCCGATGTACGGGGCGCGCCCGCTGCGCCGCCTGGTCCAGTCGGCGATCGGCGACAAGCTGGCCAAGGCGGTGCTGTCGGGCGAGGTCGTGGACGGCGACCGGGTGCTGGTGGACCTGGACGACGACGAGCTGTCCATCGTCCGCGGCTGAGGTCTGATACGTGACGCCCGGGAACCGGTGGGTTCCCGGGCGTCATCATTCCACGGCAGCCGGTTGGCTTTCGGAGGTCCTGGGTTTTCGTAGGTCCTGTACTGACGCACGGCGCAGCCACGCACCGAACGGCCGACAGCGCGTCACCTGCCCGTGGGCAGGCTCGCGCCACCCACCGGGCCGGTCACGTCCGCCCTTCCGTGGTGTCCCTGGTCAGGACACCAGGGCGTCGAGGTCGTCCTCCGGTAGGCCGAGGTCCACCCTGATGCGGTAGCGAGTACGCAGCAGGGCCACGTGCTCGGGGTCGTCCTCGTCGCAGGCCAGCACCGCCTGGGTCGCCCACTCGTGCCCAGCCCGCAGGTCACCGTAGGCGACCAGGGTCTCGGCGATCGTGTGGGCGGTCGCCGTGGTGGCTCTGCCCTCCGCACGGATGGTCTCGATGACCTCCCTAGCCTCGTCCGGCCTGTCGAGCTCGAAGAGCGTGTCGGCGATGCCGGCTCGCGGGTCGATGCTCGACTCACCACCGTCCTCCATCGCACGCTGGAAACACTCCATCGCACGCGCGGGCTGTCCCGCCGCCCGCCATTCCTCGGCGGCCAGGACCAGGATGGATGCCCTGGAAACGTCGCCCGTCGAATAGCCGAGCGCGACGTCGTACAGCCGCTTGGCCAGCGAACCGTGGTCGTCGGCCAGCAGTGCCTGCTCTAGCAGGCGATCAAGGTGCTCACGGGTCACATGCGCCACACCGCGAGACTACCGAGCCGCTTGCGGTTTTGCCCGGTCAATGCACATCGCGGATCTCGCACAGGTTCGGCAACGTAGCGTTAAAGTGTGACTACAGTCAGCGTGTCTGTGCTGGTCGGAGGGGATATTACCGTCGCGCTCGTCCGCTAGTGGAGGGAGTCGCGATGGGCCTGTCCAGGCAGATGACCTTCATTTTGGTCTGCCTCGTCGTGCTGTCCGCCGTGATTCCGGGGGCGGTCGGCTACCTTTCGGCCCGTCTGGAGGCCATCGAATCGGCGGAGCGAAACCTGCACGCGCTTGAGGCGAGACTGCACACCAGGATGATCAGGGAGGCCCGTGACGCACGGTCGGTGACGTTCCTGACACCGTGCGCGCCGGGCACCGACACCTCTCGCACCCAGCCGCACCCGCCGCCCGCCTCCGCGCTCGTCCCGGAATCGGGCGACAGGCTCCAGTCCAGGTACGACCCTCGCGGCTCGACTCCCGCCTGGCTGCCGGAGCTCCTCAGGGAGCTGCACGCGGCCCACTGACGGCCCAGCAACCCGGCGCGTGACGCTCCACGAGGGCCAGACGCTCCACGAGGGTCAAGCGTGACGCTTCACGCCAGACAGACGTGACGCTTCACGAGGGCCGTGACCCCTCATCGAGGGCCCGGGCGCCTCCCGAGGGCCAGGACTTGAGCTGGCGGGACAGGAAGCCGCGGATCAGCTGCTTGGCCGCCTCGATGATCTCCGGCGCGCCGTCCGGATCGCGGCGGAAGGCCAGCTTCAGCACGGCGTCGCCCGCTTCGACCGCGACCAGCACGGCCATGTCGAGCTCCTGGCTGTCGGCCAGCCCGAACTCCTTCAGCAGCAGCCCGCGCAGCCGACCGGCGATCACCATGTTGTTGTCGGAGTCGGAGTCGAGCAGGTTGAGGTCGACCACGTCGCCGAAGCGCAGATTCCTGAACCCGGGCACGCTCCGATGCATGTCGACGAACTCGTCGATGATCGCGTCGACCGCCTCCCACCAGCCGCGGTAGTCCTCTTCGAGGAACCGGCGGCCGACCCGGGAGACGAACTGCTCGACGTTGCGCCGGGTCAGCTCCTGCGTGATGGCCCGCTTGTCGGGAAAGAACTGGTAGACCGACCCGATCGCGACACCGGCTCTCTCGGCGATGCGGGTGGTGGAGAGCCCTTCGTAGCCGATCTCGTCGAGCAGCTCGGCGGTCGCGTCGAGCATCCGCTCGACGCGGCGGGCACTGCGGCGCTGCGTCGGCTGCCGCCGGAGCGGTTTGGGCGCCGCGCAGCCGTCTTCAATCATCGGGGAGGACACGTGCTCCATCTTCCCCCCAAGTGCACGATCGTTACCTGGCGAATGGCGGATTTCGCGTGACGCCGGTCACTCTCGCGAACCGCCGCAGCGCTCCCGGCGAGATCCTCGACAGCGCGTAGCCGATCTTCCCTTCCGCGTTGACCGGCACAACGGCCTGGTCACGGTGTACGGCCCGGAGGATATGAGCGGCGACGCGCTCGGGCGGATAGCCGCGGCGGGCCAGCCCCTGTTCGGCCGAATCCCTCATGTCCGGTCCGACGTACGTGGCGTTGTGCGCGATGGGCGTGGACACGAAACCGGGGCAGATGACGCTGACCCCGATGCCCTGTCCGGCCAGCTCCGCTCTCAGGCAGTCGCTCAGCATCTTCACCGCCGCCTTCGAGGTCGAGTAGGCGGGCAGCAGTCGCGACGGTACGAACGCGGCCAGCGAGGCGATGTTGATGATGTGGCCGCCTTCTCCGCGTTCGACCATCTGGGCGGCGAACAGCCGGCAGCCGTGGATGACGCCCCACAGGTTGACGTCGAGGGTCCTGCGCCAGTCGTCGACCGAGTGGTCGAGGAACGGCCCACTGACCGCGATCCCGGCATTGTTCACCACGATGTCCGGCACTCCATACTCAGTGCGGATATTTCCGGCGAAGTCTTCCATCTGGGTGGTGTCGGCGACATCGACTCGTACGGCGTGTGCCGTACCGCCGAGGTCCTTGGCGATGCCGTCAGCCGTACGAGCCGCCGCTTCGCGATCGAGGTCCGCGCAGACCACCTCGGCGCCGTGCGCCGCGAAGGCCCGCGCGGTGGCGCGCCCGATGCCGCTGCCCGCGCCGGTGATCACCACCAATTGCCCGTCGAACGCCTTGCGCCCTACCTCGACACGGGCCCCGCGCAGGCTCCTGGTCGGCGCGCCGCCGTCGGCGTGGGTGGCGAACTCGGCGATCATCCTGGCGATGACATCGGGATGGCTGCGCTGGACCCAGTGCCCGGCCGCGATCTTGCGGTGCCAGAACCTGGGGACCCCCTCCCCCAGCGAGGCCGGCAACGCCGGGCCGACGAACGGATCCCGCGTCGCCTCGATGAGCTGAACGGGCACGGCAACGTGGTCGGGCACATCGCCGCCGGAGTGGTCGGAGCCCATGTTGCTCCGATAGAGGCGCAGCCCGTTGCGGGCGTCGCTTCTCAGGGTGTCTGCCGGGTGGCCCGGTCTGGGTTCGAGGCCCTCGTCCCGCCGCATCGACCGCTCCAGGACCCGCGGCATGAACGTGCTCCAGGCCAGCTCGGGCAGCACCGGGAGCCGGAAGGCGCCGATGTACCAGGACCTGACCGCCTGCGCCAGGACGTCGCGCCGCCTGCCGTGCCGCATGAAGTGGCGTGCCTGCGCGAGCCCAGGACCGCCGAAGCTGGTGAAGGAGGCGATGCGGTCCCGGACGCCGGGACGGGACACGGCGTCCCAGCCCTGCAGCGAGCCCCAGTCGTGCCCGACGAGGTGGACCCGGGGCTTGCCGATCGCGTCGAGCACCGCCGCCAGATCGCCCGCGAGCCGGTGGAAGGCGTAGTCGCCGGTATGGCGTGGGGCCGTCGAGGCGCCCGCGCCGCGTACGTCATAGCGGACCACGTGGAAGCGGTCACGCAGTCGCTCGGCGACCTCGTCCCAGACCCGGTGCGTGTCCGGATAACCGTGGACGAGCACGATCGTGGGGTCGCCGGGATCGCCCTCCTCGAAGACCGCCAGCCGTACGTCATCGGACTCGACCCAGCGCATGGCGCCTCCTATTGGACTTGGAGTCCAATGATAGATCTCGTCAAGGGCGGGCTGCCAGCCCCGTACAGGATCGCAGGGCCCGCCAGTCGGCCACCGCCTGCGTCTTGGCCGTGCCCGTCATCGGGATCGGTATACCCCCCTGGATGGTGGCGGGCGTCCACTGGTCCTTGAGCACCTTGCGGCCCTTGATGGTGAGGGTCAGCACGCCGGTCCTGCCGGTGGTGCCGGCCGTGGAGTTGTAGAAGACGAAGTTGCCCAGGCCGTAGCTGACGTAGCTGTTGCCGATGTACCCGGCGCCGAGCAGGATGTGCGCGTGCCCGCCGACCACGACGTCGGCGCCCGCCTTGACCAGCTTCGGGCCGAGCGCGAGCTGCGCCGGGTTGGGGCACTTCTGCATCTCGGTGCCCCAGTGCAGGTGCACGATGACGGTGTCGGAGTTCTTGCGCGCCTGCCGTACGGCCTGGAGCAGGCGGTCCTCGTCCTTGGCCGACGCGAGCCCGCCCTTGTCGGGCGTCGCCGTCCACGCCTGGATGAACTCGGCGTCGAGCACCTGCGTGGCCCCGATGATGGAGACCCGGTTGCCGTTGACGGTCTTCCTGTACGGCTTGTAGGCCTGGGTGGAGTTCGCCCCGATGCCCACGATCGGGAACTTGCTCCGCTTGATCGCCGCCAGCGAGTCGGCGAGCCCGGTCTCCATGTAGTCCATGCCGTGGTTGTTGGCCATCGACGCCACGTCGACCCCGGCGGCCTTCAGCGCGCCGAACGCCGTCTCGGGCGCCCGGAATGTGTACTGCTTGCCGGGCGCGGGCGTGCCACCCGTCGTGATCGCCGTCTCCAGGTTGACCATCGCCAGGTCGGACGAGCGCAGCACCTGCGCGATCGGTCCGAGCGCCGTGCGCGGCGCGGCGAGCCGGTTACGGAGCCCGCCCTCGAAGTGCACGTCCCCGCCGAACGAGATCGTGTACGGCTTCCGGGTGGGGGCGGCGGGGGTGGTTTCGACGGGCGCTTCTTTCGGTTTCTCCGCCGCCTGTTCGCTCTTCAGCGGCTGCTTCGACTCGGCCGCCGAGCACGCGGCGGCCGAGGCCAGCATCACGGCGAGGGGCGCCGCGAGAAGGGGGCGGGGGACTCTCATGTGCGGCTACTTCCGCTCGATCCTGACTTTCAGCCATCGAGCATGCCATGAGCGGATGAATCACGCGCGGCCTAGGGGTGCTGACCTTCGGTCATGAGGCCGGTCATGAGGCCGGTCATGAGGCCGGTCATGAGGCCGGTCATGAGGCCGAGGCACCGCAGGGTCACGACGGCGAGGCAGCGCCGGCCGTGGAGCGGGGTTACGACGCCGAGGCAGCGCCGGCCATGAGGCGGGTCATGGCGTCGAGGCACCGCTGGTCCTGCGGCGAGTAGACGATCATGCGGGTCTCCGGCGCCGACGAGAGGTGGAAGCTGGTCGTGCTGAAGCCGATCCGGCCCATCTCACGATGCTCGTACGTCTTCACCCGCGGCCCGGGCTCGGCCACGTCCTGCCTGGCCCACAGCCTGGCGAACTCGGCGCTCTCCGCGGCGAGCCGCCGGACGAAGTCCTGCCAGCACGGGTCGTCGGTGTGGCGGCTGTAGGCGCCCCTGAAGACGGCGACGGCGCGCGGCAGCTCATGGTCGCGGTTGACGAGCATGGTCGTCCACGAGGGGCTGATGAACGTCTGCCAGAGCGAGTTGCGCTCGCCCTCCGGGGCGTCGACGATCTCGGGGAAGATCGTCGCGTAGGCGGGGTTCCAGGCCAGCACGTCGCAGCGGCTGTTGGTGATGCACGCGGGCATAGCGCCGAGCTGGTCGAGTATGGCCTGCATCTCCGGCGTCACCGGGGTGGAACCGGCCAGGACGGGTGTGCCCGGCTGGCCCGCCAGCCGGTAGAGGTGCTCCCGCTCGGCCGTGTCGAGCCGGAGCGTACGCGAGATCGCGTCGAGCACCTGGCTGCTGGCGTTGATCGGCCGCCCCTGCTCCAGCCACGTGTACCAGGTGACGCCCACCCCGGCGAGCTGGGCGACCTCCTCTCGGCGCAGGCCGGGAGTGCGCCTGCGGGGCCCGGGCGCCAGATCGACCATCTCGGGGGTGATCCGCTCGCGCCGGGTGCGCAGGAACGCCGACAAATCGGAGCGCCTTGCCTCTGTCACGGTCACCCCTTCACTATGGTGGAGCGGGCGTAAGCCATCCAGGTGCTGTTAATACCAGTATAAAGGGGCTCTCGTTACTGGTACTGGTTTGCCGCCAGACTCTATCTATGACCCAATCTGCCCATCTTGCTCCCCCGATCCCGGCCGTACAGCCGGAGAAGGGTAAGGCCAGCGGGCTGCTCCTCGCGATCATCCTCGTAGGACAGTTCCTGGCCATCCTGAACGTCAACATCGTCAACGTGGCCACCCCGACCATCGAGGCCGATCTGCACTCATCAGGTGCCGGGCTGCAGATGATCGTGGCGGGCTACACCATCGTCTACGCCGTCCTGTTGATCACCGGTGCCCGGCTCGGCGACCTGCTCGGCTACCGCAAGGCCTTTCTCGCCGGGCTCGCCTTTTTCACGATCACCACGCTGGCCGCGGGGCTCGCCCCCACGACCGGCACGCTGGTCGCCGCCCGGCTCGCCCAGGGCGCCGGGGCCGCGCTGATGATGCCCCAGGTCATGACGCTGATCCAGCGAAACTACCAGGGCGCGGCCAGAGGCCGGGCGCTGGGCCTGTGGTCGGCGGTGGTGAGCGGTGGCATCGTGGTCGGCCAGGCGCTCGGCGGGATCCTGCTCGGGCTCGGCGCCGGCTGGCGGATCGTCTTCCTCGTGCTGGTGCCGATCGGCGCGCTGCTGTTGATCGCGGGGCTTCGGGTGCTCCCCGCCGACCACGGTGGCGGCCAGGGCGGGCTCGACCCGTGGGGCCTGGTGAGCCTGTCGGCCGCCGTGCTGCTGTTCGTGGTGCCGCTCGTGCTGGGCAGGGACCTCGGCTGGCCGCTGTGGGGCTGGGCGTCGATGGCGATGAGCGCGGTGGTCTTCGTGGTGTTCGTCCGCGTCGAGCGTTGGGTGACGAGCCGCGGCGGGCGCCCACTGGTCAACGCGCGCGTGCTGCGCGCGCCCGGCATGCGGCCGGGGCTCGCCGTGCTGCTGCTCGGGCCGGCCACCTGGGGCGCGTTCCTGTTCACCTCGGCGCTGCACCTTCAGGGTGACCTGCGCCTGTCGCCGCTGGCCTCGGGCATGATGCTGGTGCCGTGCGCGCTGGCGTTCGCGCTCGTGGGCCTCTGCTGGCCGCTGCTGCCGCCCGGTCTGCAGCGCTCGCTCGTGCCCTTCGGCTATGTGGTGGCCGCGCCGGCCTACCTGGGCCTCGGACTCGTCTCCGGAGGCGGCGTCCTGTACGCGGTCATGAGCGCGCTCATCGGCGCCGGGCTCGGCGTGCAGGTCGCGGTGACCAACATGGCGACCCAGCAGGTGGACGACGTCTACGCCGCCGACGCGAGCGGAGCGCTCCTCACCGTGATGCAGCTCGGCCAGGTGATCGGAGTGTCGACTGTCGGCACGCTGTTCATCTCCTTGAGCCAGGGCGGGGGCACCGGCTCCGCCTCGATGGCGACCGCCGTGGCGCTCGCGGCGCTGGCCGTACTGGCCGGGTTGAGCTCGATCTTCCTGGTACGGCGCCGCTGAGACCTGCACCGGTCCTTCTTGGCACGGCTCCTTCTTGGTACGGCGCGGCCGAGACCTGTACCAGTCCTTTACTTGAATCATTCAGGTTTAGCACTAGCGTGTCCGGATATGGGGGACAACGACCTAATTCGCCAGGCAGGGCTGCGGGTGACCGCGGCCCGCGTGGCGATCATGCGGACCGTGCGCGAAGGCGACCACCTCGATGTGGAAGCCGTTCACCGCGGCGTGCTCGACCGTGTGGGTCAGGTGTCCCTTCAGGCCGTCTACGACTCGCTGCACGCGCTGCACCAGGCCGGACTGCTCCGCAAGATCGAACCCATGGGCAGTCCGGCGCGCTACGAGGCCAGGGTGGGTGACAACCACCACCACCTGGTCTGCCGGCGCTGCGGTGCCATGACCGACGTCGACTGCGCGACCGGGCTCGCCCCGTGTCTGGTGCCCGTCGACGCGGCCGGATTCGTCGTGGACGAAGCCGACGTCACCTACTGGGGCGTCTGCCCGAGCTGTCAACGATGATTTTCGGAGGACCGCGCTGATGACGAACAGGCCTATCTCCACCGACGACGCCGGCATTCCCGCGCCGAGCGACGAGCATTCGCTCTCCGTCGGCCCCAACGGCCCACTTCTTATGCAGGATCACTATCTGATCCAGAAAATGGCGCACTTCAACCGGGAACGTGTTCCCGAGCGCGTCGTACACGCCAAAGGCGGCGGCGCCCATGGTGTCATGCAGATCACCGAGGACGTCAGCCAGTTCACCAAGGCCGGCCTCTTCCAGAAGGGCAAGGAGACCCCGCTCTTCCTGCGCTTCTCGACCGTCGCCGGCGAACTCGGCAGCCCCGACACCGCCCGCGACCCGCGGGGGTTCGCGATCAAGTTCTACACCGAAGAGGGCAACTACGACCTCGTCGGCAACAACACCCCGATCTTCTTCATCCGCGACCCGCAGAAGTTCTCCGACTTCATCCACAGCCAGAAGCGCCGGGCCGACACTCACCTGCGTGACAACAACATGCAGTGGGACTTCTGGACCCTGTCGCCGGAGTCGGCGCACCAGGTCACGTTCCTCATGACCGACCGCGGCATCCCCGCCTCGTGGCGGCACATGCACGGCTTCGGCTCGCACACCTTCCTCTGGTACAACGCCGGAGGTCAGAAGTTCTGGGTGAAGTACCACTTCAGGACCGAGCAGGGCATCAAGAACTACACGGGCGAAGAGGCGGCCGCGCTGCTCGTCGACCCCGACCACCACATCCGCGACCTGCACACGGCCATCGAGGCGGGCGACCATCCGTCGTGGAAGGTGAACGTGCAGATCATGCCGTTCGAGGCCGCGGCCGACTACCGGTTCAACCCGTTCGACCTGACCAAGGTGTGGCCGCACGAGGACTACCCCGAGATCACGATCGGCCGGTTCACCCTGAACCGCAACCCGCGCAACTACTTCGCGGAGGTGGAGCAGGCCGGCTTCGAGCCGTCGAACCTGGTGCCCGGCATCGGCGCCTCGCCGGACAAGATGCTGCAGGGCCGCCTGTTCTCCTACCCCGACACGCACCGCTACCGGATCGGCCCCAACTACCTGCAACTGCCGATCAACCAGCCGCGGGCCGCGGTCAACTCCTACAACTTCGACGGTCCGATGACCTTCAGCAACTCGCAGGACCCGGTGTACGCCCCCAACAGCGTCAACGGCCCGGCGGCGGACCCGGCGTTGTACGACGGTGAGAACTACCAGGTGGCCGGCGAGATCATCCGGTCCGCGTACACCAAGCACGCCGAGGACGACGACTACGTCCAGCCGCGCACCCTCTGGGAGAACGTGCTGTCCGAAACGGACCGCGCGCACCTGGTGAGCAACATCGTCGGGCACGCCTCGGCCCCCGAGGTCACCTCGGAGATGAAGCAGCGCGTCGTGGAGTACTGGAACAACATCCACAAGGACCTGGGCCAGGGCGTCTCCAACGGCCTCGGCCTCTCCTGACGCCGCACGTGAAACAGCCCGCGCCCATGTGCGGCGCGGGCTGTTTCCGCAGTGGGCGGTCCAAGTTGTGGGCGGACCAAATGGAGGGCAGAGGGCTCTTCGGCTGGAGTCGTCAGGCCGTACTCCGCGATTGAGGACTGATCCTCTGCTTCGAACCAGGTGTGGCTAGTTGATCTCCAACGCGGTTCAGGCCAAGATATGAAGATCTTCAGATCTCGCGTACAAGGTCGAACTGGAGTGCGTGGCGGCCCTGATGGTGTTGTGCTAGCAACCTGCCAGGGCCGTTTTTCATGAAGCGGTAGCGGCAAGCGAGGTCAGGTCGAACTCGCCATCGCGGACCCCGGCCGTAAAGGCGGCCCATTCACTCGGCGTGAAGACCAGGACGGGACCGTCCTGCTCCTTGCCGTCCCTCAAAGCGACGTTTCCGTCGGCAAGGGGTGCGACTTCGACGCAGCTGCTCGCGCCGTTGCAGAAGCTGCTCTTCTGCCAGGTCGCTACCACGGGATCGATGTACATTTTCTCCCCAAACGGGCGAAAGGGGCACCATTGCCCCTTGTTGTGATCTTTGTCGCTAGCCCCGCCACATCATGGCCTTGCGTTGGATGAGGACACGTGACTCGTCCTCGTCAAGCGCTTGGGACTTGATGTAGTCGAAGGCTGTCTCATATCCGGCCACACGTTCGAGGTCATCGACGAAGTGAGCCGTGTAGAGCTGCTCCAGGTATACAACATCGTCGAATTCCGCGAACTTCAGATGGATGAACGCTCCCGTGTTGACGGGGTGTAGTGCTTCCGTCGCCAACACCTGCACGCTGACGTGCGGCAACAGCGACATCTCCAGGAGATGCTCCATCTGCGCACGCATGACCGAGGGCTCACCGAAACGACGCATCAGCGCCGGCTCGTCGAGCACAAAGCGTAGCTGGGACGGCTGTGGGCGATGCAACACCCGCTGCTGCCGATCCAGGCGTGCCTCGACCCGGCTCCGGACACCGCTGTGCGTGATCCGTGAGATGCCACGGACGGAAAGGACGACCTCCCGTGCGTAGTCCTCAGTCTGGAGGAGACCAGGCACGATCTGGGGTTCCCAGTTGCGCTGGAATGTCGCCTCCGCTTCCAGCCCGAGGAATCTTGTGTATTCCTCCGGGAGGGCGTCTTCGTAATCTTCCCACCACCCACGCTGATCCGCATCCCTCAGCAGGGCGAAGAGTTCGTCACGTTTCTCACTGTCGATCTTGTAGAGCTCTGCCAATGCCTTGATGTCCTCGGCACTTGGCATGGTCTTGGCGGCTTCGATCCGGCTGATCTTGCTGGGACTCCAGCCCAGATCGCCGGCCGCTCTGGCCCCCGTCAGCTTCTTTCGCTCGCGGAGGAGGCGCAGCTCCTGACCGAGCCTGAGCCTGCGAACAGTCGGACTGCCCTGCTGCGATGGCACCGTCCACTCTCCTCGTCGGGAATGAAGGTGAAGGTGTAACGGTGAAAGGCCGCTTAGCCGTTCGGTCAATCTTACACTGCAACTTGCACGAGCACTGCCACTGAGGCTTGCCCTAAGGGTTTCACGGAGTGAGCTTAAGGGGCAAGAGGGGGCTTAACCCGGAACGGACGGCAGCAGACAGTCCCGCTGACCCAGCTTCTTCCCAGGAGCGTCTGACAGTTAGCGTGCAAGTTGCATCTACAGATTCAGGGCAAACATCAAGCAAGGACCAAGAAAACTAAATCTTCTCTTGCTGAATGTATTGCACCAGGCCCATCCGGGAGAGACGATCGAGCCCTGGAAGGTAACCGACGGATGGGGGGCCGAGATGACGACACGGCCTACCACACCGGGCCTACCGCTCTTCATCGCTGGCGGCCACGCGGGCCGCACCTCCGGCAACGTCGCCGTCCCGGATTTGAATCTCTGCCCCAGGGAGGCCGCTTGCCGGAAGGACCCCGCACGCATCTGACCGACCACAGCGCATGTCGCTCATTCGAGCGCGCAGAAACACCAAGAAGCCGGACCCAGGCTGACCACCTATTAGCCGCTCAAAAGGGCTGCCACCCTGCGGCGCCACCGGTCATCAGCCTGCGATCCGGCGAAAGAACCCACCTCGAGTAATGCCGCGAAAGAGGTGTTCCATGTACTCACAAGGTACCAAGGGACTCAGCCGAATCAAGACCCGGATCCGGGAACTCATGGCATGGGCGGATCGAGAGATCTGCATGGAGCCGGATGAGTTCGCCTACCGGCGCGGCTGGACCGTCGCCAAGATCGGATTCGGCGCTCGTCGCTACCGCGACCCCCGATTCGACCAGCTCACGATCCCCTCCCGAATCGCCGAGGAGGTGTCCTGAGATGTCGAGGAACCCGCGCAACCAGATCTACCCCGCCAACGAGGACCTGCCGCCCACCCGTACCGGCCTGCCGGCCAGGCTCTGGCGGATTCGTACTGAGTTGCTGCTGATCGGGGCGCTCAGCCTGTTCGTGTTGACTCTCCTGGGCGCCACCCAGCAGGGCCGGTGGTGGCCGTTCATCATGCTGACCAGCGCGATCTCCGCGCCCGCGGTGACCAGGACCGGTCGCAACTGGGTGATGGCGCACTTCTGGTGCGTGGCGTCCAGGCACCGGCTGCAGAAGACCTGCCTGGAGACCACCATGCACACCCGCGCGGGCCGGATCCCGCTGGTGTTGTGGATCACGCCCACACGTACAGGTGAGAAGGCCCTGGTGATGACCAGGGCGGGCATCTCCGCCGCGGAGTTCGAGGCGTACGCCGAGGAGATCGCGGCGGCGTGCTGGGCCAGGAGCGCCAACGTCTACCGGCACCGCAAATGGGCCCACCTGCTGATCGTGGAGATCGTCCGGCGTGAGGAGCTGCCCGGTGCCGTCTCCCCCGGACTCGACCGGCTCTACGGCCGCGCCTGGGCCTCTCTGAGGACCGACCTCGAGGAGCCCCCTGATCTGGCCAGGCCGTTCGCCCTGCCGCAGGTCGGCTGACGGCCTGCCCATGACCTGGGGAGTGGCGGCTCGGGCCTGGGCCGAACGCTCCCCAGTGCAAGCCCCGGAGACCGCGGGGGCTCCGGGGCTTCCCCATATGTGTCGTACGAGCAAAGATGAGTTCCACCGACGAACTCAGGAGCCGTGATGACGTCGACCGTTCACCGGACCTGTCCCCTGTGCGAGGCCGTGTGCGGCCTGACGCTCACCCTCGACGAGGGCGGGCACGTGACGAGCGTGCGGGGCGACAAGGAGGACCCGTTCAGCAAGGGCTTCATCTGCCCCAAGGGCGCCAGCCTGGGCCGCCTGGACGAGGACCCCGACCGGCTGCGCAAGCCGCTGATCAGGGAGGGCGAGCTCTGGCGCGAGGTCGGCTGGGACGAGGCGTTCGCCGCCGTCAAGCAGGGCCTCGACCAGGTCACGGAGCGGCACGGCCGCCAGTCGGTCGGCGTCTATCTCGGCAACCCCAACGTGCACAACATGGCGGGCCAGCTCTACGGCACGCCGCTGCTCAAGTCCCTCGGCACCCGCAACATCTTCTCGGCCAGCACCGCCGACCAGATGCCCAAGCACGTCGCCAGCGGGCTGATGTTCGGCCATCCGCTCGCCGTCCCGGTGCCGGACCTCGACCGGACCGACTACCTGCTCATGCTGGGCGCCAACCCGCTGGAGTCGAACGGCTCGCTGTGCACCGCGCCCGACTTCCCCGGCCGGCTCAAGGCGCTGCGCGCCCGCGGCGGCCGGCTCGTCGTGGTCGATCCCCGCCGCACCCGGACCGCCGGACTGGCCGACGAGCACGTGTTCGTACGTCCGGGCACCGACGCCTACCTGCTCTTCGGGATCACGCACACGCTCTTCGCCGAGGACCTGACCACGCTGTCCCACGAGGTCAACGGCCTGGAGGAGTTACGCGAAGCGGCCAAGCACTTCCCGCCCGAGGTGGTTTCCCGCCGCACCGGCGTGCCCGCCGAGGTGATCGTCCGGCTGGCCAGGGAGCTGGCGGCGGCCAGGACGGCGGCCGTCTACGCCAGGATCGGCACGTGTACGGCCGAGTTCGGCACGCTGGCCCAGTGGCTGGTGGACGTGCTCAACGTGCTCACCGGCAACCTCGACCGGCCCGGCGGCGCCATGTTCGCCAAACCCGCCACCGAGTTCGGCCTGGCCCGCCGCCCCTACACCGTGGGCCGGTGGAAGAGCCGGGTCAGGGGCCTGCCCGAGGCCAACGGCGAGTTGCCGGTCGCCACGCTCGCCGACGAGATCGAGACGCCCGGCGACGGGCAGATCCGGTTCCTCCTCACCGTGGCCGGCAATCCGGTGCTCTCCGCGCCGCACGGCACCCGGCTCGATTCGGCCTTCGGGCGGCTCGACTTCATGGTCAGCGTCGACCCCTACCTGAACGAGACCACCAAGCACGCGAACGTCATCCTGCCGCCGCCGCGGGCCCTCCAGTCGGGGCACTACGACTTCGCCCTGCTCAACTTCGCGGTGCGCAACTACGCCCGCTACTCGCCGCCGTCGCTGCCGCTGGACGGGCAGCCGTCGGAGGCGCAGATCCTGGCCCGGCTGACCATGATCGCCTCCGGCTTGGAGGGCGATCTGGACGAGTTCGTCCTCGACCAGATGCTGCGCAAGGCGGTCGACCTGCCGGGCTCGGGGGTGGAGGGGCGCGACGTGGCCGAGCTGCGGGCCGCGCTCGAAGGCGATTGCGGGGCCGAGCGACGGCTCGACCTGATGCTCAAGCTGGGCCCGTACGGAGAGTGGGCGGGCAAGGGCGACCTGTCGCTGCGCAAGCTGCTCGACAACCCGCACGGGCTGGATCTCGGGCCGCTGGAGCCCCGGCTGGGCGAGGTGCTGAGGACCACCTCCGGAGTGATCGAACTCGCGCCGCCGCAGCTCATCGAGGACGTCGAGCGGCTGCGCGGCGGGCTGGAGCAGGAGCCGCCGGACATCGTCCTGATCGGCCGGCGCCACCTGCGCTCCAACAACAGCTGGCTGCACAACGTGGGCCCGCTGGTCGGCGGCAGCAACACCTGCACGCTCCAGATCAACCCGGCCGACGTGGCCAGGCTCGGGCTGGACGGGGAGGCCCTGGTCCGCTCGGCCACGGGAGAACTCAGAGTGCCGCTCGAACCCACCGACACGATCATGCCGGGCGTGGTCAGCCTGCCCCACGGCTGGGGACACGCGGGCAGCGCTCAGCTGATCGCCGCTGAACACGCCGGGGTTAGCGCGAACATACTGACCGATGAGTCGACAATCGATGTTCCGTCGGGAAATGCCGTGTTCAATGGGGTTCCGGTGACGATTTTGCCAACCGGGGTGATCACCGCACATTAAGGTGTCGCGCGTGACTATCGCACCAGAAGAGGACCGCCTGACCGCCCAGATCGCCTTCGCCGTCGAGATCGACAAGTTGAAGCGGATCATCCGCCGCAACCATCTCATGGACGGCTCACGGCGAGAGAACGACGCAGAGCACTCCTGGTACGTAGGCATGCTGGCCATGGTCCTAGCCGAGCACTCGCCACCCGACACCGACATTCAGCGGGTGGTGTCCATGCTGCTCGTGCACGACCTGGTCGAGATCGACGCCGGTGACACCTTCGTCTATGACGCGGCCGCGGTGGCCGCCCAGCCCGAAGCGGAGCGGGCCGCCGCGGACCGCATCTTCGCGCTGCTCCCGGGCGAGCAGGGGGCGGCGATGCGGACGCTCTGGGACGAGTTCGAGGCCAGGCAGACGCCGGAGGCGAAGTTCGCCCGAGCGCTCGACCGCTTCGCGCCGATCCTGGCCAACCACCACACCGAGGGCGGCACCTGGCCACTGTTCAAGGTGACGGCCGCGCAGGTCAAGGAGAAGGTACGGCTCATCGAGGACGGCTCGCCGTCGCTCGGGGCGTACGCGCTCGAGCTGGTCGAGCTCTCCATCGCCAGGGGGCACCTGTCCGAGTGATGCCCTTATGGCCGGGGTAGGGGACTTGTCGTGAAAGAGAAAGTACGAGCGAGAAGGCGGCAGTCGCGGCGTTTTGTGGGCCCGGTCGACCTGGCCGACCGGCTCGAAAGGTCCAAAGCCATGGACGAGCCGATCCGAGTGCTGGCCAAGGCCGTACGCAAGGGGATCCGGCCGGGACGGCTGCGCGACTGGCTGCACGGCGTGCCCACGGGCAAACCGCTGCACCCGCCGCTCGCCTCCTTCAGCCTGGGCTGCTGGATGTCCACCGCGGTGCTCGACTGGACCAGCACCGATCCCCGGGCCGCGCGACTGCTGCTGGCCACGGGCCTCGGCAGCGCGCTGCCCACCGCGGCCGCCGGCCTGACCGACTGGTCGTCTCTCCATCGCGAGCAGCAGCGTGTCGGGTTCGTCCACATGCTGTCGAACGTGACCGCGCTGGGGTTCTTCTCCGCCTCGCTCCTGGCCCGGCTGCGCGGGAACGAGCGCGCCGGCAAGATGCTGACCATCGCCGGTCTGAGCGTCGGCGGTCTCGGCGCCTACCTGGGCGGGAATCTGGCCTACCGGCAGGCGGCGGGCGCCAACCACGCGCCCCAGGTCACCCATCTCGTACCGCTGGGCTGGCATGACCTTTGCCTGGTCAACGACCTGCCTCAGGGTCGCCCCGTGTCGCGGCGGCTCGGCTACATCCAGCTCTTCGTGCTGCGTCACACCTCCGGCGTCACCGTGCTCGCCGACCGGTGCTCCCACCTCGCGGGCCCACTCCACCAGGGCCGGCTCATCGTGGAGAACGGCGAGGCGTGCGTGGTCTGCCCCTGGCACGGCAGCACGTTCCGGCTGGTGGACGGCTCGGTCAAGCACGGTCCGGCGACCGCGCCCGCGCCGACGTTCGAGACCCGGATCCGCAGCGACGGCACGCTCCAGGTACGACCGAGCATGACCTGAACAGCTCTACGTACCGCCGAGCATGGCCTGGACACCGCTTGACCTGAACATTGGTTGAAGTTTTACGGTCCGTCCATGAGCAGAATTCTGGTGACCGGCGCGACCGGCAACGTAGGCAAGCACGTGGTCCCCCAACTGGCCGGGGCGGGCCTTCAGGTCCGCGCCCTGGTCCGCGACCCGGACCGGGCGAAACTCCCGGAAGGGGTCGAGGCGGTCAAGGGCGACCTGTCCGTCCCCGAGACCCTGGAACCGGCGCTGAAGGACGTCGAATCCGTCTTCCTGATCTGGCCCGGCTTCGCCGCCGAGACCGCCCGAGACGTGGTGGAGGTCATCGCCGCCCACGCGCGCCGCGTCGTCTACCTGTCGGCCGACGTCGAGGATCTGGCCGATGGTGAATCGCCGACGCTGTTCCACCAGGAGGTGGAACGGCTGATCAGGCACACCGGCCTGAGCTGGACGTTCCTGCGGCCCGTCGGTTTCGCGGCCAACACGCTCGGCTGGGCCGACCAGGTCAGGCAGGGCGTGGTGCGCTGGCCGTACGGGGAGGCGCGCAGGTCGTTGATCCACGAGAAGGACATCGCGGCGGTGGCTGTGCACGTGCTCACCTCGGCCGGGCACGGCGGGGGCAAGTACGTCCTCAGCGGGCCCGAGCAGCTGTCACAGGCCGAGCAGGCGCGGATCATCGGCGAGGCGGTCGGGCGGGAGGTCCGGTGGGCGGAGCTGCCGCTGGACGTCGCCCGCGAGCAACTGCTGGCCGCCTGGGGCGATACCCGGTTCGTGGACGGCGCGCTCGCGGGCTGGGGCGCGTTCGTGGACACGCCGGAGCGGATCACGGACACGGTCCCGAAGCTCCTCGGCCGCCCCGCGCTGACCTTCCGTCAGTGGGCCACCGACCACGCGGCCGACTTCCGCTGACTCAGCTCTCGTCGGCCGGATGTTCCACCAGGGCCAGGATGCGGCTGGACATGAACCGCGCCGTACGTACCGCGGTGCCGCTCCTGGTCACCTCACTGACCTCGACCAGCCCCCGCCGCGTGGCCACCTCAACACGGCGGCCCGCACGGGTGGCGGCGATCTCGTAGGTGCGCGGGGATGAGTCGCCCGCGTCGATGACGATCTCCACCCGATCACCCTTCATGTACGGATTTATACCCAGAATGCCCGGTATTTATCCGTACACTAGTTTGATAATCGCCACAATCCCCACACACACGATGATGCCCCGCAGCACCGGAGCCGGGATGCGGCGACCGACCTTGGCTCCGACGAACCCACCCACCGTGGCCCCCAGCGCCACCGCCAGCACCGCCCACCAATCCACGTGGGCGATGAAGACGAACAGCACGGCCGCGGTGCCGTTGACGATCAGGGAGAGCACGTTCTTGGCCGCGTTCACCCGCTGCAGGGGTTCGGTCAGGAAGCTGCCGAGCAGCCCGATCAGCAGCACGCCCTGGGCCGCGCCGAAGTAGCCGCCGTAGATCCCCGCCCCCAGCACGCCCAGCCAGAGCAGCAGCCCGCCGTGGGGATCGTCGTTCTTACGCCGGGCCGACAGCCAGCCGTTGAGCTTGGGCTGCACCACGACCAGTACGCAGGCCAGCCCGATCAACACTGGGACCACGACCTGGAAGACCCTCGGGTCGAGGAACAGCAGCAGGATCCCGCCGATCAGCGAGCCGATCGCCGAGGCGGGGCCGAGGCGCAGCAGCCGCTCGCGCTGCCCGGCGAGCTCGGCGCGGTAGCCGTACGCGCCGGTGAAGGAGCCGGGCACCAGGCCGATGTTGTTGGAGACGTTCGCCACGACCGGGTCGATGCCGACGGCCACGAGCGTGGGAAAGGTGATCAGCGAGCCCGACCCCACCACTGCGTTGATGGCCCCGGCCGCGACCCCGGCCGCGAACACCGCGACGGCCTCCCACACTGTCATCCGACAGAGCTTAGAGGCGGCCCCGTTCCCGGCTACCTGTCGGGGTCGTCCTTGGGCGGCGAGAAGAGACCGCCCAGATTCTCCAGCGCCCGGCCCATCTCCGACGGGACGATCCAGATCTTGTTGGCGTCACCCTTGGCGATCTCCGGGAGCATCTGCAGGTACTGATAGGCGAGCAGCCGCTGGTCCGGTTTCCCCTCGTGGATGGCCTTGAACACCATCCCGATCGCGTCGGCCTGCCCCTTGGCTCGCATGGCCTGCGCCTCGGCCTCCGCCTGGGCGCGCAGCACGGCCGCCTCCGCCTCGCCACGGGCGCGCAGGACCGCCGCCTGCTGCTCGCCCTCGGCCGTCAGGATGGCCGCCTGCCGCTGCCCCTCCGCGGCCAGCACCGCGGCCCGCTTGTCGCGGTCGGCGCGCATCTGCTTCTCCATCGAGTCCTGGATGGAGGAGGGCGGGTCGATGGCCTTGAGCTCGACCCGGTTGACCCGGATGCCCCACTTGCCGGTCGCCTCGTCGAGCACGCCGCGCAGCTCGGTGTTGATCTCCTCGCGGGAGGTCAGCGTGCTCTCCAGGTCCATGCCGCCGACCACGTTACGCAGTGTGGTGACGGTCAGCTGCTCGACGCCGACCAGGAAGTTCGCGATCTCGTACGTGGCCGCCTTCGGATTGGTCACCTGGAAGTAGATGACGGTGTCGATCGAGACCACCAGGTTGTCGGAGGTGATCACCGGCTGTGGCGGGAACGAGACGACCTGCTCGCGGAGGTCGATCAGATCCTTGATCCGGTCGACGAACGGCACCACCAGGTTGAGCCCCGGTTTCAGCGTGCGGTGATAGCGGCCGAGCCGCTCGATGATCGCCGCGGTCGCCTGGGGGATGATGCGGACCGTCCGCGTCACCCCGAACCCCACCGCGGCGACGACGACGATGGCGACGATGAGCTGCTCCGTGGACATGCCAACGCTCCGAGGCCGAGGGGATCGCCTTGGTAAATGCTAATGGGCGTTCAGCGGATTGACGCGATCTATTGCGCGCGGGCGTACCAGCGTCCTTCGGCGCTGCGGTCGAGCGTCAGCGGCACCCCGAACGTCTGCGACAGGTTGTCGGCCGTCATCACATGCTCCAGCGGCCCCTGGGCCACGACCGAGCCGTGCTTGAGCAGCAGCCCGTGGGTGAACCCGTTGGGCACCTCCTCCACGTGGTGCGTGACCAGCACCAGCGTGGGTGAGCGGAGGTCGTTGGCGAGCACCGACAGCCGGCGTACCAGGTCCTCCCGGCCGCCCAGGTCGAGCCCGGCCGCCGGCTCGTCCAGCAGCAGCATCTCGGGGTCGGGCATCAGCGCACGGGCGATCTGCACCCGTTTACGCTCACCCTCGGACAGAGTGCCGAACCTGCGCCTGATCAGATGCGCGGCACCCATCATGTCGATCAGCTCGACGGCCCTGGTGACATCGTTGGAGTCGTATTCCTCGGTCCAGCGGCCCATGATCGCGTAGGACGCCGTCAGGACCAGGTCGATGACCTTCTCCTCCGGCGGAATGCGCTCGGCCAGCGCGGCGCTCGCCAGGCCGATGCGGGGTCGCAGGTCGAAGACGTCGGCCTGACCCAGGCGCTCGCCGAGCACCTCCACGATCCCCTCGCTCGGATAGAGCAGCGTCGCCGCGACCTGCAACAAGGTCGTTTTGCCTGCTCCGTTCGGCCCGATGACGACCCAGCGCTCGTCCTCGTTGACCGTCCAGTCGATGCCGCGCAACAGGGCTGCTCCGTCGCGCCGGACGGCGACGTCCTGGAGCCGCAGCACCTGACCACCCATCCCCGTATCCCTCCTTTAGGAGTAACGCTCGGGACAAACCTATTGCAGGGCGAGCGCATATCGTGGACCGGTGCCTCCTGAATCACCTGTCTCTCCTCCGCTGGTCGCCTGGGGCAACGCCTGGCTCGCCGGTCACGTCGGTCTCGACGAGGCCGTGGACCGGGTCGAAACCGCCGCCGGTCCCACCGTCGTGGGCGCCGCCGAGACGCCCGGCCCCCCAGCCGAGAGCCCTGCCGTGGATCCCGTCGCGGGCGATGTGCCGTTGCGTGCCTACCTCGCCGGGCTTCGCTCCGACGGGCTGACCGAGCTCCGGCTCGCGCTGCCCGCCCCCGGCGACCCGCTCGGGCTCTCCGGACCGCCCGCTTTCAACGCGGCCGCCGTGGAGGCCGGTCAGGCGGTCATCGCGGTGCTCTCCGACCGCTGCGTCGGGCTGGTGCCCTCGCCCGACCTGCGCGGGTCGTCCTATGTAGGGGTACGCCTGGCCGTACACCCCTCTGGGCCCGTGCGCGTGGACCTGCCTTCAGTGGCCGAGGCGGAGCGAGAGCTGTCGATCGCGATGCGGTCGGCGACAGACGCGCTGACCTCGGTCGACGGACCCGCACCGGAGCGGCCCGACCGGCTGGGAGGGCCCGGCGGCGAACTGGCCCCCGGCTATCCGGGACGGGCACACCGCGTCTCCGCCCTGGCCACGCGGCTGGACGCGGTGCTGCGGGTGGCCGATGAGAGGGGGCTCACCTCGGGCCAGATCGCGGCGAGCGGCGAGGCCCTGCGGGAGCTCGACCGCGCGGTACGCCGCGCCCTCGTAGCCGCGCACCACTCCATCTTCGAACCGGTCAGGCCCTAGCCGCACGCGAGTTGCGCAACGATCAGGCCGCAGGCAGGTTTTCGTGACGGTCAGGCCGCAGCGGCCGTGAGCTCCCTCGCGCGGGACCTCTTGAGGTAGGCCGCGAGAGCGCCCGCGCACAGGACGGCCAGCAGGAGCGTGGTCGGCAGGCCGGTGAAGGGTCCGGCCAGAGCCCCCTCACCGGTCAGCGGGCTCGCCTTCGGCTGGCTCAGCAGGAGCACGGTCATGCTCGGCGGCCGCTGACCCTGCGTGGTCACCGCGAAGACGCTGGTGCCCAGCCAGAGCGGGGTCGCGTGGAACGCCATGGCCGCCCACAGACTGCGCCCAGTCAGTGTGAGCAGCGCCGCCAGCACCGACCAGAGCACCAGGTTGGTCGCGAGCACCCAGTGGAAGGTGTGCAGCGGCGCGATCAGCATCAGCGGCCCGACGAAGTGGAAGAGCGCGAACGCGGCGGACGACACGGCGATACCCGCGGGCACGCCCCACCGCGCCCCGGCGCTCTGCAGGATCCAGCCCCGGTAGAGGATCTCCTCGATGGAGATCATGATGACCCTGGACAGGTAGTACGTGGGCAGGAGGTAGAGGAGGGCGGCGTTCCACCGCGATCCGTCCACTTCCAAGTTGCCGATGGCGTACTGCAGGGCCAGCCAGCCCGCGATGAAGGCGTTGCCCAGACCGAAGCCGAGCAGGTGCTGCCGCCAGGCGCCGCGGCTCCACATGAAGCCGAGCGAGACGAACGAGCGCTTCTCGTAGTAGCGCGTCCAGAGCCACAGCAGCGCGAAGACCGGCGCGTGCTGGATCACGACTTGCAGGAACGTCGCGACCGCGAGAAACGGACCCGACTGTGAACTGGGGAAGAGCCGGTTGATGGGCAGTAAGAGTACCGCGCCGATGAGGACTCCCCCGGCGTAGATCAATTGCGCCAGGAGGACCGCGAGAAGCGGATGGGTCATGCGTTTCCCGGCCGTCGCGGCCTTGACGAATGCGTTGTCCATATGGCCGAACGTAGAGATCGGCGGAGCCGGGCGAATCATGCGCGAGATCGATCACGGCCTGTCTTCGTATGTGTCGCAGGTCATGTTCGGCCGCTCATCCCGAGGGCTTCGCCGTCCCCGCTGTTAGCGTGGAAGCGTGGCCGGAAGTGATCGTTGGACACATGGCACCGATGAACGGGCCCCCTACATTCTGAGCGCCCTTTTCGGCGGCTCGGACCTGATACTTCTCTGGGGCGCGCTCCAGGTGACGGCCGGTGACCACAGCTCGTGGCCTTTCTGCGTGCCTCCCCTGGCGATGCTGGGCATATGGCCGTTGCTGCGGTGGAATCGCGCGGCCTCATGGCCCCGTAGAGCGGTCAGCCTCCTATTCGTGCTGGCCGCGCTGGGTGGGATGACCGCCGGAGGCGCGATCACGACCATCCCCTTGGTGGTGGTGGTGCTCACACACATCGTCTCCGTGTTCGGGTTCGGCGGCGGCGTGTGCTTCAGCGCGGTCGCGGTGGCCTACACCCTGGCCGCGAATCTGATGATTGGGCGAGATGCCTGGTGGTCGCTCGCCGAGACGAGCGTGATGGCCGTGTTCACGGTGTGGGCGCTGATCGCCACCCGCGTACTGCTGGGCGCCAGGCAGCGCGCGGCCGACAACGAACGGCTGCTGGCCGAGCTGACCGACGCCCACGCCAAGCTGCGGCGGTACGCGGCCAGGGTGGGCGAGCTCACGGTGGCCGAGGAGCGGGCTCGCATGTCGCGCGAGATGCACGACTCCGTCGGCCACTACCTCACAGTGATCAACCTCGGCCTGGAGAACGCCCAGCGCTACCGCTCGGCCCGCCCCGACGAGGCGTGGGCCGAGGTGCGGCAGGCCCAGCAGCTCACCGTGGAGGCCCTGGCCGACACCAGACGCTGGGTGCGGGCGCTCAAGCCACTGGCGCTGGAGGGCAAGGCGGGCGCCACCGCGCTGGCCGAGCTGGCGAGGTCGTTCGAGGGCACCGGACTCGACGTCACCTTCCAGGCGGAGGGCGCGGGGCCGACGCTTGCTGAGGAGGCCGAGCTGGTCATGTACCGGGCGTTGCAAGAGGGGCTGACCAATGCGGCGCGCCATTCTGGGGCGCGGCGCGTGGAGGTCGTGCTCGGCGCCTCGGACGGCCACGTCGAGCTGGCCGTCACCGACGACGGGCGCGGCGCGGCGGACGAGCAGCTCGGCGGCGGGCACGGCCTGGCCGGGCTGCGCCAGCGGGTCACCGCGCTCGGCGGCTCGCTGCACGCGGGGAGCCGCGCGGAGGGCGGATTCACGTTACGGGTCAACCTGCCGGCCGGAACGGGAGCGGGCCTGTGATCGTCCGGGTGCTGATCGTGGACGATCAGGTGCTGATGCGCCAGGGCCTGCGCAAGCTCCTGGAGCTGGAGGAGGGCATCGAGGTCGTGGGCGAGGCCGCGGACGGGCTGGCCGCGCTCGACCTGCTCCCCTCGGCCAGGCCCGACGTGGCGCTGGTGGACGCGCGGATGCCGAGGATGGACGGGATCGAGCTGGTCGCCCGCCTGGACATCCCCGCGATCATCCTGACCACGTTCGACGACGACGACTACATCTTCGGCGGCCTGCGCGCCGGCGCCCGCGGCTACCTGCTCAAGGACACCCCGCCGGACGAGCTGGTTGCGGCCATCCGCAAGGCGGCCAGGGGCGAGACCGTGCTGGGCGGGGTCGCCGCCGAGCGGGTGGTCGCCGAGCTGCGCAGCGCCCCCGCCACGCCGGACCTCGCCGACCAGCTCTCCGAACGCGAGCACGAGGTGGCCGTCCTGGTCGGCGATGGCGCGACCAACCGGGAGATCGCCAGGCGACTGTTCATCACCGAGGGCACGGTGAAGAACCACATCTCCAGCATCCTGCGCAAACTACGGCTACGCGACCGCACTCAGCTGGCCATCCACATCGCGAGGTCAAGCTAACCCGTGGCGGACGGCGTACAGGGCGGCCTGGGTGCGGTCCTGGACGCCGAGCTTCATCAGCACGTTGGACACATGCGTCTTGACCGTCTTCTCGGCGACCGACAGGCTCCTGGCGATCTCCCGGTTGGAGTGGCCGGCCGCGATCAGTGCCAGCACCTCGCGCTCCCGTTCGGTCAGCGGCACCGGCCCCAGCGCCGGCGGTGAGCCGTTGGCGCCGGCCAGCATCGCCTCCGCCGCCTCGGGGGCGAGCAGCACCTGCCCCCCATGTACGGCCCGCACCGCCTGCACAAGCGCGTTCGGATCCACGTCCTTGTAGAGGAACCCGGAGGCACCCGCCCGCATCGCGGGGCCAACATCGGACCGGTCGCTCACGGAGGTCAGCACGATCACCCTGGGGAGCGCCCCCGAGAGCCGGGCCAGCGCGCCGAGCCCGTCGAGCACCGGCATCTTCAGATCGAGCAGCAGCACGTCGGGAGCGAGCTCGCCGGCCAGCTCGACGGCCTGGGCCCCGTCGGCCGCCTCGCCGACGACCGTGATGTCCTCCTGGAGGTCGAGGAAGGTCCGCAGGCCCTGCCGTACCACTGGGTGATCGTCGGCGATCAGCACCCGGATCACACGCCCACCTCCACGCGGACCGTCGTCCCCTCGTCGCGGGCCGAGGCGACGGTCATGACGCCGCCCACGGACTCCGCCCTGTCCCTCATCGACACCAGGCCCAGGCCGCGCGACTCGACCTGCTCGAAGCCCTTGCCGTCGTCGCGTACGGTCAGCACCAGCTTGCCGCCCTCGTCGACCAGCCGCACCTCGACGTGGCCGGCGTCGGAGTGCCTGAGCGCGTTGTGCAGCGCCTCCTGCGCGACCCGCAGGACGGCCACCTCCACCGCCGAGTCGAGCGGCGGCAGCTCGCCGCCCTCGAACGTGACGTGCGCGGGATGGAGCCGGTCGAGCAGGCGTACGTGCTTGCCCAGCGTCTCCGCCAGCCCGTGCCGGTCGAGCTCGGCCGGGCGCAGCTCGACGATCACCGCCCGGAGCTCGGCCAGCGCCTCGCCCGCCAGGCGCTGCACGCGTTCGAGCTCGGCGGCCGCCTGGTCGGGGGCGTTGGGCAGCAGGACGGCGGCGGACTGCGCGGTCAGCCTGAGCGAGAACAGCTTCTGGGTGACGGCGTCGTGCAGCTCGCGGGCCATCCGGTTGCGCTCTTCGAGCATGGCCAGCTCGCGACCCCGCTCGTACAGCCTGGCGTTGGTCAGCGCGATGGCGGCGTGCGCGGCGAACAGCGTGAGCAGGTCCTGGTCCGCCTCCGTGAACCCGTCGGGCGAGCGCTTGTTGGCCAGGAAGATGATGCCGAGCACCTCCTCGCCGTCGCGGATCGGGGCGCCGAGGAAGTCCTTCATCACCGGGTGCGCCTTGGGCCACCACTCGAACCTGGGGTCCTCGCGCAGGTCGGGCAGGCGTACCGGAGCCCCGTCGCGGAGCATCGCGCCGAGCATGCCATGCTGCCTGGGCAGCGGGCCGATCGCGTCCCACTGCTTGTCGGTGAGGCCCTCGGCGACGAACTCGGCGAACGAGCCGTCCTCGTCCGGCACGCCGAGCGCGGCGTAGCGGGCGTCGAGCAGCCGCTGGGCCGAGCGGACGATGACCTGCAGCACCTCGCGCACCGAAAGGTGCCGGGTCACCGCGAGCACGGCGGTGCTCACCGCCTGCATGATCTCGTCCCTGTCGGAGGCCACGGCACCCACTCTATGGTCCTGGGCCGTCATGCCCAGGCGCCATTGGTCCTAGGTCCATATGCCCAGGCGGAGGCGGCCCCTCAGCCCGATGTACGGCCGGTTCCGCGCTCCTACCGTCAAGCCATGACGAACACCGCACTGATCACCGGTGCCTCCCGCGGCCTCGGCCTGGCCCTGGCGACGACACTCGCCGGCGCCGGATGGGAGCTCCTGCTCACCGCCCGCGGCGCGGCGGACCTGGAGCGGGTCGCGGCCGAACTGGGCGCCACCGCCATCGCCGGTGATGTGAGCGACCCGGCACATGTCGAACGGCTCGCGCGGGCCGTACCCCAGCTGGACCTGCTGGTCAACAACGCGAGCGGGCTGGGCGTGACCCCGCTGCCCCCGCTGTCGGTGTACCCGAGGGATGAGTTCAGGGCCCTGCTGGAGACCAACGTGATCGCGCCCCTGGCCCTCATCCAGGCGACGCTGCCCGCGCTGCGCGCCACGCGCGGCGCGATCGTGAACATCACCTCCGACGCCGCCACCGGCGCCTACGAGGGCTGGGGCGGCTACGGCGCCTCCAAGGCCGCCCTGGAGCAGCTGTCCAACGTCCTGTCGGCTGAGGAACCCGATTTGGCCGTCTGGTGGGCCGACCCCGGCGAGATGAACACCCGCATGCTGGCCGACGCCGTCGGCGCGGAGGAGGCGGCCGGCGCGGCGGATCCCGCCAAGGTGGCCGCGGCACTGTACGACCTGGTCAGGGCCCGTCCGGCCAGCGGCCGGGTGAGCCTGCAATGACCGCCGCGCTCGACTTCGCGCTGCCGGACACCCTGTCGGCGCACGAACCACCCGAGGCCCGAGGACTGACCCGCGACTCGGTGCGACTGCTGGTCTCGCGCGGCCATCTCCCGCCGGAGCACCGCCGCTTCACCGACCTGCCGGGGCTGCTCGGCCCCGGCGACCTGATCGTGGTCAACAACTCGGCGACGCTGCCCGCCGCCATCAGGCTCGACCGGCTCGCCGTGCACTTCTCCACCGCGCGCGAGGACGGCACCTGGCTGGTCGAGCTGCGCCGCCGTACCTCGAAGTCCTCCGAGCCGTACGGCGGCGGCGAGCCGGGCGAGTGGCTGCCGCTGCCGGGACGGGCGACGCTGCGGCTCATCGAACGCGAGACGCCGCGCCTGTGGCGAGCCAGGCTCGATCGTGACGTGGAGGCGTACCTGCGCGATCACGGGGTGCCGATCCGCTACTCCTACGTGTCGCGCGACTGGCCGCTCGACGCCTACCAGACCGTCTTCGCCACCGTGCCGGGCAGCGCGGAGATGCCGAGCGCGGCCCGGCCGTTCACCGCCGAGCTGGTCACGGCTCTGGTGGCGCGCGGCGTCGGCATCGCGCCGATCACTCTGCACACCGGGGTCGCCTCGCCGGAGAAGGACGAGCCGCCCTACGCGGAGCGGTACGAGGTGCCCGCGGCCACGGCCCGCCTGGTCAACCTGACCACGGCGAACGGAGGCCGGGTGGTGGCCGCCGGCACCACCGTGGTGCGCGCGCTGGAGACGGCCGTCGCCGACGACGGGCTGGTGGCCGCCTCGGCGGGCTGGACCAGGCATATCGTGACGCCGGACGTCGGGGTCAAGGCCGTGAGCGGGCTGCTCACCGGCCTGCATGAGCCCAGGTCAAGCCACCTGATGATGCTCACGGCAATCGCCGAGCGGGAGCCGCTCGCCCGCGCCTACGAGGCGGCGTTGCGGGAGGGGTACCTGTGGCACGAGTTCGGTGACACCCACTTGCTGCTGCGCCGATAGTGGCCCCTCGTGCTCATGTGTCAGGGTACGCCCAGTAGCCTGGCTCAATGTGGACCAGCGCACCCTCCTGATCACCCTGACCGGCCCGGACCGACCGGGCGTCACCTCGAGGCTCTTCTCAGTTCTGTCGGGTTTCCCGGTGACCGTGGCCGACATCGAGCAGGTCGTCATCCGCGGGCGGCTCACGCTCGGCGTGCTCGTCGCCTACGCGGGCGGTCCGTCGACCGGCACGGGCAGCACGCTCGGCGCCATGTGGACCGCCGTCGAGCGGGTGGCTGAGGACCTCGGCCTGGAGCTGGAGCTCTCCACCGGCTCCCAGACCAAGGAGCAGCGCCGGCGCGGCCGCCTGTCGGTCAGCGTGCTGGGCGCGACGCTCCAGCCCGCCGCGATCGCGGGCATCGCCGGGCGCATCGCCGCCGCCGGCGCGAACATCGACCGCATCGAACGCCTCGCCCAGTGGCCGGTCACCTGCATCGAGCTGTCGGTCTCGGGCGCCGACCCGAGCGCGCTCCGCGTCGAGCTGGCCGCCGAGGCCGCCGCCCTGCACGTCGACGTGGCCGTGCAGCGCACCGGTCTGTCGCGGCGGGCCAAGCGGCTGGTAGTCATGGACGTCGACTCGACGCTCATCCAGGGCGAGGTCATCGAGCTGCTGGCCGGCCACGCGGGCTGCCTCGAAGAGGTCGCCCGGGTCACCGAGGAGGCCATGCGCGGCGAGCTCGACTTCGCCGAGTCCCTGCGCCGCCGGGTCGCGCTGCTCGAAGGGCTGCCGGCCGAGGTCTTCGAGCAGGTACGGCAGCAGGTCGTGCTCACCCCCGGCGCCCGTACGCTGGTCCGCACGCTCAAGCGGCTCGACTACCGCTTCGCCATCGTCAGCGGCGGCTTCACCCAGATCACCGACAGCCTGGTCGAGGACCTGGGCATCGACTACTCGGCGGCGAACGTGCTGGAGGTCGTCGACGGCAAGCTCACCGGCCGCGTCGTCGGCGAGATCGTCGACCGGCCGGGCAAGGCCCGCGCGCTGGAGCGGTTCGCCCGCGAGGCGGGGCTGCCGATCAGCCAGACGGTGGCCATCGGTGACGGGGCCAACGACCTCGACATGATCGCGGCGGCCGGGCTCGGGATCGCCTTCAACGCCAAGCCGGTCGTCCGGGAGGCGGCGGACACCGCGGTCAACACCCCCTACCTCGACTCGATCCTCTACCTGCTCGGGATCTCCCGGGACGAAGTGGAGGCGGCGGACGCCGAGGACGGCGTGCTCACCCGCTGACCTCTCCCTCCTTGGGGTCCCAGCGGGTGATCAGCTGCGCCTCGCCCGGCCACAGGTCCACCCAGTCCGCTTCGGTACGGATGACCGCGAACGAACCCGGCCGGAACCCGTAGTCGCCCCCGGCCAGCGCGATCGCCAGCTCGTGCACGCCCGGGTTGTGGCCGCACAGCACGACCGTCTCCAGCTCCGGATCGGTCAGCTTGACCAGCGCCAGCAGCTCCTCGGGGTAGGCCTGGTAGACGTCACGCTCATAGCTGACCGCCACCTCGGGGAAGGCCAGCTCGGCGGTCTGCTTCGTACGCAGGGACGGGGAGCACAGCACCAGGTCGGGCGCCAGCCCGAGAGCCCGCACCTCATCACCGGCCCGCTTCGCGTCACGCTCGCCCCGGTGCGTCAGCGGACGTTCGCTGTCCTCCAGGCCGGGGACCTGCGCGGCCTTGGCGTGGCGGAGCACGATCAACGTACGCACGTGCTCAGGTTCCTCTCGTCGCCCACACACCCAGCGCGACGATCACCGCGAGGATGGCCAGCATCGCCAGCAGAATGTAGGCCAGCGCCTTGCCGCCGCTGGGCCGCTTGTCTTCCATCCGCCCAGTTTCCCACCGGGGGCGGCGGGTTCCGCACCTGAC
Organism: Nonomuraea sp. NPDC052129; assembly: GCF_040680095.1. Classification (NCBI taxonomy): domain Bacteria; kingdom Bacillati; phylum Actinomycetota; class Actinomycetes; order Streptosporangiales; family Streptosporangiaceae; genus Nonomuraea; species Nonomuraea sp. NPDC052129. The sequence continues at coordinate 540,018 of NZ_JBFAVX010000003.1, read as the reverse complement.
CCGCGATCCTTCTTCGTTTCTTGGGACCGCTGGTTTCTTGAGACCCGCAGCCCTTGGGGGACGTTGTTTCTTGAGACGTGGAACGCCCGCTCCCCCAGACCTCGGAGGAGCGGGCGTCCGGATGGGGTCGCTAGGAAGCCACCGGTTGGTGCTCCCGGTTGTTGTCGTTGCTGGCCGACTCGCTGGTGGCCGAGCGGCGCTTGGAGACGAGGATGGCGCCGACCACCACGCCCACGGCCACGACCGTGATCCCGATGCGCAGGGCCGGGTTGCCCGCGTACAGGACCACTGCCGGCGCCACCAGGAGCGCCACCAGGTTCATCACCTTGATCAGCGGGTTGATGGCCGGTCCGGCCGTGTCCTTGAACGGGTCGCCGACCGTGTCACCGATGATCGTGGCTTCGTGGGCCTCGGAGCCCTTGCCGCCGTGGTGACCGTCCTCGACCAGCTTCTTGGCGTTGTCCCAGGCACCGCCCGAGTTGGACAGGAAGACCGCCATGAGCGTGCCGCAGGCGATGGCCCCGGCCAGGAACGCGCCCAGCGGCGCGTACCCGAGGGCGAACCCGACCGCGATCGGTGTCATGACCGCCAGCAGGCCGGGCGTGGCCAGCTCGCGCAGCGAGTCACGGGTGCAGATGTCGACGACGCGGCCGTACTCGGGCTTCTCGGTGCCGTCCATGATGCCCGGGTGGTTGCGGAACTGGTCGCGTACCTCGAAGACCACGCGCATCGCGGCCCGCCCGACCGCGCTGATCGCCAGCCCGGAGAACAGGAACACGACCGCCGCGCCGATGACCAGGCCGACGAGCACGTTGGGCTGGTCGATGCTCAGGCTGAAGGTGGAGAACGCGCCGAGCGCCTCCTTGGCCGCCTGGCTCGCCTTGCCGAGCTCCAGCTCCACGGCCGTGCGGAACGCGCCGAACAGCGCGGTCGCCGCGAGCACCGCCGTGGCGATCGCGATGCCCTTGGTGATGGCCTTCGTCGTGTTTCCGACAGCGTCGAGGCTGGTGAGCACGCGCGCGCCCTCACCCTCGACGTCGCCGGACATCTCGGCTATGCCCTGCGCGTTGTCGGATACCGGCCCGAAGGTGTCCATCGAGACGATGACACCGACCGTGGTCAGCAGGCCGGTGCCGGCCAGCGCCACCGCGAACAGCGCGATCGTCACGTTCCCGAAGCCCAGCAGGAACGCGCCGTAGACCGCGCCGGCGATGATCAGCGCCGAGTAGACGGCCGACTCGAGGCCGACGCTGATGCCCGCCAGGATGACGGTCGCCGGCCCGGTGGCCGAGCTCTCGCCGATCTCGCGGACCGGACGCCTGGTCGTCTCGGTGAAGTAGCCGGTCAGCAACTGGATGGCGCCGGCCAGAACCAGACCGATGATCACCGCGCCGATGGCGATGAGCCGCGGGTTGGCGGTGGACTGCACGGCCGAGCCGGTCAGGTCGCTGAAGGTGCTGGGCAGGTACCAGAACGTCGCCGCCGCGACCAGCACCGCGGAGATCCCGGCGGAGATGAAGAAGCTGCGGTTGATGGCGGCCATACCGCTGCGGTCGCCGTCGCGCATCCGGGTGACGAAGATGCCGATGATCGCGGTGAGCACGCCGATCATGGGCACGATCAGCGGGAAGATCAGTCCCTGCTCGCCGAAGGCCACCTTGCCCAGGATGAGGCTGGCGACCAGCATGACCGCGTACGACTCGAACAGGTCGGCGGCCATACCCGCGCAGTCGCCGACGTTGTCGCCCACGTTGTCGGCGATCGTCGCCGCGTTACGCGGATCGTCCTCCGGGATGCCCTGTTCGACCTTGCCGACCAGGTCGGCGCCCACGTCGGCGGCCTTGGTGAAGATGCCGCCGCCGACTCGCATGAACATCGCCAGCAGCGCCGCCCCGAAGCCGAAGCCTTCGAGGACGCCCGGCGCGTCACCCTGATAGACGAAGACGACGATGGCCGCACCGAACAGGCCGAGGCCCACGGTGAACATGCCGGCCACGCCGCCCGTACGGAAGGCGATGCGCATGGCGCGCTTCTCGCCCGCGTCACGGGCGGCCGCCGCGACGCGTACGTTTCCGCGTACGGCCAGCCACATGCCCATGAAGCCGGTCAGCGCGGAGAAGACCGCCCCGACCACGAAGAAGATCGAGCGGCCGATGCGCACATCGGCGGTCTCAGCCGGTAGCAGGAGTAGTAGGAAAGGGATCACGACGACGAAGACCGCCAACGTGCGGAACTGCCGCGCGAGATAGGCGGCGGCTCCCTCTTGTACGGCACGGGCGATGTCCTGCATGCGCTCCGTGCCGGGGTCGGCGGACAGCACCTCACGCACCAGGCCGCCGGCGACGGCTAGGGCGATCAGTGCGACCGCGGCGACCACGATCACGATAGTGAGATTGTTACCGCTCAGGGCCAGATTGGACGCTGGCTCCACCGCCAGCATGTGCCTAAACATCGTTCTCCTCGGCAAGACCGGTCGTCCTGCCCGGGCGGTGCGCAAAGATCGGCGGGCTGGTGCGGCACCATCCGGGTTATGGGTGCCGCTTCCGGTTGAGTCCGCAGTTTCGCCGGATCACCTTGGCCGGTGCCGGGAGTCTACGCACGGGCTGCGCGGATATGAAGGCTCTGCCGGTCGCTATTTGGCCACGCGTCCAGTAATCCCCCAGTAATCCCCAGCCAGCAAGGCGATTTGCCATCTGACAACCGATATTTCCCCGGGTTTACGGCCATGACAGGGTGCCCGAAACGACACGCCCGAAACATGGGTTTGGGGCATCCCAGAGGGACGACGGGGCGGTGGGCGCATCGCTCTTCGGCGCCCAGCGGCCGGGATGACATGCCGAAGCCGGGCCGTGGCTGCCCACGACCCGGCCGGTCACTCGCGAGGGGACGGCGACGGCCCTGCGGCCGTCGGCCGACGCCCTATGGCCATCGGGTGGCCAGGTGCTCTATGGCTGTTGGCTTGTGGAAGCCATGGGTGCCGTGCCTCGTATCGGCGCCCAGCCCCGTATCACCAGAGGAGCGTACCCCTGGACAGGGCTCAGCCATGGTCGGCGGGCGGGGCCCACCGTGCCGTGCCGTAAAAAAAGAAAAGATTGTCGTTATATCGGCGCGTGGCCATTGGTGGCGGCGGGCCAGCTCATGCGGATGCGCATCCCCTTCGGACTGGGGAACACCTCCACATCGTCGGCCAGCCCCGCGATCACCGCGATGCCGAACCCCGACATGAACGAGTCAGAGAGCATGCCCAAATCGAGGGGTTGCTCCTGCTTGATCTCATCGCTGGGGGCCTGATCGCTGACCGTGACCTCGAACCGTCCCGAGTCGTCTTTCAGCTCGATGCGGATGGGCTCTCCCGGGCAGTGCGCGCGATGCGCCTCAACCGCCCGGGAGCAGGCCTCACCGACGGCGAGCCTGACCTCGTCCAGCAGTGACTCCTCCACGCCGGTGCGCCGGGCGATCGCCGTCGCGACCAACCGGGCGGTCCGCACATGCGCGGGGAGGGCGCTGAACGTCAGCTCGACGGTAGCCATGACTACTTGTCTTTGCCGTGAGCTTCCTTGGCCTCGTCGACCGAAGCGTAGATCCCGAAGACCTTGGTCAGTCCGGTGATCCGGAAGATCTTGAGGATGCGCTCCTGCGTGCACACCAGCTCGAGCGAACCGTCGTGCGCCCGAACCCGCTTGAGCCCCCCGACCAGGACACCGAGGCCCGTCGAGTCGAGGAAGTCGACCTTCTCCATGTTCACGAGAAGGTGGAAGTTGCCCTTGTTCACCAGGTCGATGAGGAGCTCACGCAATCTCGGCGCCGTGTAGACATCGATCTCACCCTCAACCTCGACGATGGTGAGTCGGTCCTCGTTGTGGTGATCCAACTTCAGATCCACAGATCCTCCAGCGCCTCGCCTGCGAAAGTACCCTTGCGGGCCTGGCAGTCTGGAACGGGGCTCCAGACCGTCTGACCCTGACGCGCGGCATTCAACCACGCGTCTGGCTTGTGTCTATACGAAATCACGATTCCCGGCGACTTTGCCCACGGATGCAGACTGGAAACAGTGACTTCCTCCGCTTCCTCCCCACACCGGCCAGGTCCACTCCTCGGTCACCTGCTCGGTGTTCCCGCACGTCATGAGCGCGTCACTCATGTGGAGCATGTTCCAGCACGTCAGGCGGGTCAAGTGGGTTGGCCGAAATGGGCGCCGGAACTCCTGGTTACGCGCTTGGCGAACCGCGGAATCCCGGGATTGTGGCCACACCAGTACGAAGCCGCTGACCTGGCCCATCGTGGCCGAAATGTGATCATTTCCACCGGAACGGCGTCCGGGAAGTCGCTCGCGTACCTCACTCCGGCCGTCGCCTCCTGCCTCGACGGCGGCATGGTCCTTTACCTCACGCCTACCAAGGCCCTGGCCGCCGACCAGCTCCGCGGCCTCCGCGAGCTCCGCATCACCCAGCTCCGCGCGGCCTGCTTCGACGGCGACACGCCGTTCGAGGAACGTACCTGGGTCCGGCAGCACGCCAACTACGTACTAACAAATCCCGACATGCTGCATCGCAGCATCCTGCCCCGGCACGCCCAGTGGTCGTCGTTCTTCCGGCGGCTGCGGATGGTCGTGGTGGACGAGTGCCATGGCTACCGCGGAGTGTTCGGCTCACACGTGGCCCAGATCCTGCGCCGCCTGCGCCGCGTCTGCGCCCGCTACGGCTCGCAGCCCGTCTTCCTGCTGGCCTCAGCGACGGCCAGCGAGCCGGGGGCGTTCGCGATGCGGCTGACGGGCCTTGAGATGGCCGAGGTGACGTCGGACGGGTCTCCCAAGGGTGCGACGACCATCGCGCTCTGGGAGCCGCCCCTGACCGAACTACGGGGCGAGAGGGGCGCTCCGGTGCGCCGCACGGCCACCGCGGAGGCCGCGGACCTCCTGACGGACCTCGTCCTGGCGAAGGTCCGCACCCTCGCCTTCGTCCGCTCCCGGCGCGGCGCCGAGACAGTCGCCCTGACCGCCCGCGCCAAACTCGCCGACGTCGCCTTCTCCCTGGCCGGGACCTCAGGGCTGTCAACGGTTGACGGCTCATCGAGTACGGCCTCCGCCCCCGCAGGAGGCACTCCCGGTGCGCTCTCCCTGTCGGGTGGTCAAGCCATTCCCTCAGCACCCCCAGACCACGGCATTTCCCCGCCATCCTCTGCCCAAGACCCTCATCCAGCGTTGCCCGACCGCGACGGCACCACTTCACCAGGCTCAGACCCGGGCGCCACTCCACCAGGCTCAGACCAGGGTGCGCTGTCCTGGGGAGCGTCCGAGTCCGACCCCGCCGACTGGGCCGACCTTCCAGACCGGATCGCCGCCTACCGGGCCGGATACCTCGCCGAAGACCGCAGGCTCCTGGAGAAGGCCCTCCGCTCGGGCTCCATCATGGGCCTGGCCACCACCAACGCCCTTGAGCTCGGCGTGGACGTCTCCGGCCTGGACGCCGTCCTGATCGCCGGCTGGCCGGGCACCCGCGCCTCCCTCTGGCAGCAGGCGGGCCGAGCCGGCCGCGACGGCCAGGAGGCACTCGCCGTACTCATCGCGAGGGACGACCCCCTCGACACCTACCTCGTACACCACCCCCAGGCCCTCTTCGGTCAGCCCGTAGAGGCGATCGTGCTCGACCCGGACAACCCGTACGTCCTCGGCCCCCACCTCTGCGCGGCCGCCGCGGAGATCCCGCTGACCGACACCGACCTGCCCGTCTTCGGCCCCACCACCCCGAACGTCCTTGACGACCTGGTCACCGAGGGCCTGCTCAGGAAGCGCCCCGCAGGCTGGTTCTGGACCAAGCGCGAACGTGCCACCGACCTGGCCGATATCAGGGGCGGCGGAGGAGCACCCATCCAGGTCGTGGAGTCCGCGACCGGCCGCCTCCTCGGCAGCGTGGACGAGCCGTCCGCCCACACCACCGTCCACACCGGCGCCGTGTACCTGCATCAGGGTGAGACGTACCTGGTGGAGCTCCTCGACCTCGAAGCCGGCGTCGCCCTGGTGGGCGGTGCGGAGCCCGACTACACGACGTTCGCGCGCGACGTGACGGAGATCTCGGTGCTCGCCTCCCTGCGTTCGCACGACCTCGGCCCCGGCAGCCTCCACTTCGGTGAGGTGGAGGTGACCAGGCAGGTGGTCTCGTACCTCAAACGCCGCCTCCAGTCCGGCGAGATGCTCGGTGACGAGCCCCTGGACCTCCCGCCGCGCACCCTCCGCACCCGCGCAGTCTGGTGGACGCTCCCCGCCTCAGAAGTCGCCACTCTGGCCGAGGAGGGCTTCGACCTGGGCGGCGCCGCCCACGCCGCCGAACACGCCGCCATCGGCCTGCTCCCCCTCTTCGCCACCTGCGACCGCTGGGACATCGGCGGCGTGTCCACGGAACTTCACGCGGACACGGGCCTGCTGACGGTGTTCGTGTACGACGGCCACGAGGGAGGCGCCGGATTCGCCGAACGCGGCTACGCCCGTGCCACCGACTGGCTCACGGCCACCCGCGAGGCCATCGCCTCCTGCGAATGCGAACGCGGCTGCCCATCCTGCATCCAGTCCCCCAAATGCGGCAACGGCAACGAGCCCCTGGACAAACGCGGCGCCATCCACCTTTTGGACACCTTGCTACGCTCCACCCCCGCCGCCGCAAGCTAGTCCGGCGTCGACAAACGTCCGCGCTTCCTCCCCCCGAAGGGGGGTATCCCGCCGGGTGGCATGGAGGTGCAACCCCTCCGGGCCACCCGGCGGGATATCCTCCAGAAACCCCTGACACGACGGACTATCAGAGGGACCGGACCAAATCCAGGGGACCATTGTGGTCACCGCACCAGGCAACGCGCGACCGCCCGAACCTCGATAAGCCCAGGCGAGACCACCCACTGACCGCATTCCTTCGGGGTTCTGGGCGCGCTAGCACTAGCCAGGCTCACTCGTAGAACGCAACGATGCGCGGGCTCACTCGATGCGCAGCCCCTGCAGGATCCGGGACAAGGCCGCCCACACGTCGTCCAGGTCGCCGGGATCTCCGGAGCCGGCCAGCCACAGCGCGGCCTCGTTCATCGCCCCCGACAGCAGGTGAGTCAGCGGGGCGACCGGCTGTCGTGCGATGACCCCTGCCTCGATGAGGCCGGACAGCGCCTCGGCCAGATGGCGGGCGGAGGCGGCCTCGTCCAGCGCGCGCCACTCGCTCCAGCCCAGGACTGCGGGGCCGTCGATGAGCATGATCTGCTGGATGTCCGGAGCGGTGCAGGCTGCGAGGAACGCCCGGCACCCGGCCGCCAGTTGCTCCCATGGGTCGTCCTGGGCCTCGGCGGTCGCGGCCACCGTCTCGGCCACCTCCCCCTGCACCTGCTCCAGGACCGTACGGAACAGGTCGGCCTTGCTCTCGAAGTGGTGGTACAGCGCCCCCTTGGTCACCCCGGCAGCGGCGACGATCTGCGACAGGCCCACCGCCCCGTAGCCCCGGATCGCGAACAACAGCCTGCCCTCGCGTACCAGAATCCGCCTGGTCTGCTCGCGCTGCTCGATCCTGCTGCCCTGGCTCATCGCGTCACCCCTGTTGACGTACCGATGGTATGCCAATAGCGTAGCTTGACATACCAACGGTATGCGAAGGAGCTTTCCGTGATGCTGACCAGCTTCTATCCAGTCCTCTGTACCTCCCTGCTGCGGGAGTCCCAGGACTTCTATGTCGGGTGGTTCGGGTTCGAGGCGACGTTCGAGGCGGACTGGTACGTGAGTCTGCGCCGGCCGGGGACCCCGCCGTACGAGCTGGCCCTTCTCGACCACCGCCATCCGACGCTGCCCGAGGGCCACCGCGCGCACGTTCAGGGGCTGCTGCTCAACTTCGAGGTCGAGGACGTGGACGGGGAGTGGGAACGGCTCGTGGTACGGGGAGGTCTGCCGGCCGTGCTCGAACTGCGCAGCGAGGATTTCGGACAGCGGCACTTCATCGTGGCCGACCCCAACGGAGTGCTCATCGACGTCATCACACCCACCGTTCCCACCGCCGAGTACGCCGGCCAGTACCAGACTCAGGATTCACAAGGATCTGCAGCCCTTTGACGCACAACAGAGCCCGTTCGACCTCGGCTCAACAACGGCTTGCTCGCTGTGCCAGATGACCTCACCCACCACATCAGTGCCCAGGTCAGGGACTCGAAGTCCGACGGCATACCGATGATCTCGGCAAGACCGATCGCCTCAGGCACGCCCTCGACGCGGAGGAATTCGGCGAAGGGCTAGCGCCAGCCGAGGCAAGTGCTCCCACCGGCTGACTCCTTCGGAGGACTTGGTGGGTTGGTCGTGGGTTAGCTATCGCCGCCGCGATGGCGGTGGCCCGCGAAGGCGTTCTCGTCGTCGTCAGCCGCCCAGAAGTCACCCGCTCCGGGCTGCGGACGCTCCCAGAAGCCACTGTCCTCCATCGCCCTGGGAGCAGGGGGGAGGTAGTCGTCCCAACGCTCCTCGATCCGTACCGCGGGCGGCGTAACGGCGGCGGCCGACTCGGGCACCTCGATCACGGCCGAGCTGGGCAGCGCGATCCGTACGGGCTCCTGACGGACCGTCCGACCGTCCAGCTCAGCACGTATCCGACCGGGCTGGTCGAGAGGCTCTCGACCAGCCTGAGCCGCTCCCCTCCAACCGTCCTGATCAACGGAAACCAGGTCATATCGACCGGCATCCGCCCGGCCATCCCGCTCCCCGGACACCCACGAAACCCGCCCAGCGCCCGCCTGGCCATCCTGTCCGCCGGACGACCAGGAATCCTGCCCAGCCCCCGTCCGGTCGTCCTGTCCGCCGGACGACCACGAAACCTGCCCAGCCCCCGTCCGACCGTCCTGATCGCCGGACGCCCAGTCATCCGGATCAGCAGCCCCCATATCGGCGTCGCTGAGGTGCAGCGGGAGGGCGGCGCGTACCTGCGCACGAGCCTGCCCCAGCACCGGCCCGTTAGCCCGACCGGCACTCGGCCCCTCTGCGTAACGCCGTGCTGCGGACCGCGTGGCCAGCAGGTCAGACGCTGTCGAGTTGAAGCGATCGGGCGAAACCACACGGAGCTTTTCGGACTCACCCGAACCGAACCCATCGGATCCGCCCGGACCAAACCGGTCGGACACCTCCAGACCAGAACTGTCCGATATCCCCGGACCGAACTGGTCGGACGCCCCTGGATCGAGCCGATCGGACCCGCCCGAACCGGCCACCCCCTGACTAAACCGATCGGAAACCCCCAGAGTTACCCCTCCCAGGGTGGACTCTCCCACGCCAGGTGCTCCCGGACCGGTTGGGTCGGACACCCCCGAACTGGGTCGGTCGGACGCCGCCGAGCCAGGGTGTTCCGGTGCCTGCATGTGGGATTCCAGTGCCCGCATGCGGGATCGTGCGGGCGTCTGCGCGCCGGAGCGTCCTGGTGACGTACGCGAGGCTCCGGGAGCCTGAGCACTAAGCCGCTCTGTCGCGCGCGAACGCTCAGGCGTCTGAGCGCCGGACCGCTCCGGCGCGCGGGACTGTTCAGGGGACTGCGTACGAGGATGCTCACCGACCGGTCGGACCTTGGCGACTGCCAGCACCACGGCAGGGCGTCGGGGTGCCGAAGCGGTGGGCGGGACGCTATCCGTACTGGGTTGAGCGGAAATGCCGAGACTTGGCGAAGCAGCAGCCGAGGGCGGCACCGAACCCCCGGCACCAGCGGCGGCGAGAGACCGGCGACGCGCCCACGCGCCTCCGTGCGCGGCCAGCAGCAGCAAGACGAGCCCGCCTGCGACGTACATGCCGTACTGGCCGATGCCTCCGGCGGCCGACTCCGACGACTGGGCCTTCACCTTGGAATCGATGGCAGCAGAGTCGGCGTCGCCTGTGGTGCCGTTCGGAGCGAGGCCGTCGGTCTTGCCCGAATCCCCGGTGGTGTCGGCGGTCGGAATCGGGAGATTGCCCTTGGGGTCGGTGTCCGGCATGGCGGGGAGCTTGTCGGTCTTCTTCGTCGTGGTCGCCTTGTGTGTGGGCGCGACCGTGGACTGCGCGTGCTTCTTGGCGGGCAGCGTGGGCAGCGTCTCAACGCCCTTCTTGGTGCCCGGGGTCTCCTGTTTCGTGGCGGTCTTCTTCGGCTGGGCGGCCGGCGGTGCGGGGATGGTCACGTACGCGGCGCCAGAATTGCCGGACTCGATCGACCCGCCATCGCCGTCGCCCCTGAACGCCTTCACGGTGAAGCCCACCCGCTGCCCCGCCGCCTTGGTCGGTACGGCGAGCACGGCCTTGCACGATGATCCGGAGCAGGCGCTGTCGGCGGGCAGCCTGCCCACGATGCCGGACTGGCTGGTTGCCACCTCGTACGACTGGAGGTCCGGCTCCGAGCCCTTGCTCCAGGTCACCACGATCTTCTCGGCCCCCTGCAGGGCTGCGGCGACGTTGTCCGGCGCGGCGGCGGGCCGCCTCAGCTTGAAGGTGCTCGTCGCGTAGGTGCTGCCGGTGATCTCACCCTTGAGGACCACGTTGAAGGTCCCATTGGGTGCGCTGCCCGCATCGAATGTCCCGGAAATCGTCTGGTTGGCACCCCCACCGGCGACCTTCTGCCTGGTGGTCGAGGGGCCCTCCACGTACACGCCCATGTTGAGCTGCATTAACCCGGTATGCGCTGAGATCGGCACGGATCCACTCGTGACCACCTGACCGTCGGACGGAGACGTGATCTCCCCGGGGCCCGCACCTTGCCGCGCCACCACGGCCGCCTGAGCGGACCCACCGAGCACGATGGTTCCCGCCACGACCGCCGTCGCGACTATCGCTCTGCCAACCGTCACGGCGCTTCCCTCCATAGAGAGCCTCGCGCCGCCTGACCACCCTGGGGCGTTCACGCGACGACCGGAATGCAGTCCGCTTGGCCGATGTCGATCACCGACCTCCCCCTGAACCCGCACCCTAGCGGCTCAGGTCCGGGCTATCCCAGACTCCGACCCCAGACGGCATGGACTCACGAGTAAGCGGCACCTTATGTGAGCTAACTAACTCTTGGACACTCTGTCTAAGAAGTCGTAATTCGATTGCGACCTAGCCCCGACAGCCCCACAAGCCACATTGTTCGTGGAAGCGAAAAACGCCTCTGCTTTCACGAACATTGCGCTAAATAACGGCCCACCCTGCTCTGCGAGAGCGAGACCCGGCCCTACGCCCTCGGCATGGGCCGGGATGCACTCCTCGCCCAGAACCTGGGGCCACCTAACCGAGGCTCATAGCCCGCAGGCCCACAGCGCAGGTCGGGGCCTAGAAGGGGACAACCCAGAACTGGACCTTGAGACCGGGATCGGGACCCAGGACTGGAATCGGGCTCCAGGGCCAGATCATGGGTCAGGGGCAAATCGTGGGTCAGGGGCAGAACCGGGACCAGGACCAAGTCAAGGGCAGGACGGGGCCAGGGGCAGGACGGGGCCATGGTCAGGAGGTGGCCAGAGGCCAGAGCGGAAACACACCCACCCTCCGCCCACCTCTGCGCCGCCCTCAGCGCTGCTTCGGGCACTGCTTCGGGCGCCAGCGTGTCGTCAGACCGGCCGATCGATCTACACTCCGCATCGTGACTGCTGCATCCCAGCGTGGTGGCTCCTTCTACAACTCGCCCAAGATCTCCAAGAGGTATCGCGACCATCGTCACAGTGGGGCAATGAGCCCAAACCACGTCATGGAGGAGCCGGCACTACTGGATGTCCTTGGCACGGTCACCGGACTGCGGGTTTTGGATCTCGGCTGCGGGGATGCGGCCATCGGGCGGACTTTGCTGCACGCCGGCTGCCGTAGCTACCTGGGCCTGGATGGCTCGGCAGCCATGGTGGAGGCGGCTAGCGCGATCCTTCGAGGCACCTGTGGGCGAGCCGAGCGAGCGGACATAGAGGACTTTTCCGCTCCGCCGTCTTCGTTTGATCTGATCATTTCTCGTCTGGCCCTGCACTATGTCGAGGATCTGGATGCGGTGCTGACGGCTTGCCACACATGCCTTTCGCCTGGAGGGCGGATCATTCTTTCTGTTGTTCATCCTGTTCTGAGCTCATATGACGCCGGGACGGGAAAGCCGCGCACGAACTGGGTCGTCGATGACTACTTCCTCAAGGGGCCACGGCGGCGGAACTGGTTGGGCGGCAGTGTCGTCTGGTTTCACCGGACTGTTGAGGACTATGTGAACGCGCTGATGAACGCCGGGTTTGCCCTGTCGGCTCTACGTGAGTGCGCCCCTCAGGAAGAGCGGTTCGACGGCGACTTGGCCGAGCTGGCGCGCCGCCGCCGCGTGCCGCTCTTCCTGCTGCTCAGTGGCACAAGGATCTGACCAGCCAGGAGAGCAGCCGGGCAAGGTCTTCCCTCCGCCTACGCACGGGGTCATCAAGGAGGTCGCCCCGGCCGAGCGGGTACAGAAGTCCCTGTCCGGCCGAGCTGGAACGGACGTCTCTGTCCGGCCGAGCTGGAACGGATATCCCTGTCCGGCCGAGCTGCGTCCGGCTCACTCGCTCCTCACCCGCTCGCCCGCTCTTCGTTCACCTGGCCTGTCGGCCTTGGGCTCGTGCGCATCCCACCAGGTCCGCCCCACCACAGGCCGTCGCGTTCTACCGGGTCTGCACGCTTACTCCTGTCGTGAGTGTTCTGTCGGGCCCACACACCCTTCGGCCTTTGCCTGGCCTGCGTTCCTGCTCCCGCTTGTTGCGCCCTGCCATGGCTCGCATCCCTACTCCGGTCTGTGTGCGTGCCCTGTACAGGCCGCACCCCTACTGCGATCTGTGGGCGTGCTCTGCCGAGGCCGGGTACTCGCTTGGGCCGGCGCGGGCCCTGCCGGTCAGGGTTCGGGTTCCTAAGGCGGGCAGAGTGATGGTCAATGAGGTTCGGACATCCGCGATTTCGCCTGTGAGCGTGCATTGGAGGAGGTGGACGCCGTTTTTCGCGGCTACGGTCTTCGCTCTGTCGCAGGCTGCTTGGGGATCGAAGATTGCCAGCCTCGCCGCCGCAAGTGCGCTCAGGTCGGCTGCGTCGTGTACGTGATGGCGGGCGACGCGTACGGAGCCCACGGTGGCGAGGGCCGTGGCGACTGCCATGAGCAGGCCCATGAGCGCGATGCCCCACAATGTCGCGGAGCCCCGGTCTGCTCGCTTGACGAATGTTGCCCCTCGATGCTTCTTCGCCGAGGTGCGCCAGCGTGTCATGACTCCGTGTCGGCTGTCGCGGCGGCGGCCACTTGTACTGCGGGCAGGGACGCTCCCCATGCTGGTCGTACCTCCACCGAGATCTCTACTCTTGTGCTCTCCGGGCTGCGGCTGATGTCCACCTGTGCGTTGGGGCGAGTGGCGGATCGTACGAGTTCGCGTACTTCGTTCAGTGGCTCGCCTCTGGCTGCGGCCCGGGCTGCCGCGCGGGCCGCGTCGACGCATTCCAGCTGGACCCCGACTACTTGGATCGCCCACAATGCGGCGGCCAAGACGACCATGAGCGCGGGCAGGACCATAGCGGTCTCGGCGGTCACGGAGCCGCGCGACGTCGACCGCCACTTCAGCCGCTTACGACGCCATACGGATCGCTTCATGTGCGACACCGACCGCCTCGGACCTGATGTCGGCCGTTTACGACGCACTATGGATCGCTTCACGTGCGAGGCCGACCGTCTCATACGTGATGTCGGCCGCTTCACGGGCTTGGAAGTCGCGGCTTGGGGCGGGGTCATCCGGCTGTGTTGAGCGCCTTGTCGATGAGTTTCGAGAGCATCTCATGCACCTCGGGGCTGCTGACCACCTTGAACAGCAGCGCCGCGAAGGCGCACGCGGCGATCGTGCCTACGGCATATTCGGCGGTGGACATGCCGCGCTCGCGGTGTGGTCCCGAACAACGGGCCCACCTGTCAGCGAGCCAGCTGTGGTGGCGGGCGGCTGGGCTGGCCGCTTTGGCGGTCGGCGGGTCTTGTGGCGGTGTGGCGATCGGCGGGTCTTGTAGCGGTATGGCGGCGGCGTTCGGAGTGGTTGCCGCATGGTGCATGGTGCCTCCAGGTGATCGGAGCCGGGTGTCGTCCGGCGTGGGTCCAACAGTGGCTCAAGGCTGCGTGCGGCGGATGAGCCGAACGACGTTCTGTGGAAAACGTTGGAATGCCTCATAAGCAGGGGGCCGACCTGGAGGTATACGGGCGCACTGTCCGTCTTGCGACAGTTGGTCTCTCCGCGTGCTTCCTGATGTCGATCCGGTACGCGTAGGTGCTCGGCAGCCCTACCCCGCGCATGTCCATGCCCGTCTGAATGAGCGCGCAGGCGGTCGCGTACCCAAACCGGCCATTGGGACGCCCAGCGACCTCAGAGGCGTGCAGAGCGGCCTTTCGAGCTGGGTGCTGGCCTTCTGCTGGCCTTCTGGGTGCTGGCCTTCTGGAGGAGCACGGCAAGGCAGATCAGGCCGTGAGAGGCGTATCCGTCGCGTTATCGGTAGGCACAGGGGTGCTCCAACGCGATGCGGTGGCGTCAGTAAGCGTCGAGGTCACCGCGGGCGATCGGGCACCGCGTAGGCGTCGAGGTCACCGCGGGCGATCGGGCGCCGCGGAGGCGAGGCTCGGAGGAGCCGGCCGGGCCGGTCAGTGAAGGCCGTCCTGTTCTTACGCCAGCTCGGATGGCCATCGAGGAATTCGGGGTTGAACTGCCGACGAGACGCTCGCCCCGTTTTCGTACCTGCGTGATCTTCAGCTCAACCGTGCATCCGTTTGCCCAAGGCGGTCTCGTAGGCACGCATCGTCCGCACGATCGTGGCGCGTTCGGACGGCGTGAGGTCGGACAAGACCTCGGTCCACGCCAGTGCGCTGCCCGACAGCCACTCGCGGATCGGCTCGACGTACTGCGGTGCGATTGCGACGACCCGCCGTCGCCGGTCGGCATCATCCTCTTCCCGCGTCAGGACACCGCGGCGAGACAGGTCACCCACCATGAGGCTGACGGTCGTCGGAGCGATCTCCAGTCGCTCCGCCAGCTGACTAACCGTGAGAGAACCGTCGTACTGCAGATAAGCCAGCAGGGACAGGTGGCGGGGCGCGAGATCAAGCGTCCGCAGTGCCTCTGGGACGGGCAGCCGCTTGGCTCGCCCGACCATCCTGGGCATCAGCAGGAGCATGGACCGCACCGCCTGGTCGGTGGTCATGCCGTCCGCGTTGTTGACCATCTGGTGCTTCACCAATTACCTTTGATGTTAAAGCTAATTTAAGAACAAACAGGAGATCCATCGTGCCACATCTGACGGTCCGGGTCCTGGAGTCACAGCTGCAGGGCAACGAAACGGCCCTCATTGCCGCGCTGACCGACGCGGTGGTCGACGTATACGGCGAGTGGGCGCGCGACGTCGCGATCATCCACCTCGACGGCGTACCCGCCGGACGATTGGGTCTGCGGGGCAAGCCGGTCGACGAGGCGCCACCCGCGATCATGTTCGGTATCCGCGAGGCGGCGTTCAACCGTCCCGACAGCGACGAGCTCATTGCCAAGCTTGTACGAACCGTCACCGATGCCGTCGCCGACGTCCTCGGAGCGCACTTGCGCGACACCATCACGGTCGAGCTCGTCGCCACCCCGGCCGGCCGCACCGCGCTCGGAGGTGTGATCGTCGACGGCTAGCCCCCTTTCCGCATGGGAGTGATCTTCAGCGGAGGTCTCGTGGGTCGATGTCGAGGAGGTCCAGGAAGTGGAGCTGGAGGCCAGCGGGCTGCGGGATGGTCGGTGGTGACTGGCCAGTCCCCGGGGTCCGACGGATGCCCGCTGGCGCGTCCAGAATGAGCCGACCGGTGGGGATAGCAGCCTGACCGGCATACGAGCCGTCGACCTTGGTGCCGCCTCGTACGGTCAGTACTTGGCGAACCTGGCGTTCGACCAGACAGAAGGTGGGCGGAGCCAGGCAGATGACCGTGATCAGCGCGGCGATGCGGGTCCCGAACGCCGCGGCGTCGAGGTAATGGCGGCTGTCCAGCCCACGCTCCAGACGGGCCAGATCCACGCGAGCACCTCCCTCCATCGAAGAAGCGGCCAGCCTGATGAGTTCCGCGCCTGAGATCAATTAGCCCTTCCAGATTCGGTGGCCGCTAGGGCGTCGGGCTGGTCAGGACGTTGATGAGGGTGGCGGCGAACCCGTCAGGCTGGGACCAGTAGCCGGTGTGGTCGCCCGGGAAATCGGTCACGGATTTCCCCCAGCGGTCAGCCAGGGCGAGGCTGGGACGGTAGGGGAAGTGCTGGCGGGAGTCCCGGCCGCCGCCCAGCACGATGCGCTCCTGCTGGGCGTCCAGGGTTGCCAGGTCGGGACGGTAGCCAGGTGCTTGCCGTACTTCATGATCAAGGAAGAAGCCGATATTGACCGACAAGCGGCGGATCAGTTCGGGGTCGATGACCGCGCCCGCACTGCTGCCGAAGACGTACGCCGGTCCCTCTGCGACTGCCCGTAGTAGGCAACGCGCGTCGTTGACGTGGGTCTCGTCCCATGCGCTGTTGTCGCATGATCCGTTTAAGGTACTCCTGGAGAACCCGCGCCGGTCGTAACTGATGACGGTGTAACGAGGGGCGAGCAGGTCCGCGACGGCGTCGAACAGGTCGGCGTCCCCGTTGCTTCCAGGGATCAGCAAGAGCGCGGGCCCCTGCCCGCGCACCTGGCAGTGGAGGCGAGCACCGGGCACATCCAAGGTGTGGGTCTGCTTTTCGGGCATGGCAATGATCCTTCCCCAATCACTTACCTGTCGTACGGTAAGCTAGCCTGCTAACCGGCCGTCAAGTAAGTGACTGCGGCGTCGCTGATCGCCCGGGGGTGCTGGCTGGGTCAGCCCGCAGGACCTGGCAGACCTTCTCCCATCGACCCCTGACGCAAGTGCCTCGCTCGTATCCAAGATTGATTACCCGTCCCACGTTCGGCGATGGGTCACTGGGTGTTAGGGAACAGTGATGGCGGTGGCGAGGCCTGCGACGACAGGGATGATGCCGAGGAGGACGAAGGCCGGAAGGAAGCAGAGACCGAGGGGTGCTACCGCCTTCACGCCGACGCTCCTGGCTGCGGCCACGGACGTGGCGCGAGTGGATTGGCGGGCGTCGTCGGCCAGGCGCGTCAGGACGTCGGCCACCGGGGCGCCGGTCTGAGCCGCTCTGCTCATCGCTCGTGACAGTTGTGCGGTGGCGGGTTCTTGGGCGAGGAAGGCCCAGGTGGGGTCGGGGTCGGCGCCCAGTCGGAGTTGCCGGCTCACCCACGACAGGCGTTGGCCGAGCGGGCCGCCCAGCGCGCCAGCCGCTATCTCGGTGGCTGCGCTGACCGGCTGCCCGGCGAGGAGGCAAGCCGCCATCAGGTCGGCGGCGAACGGCAGGTCAGTGGTGATCTGTTTGCTGTCTCGGCGGGTTTCCGGGTCGACATGTCTGTGCAGGACCACGCCGACGATGGGGGTGACGAGTAGGGCGGCTATCAGTCCGGCTCCTCCGCCGATGAGTAGGGCGGTGATGAGGGCAGCCCCGAGTGCTCCGATCAGCGTGCGGCGGTTGATGCGGCGGGGTGAGGTCGCGGGGTGATCGAGCCAGGTCGGTGGGGCGAATGTGTCGACATCCGGGTCTGTGGAGCCTGAGTTCGGGAGTCGGTGTGTTCCGGGTGGGTGCAGGGGTCTTCCGGGTGGGTGCAGGGGTCTTCCGGGTGGGTGCAGGGGTATGCCTGCCCTCGGCCCGGGTTGGGTGGCGGTTTCTGGTGGTAGCAGGCGGGTCAGGCGTTCGGCCGGAGTTGTCGGGGGGATCCACAGCCAGGTCGCCACACAGGCACAGACTGCGGAGAGCAGCTCGAACATCGTCTGGGGTCCGTTCCGGTTGGTTGCGCCGCGCGATCATCTGAGGGAACCGCGTGATTGTCCGAGGTAGCGGCGTGATCGTCCGACGGAGATCCGGGCGGGCGGCGGTGGAGCGGGCGTCGCTATGAGTTTTCGGCGCGGGTTGCCATCTGGTGGGTCCACCACAGGCCGCCGGCGTCGAGGGCGATTCCGGCCGTGAGGCAGGCGAGGCCGGGGAGGCTTCCGAAGAGGAAGGTGAGCGGGCGCATGCCCAGCGCGCTTCCCATGAGAAGGCCCAGGGCAGGGAGTGCGGCCAGCATTCTCGCGGTGGTGCGTGGGCCTGCCAGTTGTGCCGTGACGTCCCGGCGGTGGGCTTGGGCTGAACGTAACGTGCTGCCGACTCGCTCGACGAGGGCTGCCAGTCCCGCGCCTACGGTCACGCTGACGTTCCAGCAGGCGGCGAGGCGGCGTAGTCCCTCGCCGCCCTGCTGGGGAGCCACTGACAAGAGGGCTGTGGACACGTCGCCGCCGTCCCTTGCCGCCGCCACCACCGGGCGTAGGGCTTCCGGGTCGGGGAAGTCGACTGCGGTGATCGCCCTGGTGAGGGCTTCGCCTGGAGTACGGCCTGCGGTCAGTTCGGCTGAGAGGGCTTGGCAGAGTTCGATCGATGCCTGACGCCAGGCGTCGGCGCGACGGGCTGGGCTGGGGCGGGTGATCAGGTGCTTTATGGATCGCTGCTGGAATGGCTCGCGGACTGAGGTCAGCCTGTCGAGGCGGGCTGTGGCGGTGTTCGGGCCGGTCCACAGCCATACGGCGGTTGCTGTGGACAATGCGGCCACCAAGGCTGCGATCACGGGTTTGGGCCTCCGTTCGCTCGTCGCGGGTCTGCTCGGGTGAAGCTCACCGGTGGAAGTACAGGCGGGTGGATGGGTGGAGGTACGGGTGGTGAATGGGTGGAAGCGGGTGGGTGGGATGGGGGGTTCGGGCTCGGGCTGGCGAGGTTGGAGGCTGGTTTGGGGGGGGTGGTTACGGAGGCGTTCTCTGCGCCAGGGAGTTGTATCCCGGGCCGGTTTGGGGTCGGCCGTGCGCGTCGAAGGTCAGGGCGGGCAAGGATTCGACGAAGCCGGTCGGGGTTCTCGACAGGAGGCAGATCTCCGATACCCGCCGGCGACCGTCGGAGTGGTTGCGGGTCAGGTGGATGACCACATCGAGGGCGGCGGCGAGTTGGCTGTGCACGGCCTCCCTGCTCAAGCCCGCCGCGCAGCCCAGCGCCTCCAGCCGGGGTGGTACGTCGGCGGCCGCGTTGGCGTGCAGGGTGCCGCAGCCGCCCTCGTGGCCGGTGTTCAGGGCGGCCAGCAGGTCCACCACCTCTGCGCCCCTGACCTCTCCGACCACGACTCGGTCGGGACGCATGCGCAGAGCCTGGCGTACCAGGTCTCGTAGGCCGACACCGCCGGCACCTTCGAGGTTTGACGGACGGGACTCCAGGCGTACGACGTGCGGGTGGAGCGGGCGGAGTTCGGCCGAGTCTTCCACGAGCAGCAGGCGTTCACCCGGATCGGCCAGTGACAGCAGCGCGGACAGAAGCGTTGTCTTGCCTGTGCCGGTGCCACCTGTGACCAGGAATGCCAGCCTGGCCGTCACGATGGCCGTCAGCAGCGGCACCGCCGACTGCGGGATCGTGCCCGCCGCCACGAGGTCGGGCAGCGTGAATGTACGTCTCGGAGGCAGGCGCAGCGACACGCAGGTGCCGCCTGAGGCGATCGGTGGGAGCACGGCGTGCAGGCGTACGCCTCCGGCCAGCCTGGCGTCCACGTACGGCGAGGCGTCGTCCAGGCGTCTGCCCGCGGCGGCGGCCAGGCGTTGGGCCAGTCTGCGGACGGCGCCGTCGTCGGCGAACGTCACTGGGGTTCTGCGCAAACCGTGGCCGTCGTCGACCCATACCTCGCGAGAGCCGTTGACCAGGACGTCAGTGACGTCGGGCTCCGCCAGGAGGGGCTCCAGGGGGCCGGCTCCTATGAGGTCCGCGCAGAGGGATCGGGCAACGGCGAGGATCTCCGCGTCGCCGTATACGGATTTCTCGGCTCGTAGGGCTACTGCCACCTGGGCGGCGCTGGGCTCGACGCCGGTCCGTGCCAGCCGTACACGGACGGCCTCGATCAGCTCGGGTGACACGCCTCCTGCATTCATGTGCTCACCTCCGTTGTCCGCTCCAGCAGTTCCGGCAGTCCCAGCGCGAGTACAGAGATTGTTGATGCGGGCACAGGCACGAACGCGGATAGGGGCCCGAGTACGGACCCGGACGCCCACGTCGGCAACGGCGCCGGCGCGAGGGCGGGGGTGGGCGTCGGCGTCGGCGTCGGCGCCAGCGCGGGGGTGGGCGTGGGCAACATTGCGGACAGCTGAGGACCGTGCGCAGCGGACATGTCAGGGCGCAGGGAGTGCTGGAGGTTCGTCTGGCTGGTCACGATGGGAGTAGGTCGCGTAGGAGGGAGGTGCAGAGGGCGCCGAGGACGGTGCGGGGGCCCAGTTTGGGGAGTTCTCCACGGTTGAGGGTGGTGGGGAGGCGTGGCTGGTCGGGTAGGTGGCCGGCGGAGGGAATGCCGAGGGAACTGGCCACCACGGCGTCGTCGAGGACTCCGGGACGGATGACCGCGCGGATGTCCGAGGTGTGCCGATTTACCGCTGTGAGGACCTGAGCGGCGGCCAGCACGCCGCGTACGTCGGCCATGGCCACGAGCAGCGTGCCGCTCGCCCTGGTCAGTGCCTCGACGGCGGCGGAGTCGAGGTGGCGTGGGAGGTCGACGACCACCACGTCGAAGCCGCGGCGTCCGGCTTCCAGCACCGAGCGCATGGCCTGGGCGGGGATCGCCCGTACCTCTCCTCGGTGGAAGGACAGGACCGTCAGGTCGCCGAACGCGGGCAGCGCGGCCCGGAGGGCTGCCGAGCCGACCCGGCCTTCGCGGGCCACCAGGTCTCCCCAGCGCGCGCCGGTGGCCTCCTCCTGCCCCAGCAACGCGTCGATGCCGCCGCCCAGCGGGTCGGCGTCGATCAGCAGCGTGCGCAGGCGATCGCCGGAGGCACGCAGGGCCAGGCAGGCCGCCAGGACGCTCGCCCCCACCCCGCCCCGGCCGCCGATGACGCAGAGCACGACGCCGGAGCGGGGATCGGGCTCCATGGCGTCGGCGAACTCCTCCACCAGGCGCCGCTCACCTCCCGGCAGGTCGACGACTGCCTGGGCGCCCACGGCCACACATCGGCGCCAGCTGTCGGGATCTTCAGGTTCGCGGGTGACCAGCAGCACGCCGTCTCGGGCGGGTGGTGAGGTGGCGGCCACCGCGTCGGCCAGGTCGCCGCCTATCACCACCAGGGGCGCGAGGTTCCAGAAAGGGCGCGCGTGGGCGGGGGCGTGGGCCACGTCGAGCTGGGCTCCGGCTGCGGCGGCCACGCGGACGAGGTCGTCGAGCAGGTCGCGGTCTTCGGTGATGACCAGTGGGCGGTGCATGAGGGGCCTCCTGATCTGCGGATCGGGAGGTACACCATGCGTCGCGAGGGTGGGGCAGCGGGCCACCGAACGTGGTTCTGTGGATGACGGGGTTGGAGGTGGGGAGTCCCTGTGGATAACGAGAGTCCCTGTGCGACGACGCGCGGGCCCCAAAGGCGCGCGGATCCAGATGCGGAGGGGACCCACCCGGAACCGGACCCGGGCAGAAATGGGGCGACCCCCGCCGGGGGGGAGAGCGGGGGTCGCCTGATCGGTCCGGCTCCGGGGGGGTAGAGCCGGTCCCGTTTCAGAAGAAAGCTTTCATCACTTGACCGGAGCATGGCAAGAGACTGGCAAACCAAACCCGTGCACAGTCGCCCCAGTTTCCGGAGATACCCCCGTATGCTGCCCGATCGACTCGAGTTTCGTCGAGGAGCAATCTCGCATTTTCGCCAAGTTTTTTTCGTGCCCCCATAACGATCACATAAAGCAGATCACTCTGCGTGATCGTCACAGGTTGATAACCGTAACAAAACCCACGACCCCCCGAAATCTTCACCCCCGGAGGGCCCCGCACGGGTAAAGGTCTTGGTGCAAGGGGTTCCCATCAGGGCGGATCCGTCGTACAAAGGGGACACGGACCACTTGTCCGGGTGCGTCAACCAGGCACCCACGCGCGACCAGCCGCGGGAGGCGCGTCGTGACGGGCTTGTCCCGCTCCGACGAATAGAGGTGCACGCTTGGTAACCCGGTGTGACGTATCGGCAGACGGCGTCTCATGACTGAGACGCCGTCAGCTATGTCAGGATCCTTGCGGCGCCCCAAGATCGGCCCCTCCGCGGCACCGCGCAGGTCAGCGCCTCGCTGACCAGCCCCTCTTCCAGCTCAACCCCTCTGCAGCGCCTCGCAGATCGCGGTCGTCTCGCGTACCCCGAGGGTGACCGCGGCGGCACAATGTCGTACCCACTCCGCCACCCCGTCGGGTGACCCCGTCAGGTAGGCCCGCAGGCCATCGGCATAAGGCAGCTCCAGATGCCCCACCTCGACGGCCACCAGCGACTTCGGGTCGAGCCCGTACTCCACCAGCGTGAGCCGTTCGGCCGAGCGCGCGACCACGCCGTCGGCCGTACCGAAAGGCCGCAGCACGGCCAGCTCCGCGTGAACGACGGCGGCCAGCACGAGCGCGGGCGCCTTCGTGGGCGCTTCGAGCAGCCCGAACAGGCTCTCTAGACGCGCCGCCAGCTCCTGGTCCTGGGTGCGCGGGCGGCCGAGTGAGTCCGTGAGGCCGGCCGCGGCGACCGTGTGCAGGCGGGCGAGCACCTGGCGGGGGGCCTTGCGCCAAGTGGCGCCCAACCGGCCCAGCTCCGCCGACGCTCGCAGGGCGCCCTGGACGACGGGGTCCTCGATCGAGCCCCGGCGCAGCTCGTCCAGAGGTACGTCGACGCCCTCGATGGCCGCCGACGCCCGCGCCCCGCGCAGGGACGACTCGGCCGAGACCGCCGGGCTCGCGCGGCGCAGGACGCGATGACGATAGAGCCCGTCGACGGCCTGCCTGGCCTCCTCCACCGCCTCGGGAACGCCGGGAAGTGCCGCGATGACAGCCAGTGGATCACTCACGGCATTCCACCCTAGCGGGGGACCCAATAAACCCACCCATTGGCCCGTTCCATATTGGTGTGGTGCCAAAATGACAACAGTTCAATAGCAGTTGTTAGTCCCGTTGATAACCGGATCACCCACGCGGCGCCACATGTACAGACCTGTCTAGACCTCTTGTGTGCGGAGCACGTGAGCTGGTGGAGTGGGACTCGACCTGTCCGATCTGGCCCTTGAAGGAGCACGAGGTGGCCCCGGAAACCCCTGGCAACGAGCCCCAGGCGTTGTCGAACCTGCTGCAGGAGAACCGCCGGTTCGCACCGCCGACCGACCTGGCGGCTGCGGCGAACGTGACCTCCGCCGCGTACGCCGAGGCGTCGGCCGACCGGCTCGCGTTCTGGGAGAGTGCGGCCGAC
This sequence comes from Nonomuraea sp. NPDC052129, assembly GCF_040680095.1. Lineage (NCBI taxonomy): Bacteria > Bacillati > Actinomycetota > Actinomycetes > Streptosporangiales > Streptosporangiaceae > Nonomuraea > Nonomuraea sp. NPDC052129. Next base: position 516,748 of record NZ_JBFAVX010000003.1, on the reverse strand, counting down.
CGGCTGACCTGGGCCAAGCGGTGGGAGACCACGCTTGAGTGGAACGCGCCGTTCGCCAAATGGTTCGTCGGCGGCGAGCTGAACGTCGCCTACAACTGCGTGGACCGCCACGTCGAAGAGGGTCGCGGCGACAAGGTCGCCTACCACTGGGAGGGTGAGCCCGAGGGCGACACCCGCACCCTGACCTACAACGACCTGAAGTCCGAGGTCAGCAAGGCCGCCAACGCCCTGCTGGAGCTCGGCGTACGCAAGGGCGACCGGGTCGCCGTCTACATGCCGATGATCCCCGAGCTGCCGATCGCGATGCTGGCCTGCGCCAGGATCGGCGCGGTGCACTCGGTGGTGTTCGGCGGGTTCTCGGCGACCGCGCTGAAGAGCCGCATCGACGACGCCGACGCCAAGGTGGTCATCACGGCCGACGGCGGCTACCGCCGCGGCGCCCCCTCGGCGCTCAAGCCGACCGTGGACGAGGCCGTCGCCGAGTGCCCGCAAGTCGAGCACGTCCTGGTCGTACGGCGTACCGGTCAAGACGTGGCGACCAACGACAAGGACGTGTGGTGGCACGACCTGGTCGAGCGGCAGAGCGACCAGCACACCGCCGAGCCGCACGACGCCGAGGACCCCCTGTACATCCTGTACACCAGCGGCACCACCGGCCGGCCCAAGGGCATCCTGCACACCTCGGGCGGATACCTGACCCAGACGGCCTGGACGCACCACGCGGTCTTCGACCTCAAGCCGGAGACCGACATCTACTGGTGCACCGCCGACATCGGCTGGGTGACGGGACACTCCTACATCGTGTACGGCCCGCTCGCCAACGGCGCGACCAGCGTCATCTACGAGGGCACTCCGGACACCCCGCACCGGGGCCGGTTCTGGGAGATCGTGCAGAAGTACAAGATCACGATCCTCTACACCGCCCCCACGGCGATCCGGACGTTCATGAAGTGGGGCGACGACATCCCCGCCAAGTACGACATGTCCAGCCTGCGCATCCTCGGCTCGGTCGGCGAGCCCATCAACCCCGAGGCGTACGTCTGGTACCGCGAGCACATCGGCGACAACCGCTGCCCGGTCGTCGACACCTGGTGGCAGACCGAGACCGGCGCCATCATGATCAGCCCGCTGCCGGGCGTCACCAGCGGCAAGCCGGGCGCCGCGATGCGCCCGCTGCCGGGCATCAGCGCCGACGTGGTCGACGACCAGGGCAACAGCGTGCCCGACGGGGGCGGCGGCTTCCTCGTGGTACGCGAGCCGTGGCCGGCCATGCTCCGGACGATCTGGGGCGACGACCAGCGCTACATCGACACGTACTGGAGCCGGTTCGAGGGGATGTACTTCCCCGGCGACGGCGCCAAGAAGGACTCGGACGGCGACCTGTGGCTGCTCGGCCGCGTCGACGACGTCATGCTCGTCTCGGGCCACAACATCTCCACGACGGAGGTGGAGAGCGCGCTGGTGAGCCACCCGAAGGTCGCCGAGGCGGCCGTCGTGGGCGCGACCGACCCGGTGACCGGGCAGGCCATCGTGTCGTTCGTGATCCTGCGCGGGGCCGCGGAGGAGGGCGCCGACATCGCCTCTGAGCTGCGCAACCACGTGGCCAAGGCCCTTGGGCCCATCGCCAAGCCGCGCCAGATCCTGGTGGTGCCTGAGCTGCCCAAGACCCGCTCGGGGAAGATCATGCGGCGGCTGCTCCGGGACGTCGCGGAGAACCGCAGCGTGGGCGATGTCACGACGCTGGCCGACAGCACGGTGATGGACCTCATCTCGGAGAAGCTCCCGTCGGCGAAGAGCGAAGACTGAGGGGCGAACGAAAAAGCGAAAAGCGACACCCGCTCCTCTACAGCACACCGACCCGACGCGGCCCACCGTAGGTGGCGGGCGGCCTTCGGGGAAGGGTGGCTGGTTTGACGCCGCCCGCCGCACATGGCGGGCGGCCTCCGGGAGAGCGGACGTAAACAGCGAAGGCTGCTGCTTTACGGCACGGCCGACCTGGCGCCACCCGCCGTACGTGGCGGGTGGCCTCCAGGGGAACGGCCGCTGAGCCCGCACGGGGTCGGCCGCCGTGACGTGCGCGTTCTTGGCCGGTTAGCGGGCTAGCTTGGCCGGTTACCGGGTTAGGGTGGATATCGGTGTGCCGGGAAGTCGGGTCGGCGTCACGGGGAAGCGATCCTCGCGACAGCCGTCAGAGGAGACCCCGTGCGTCCAACCGCCGAAATGTGGCCTTTCCAACCGACCGTTCGCTACGCCCGTACCGTGGCCGAGGCGTTGCGTGCCGAGACGATCGGCGGCATCGTCATGCTGGCGGCCACGATCGCCGCGCTGATCTGGGCGAACGTCGCTCATGAGGGCTACACCGCGCTCCAGCACACCGCGCTCGGCCCGATGGAGCTCTACCAGTGGGCGCAGCACGGCCTACTGACGATCTTCTTCTTCGTGGCGGGGCTGGAGGTCAAGGAGGAGTTCGTCCACGGGGAGCTGGCCAACCTGCGCAAGGCCGCGCTGCCCATCTTCGCCGCCTTCTGTGGCATGGTCGTGCCCGCGCTCGTGTACCTCGCGGTGAGCTGGGGAGCGCCGGACGCGGCGCGTGGCTGGGCGATTCCCACCGCCACCGACATCGCCTTCGCGCTCGCCGTGCTGGCCGTGACCGCGAGCTCGATGCCTCCGGCGCTACGGGCGTTCCTGCTGACCAGCGCGGTCGTCGACGACCTCGGCGCCATCACCATCATCGCCGCCTTCTACACCGCCCATCTGAACCTCCTCATGCTGCTGGCCGGCGCCGCCCTGATCGCCGTCTACTGGGTCCTGCAGCGCTCGGGCGCCGGGCGGCTGTGGATGTACCTGCCGCTGGCCGTAGGCGCCTGGTACGCGGTGGAGGTCAGTGGCGTACACGCGACCGTGGCGGGAGTGGCGCTCGGCCTGCTCACCCGTGTCACGACGCGAGAGCACGAGACCCGCTCCCCGGCGGAGGCCGCCGACCACTATCTCCGCCCCATCTCCGCGGGCCTCGCGGTGCCGGTCTTCGCGTTCCTGTCGGCGGGGGTGAAGCTCGACGGCTCCAGCATCGGCGGTATCTTCTCCGATCGGGTAGTTCTGGGAGTGATAGCCGGGCTCGTGATCGGGAAGTTTGTGGGTGTGTTCGGCGGTGCCTGGCTGTCTGTACGGCTTGGCCTGGCGAAACTGTCCAAAGAGCTCCACTGGCGGGACATGGCGGCGGTGTCGCTGCTGGCCGGGATCGGGTTCACGGTGTCGCTGCTGATCGGCGATCTGGCGTTCGGCGCCGACCGGGAGCGGGTCGACGCTGTGACGACCGGGATCCTGTTTGCCAGCCTCACCGCGTCCGTCCTGGCGGCGCTACTGCTTCACGTACGGATGCGCAAGCGGCGCATCGCGCTGGATGATGTTTGACACGGCCACCAGGCCTCGATAGGAGACGTTCATGCCCCAGACTCCCGAGGAAGAATCCCTGGGCTCGCTGGTCGCCCAGGCGAGCGATCACATCTCGACCCTGATCCGCTCGGAGATCGAGCTGGCCAAGGCCGAGTTCAGGTTCGACGCCAAGCGGATCGGCACGGCCGGCGGCCTGTTCGCCGCCGCCGCCTTCATGGCGCACCTGTGCCTGATCCTGGCCTCGTTCACGATCGCCTTCGTGCTCGCCCAATGGTTGCCGAACTGGGTGGCCTTCCTCATCGTCACTGTCTTCTATCTGCTGGTGGCCGGGCTGCTGGTGTTCATCGGGATCCGTAGGCTTAAGGGGCTGGCCGGGATGAAGCGTACGGCCAGGTCGATCAAGGGACTCAAGGAGATCGCCAGTCCGGAGAAGGAGATAGAGCCGGTGACCAGTGATGGCACCTGACGAGTCGGTCGTCCAGATCGAGGGACCGTGGAAACACCGGCAGGTGCACGCCGGCGGCACCCGCTTCCACGTCGTGGAGGCAGGTGAGGGGCCGCTGGTCCTGCTGCTGCACGGGTTCCCGCAGTTCTGGTGGACATGGCGCAACCAGCTGCGGGCGCTGTCGGCGGCGGGATACCGCGCGGCCGCGGTGGACCTGCGTGGCTACGGCGGCAGCGACAAGCCGCCGCGCGGCTATGACCTGCCCACACTGGCCGGGGACGCCAGCGGCCTGATCCGGGCGCTCGGCGAGACCGGGGCCATCGTGGTCGGCCACGACTGGGGCGGGCTGCTCGCCTGGACGATGGCGGTGCTCGACCCCAAGTGCGTACACCGGCTGGTCACCGTATCCGCGCCGCACCCCCTGCGGCTGCGCAGGTCGCTGCTGACCGACCCGTTCGGTCAGCTGAGGGCGACCAGCCCGGCGATCGGCTATCAGGTGCCGTTCCTGCCCGAGCGCCGGCTCACCCGTAACGGCGGCTCGCTGGTCGGCAGGATGCTCGACGCCTGGTCGGGGCCCGGCTGGCCGGACGAGGAGACCGCCCGCGTCTATCGCGACGCGATCCGCATCCCGACCGTCGCCCACTGCGCGCTGGAGTATCACCGCTGGTTCGGCCGCTCCCAGTTCCGCCCCGACGGCCTGCGTTTCGCCAGGACGATGCGCGCCCAGATCGAGGCCCCCACCCTGCACCTGCACGGCGCCCTCGACCACCGAGTGCTGCCGCGTACGGCCCTCGGTTCGGGTCGCTACGTGGCCGCCCCATACCGGTGGCGGCTGATCGAGGGCGCAGGCCACTTCCCCCATGAGGAGACCCCCGACGTGTTCGACGCCGAGCTGATCGGCTGGCTGTCCGATTCGGAGCCTGGCCGATGAGAGACCGCGACCCCGAAGGCAAGCCGCGCAACGCCCGGCCACGCGACGCCTATGGCCGGCCACTGCCCTATGGCTCGACCGGCGTGGACCGAGTGCCCGACGACTACGCGCCCACCACGCCACAGGCCCTGTCCGACGGGCGCCGCTTCCTGAGCGAGGGCCTGCCGTTCAACGCCCACGAGGTGTTCGAGGGCCGCTGGAAGTGCGCCCCCGACGACGAGCGCGAGCTGTGGCAGGGGCTGGCGCAGATCTGCGTCGGGCTGACGCACCTGCAGCGCGGCAACGGGCGCGGGGCGCTGACCCTCTTCAGCCGGGGTGCCGCGCGCGTGCAGTCGTACGGGACGCCGTACGACTCGGTGGGGCGGGCGGCGTCGGGCCTGAGCGACGACAGCGACCCGGCGCAGGCCATCGAGCTGATCCTCAGCCGGCTGCCTGGCTAGTCGCACTCCTGCGTGCCTGCCGGGGTGGTGTCGTTTCGGCCCTGGTCGGCGTCTGGCCTGACCTCGTTGGCCGTCAGTACGTAGCCCGTGTCCTCCTGGCTGACCGCGGCGGCGAAGACGACGCCGAACACCTGTCCGTTGACGGTCAGCAGCGGGCCGCCGGAGTTGCCGGGCAGCACCTTGCCGCGGATCGCGTAGACCTTCCTGGTGACGTTCCGGCTGCGGTAGATGTCGGGGCCCTCGGCGTTGAGCTGGCTGCGGATGCGGGCGGGTTCGGCCGTGAAGCCCTGGCCCTTGGGGAACCCGGCGACGATGGCGTTCTCGCCCTTCTCCGCCTCGCCGTCGAAGGAGAGCTGCGGCAGGCCCAGCCCGGGCACGTACAGGATGGCGATGTCGCGCTGCGGGTTGTAGCGCACGACGGTGGCCGGGTGGCGCTTGTTGTCGTAGGCGAGGACCTGCAGGTCACGCGTCACGCCGGCGACCACGTGCGCGTTGGTCATGATCCGGTCCCTGGCGTAGACGAAGCCGGTGCCTTCGATGAGCTTGTTGCAGCTCTCGGCGTTGCCCTGGACCTTGACGATGGCCCGTTGCGCCCGTTCGAGCTTGGCGCCCTGGAGGATGCTGCGCGCCGGCGGCGGCACGTCGACGAGCTGCCCCGCGCCGATGGCGTCGAACACCGGCGGGAACTCCGACCGGTCGATGAACTTCTTGAACGGCTGCTGCCAGTTGCGCGCGGTCTGCGGGATCGAGTCGTCGACCGTGGTGAGCAGCATGGAGTTCTTCACCTGGTCGACGAGCGGGGTGAACGCCGTCGACACGATCAGCGAGCCGATCAGCCAGGCGATCACCAGCACGGACAGCGCGCTGGCGAACGTACCGCCGACCGCGTCCGCGACCTTGGCCGGCTCCCAGGTGACATGGCTGCGCACCACGGCGCCGATCGTCGAGGAGGCGAACTGCCCGATCGTCGCGGCCAGGAACACGATCACGATGGCCAGCAGCGCCTGCGGCGTGTCACCGTCGACGACGGCCTTGGAGATGGGGGGCGCGATGAAGACTCCGAGCACCGCCCCGCCGACGAAGCCGACGAAGCTCATGGCACCGATGATGAAGCCCTGCCGGTAACCCGAGACGCCGAAGGCGATCACGAGGCCGATCAATATGAGGTCAAGCAGATCACCGCGCACGTTTCAAAGGTAACCAGCGATTCGGTCAAGTGTGCACGTCTTCCTCAGGACGGCGACACGCGCTGGTTACGTTGGGCGGCATGCCGCCCAACGACGAAACAGTGCGCGGCCTCATCGAAGCAGCTCTCGGCGACGACGATCCCGACGGGGCGGTGCGCTGGCACGTGATCTCCGTACTACGGCAGCGTGGCGATCTTGAGTCCTTCATCGAGGCGCGGCGGCTCTGCGCGGCGGACGACGTCACTCAGCGCCTGCTCGGGGTGGACATCCTGGGCATGCTCGAGGCGTACGTGGATCGGATCCTGCCCGTCCTGCGCTATCTGGCGGCCAGCGAGGACGACGTCATGGTGCTCTACTCGGTGCTCATCGCCTTCGGCCACCTGGCCGACCCCCGGTCGCTACCGTCAGTGATGGATCTGGCCGGGCACGAGGACCCACGGGTCAGGTACGGCGCCGCGTACGCGCTCCAGCACGTACTGGGCGACCCGCCGGACCGGGCCGGGCTGAACGCGCTGCGGGCGCTGGCGGCCGACAGCGACGCCGACGTGGCCGACTGGGCCTCGCTCGGCGTCGCCCTGGCCACAGGCGACCAGGACCGCCTGGACCCGCTCGTCTGAAGCGGGCCGCCCCACGGGAAGCGGGCCGCCCACAGCTCCGTCTGAAGCGGTGCTTCAGCCCCGTGAGGCCATGTCCAGGACGTCGGGCGGCATCTCCTCCACCCGCCCGGGGTCCCACGGCCGCTCAAGCCCGCCTTCGCGCAGCACCCCGTCGAGCACCATCGCGGTGAACCCCCACACCAGCATCCCGCGCACCCGGAAGGCGGGCCCGGCGTAGCCGCCCGGATGCCGCAGCGTGAACCGGTTGCCCGGATCGACCAGCTCGGCGATCGGCACCCGTTCCACGGACTCGACCTCGGCGGGCGAGGCCGCGTGCACCGCCGACGGGGTACGCCACCAGCCGACGACCGGTGTGACCCGGTTGTCGCTGCGCCAGATGTAGAGCTCGGGCATCGTGCAGAGCACGGTCACGCCCCGTGGATCGAGACCGGTCTCCTCCTCGGCTTCGCGCAGCGCCGCCCCGACGGGCCCGCCGTCCTCCGGGTCCACGCCGCCGCCGGGGAAGGCCGGCTGGCCCGCGTGCCTGCGCCCGCGCGAGCTGCGCTGGATGAGCAGCACGTCGGGCCCGAGCGGGCCCTCGCCGAACAGCAGCAGGACCGCCGCGGGCCGCCCTCCCTCAGCGGGCGGGCGCAGCCCGGCGGGCACCGAAGTGAGTACGGCCTGCGCCGCGAGCGTGTCGAGCCAGTCGGGCACCTGAGTCACGCAATCTCCAACACACCAGGGGTTCGGGGACTTCCCTACTCAGGAAAAGGGGCCCGGTCTGACGAGCTTCTGGGCCTTGGCGGCGTCCGTGGGGCCCGTGCCGTACGAGGGGCAGAGGGCGGCCAGCGGGCAGACGCCGCAGGCCGGCGTACGCGCGTGGCAGATGCGGCGCCCGTGCCAGATGACCCGGTGCGAGAAGATCGTCCACTCACGTTTGGGGATCAGCTCCCCCACCACGTGCTCGATCTTGACCGGGTCGGTCTCGTCGGTCCAGCCGAAGCGGCGGACCAGCCGCTGGAAGTGGGTGTCGACGGTGAGCCCGGGCGCGCCGAAGGCGTTGCCGAGCACCACGTTGGCGGTCTTGCGGCCCACGCCGGGCAGCTTGACCAGGTCCTTCAGCTTGCCGGGCACCACCCCGCCGTGGTGCTCGCACACCGCCTGGGCCATGCCGATGATGCTGTTGGTCTTGGCCCGGAAGAACCCCGTCGAGCGGATGATCTCTTCCATCTCGGCTCGGTCGGCGCCCGCATAGTCATCCACCGTCGGGTACTTGGCGAAGAGTAGCGGAGTAACCATATTGACCCTCTTGTCCGTACACTGCGCCGAGAGGATCGTCGCGACCAGCAGTTCGAGCGGGGTACCGAAGTCGAGCTCGCAATGAGCCTCGGGGTAGGTTTCCGCCAGGATGCGATTCATCCGGCGTGCGCGACGCACGAGGGCGAGCCTGGACTCAGTGGGCATTCCCATAGCCTACGTGCGCCGCCTGGAGTGGGGTGCGTCACAATGGCAGCAGAGGAGGCAGAGTGAACACCGAAGATGTGCTGGGCAAGGCCCCCCTGTTCGCCGCGCTTGACCGCGAGAGCGCCGCGGCGCTACGGACGAGCATCACCGAAGTCCAGCTGTCCAAGGGGCAGACGCTCTTCCACGAGAACGAGACGGGCGACCGGCTCTACGTCGTGCTTGAAGGCAAGATCAAACTATCGCGCACCTCGCCCGACGGCCGCGAGAACCTGCTCAGCGTGCTCGGCCCGAGCGAGATGTTCGGCGAGCTGTCGCTGTTCGACCCGCGCCCCCGTACGGCCTCCGCGACCGCGCTGACCGACGTGCGCCTGGCCGGGCTGGGCCACGACGACCTGCGCCCCTGGCTAACCGGCCGGCCCGAGGTGGCGCTCCACCTGCTGCGGGCGCTGGCCCAGCGGCTGCGGCGCACCAACGACGTGCTGGCCGACCTGGTCTTCACCGACGTGCCCGGCCGGGTGGCCAAGCAGCTGCTCGACCTGGCCGAGCGGTTCGGCACCAAGACCGACGACGGGCTGCGCGTCCACCACGATCTCACCCAGGAGGAGCTGGCCCAGCTCGTCGGCGCCTCCCGCGAGACGGTCAACAAGGCACTCGCCGACTTCGCGCAGCGTGGCTGGCTGCGCATCGAGGCCAAGGCCGTGGTCATCCTCGACATGGACCGCCTCTACAACCGCTCCAGGTAGTCCAGCTGGGCCCGCACCGACATCTCGGCCGCGGGCCAGAGCGAGGTGTCGACGTCGCTGTAGACGATCTCCACGATCTGGCGGGGCGTCTTGGCGCCCTGCCGCAGCGCCGCCCTGATCTGGTCGAGGCGCTGGCGCCGGTGCGCGATATAACCGTCCAGTACGCCGATCGGGTCGGCCAGCACCGGACCGTGGCCCGGCAGCAGCGCCGCCACACCCAGCTCGTCGGCCATGGCCCTGAGCCGGTCGAGGCTGCGCAGATAGTCGGCCAGGTCGCCGTCGGGGGCGATCACCGTGGTGCCGCGGCCGAGCACGGTGTCGCCGGTCAGCATGGCCTGGTCCTGGGGCAGCCAGAAGCAGAGCGAGTCGAACGAGTGCCCCGGCGTGCCGTACACGCGCACCTCGACGTCACCGGCGGTCACCACGTCGCCGTCGCCCAGCCCCTCGTCGCCGAGCCGGTGCTTGGGGTCGAGCGCCCGCACGGGCGCGCCGACCAGCTCGGCGAAGCGCCGGGCGCCGCCGCTGTGATCGTGGTGGCCGTGGGTGAGCAGGATCCAGCTCACCCGGCGCTCGGCCAGGTGGTCGGCGACCCGGCGCAGGTGCCCCTCGTCGTCGGGGCCCGGATCTATGACGATGGTGTCCCGGTCGCCGATGATCCAGGTGTTGGTGCCGTCCAGGGTCATGGGCGACGGGTTGGGCGCGAGCAGGTTCTCGGCGTGGGTCGTACGGGATCCGTCGGGCGAGCCGGCCGGAATGTGCAGACCGCTCATGTCGTCACCAGCTGGAACTCGCCGTCGACCTCCACGACCCTGGGCAGGATCGTGACGATCTCCCGCCGCGCGGCCAGGACGTCCGCCACGGAGTCGCAGGCGGCCAGCTCGGTCAGCGTGCGATAGGTGGGTGGCATCAGGAAGATCTTTCCCTCGTGCGCCAGCTCGACGGCGTCGGCCGGGCGCTTCCAGTCGACCTGGTCGGCTTCGCCGCCGACGTCGCGGGTGCGCTGCCCCTCAGGGAGTACGGCGGCGAAGAAGCGGGTGTCGAAGCGCCGGGCCTCGATCTCCGGCGTGATCCAGTGCGCCCACGGCTTGAGCAGGTCCGAGCGGAGCACCAGGCCGCGCTTGGCGAGGAAGTCGGCGAAGGACAGGCTCCTGTCGATCAGCGCGAGCCGGTCGGCCTCCCAGTCGCCTCCCGTGGTGTCGTCGACCACCGAATCGGGCCCCGGCCCCGCGAGCAGCACCCCCGACTCCTCGAACGTCTCCCGTACGGCCGCGCAGACCAGCCCGCGCGCGACCCCCTCGTCCGCGCCGAAGACTGTGCCCCACTCCGCCGGAGACGGCCCGGCCCAGGCGACGGCGTGGTCGGTGTCACGGGGATCGACCGAGCCGCCGGGGAAGACGTACGCGCCCGCGGCGAAGGCCATCGTGGACTTGCGCCGGAGCAGATAGACCTCCGGCCCCTCACGCAGGATGACCACCGTGGCGGCGTCCCGCGCGGGGACCGGCTGGACGCGTCCGGCGAGGATGTCCCTCGCCCGCTCGGCGAGCTCGTCTGGGAGTTGAAGACCAGTCACATGACCTCCTTCTAGAACAACTCAGGCTTCTAGAACATCACTCGGGTCATGGTGACATATCCCGACTCTCAGGAGACCTCGGCGATCAGCTCCACTTCGACCGGAGCGTCGAGCGGCAGGGACGCCACGCCCACGGCGCTGCGGGCGTGCTTGCCCGCATCACCCAGCACCTCGGCGAGCAGCTCACTCGCGCCGTTGGCGACCTGGGGCTGCTGCGTGAAGGCCGGGTCGCTGGCCACGAACGCCACGACCTTGACGATCCGCACGACCTTCGCCAGGTCGCCGACCTCGGACTTCAGCGCGGCCAGGGCGTTGAGCGCGCAGATCCGGGCCAGCTCGCGGGCGTCGTCGAGGCCGACCTCGGCGCCGACCTTGCCGGTCTGCGCGAGCTTGCCGTCGACCATGGGCACCTGGCCCGAGGTGTAGACGAGGTTGCCGGTCCGTACGGCCGGCACATAGGCGGCCAGCGGCGCGACGACCTCGGGCAGCGTCAGCCCGAGTTCGGTGATCTTCTCTTCGGGCGTCACTGCTTCTCCCTCTTGAAGTAGGCGACAAGCTGCTCGGGCGTGGCACCCTGCAGGATCTGGACCAGTTCCCAGCCGTCGGCCCCGAAGTTGTCCAGGATCATCTTGGTGTTGTGGATCAGCACCGGAGCCGTCAGGTACTCCCATTTCTTCATGGAGGCCAGCGTAGGAGAAGCGCAACCCGGGGCGCACCGCACGCCACGATGTGAGCTATCTCAAAGGGTGGTCGTCGGCATTCGGCAAGTGACCGTTCGGTAGCCTCGAAACGTGGACTCTCGGGACACCGATTGGGACGGCGTGCGGCTGCACGTGGTCACCGGCAAGGGCGGCACAGGCAAGACCACGGTCGCCGCGGCCCTCGCCCTGGCACTGGCCTCGGGCGGGCGCAAGGTGCTGCTCGTCGAGGTGGAGGGCAGGCAGGGCATCGCGCAGATCTTCGACCTGCCACCGCTGCCGTACGAGGAGCGCCGGATCGCCGTGGCCCCATCAGGCGGCGACGTCTACGCGCTGGCCATAGACCCTGAGGAGGCCATGCTCGAATACATGGAGATGTTCTACGGCATGCGCAGGGCGGGGCGGGCGCTGACCAAGATGGGCATCGTCGACTTCGCGACCACCGTGGCCCCCGGTTTCCGCGACGTCCTCGTCACCGGCAAGACCTCCGAGGCCGTACGCAGGCGCGGCAAGAACGGCAAGCGGATCTATGACGCCGTCGTGCTCGACGCGCCGCCGACCGGCCGCATCTCGCGCTTCCTGAACGTCACTCAGGAGGTCGCCGGGCTGGCCAGAGTCGGCCCGATCAAGAACCACTCCGATCTGGTGAGCAAGGTCGTGAAATCTCCGGAAACGGCGGTGCACTTCATCACCTTGCTGGAGGAGATGCCGGTTCAGGAGACGCTCGACGGCATCGCCGAATTGCGGTCGGCGGGGCTGCCGCCCGGCGGAATCTTCATCAACATGGTTCGTGAATCACTGCTTCCACAGGCCGCACTTGACAGTGCTGTCAAGGGCCGATTCGATGTCGCCGAGCTCACACTCGGGCTCAAGGCGGCCGGTCTGTCCGACGGCGCCTCCACAGTGGCGGAGGCTCTGGCGGAAGAGGTCGCCGAGCATGCCCGCCGTACCGAGCTGGAGCGAGCCGAGCGCGCCTCTCTGGCGGAGGCGACGCTGCCGTCCTATGAGTTGCCGCTGCTGGCCGACGGCGTCGATCTGAGCGGCCTGTACGAGCTGGCCGAGGCCATCCGCACCCAGGGAGCAGCGTGAAGAAGCCCCCCGTACTCGACGTCGACGCCATTCTCGACGACCAGGGCACCCGGATCATCGTCTGCTGCGGCGCCGGCGGCGTGGGCAAGACCACGACGGCCGCCGCGCTGGGGCTGCGGGCCGCCGAGCGCGGCAGGTGCGCGGTCGTGCTGACCGTCGACCCCGCGCGGCGGCTGGCGCAGTCGATGGGGCTCACCGAGCTCGACAACACCCCGCGCCTGATCAGCTCACCCGAGGGCGGCGGCCAGCTGTTCGCGATGATGCTGGACATGAAGCGGACGTTCGACGAGATCATCGAGGCGCACGCCGACCCCGACCGGGCCCGCCAGATCTTGTCGAACCCGTTCTACCAGTCGCTGTCCTCCAGCTTCGCCGGCACCCAGGAGTACATGGCGATGGAGAAGCTGGGCCAGCTGCGCCGCTCGGACGAGTGGGATCTGATCATCGTCGACACGCCGCCCTCGCGGTCGGCGCTCGACTTCCTCGACGCCCCCGAGCGGCTCGGCCGTTTCCTCGACGGGAGGTTCATCCGGCTGCTGACCGCGCCGGCCAAGGCGGGAGGGCGGAGCGCGTTCCGGCTGCTCAACGCCGGGTTCGGGATCATGGCGGGCGCCATGACCAAGCTGCTGGGCGCGCAGGTCATCAAGGACCTGCAGACGTTCGTGTCGGCGTTGGACGCGGTCTTCGGCGGGTTCAGGCAGCGCGCGGAGATGACCTATCGGCTGCTCCAGGCGCCGGGTACGGCTTTCGTGGTGGTGGCCGCACCGGAGCGCGACGCGATGCGTGAGGCCTCCTACTTCGTCGAGCGGCTCGCTGAGGAGCGCATGCCCCTGGCTGGCCTGGTGGTCAACCGGGTGCACGAACCCACCGCAGCGGCGCTCTCGGCCGCGCGCAGCGCCGCCGCGGCGGAAGACCTGGAGTCGCGGGGCGAACACGAGTTGACCGCCGCCGTACTGCGGCTGCACACCGGCAGAATGCAACTCGCCGCCCGCGAACACCGGGAGCAGGACCATTTCCTGTCGGCCCACCCCACAGTGCCGGTCGTCCAGGTACGTGCGATGTCGGAGGATGTCCACGATCTAGCGGGTCTGCGCCGGATCGGGGAACTCCTCGCGAGCACATGAGAGTACGGCCGGTGCGAGCACCGGCCGTACGCCCGAGGCTAGGGTCAGCCTGCGATCAGCTCGTTAGTCCGTTCGTACTCTTCCTTGGCAGACTCAAGCAGCTCTCGCCATGAGTCCACGTCAGGACGCCGCCGTAGCAGAGCCCGTCGTTCCCGTTCCGTCATGCCGCCCCACACGCCAAACTCGATGCGGTTGTCCAGCGCATCGGCGAGGCATTCGGTACGGACCGGGCATCCTCGGCAGATCAGCTTCGCCCTGTTCTGTGCGGCTCCCTGGACGAACAGTGCGTCCGGGTCCGCTCCTCGACAGGCGGCACGGGAGGTCCAATCCGTGATCCACATTTCGACCCCACTCCCCTTAGGTGGTCAGTCGTCATTTGGGGCCGACGGGCGCGGGCGCCGAGCCTCCGTATTCAGTTGCCGCAGAGGAGAACGTACGCAACTAGACGTTCGGGCCGACAGACCCCAGAGGACCAATTTCTCGCTGGAGTCTTGACCGGGAATGACTAGTCACCCCCGTCAGTCAAGGCGAAATGGTGCCGAGTTACCGATAAGGTCACTCATTCGACGTACTCTTGGACTTGTGCAAGCTCAGGGCAAAGATCGTTCCTCGCCGATCTTGAACATCGCGCGGCTGATCGCCGCGGGCGCGGTGGCGGGAGTGCTCACGGCCGCCATAGCCCTTCCCGCGGTCGGTGGGGCGGGGATATCCGCCAAGTCCGCGATGACGGGGATCAACCTGAAGCCCGAGGACCTGGCCGAACCCCCGTTGCCCGAGCGCACGGAACTGCTGGACGCCAACGGCAAGAAGATAGCCCAGTTCTTCTACGAGAACCGCGAATCGGTGAGTCTCGACAAGGTCGCCCCCATCATGCGGACGGCGCTGATCTCGATCGAGGACTTCCGGTTCTATCAGCACGGCCCGATCGACGTGGAGGGCACGGCCCGAGCCCTCGTCAAGAACCTCACCCAGGGCGGCGTGACCCAGGGTGGCTCGTCGATCACACAGCAGTACGTCAAGCAGGTACTCCTCAACTCGGCCGAGACCAAAGAGGAGCAGGCCGCGGCCATCGAGACCAGCGTCGGCCGCAAGCTCAACGAACTGCGCTACGCCATGGCGGTCGAGAAGAAGTACTCCAAGGACCAGATCCTTGAGAAATATCTGAACATCGCCTACTTCGGCGCCGGTGCGCACGGCATCCAGGCCGCCTCCAAGCGCTTCTTCGGCAAGCCGGCCTCCGCGCTCAACCTCGTGGAGGCGGCCACGCTGGCGGGCGCCGTCCAGAACCCCAACAGGACCGACCCGAACGTCAGCAAGGCGAGCAGGGAGCTGCTGAAGGCCCGCCGCAACGTCGTCCTCGACCGGATGGCCGAGCTCGGCAAGATCACGCCGCAGGAGGCCACCGAGGCCAAGGCCAAGAAGCTCGTCTTCAAGGACACCAAGGTCGAAGGCGGTTGCGAGGAGAGCAAGTACCCGTACTTCTGCCTCTACGTCCAGAACGAGATCCTCAACAACGAGGATTTCGGCAAGACCCCCAAGGAGCGCCTCAAACTGCTCCAGCGCGGCGGTCTCACCATCAAGACCACGATCGACCCGAAGATGCAGAAAGCCGCTGAGAAGGCCATCAAGGAGTACGTCAGCACCAAGGACAAGCCGGTGGCCTCGCAGGCGATGGTCGTGCCGGGCACCGGCGAGATCAAGGCGATGGCGGCCTCGCGCAAGTTCGGCGGCAGCAAGAAGAAGAACGAGATGAGCTACAACGTCGTCGCCGACGCCAAGCACGGCGGTGGCGGCGGCTTCCAGCAGGGCTCGACGGCGAAGGCCTACACGCTCGCCACAGCGCTCGAGGAGGGCCTGAAGTACGGGGACGGCTACCCGGCGCCCGCCGGCTTCACCGCGTCCGGCTACGGCGCGTTCAAGAACTGCGACGGCAAGCGGGTCGGCGACCCCACGCACGAGGTACGCAACTCCAGCGAGGGCGGCGGCGGCTTCAAGACGCTGCAGACCGGCACCTGGGGCTCGGTCAACACCTTCTTCATGCGACTGGAGGAGCGCGTCACGCTCTGCAAGGTCGTCAAGCTGGCCAAGCGGATCGGGCTCAAGCGGGCCGACGGCGCGAAGCTGCGGGAGTTCGAGACGTTCACGCTCGGCATCAACGAGGTGGACCCGGTCACCGTCTCCAGCACCTACGCCGTCTTCGCCTCACGCGGCCAGTACTGCAAGCCGCTGGCGATCACCGAGATCAAGGACCGCAACGGCAAGGCCACCCAGTACAAGCCCAAGTGCTCCAAGGTCATGGAGGAGGAGGTCGCCGACGCCGTCAGCGGCATCCTCTCGGGCGTGTTCACTAAGGGCACGATGCGTGAGGTCGGCGGCATCGGCCGGGACGCGGCGGGCAAGACGGGCACCACCGACGGCTACACGGCCGCCTGGTTCGCCGGTTACACCCCGAACCTGGCCTCCGCCGTCAGCCTCGGCGACCCGCGTGGCGCCTTCACCCATAACCTGATCGGCGTCACCATCGGCGGCCGCTACTACAGCTACGTGTACGGGGCGTCGATCTCGGGCCGCATCTGGAAGCAGGCGATGATGGGGGCGCTCAAGGGCGTCGAACCCACCGAGTTCACGCCGGTCAACCACGAGCGGTTCGGCGGCTGCGCCGACAACTGCGCCCCCAAGCCAAAGAAGGAGAAGAAGGACGACGAGCAGGGCGGCCCGCCGGACAACTTCTTCGACCAGTTCGACCAGTTCAACCGCGACGATAACAACGACCGGGGACGCGGGCGCGGGCGCAACTGACCTGAGTGGCCTGAGTGCCCTGGGTGCCCGCGTTCGTGGCGGGCACCCGAGACTTGGCTAGGCGGACAGTCGCGCGCGAACGGCGGCGGCGACCCGTCCCCCCTCCGCACGACCGGCGACCTTCGGGTTGACGACCTTCATGACCTGGCCCATCGCCTGCGGGCCGGCGGCACCGGTCTCGGCGACGGCCTCGTCGACGAGGCGGCCGAGCTCCTCGTCGGAGAGCTGCGCCGGCAGGTATTCCTCCAGCACCGCCTGCTCGTCCAGCTCCGCCTGCGCCTGCTCCGCCCGCCCGGCGTTCCCGAACGCCTCAGCCGCCTCCCGGCGCTTCTTGGCCTCCTTGGTCAGCACCTTGACGATCTCGTCGTCGGAGAGCTCCCTGGCCGCCTTGCCGGCGACCTCCTCGACGTTGACCGCCGCCAGTGCCATACGAATCGTCCGGAGACGTACCTCGTCCCGGCTCTTCAGCGAGGCCGTCAGATCGGCCTTCAGCTTGTCCTTCAATGCGCTCATGCGGTCCATCTTGCCGCCTGCACGGACGGCTACGTGCTCACGGAGCCCCATCTCACGTACTCGGGACGCCTGGGGCCGGATGTCGGGCATCATGAATGGGTGAGGAAAGCTGCCGCCATTCCACTGTCCATCCTCGGCCTCGGCCTGGCCGGTCTGGGTTACGCCTCCGTCGTCGAGCGCAACTGGTTCCGGCTGCGCCGCTTCGACGTGCCCGTGCTGGAGCGCGGGCAGCGACCCGTACGCATCCTCCACCTGTCCGACCTGCACCTGACGCCGGGCCGCAGGATGCTGATCAACTGGGTCCGCTCACTCGGCTCCCTGGAGCCCGACCTGGTCGTCAACACGGGCGACTCGATCGCCCACCCTGAGGCCGTACCCGCGCTCCTGCACGCCCTGGAGCCCCTGCTGGCCCGTCCCGGCATGTTCGTGTACGGCTCCAACGACCTCTACGCCCCCAAGCCCAAGAACCCGGCCCGCTACCTCTGGCGCACCTCCAAGAACGAGCGCCGCCAGCACGTCCCGACCCTCCCCTGGGAGGAGCTCGGCGCCGGCATGGCGGCCGAGGGCTGGCTCGACATGAACAACACCACCGCCCGCCTCAAGATCGGCGACCTCGACGTGGCGGTGGCGGGCATCCACGACTCCCATATCGACCGCGACCGCTATGACCTCGTCGCCGGCCCCGCCCCGGCCGACGCCGACCTCCGCCTCGGCGTCATGCACTCCCCCGAGCCCCGCAACATGACCCGCTTCGCCGCCGACGGCTACCAACTCCTCCTGGCCGGCCACACGCACGGCGGCCAGCTGTGCATCCCGTTCTACGGCGCCCTGGTCACCAACTGCGGCATCGACCGGCCCCGCGTCAAGGGCCTCAACCGCCACGACAGCGCCTGGCTGCACGTCTCGGCCGGCCTCGGCACCTCGCCGTACGCCCCGGTCCGCTTCGCCTGCTTCCCGGAGGCCTCGTTGCTCACCCTGGTCCCGCGCCGATAAACGCGGTCACAAGCACCCGCGAAGTCAGCTAGACTTCTCAAGCACGCGCAAGAGGGCGTGCACCGGGGTGTAGCGCAGCTTGGCAGCGCGCTTCGTTCGGGACGAAGAGGCCGTGGGTTCAAATCCCGCCACCCCGACAGGGTTCCCGAGGTAGGGGCCTGGTTCTCAAAATCGAGAGCCAGGCCCTTGATCATTTGACCGTAAGTCTGAACGCCTCCAGAGGTCACTGACGGGTTCGAATGAGTTTTCCCGAACACCTTGATCGATCAGCCGCCGACCATGGCCTGCACCCTCGTTCAAATGACAAGCACGGCTCAAGCGCTGCTCCGACCGCACCTCCAGCACGGATGGGATACCGGTGAGCTCGCCTGTTCAACTGTCGCGAGTTGTCGTTCTCATGGGGCCTGATGGTGACGCCGATCCGCTGGGCCTGATCGCGACCATGCTGGTGCTGTCGGTTATGGTGGCGGCATGGGTTGCTTCGCCGCTATGAACATCCGCGCCGCCGGTTAGCGGCGGTATCGCGGTTGCCGTAAACCGCGGCCTCATTGCCTGCCCCGCTGGGGTCGGTGCCAGGGCGTACCGCCGGATCAGTGTCCCGCCGGCGGCCCAATCGCGTGTCTCGCTGTGCTGCCGGATCGTCCTGCGTGATCCGGGGAGCAAATCCATGTCGCAGCAGTTCCATCCAACGCACCAAGATCCCTTCCCTCGCACGTCCGAGGCATCCTTCGCCGTCGCCGACAAGCCGGCCGCAGCCACCGCGAAAGCGAAGCCGAACCATGACGTGCGGCCCGAACCCGCCAAGCTTCTCCTGATGGTCGGGCTCCCCGGCGCCGGAAAGACCACCCGGGCCGAAGAACTCGCCGCGGCGCACCGCGCGCTGCGGCTGACCCCAGACGAGTGGATGATCTCCCTGTTCGACGGGTCGCAGCCCGACGGCAAGCGCGACATGCTGGAAGGGCGGCTCATCGCACTAGCCCTGCAAGCGCTGCGACTGGGCACCAACGTCGTGCTCGACTTCGGGCTCTGGAGCCGCGACGAACGGTCGGCACTGCGCTGGCTGGCAACATCGGCCGAGGCAGCCTGCCAAGTCATCTACCTGCCTATCGACAAGGACGTCCAACGCGCCCGGGTCGCACACCGCCAGGCAACCGCACCGCACACGACATTTCCGATGAGCGAGGCGGACATCGACAAAAGGCGGAAGCAGTTCCAGGCACCAGATGCCGCCGAACTCGGCGGCGGCGACATCCCCGGCCCGCCACCGGGGTGGCTGGGCTGGCCGGAGTGGGCCGCGGACCGATGGCCCTCGCTTGCACACGGCAACGCCTCCGGGTTCCAACTGGAGAACGGGATCGCCGTCACCGAGCAGGGGTGGACGCGCGACCTCTAGGCCACCAGTTGAGCGGTCCGGCCAGGCGCATGAGGCTCGGCACCAGTACCGCCCTGATCACGGTCGCGTCCACCAGTACGGCCACCGCCATGCCGACGCCCAGCATCTGCACGAACGACACCTGCGCGGTGGCGTACGCGGCGAAGGTGAGCGCCAGGATGCCGCCGGCCGCGGTGATCAGCGGAGCGCCCCGCTGCAGGCCGGCGGCCACCGCCAGCTCGGTGTCGCCGGTCCTGTCGTACTCCTCCTTGATCCGCGACAGCAGAAACACCTCGTAGTCCATCGACAGGCCGTAGGCCACACAGAGCATGAGGATGGGGATGCTGGGGTCGAGCGTGCCCGTCGGGGTGAAGCCGAGGAGACCCGACAGGTTGCCGTCCTGGAAGATCCAGACGATGGCGCCGAACATGACGCCGAGGCTGAGGACGTTCAGCAGGGTCGCCTTGATCGGGATGATCAGGCTGCGCGTCATGAGGAACAGGACCACGAATGTCACGCCCAGCATGAGCGCGAGCACCAACGGCAGCCGGTCCACCACCGAGGCCCGGTAGTCGGACAGCTCGGCGGGATAGCCGCCGACCAGCACCTCGAAGGGCGGCGGCACCGCGCGTACGGCCTGGACGAGCCGCACGGGGTCGTCGGCCAGGGCCGCGGCCGACGGGACCACCGACAGCCACGTGCCCTCGCCCTGGAACCTGGACGGGTCCCCGTCATCCACCTGCTGCCCGCCGGCGAACGACCCGGCGGCAGAGTCCACCTGGGCCACGCCGGGCAGCCGGGACAGGCTCGTCGCGTACGCCGTGACGTCCGCCGTCACCGCCTCGCGCGAGATCAGCTGGATGGCGTCGGTCTCCTCGGCGGGGAACGACTGACGCACGACCTCCTGCGTCTGCCGGGAGGACGCCTCCAGGGGCAGGATGCGGTCGTCGGCCACGCCGAAGCGCAGGCCCAGGAAGGGCGAGGCCAGCACCAGCAGCAGCACGGTCGCCAGGCCGCCGAACACCAGCGGCCGGCGCATCACGCGGGTGGCCAGCCCGTGCCAGAACCCCGTCGCCCGCTCCGGCCGCTCCCGTCTGGGCAGCATCGTGCCGCCGATGGAGGCGAGTACGGCGGGCAGCACCAGCACGGCCGCGACCAGGCCGCCGATGACGACGGCGATGCCCGAGTACGCGAAGGAGCGCAGGAAGTCGAACGGCAACGCGAACAGCACGGCCAGCGACGTGGCCACGGTCAGGCCGCTGAACAGCACGGTCCGGCCGGCGTGCTCGACCGCCCCCGCGACGGCCGCCGCCCGGTCCTTGCCGCCCCGCGTCTCCTCGCGGAAGCGCTGGATCACGAAGAGGCAGTAGTCGATGCCGAGGCCGAGCCCCATGGCCAGCGTAAGATTCAGGGCGAACGTCGAAATTTCGGTAAACGTAAGGACGCCACGGAGCAGCGCGAGGCCGATCATCATCGCGAACAGGCCGGCCAGGATCGGCACCAAGGCAGCCATCGCGCGCCGCTGGTAGAGCCAGAGCAGCACGAACGCCAGCGGGAAGATGACCAGCTCGGCCCGGACGAAGTCCTGCCTGGCCAGCGGCACGGTCTCACGGAAGACCTCCTCCCCGCCCCCGGCCCGCACCTGCAGCAGGTCCGTGCCCCGGGTGATCTCGGGGACGAGCTTGGGCAGCACCTGTGCCCTCACGTGGTCGGCGTCCCCCGGGATGCGGACCACGATGAGCGCGTGCCTGCCATCCTCGCTGCGCATCGTGGCGGGTCTGCCGCGGGTCCAGTACGAGTCCGCCTCGGCGATGTCGGCCCCGTCCTCGATCCGGGCGGTCAGCTCCCTGCCCGCGGCCTCGACCGCCGGATCGTCCACCGTCCCGCTCTTGGCGGTCACCAGGAAGATCATGTCGGGGTTGCCGGTGTCGAACCGCTCGACCAGCTCGGCCTGCGCCCGGTCGGACTCCGAGCCCGGGGCTTCGAACCTGGCCAGCGACAGCCGGGGCACCGCGCCCGCGGCGAGCACCCCGGCCACGATCAGGCCGAGCAGGGCCAGCGTCAGGACGAGCCGGCGGCGGCGGACCAGAAAGTAGCCGAGCCTGCGCAGCGGCGGCTCCGCGGTGGCCGCGTGGACGGGGCGGAGCCGCGTGCTGACCGTCATCGCGTGAGTCCCAGGGCGGTTCGCATGGGGTCTCCGATCAAAACTCGGTAAACTACTCGTGTTTTCTGTCCGAACCAGAAATACAAGTAAATGCTCGCATTTGTCAACGAGGTGCCGCATGGCTGAACGCACGGTCCGCCGACAGGCGAGGGGTCTGAAGCGCATGGCGGAGATCCTCGACGCCGCCGAACTGGTGATCGCCGAGGTCGGGTACCCGGACATGACGACGAACCAGGTCGCCGCGCGGGCGGGGATGTCGCCGGGCTCGCTGTATCAGTTCTTCCGCAACAAGGAGGAGATCCTGGACGGGATGGTGTCCCGCTACACCGACGACCGCCAGGAGTTCTGGGCCGCCAGGCTGGCCGAGGTCACCCCGGACGTCCCACTGGAGGTGCTGGTGGGGCAGCTCGTGGACGAGAGCGTGCGGTTCAAGAGCCGCTCACCGGCGTACTGGTCGCTGCTCTACGGCTCGGCCACGGGCGACAGGTTCGCCGCGGCCTCGCAGCGGCTGCACGAGGACATCGCCGGGCAGATCGCGGGCATGCTGCGCCGCCTGCGGCCGGGGCTGTCCGAGCACCGGACCCTGCTCATGGGCACGATGGTGTTGTCGATGGTGAAGGCGGTGATGCCTATGATCACCACCGAGTCGCCCGAGCGGAGCGCCGAGCTCGTGGACGAGCTCAAGCGCATGCTCGTGTGCTACCTGAACTAAGGGCTGTTTCCTGGATCCTCTGACTAGTTGTGGCGATCTTGTCACGATGAGTACATGGGACGTGGTGACTTAGCGAACGGCGAGTGGGATGTGTAGACGGCGTCTCCCTCTGGCGTGCGGCCCAGTCCAGGAAGCTCGACAGATTCTCAACATATCCTCAACACCTGTAAACCTACATTTCCGGACATGAGATCCATAGGAAAGATCGCCACACTGGCCGTGGCGGCCGCGCTCACCTCCGGCGTGCTGGCCTCCTCAGCGCACGCCACCAGCGCCACCGAAGGCACCACCAAGGCCTCGGCCGCTCTGTGGCCCTGCGTCGTCCAGGCGAAGTGGGCGGTCAAGGTGCACAAGCGCAAGAGCCTCAGCTCCGGCTACCGGGTGGCCAAGAAGGGCACCAAGTTCCACGGCTACTGCTGGGACAACAAGCCCACCTGGAAGTGGACCGAAGTCTGGAACCTGGGCGGCGGGGGACACGGGTACGTCTGGCACACCGGGCTCAAGATGGTCCGCTAGGCCGAATCGCGTAGAGCGGCCCGCGACTGCCCGCCGGACGGGCCTGATCAGGCGTACTCGACTTATTGCCCAGAAGTGGAAGAAGCAGATGATCAATAACTCTGAATCAGGCAGTCGCAGGGCCACCTCGCATGCTCTGGAAGATCACCTGGCGGAATGGTCGCTGCAGAGCGGGATCACCGTGGAGATATGGGCTCTGCCGAAACAACCGCTTCCCGCTCTCATCACCGAGATCGTCCATGGCACGATCCGTGACGTTCTGCAGGAAGTGGAACAGCAGGCACAGGCCCGTACCGTCTCCATTGCCCTCACCGTGGCTCCCGGCGGGCTGCGCTTGACCGTCAGCGATGACGGCCTCGGCACGTCGGCCAAGGCGTATGGGGCCAGCCTGGGTGGCAGACGGGTCGAGCTGGCAGGAATAGGCGGCCGCCTCACCGTCAATGGCGTACAAGGAAATGGCACCACGGTGAGCGCCACAGTACCCCGAAGGGCCTTCGGCTAGTTTTGCGCTGGCGCGTCCGTCACGATCCAAGGTCGTGGAAACAGAGCGGAGGGGCTCACCAAGGCCCTACTAGCTAGGGGCACATCGTGAATGGTTCGATGCCAGGCAAGTGGCGGGACCATTCACTGGCGGTGAGCGTACGACCGGCGCGCACGCACAGGGTCGCGGCCACGTGCCGCTCGTCCACGTCGAACACACGGATCGTGCCGTCGGGGGCGGCGGTGTGGAGTTTCGTGCCGTCCGCGGTGAATGCCACCCACCCGCCGTCGGCGCCGTCCGCCGCCTGCTTGCCGTCGAAGACGACGCCCAGCGGTCGCCGGCTCGGCACGTCCCAGAGACGTACGCGCAAGCCCTTCTCGTACGTCGCGATCGTGCGCCCATCAGGCGACCAGGCCAGCATGGTGACCTCGCTGCCCGGCACCGCGGGGAACTCGGCGATTCTGGTCCTGACGTCGCCGTCCCACAGAGTGAGCCGGCCAGGCCCGGAGAAGGCCACCTGCCGGCCGTCCGGGCTGAAGGCGAAGGCGCCGGCGAGCTGCCCGGTGCCCTGTTCGGGAGGCAGGGTGGCGCCCTTCTCCGGATCGATGAGCTGGAGCGGGTTTCCGGTCACGAGCAGCCGTCCGTCGGGGCGGAAGGCGAGGTCTTTCGCGCCCGTCCCGGTCTCCGCTCGTCGAGATCCGCGTTCGAGGTCCCACAGTTCGACGCGACCGCGCTCCCCAGAGCGCGACACGGCCAGCGTGCGTCCGTCCGGACTGAACGCCAGCGCTTGGGCGCCCTGCTCGACGCCGCCCCCCAGCTTGAGCCGGGCCGACGCCTTAGACCCGGTCAGATCGACGATATGGACCGTGTCGTCGGCGGCCAGGGCGAGCCGGCGGCCGTCGGGGCTGAAGGCGGTCGCGCCGCCACCGCCCGACCGGCTGACCAGTTTCAGCAAAGCGCGGCCCGTCGCCGTGTCCGTGGCCTCTATCCGGTCCCCCCAGATCGCGGCCAGCACGCGCGTGGAGGGAGCCAGCCGTACGTTCCCGCTCTCGCTGCCGCCGCCGATCGGCGGGTCGAACACCATCGAGACGTCCTCGCTGTGGACGGCGCCGTGCTCATCCAGATAGCGGACGGCCCGGCCGGCGAGGTCGAAGCGGAGCCCGCCGACGAAGGCGGGCATGGCCTGGCTGTACACCGTGTCAAAGAAGGCGGGCATGGCCTCGCTGTCCACCGTGTTAGGGGTGGAGCGCCGCTGCAAGGTCAGTCGCTCCCGGTCGCCCCAGTTGGCGATGAAAGCGTCGCCGAAGACGAAACCGGCCTCCGGGCCCACCCCGCCCCCCGGGCCCGCCCCGCCCTCCTGGCCCATCACCTCCTCACCGGGCGGCACCTCGAACATCCGGATCCTGCTCGCCTGTCTCGAATTCACCAGCTCCGTGGTCATCATCATCTTGCCGTCGTCGCTGAAGGTAGTCTGGTTGATAACGCCCTTGTCCCGCTCGGGCGGGATCGGCGTCCTCTTGCCCCGGCGCAGGTCCCACAACTCCGCGTCATGGCCCTTCACCACGTAGCCAAAGCGGCCATCCCGGCTGATCGCGTTGAGCACGGCTCCCGAGGGTGCGGTGAGCTCCTTACGCTTGGCGACATCCCACCATTCGGGCAGGGCTTTCGCTCCCCAGGGGATGGCGAGGTAGCGCCCGGAGCCGTCGAAGCTCAGTGTGCCGCCGCCCGATCGCCTGCCTTGACGGGCGATGGGGGCGCCGAGCGGTCTTCCGGTGCGCGTGTCCCACAGCCGTACCCCCTCCTGGTCGAGGAGGGCAAGGGTGTGCCCGTCGGGGGCGAGCGCGGCCTGGAACACGTCCGCGCTCACCCCGGACAGCACGCCGATCCGCCGTTAGCCGGTGACATCCCAGATCCTGGCCGTCCCGCCGTCCACGGACACGAGCACGCGGCCGTCCTGGCTGAGGTTCTGCGCGGTCGCGGCCGTGTAGTCAGGGTCAAGGAAGACGGAGACCGCGGTCTGAGAGAGCGAGTCGTAGAGCGCGCCGCGGGTCTCGGGCAACTCCGGGCTCAACCGCCAGCCGGCCACGCTCAGCAGCTTCGCGACCTGAGGATCGCTCTGCCGCAGGTCGGCGGCTCGCAGCGCGAGCTCCCGC
This sequence comes from Nonomuraea sp. NPDC052129, assembly GCF_040680095.1. NCBI lineage: Bacteria > Bacillati > Actinomycetota > Actinomycetes > Streptosporangiales > Streptosporangiaceae > Nonomuraea > Nonomuraea sp. NPDC052129. The sequence goes on along the minus strand of NZ_JBFAVX010000003.1, from coordinate 491,365 downwards.
GCCAGCGCGTCGTCGCGCTGGCGGCTCGACTCCCTGCGCAGGTACTCCGCGGTGCCGAGCCCGCCGAGCGCGACCACGAGCAGTACGGCCAGGGTCGCCGCGACCAGACGGCGTCTCCTCGCCCTCGTACGGGCCAGGCTCACCGCCTCGTCGAGGAACTCGCGTTCGCGCCGTCGCAGCGTGAGGTCCTTGTGCGCGGTGGCGGCCCACTGCAGCGTCCGATCGAGTACCGAGCCGTGCAGCAGGTCGGCCGGTCTTCTGCCGTGCTCGTTCCACAGCGCGGCCGCCTCGGCGAGTCGCCGGTGGACGGGCAGCCCTTCGCGGTTGCCCGTCACCCAATCGCGCAGCCGAGGCCAGGCGTGCAGGAGCCCGGGCGTGGCCAGTTCGTACGCGGCACCAGCCTGGGTGACCAGGCCCGCGGCGCCGAACACGGTGAGCATCGCGTCCACCGCCGGCGAGTCCGGCAGCTCGTCCCTGCCGACGGGCCGGAGTTCGTCGCCGTCGATCATCCGCAGGAACACCTCGGGCGCGGTCGCACGCTCGGCCTCGGTCAGCTCACCGTAGAGCTCCTCCGCGATCGCGCCCAGATCGGGCTCGGACCGTCCGGTCAGGGCACCCGCCTGTGTAAGGCCGCGTTCGAGCAGGTCATCGCCGCGGCGGAGCGGCGCCTGGCCGCCATGGCCCAGCAGCCGCAGCAGCACCTCCCCGGCGGCCGGCCGCTCCGTGGGATCCCGGGCAAGCGCTGCGGCCACCAGCGCATCCAGGGGTTCAGGCAGGCCGTACACGTCCGGCTCGAACTCCATCACCCGCCCAATGACGGCGGCCGGATCCCCCTCCTCAATCACGTCCTTGCCCCGGGCCGCGAACAGCACCACCATCGCCCACGCCCACAGGTCGGCCGCCTCGCTCGCGCCCCGCCCCGAGAACACCTCAGGCGGCATGTATCCGGGCGTGCCCATGATCGGCCCGCTCGTCGTCGGCCCCACCTCACGGGCCACACCGAAATCGATCAGGCGCGGTCCGTCCGGCCCCATGATGATGTTGTCCGGCTTGAGATCGCGATGCACAATCCCGCCCTGGTGGATGGCGGTCAGCGCGGTCGCCACCCCGATCGCCAGCCGGCGCAGCGCGTCCTTCTCGTATGGCCCCGACTCCGCCACCACCCGCCGCAGGCTCGGCCCTGGCACGAACTCGCTGACGATGTAGAGCGGCGCCGAATTGACCTGTGCCTCGATCACCTTGGCGGTGCAGAACGAGGCCACCTGCTGGGCCGCCGCCGCCTCCTTCGCGAGTCTGGCGCGCGATTCGGCGCTGTCGTACCTGGGGACCTTGATCGCGACCCGCTCTCCCGCCTCCCCGTAGCCCTCATAGACGATGCCTTGGCCACCCGCGCCCAGCCGGCCGGCCAGCCAGTAACGCCCCAAACGCCGCGGGTCGGATGGGGTGAGAGGAGCTATTGAGCGTGCCATTTCGGGAAACTCCGGATGGGCTGAAGATCAAGGACATCAACCGGGTGCTGAACATCGGCGTGGAGCCCAAGCACGCCGAGAGCGTACGCGTGATCGGCCAGGGCGCGACGAGTCATGCGGCGAGCATGTCGAGCGGTCCGCCGACAAGCACCAGAGCGAACGCCGCCCAGCGGAACAGATGCAGCGGCCGAGTGCGATGCAGAAGCGCGCCGAGAAGCATCTCGAAAGCGCCCCGCACAGCCCACCACGCAGCCTTGGCGAGCAGCCAGCTCCAGCCTCCCTTCAAGAACCGTTGCCGATCGTCAGGCACATGTTCCGCCAGGAACGCGGCGATCCGCAGAGAAATGTGATCATGCTGTCCGGAGCACAGATCTTCATGCTCGCCGTCGCACGGATTGTCATCGCCCCCCGCGTGGACGCGGGTCAATTCGCCGCCCCGCATCCGCAGCTTTTCGGGGTCGAGAAGGTCCAACACGATAGACAGCGCGGCGAAGTACAACATGACCTTCCCGACACGCCCCCACACCAGCATGGGCCGCCCCCACACCACCATGCTCGTGGTCGAACGGCCGTCGAACCACGTGGCGACGACGTCAACCAGTTCGTTCACGGGCTGCTCCTTCGCGTGCGCGGCGAGCGCGACCGGCCTCCTACGCGAGGTCACTTGGCGTGTGGATAGGCGACCATGGTGTTTGTGGAGTCTTCCCAGAACAGACCGTATCCGGAGTAGTCGCCGAAGGGAGCCACGACGTAGTTGCCGAGCTGGACCTGGCCTGTGGCGAGGTCGATGGTGACCCGCGGGTCGGCCTGGTCGGCAGTCGAGGCGCCGATGCCGAAGGCGACGCCGTCATCGGTCACACCGGCCAGATGGACCGGCTTGTCGCGGTCGGTCTCCTCGAAGCAGTGGCCGGTGCCTTTGTCCAAGTCGAAGGCCGTGTGGCCGCGGACGAGATAGCGGCCGTCGGCAGACAGGGAGGCCCCCTTGGAGTCGTCGGCCGTCACGCCCTGATCCGGCGCGCAGTCGACCTTGGCGCGAGCCTTTCCCGTGGCGGGGTCCAGGACGGCCCACGTGTCGTTGGGCACGCCTTCATCGCGCCACTGCGCGACGAGGGAGTCCTTGACCGGGGCGATGAAGAGCTTGTGGTCGCTGTTGGTGGTGAGAGTTCCGCCTGACCAGGCTCCCGGCACCCAGTAGTGGCGGCGGGGCTGGGTGTTGGTAGCCAGCAACGGCCCGTGAGGGGTGACGGCTACGGCCTTGGTCGAGGCGAAACACAGCTTGCACTCGCTGGCTGGGGGTTTCATCTTCCTCAGGTCGTACGTCTTCGTCGCGCCGGTGGCCGGATCCACGGTCACCACCACGTCGTTGTCCAGCTGCACCAGCAGTCCGCCACCGCCGTTGGTGACCGCACCCTCGCCGTCCAGTTCGAGATGGTGAGCCGGCTTGACGCCGTCTCCAGCGGCACGGGCCGGGAAGATGTCGATGGTCGTGACCTGCCGGCCCTTGCTGACCACGTCCGCGCCCTGAAAGCCGGACGCGGAAGCGACCAGGTAGTCCATTCCCTGCACGGTGACCGAGAACGCTGACATCAGGCCGGGGCCCTTCACCACGCTCTTCCACAGGCTTTGGCCGCTGGTCACATCGAGCACGGTGAAGGTGCCGTCGTTCTTGCCGCCCTGCCGGAAGACGGCGACCGCCCCGGAGTGCGGCAGGGTGAGCTGGTCCCCCGGCAGGTCCGACTCCCAGCCGCGGGAGGTGTCATAGAGGCTGGGCACCGACAGCTGTGTCTTCGGCGCGACACGCTCAGGGGAGGCGGACGAGGACGGCGTCGACGTGCCGGCCCGGGGCCCGTGCGACTTTCCCGAGTCATCGCTTCCCGCACCTCCTCCGCAGGAGGTGAGAAGACCTGCGGCCACCACTGCCACGATTACGCGCCTGGGCCGATTCACGCGAATCCTTCCATGAAAACAGAACGTATCGGGCGCCAATAGATGGGCACCCTTGATCCGGAGTCTCCTGCCGGAGGCACCCTCTTTCAACGCCACTCGATTTTCAACGCCACTCGATGAACCCGGCAGTGTCGCCGCTGCTCTCGGCTTATCAGCCATTCGTCTGCCCCCTGTCCAATTTCGGCCCGTTTCTCACAAAGGGCTTTGACGTGCCGCCATCTCATCAAGTCGCCGATGAAAGCGAGCGGCTCTGAAATAAGGCCGAGGTTGCAGCGTCGGTCGGGAAAGCGCACCTGTGCCGCTTTCCGTAATGGCCGAACCGCCTGCTGGAAACAGCAAATCCGACGATCGCTCAAGCGATCACGCCACACTGGTTCTTGATTCTCACGAGGAGTTCTTCTATGTGTGATCGCGATCGGCGTTCGGCCTGCACGTCGCGTAGTTCGAGTGACGGATGGTACGGAAGTTGTCGATCGACATCCACCCGTACTTGCTCGTCCCTTTCACCCGGCCATAGGCCCAGAGGTTGCCGTGTCGGTTCCGTACCCAGCAGTGGAAGTAGATCACCTGCCCCCTGCCGAGCATGGTCACGTTCCCACACCGGTCCATGTAGGGCCCCTTCTTGAGGTTGTAGGAGCCCTTCATCACGCCGTAGCCGCCGTCCAGGTTGGAGATGGAGTCGTCGTACACGGCACATGGAGACGGGGTGGCCGACGCGGCCGGCCCGTTCACGAGTGTCGCCGCCATGATCGCGCCGGTCGTAACCAGCATTCCAACCGTCTTGGTCCCGAATCGCATGTTGCCCCCCTTTGTCCTGTTGACCAGCTGGCGATCCACATGGTGCGCCGGACGATGTTGAGAACTTGTTGAGGATTCGTTGAGGGGACCGGCATGGGGACGGGGGCGCAGGCCGGCCCCGGGTCCAGCCGAGATACGGGTGGGTGGTCCGCCCTTGGCGTTGAGGAACAAGGCCCCGTTGTCGCTGGCGTGGGGCCAGTTGGGGCGTTCGGCCGGTGGAAGGTCGCGTCCCGGAAGTTGCGGATACGGCCGAAAGCCGAAGACCTCAGTCTCCGCTGTCCCTGCTGCCCCTCATCCACGCCTGACATGCGGATGTGTGTGCCACGGGAGGGGGCATCTCAGGGACAGTGATGTCCATCGCCGTCCCTGATCAGCAGGACGCCGACATCGGCCCGCAGGCCATTTTCGGAGTTCGATCTTAGGGGTAGGCGCGAGCTGGCTACAGTGGCGACGGCCAGCAGCCAAATGCAGTTAAGGCTGGCCGAAAATCCAGAGGAGAACAGGAATGCGAAGAACCTGGCCACTGGCGCTGATGGCCCTCGCCACGGTTGTCATGGGCGGCGCGACGCCGGCGAGTGGCGACGCGGTCGACAAGGCAATCAATTCGACGACGGCAACGGCAGCGGTCTGCGGCAGCTCGTCGCTGAACGGCCCGACCACACCGCCCGCCGGCGCGGTCGTGGTCCCTGCGGGCGACAACAGCGGCGTGGACTTACGCAAGGCGAACACCACGTACTACTTCCAGACCGGCACGCACACGCTGGGCACCGACCAGTACTCCCAGATCATGCCCGGCAACGGCGCGACGTTCATCGGCGCGCCCGGCGCGATACTGGACGGGCAGCGGCTGAACCGGTACGCGTTCACTCAGCAGGCGACCGGCGTCACGATCCGGTACCTGACCATCACCGGGTTCGTCGCGCCGCGCGATCAGGGTGTGGTCAATCACGACTCCGGTGACGGCTGGGTCGTGGAGCACAACACGATCCGCGACAACTCCGGCGCGGGGCTGATGGCCGGGGCCACGAACCAGATCCGTGGCAACTGCCTCAAGGACAACGGACAGTACGGCCTGAACGCTTACAAAGACGGCAACACCATCACCGGCCTGGTTGTGGCGGACAACGAGTTCACCGGCAACAACACCGAGGACTGGGAGCACCAGGAGCCCGGGTGCGGATGTACCGGTGGCATGAAGTTCTGGGCGGTGAACGGCGCCGACGTGACCGGCAACTGGGTCCACGGCAACCACGGGCCGGGGGTCTGGGCGGACACCAACAACAACGACTTCCTCATCGAGGACAACCTCATCGAGCGCAACGAGTCGCTCGCGATCTTCTACGAGATCAGCTACAACGCCGTGATCCGGAACAACACCATTCGCGGCAACGCCTGGGCCTCCGGTGCCGAACGGGCAGCGAAGAGCGACCCGTTCCCCGAAGCGGCGATCTACCTGTCCGAGGCGGATGGTGAGCCCCGCTTGAAGGCGCGGACCAGCAAGATCGAGATCACCGGCAACCGGCTCGAGAACAACTGGGGCGGGATCACCGCGTGGGCGAACGCCGACCGGTTCTGCAACAGCCCCGCCTCGACGACCCGCGACTGCACGCTGATCGTCGGGCCGACCAACACCTCACAGTGCTCGGCTCCCGCCATCGCCAGCGAGCCGCTCTACACCGACTGCCGCTGGTGGACGAAGAACGTCGACGTCCACCACAACACGTTCGCCTTCGACCCCAGTGCCGTCAACGGCGGCTGCCCAACGCAGTACTGCGGGCACATGGCCCTGCTGTCCAACTGGGGCACGTACCCGGACTGGTCCCCGTACAAGGGCGCCGTGATCCAGCAGTCGATCGTCCACGACTCGCACAACTCCTGGCACGACAACACCTACACAGGACCGTGGCAGTTCAGGGTCACCGACATGGGCAATCGCATCGTGCCCGGGCTGTGGGTCGGCCCCCAGTACGGCCAGGACGCCGGCAGCACGTTCGACGGCGGTACGCCCGCACCGCCTGCGATCACCGAGCAGGACTTCGAGTCCGGCTCGACGATCTCGCCTTACGCCCCGTGGTACGGGGCCAGCGTGGCGCACCAGACCGGCGGCGCGCATGGTGGCACGGGCTCGCTGCAGATGACCAGCACTCAGTCGGGCGGCAGCGCGGTAGCGCTTGACAACTACCCTGGCTACAGCGGTGTGGTCGCCGGTACGAGCTACCACGTGTCGCTGTGGTATCGGGAGGCTGTGGCGACCATGCCCGCCGTCACGTGGAATGTGCGGTGGCGCGACGAGTCCGGCACGGTGCTGCGTACCGACGCCATCTCCCTGGCTCAGAAGACCGCCTGGACCGAAGCAGCCGGCACGTTCACCGCGCCCGCGGGCACGACCCGCGTCGACTGGACCTTTGTCTGGAACGCGAGCACCGCCGGGCCCGCGTTCCAGATTGATGATGTGGCGATCCGTCCCGGGAATGCTTGAGCGAAAGACCCGGTGACGGCACTTCGCCGACCTTCCTGACACGCTACGCGCGAAAGAGCGGCTGCGACACGGACCCCCGTGTCGCAGCCGCTCTCATGGGAGCATCACCCCCGCTATTAGCGCTGCAGTGTCAGCACACCCGGCCGGTAGGGCAGGAGACCGTAGTCGCCGCCTGAGCTGGGGGCACGTCCCTGGTAGAGCAGCTGCAGATTGCAGGGATCAACGGTCATGGTCTGATCGGGGTTGCTGCGAACCAGATCGCCGTGGCTGATGTCGTTGGTCCAGGTGGCGCCGCTGTTGGCCTTACCGGCGAAGGGATTGCCCTCGCTCGCGGCTTGCGGTGTCCACGTACCGCCCAGGCTGGTGGCGGTGAACGAGCGGAAGTAGCGACCCTGCGAGCCGATCGCCTCGACGAGCATGAGGTATCGGTTCTGGCCCTGGAGCTGGTAGACCTGAACTCCTTCGAACAGATTGTTCGTCGTGTCGCTCATGATCGTCGTCGAGGTCGCGCCGAAACTGCCCGGGAAATTTCCGATGGGCATACTGGCCCGGTAGATCTTGCCGTTGTCCCCGGCGAAGAACAGATACATGTTCGTGCTGTCACCGATGAGTGTCTGGTCGATGGGTCCTGTGCTGGAGCCGGAGATGCTGCCGGAGAAGAGCACCTGCTGCGCTGACCAGCCATTCGGATTGGTGGGGTCGCTGGAGGTCCGGTAGGAGAAGGCGGTCCCACCCCACTGGTAGGCGAGCACCCAGATGTTCTTCGGGGCGAAGTAGAAGAGCGTCGGCGCGACAGTGGAAATGGACATCGTGTTCTGGCCGACCGAGGCCATGTCGGACCAGTTGGTGAAGAGGCCGAAGTTCATCGAACCCCACTTCGTCCCCGTGTCGTGCGTCGTCGCATAGACGAGATGCCTGCCGTTGTAGACGACGTTGGTGAAGTCCTTGAGCGAGACCCATCCCGACTTCGGGTTCGCCAGTTGGCCCGTCGATGTCCAGCGGTACGTCGATGGAAGAGCGCACGTGCCGGTCGGCGTCGGCGTGGGCGTCGGAGTCGGTGTGGGGGTGGGCGTGGGGGTGCCGGGGTTGCCGCAGGTCACGCCGTTCAGGGCGAACGACGTGGGCACCGGGTTGCTGCCGTTCCACGAGCCGTTGAACCCGAAGTTGGTGCTGCCGCCGGAGGGGATGGAGGCGTTGTAGGAGACGTTGGCGGCGGTCACCGATGAGCCGGACTGGGTCTGGGTGGCGTTCCAGATCTGGGTGATCTGCTGGCCGGCGCCGAAGGACCAGGTCAGCCGCCAGCCGTCGACCGCGTCACCGAGGTTGTTGATGGTGACGCTGGCACCGAAGCCACCCTGCCAGCTCGAACTGATCGTGTAGTCGACCCGGCAGGCCACGGCGGCCTGGGCGGGCTGTGTGATCAGCAGGCCGGCTCCGGCCAGCAGGACCGCGATGGCGCCGATCACCAGGCCCCGGCGGGAGACCCGCCGGGGCGGCGCCGCGGCCGTGACGGCGGAGGGGCGCGCTGGCCAGGGCAGACGCATCTGGATTCTCCTCATCATGTCCGGCCTCCGTCAGGGGCTGGTGCAGGTGGCGGTCGGGGTGGCCGCGGTGCCGTTCGCGGTGAACCCGAAGGTCGTGGAGCCGCCGGCGGCGATGGAGCCGTTATAGGCGGCGTTGCGTACGGTGACGCTGGAGCCGGACACGCTCTGCTGGCCGTTCCACAGGCTGCTGATGCTCTGCCCGCCGGGCCAGGTCCACTGCACGGTCCATGCGCTGATCGCCGTGCCGCCCGCCTGGACGGTCACCGTCGACTGGAAGCCGCCCTGCCAGCTGTTGGTCGTCGTGATCGTCGCCGCGCACCCATCCGGGACCGGTGTCGGTGTCGGAGTGGGCGTCGGGGTCGGGGTCGGTGTCGGAGTGGGGTCGGGGCCCGGCGAGGCGGCGTTCAGGGCGTTGAGGACGGCGTCGTAGGCGGGCTTCTTGTTGCCGCCGCTGAACAGCAGCGGGGTGTCACCCGACCGCCAGGAGTCCTGGTCGCGTACCCCCCACACCGTGATGCCGGCGCAACGGGCCACCGCCAGGCAGTCGTTCACCACGGCGGCGTAGGTCTGCGGGGAGGCGCCCTGGATGTCCAGCTCGGTGATCTGCACGTCCACCCCGAGGGCGGCGAAGCTGGAGATGGTGGTGCGGTAGTTGCTGTTGTACGGGCTGCCGCTGTTGAAGTGCGACTGCAGGCCGACGCAGTCGATCGGCACGCCGCGCTGCTTGAAGTCGCGGACCATGTTGTAGACGGCCTGCGTCTTGGCCCAGGACCAGTTGTCGATGTTGTAGTCGTTGTAGCAGAGCTTGGCGGCAGGGTCGGCGGCGCGCGCGGTGCGGAAGGCCACCTCGATCCAGTCGTTGCCGGTGCGCTGCAGGTTGGAGTCGCGCCGCCCGCCTCCGCTGTCGGCGTAGGCTTCGTTGACCACGTCCCAGGCGTAGATCTTGCCCTTGTAGTGGGCCATGACGCCGTTGATGTGGTCGATCATGGCCTGGCGCAGGCTGCTGCCCGACAGCGACTGCATCCAGCCGGGCTGCTGGCCGTGCCAGGCCAGCGTGTGCCCGCGCACCCGCTTGCCGTTCTGCACGGCCCAGTTGTAGACGCGGTCGCCGTTGGCGAAGTTGAACTGCCCCCGATTCGGCTCGGTGGCGTCGATCTTCATCTCGTTCTCGGCCGTCACCATGTTGAACTCGCGGCCGGCGATCGTGGTGTACTGCGAGTCGCCGAGCTTGCCCGCGCTGATGGCGGTGCCGAAGTACCGCCCGCTCTGCGCGGCGGCCGCGCCGAGCGTACTCGCCGCCGCCCCGGCCGGCGTGGTCGGTACGATCACCGCGGTGACCACGCCGAGTACGCCGACGGCGGCGGCGATCAGAACCCGCGGGCTCCTGAGAGGCCGCGACGGAAGTATGGCTTTGATCCCCATGACTGGCTGCTCCAGACTGAATCACGAGAAAGCGGACACGCGGGGGTCATCCCGCACGATCGACGCCGCGTCCCGTGATCAGGGAACGCACACCACCAGGGCATCGCGAACGGCGGTCCCCACCGCGCACCACCACGAGCAGGAGGAGGCCGCCTTGGGCCACAGTCTGGAAACCATCCCGAAATGTGTCAAGGTTTTGGCGAAAGTTTCAGAGTGACGCTCTCGCCGTCACGGGCGGCGACCCCTGATAACGCCTGATGAGCCGCACGCCTGTCCGCCGCCCCTCCGTGGGCGCGAGGTGCCGTCCTTGACGTCGCCTCTTCGTCTCGTATTGGCTCCGATCTGTCACCACGGCCATCTGACAGAAAGGGACCCGCGACCGAGAAGAAGACGTGTGAGCGTTAACAGCCGTCCTGGGGCCACCACCCGGCGGCCATGATGCGGGGCGGTCCGGCGGACAGACACCACGTCCCTGGAGCCGCCTCTCGGGGAGTCACCGATGGGGAGGTTCACGACGGTCTTTCTGCCGCCGGTCCGATCAACCGGTCAGGGCGGCTGTCGGCGGATGCGATCGCCAGCCCCCACCTGCGGCCCGGGGCGCGCTCTGGCTTTCCGGACGTCATTTGCGGTAGCACTCCGTCAAACCGTCCTGCGAGACGCCATCAGGCACCTCGACCTGTGCGGCCTGTCCGGGAGCGGGGTCTTTGACCTTGTACCCGTGATCGCGGAGGCACTGGAGGGTCTTGAGCTCCTTCTCCTTCGCTTCTTTGTCGGACATCTTGGGCTGGTCGTCAGAGGCCGTGGGCGGCTTGCCGATCTTCTTGATGCAGGCGTCCCTCGCTACCTCGTACGCGTCCTGCCGGTCGCCGAAGTCGATCTTTCCGGCCTCCTTCGGAAGCACGAAGCCCTTGTCGCTCAGGCACGATCGGAACTTGACCTCCCATTCGGTGTACTTCTGGTCGGCCGTACCGGCGGAAGCCGACGAGTTGTTCGGCGGCCCGCTCGACCCGTTGGCGTTGCCGCAACCGGCCAGCAGGCCCGCGAGGCAGGCGAAAGCCGCGAATGCGACGCGAGTACGAGGGAGGTGAAGTGTATTGGGCATGGTTGGCCACCCTGCGCGGTGCGGATGTCCGCGCTGTCGCGGTCGCGTATCGGCGACCGCTTGGCTACGTATCGGCTGTGTGTCAGCTCTCGGAGCTGGTATCTGATACACCCCCAATACGCGTCTAAGCGCCCGCCGATACGTGACCGCCGCTGCATGGACACCTGTACCGCGCAGGGTGTGGCAAATGCGAAGTCGTTTTCTTCTCGTCATTCCCGTGGCGCTGGCCGTGCTGGGGGCGTCCGCGACTCCGTCGTTCGCTCTGCGCGGCGGCGTCGAGTCGGTACGGCCGTACTCGTTCATGGGCTCGTTACAGCGTGCCGAGTCCCCGCGCGCGGACGGCCACGTCTGCGGAGTCACGCTGATCGCGCCGCAGTGGGTGGTCACCGCGAGCCACTGCGCCCGTACGCCCAATCAGGCTCCGGTCGGCACCCCTCGGGGCTGGCGGGTGCGCATCGGCTCCCTGAGTGTGACCTCCAGCGGTGAACTGGCCGAGGTCGACAAGTTCTATCGGTACTCCACCGAGGTCTACGGCAAGGATCTCGCGCTGCTGCACCTGCGTACCCCGGTTCGGGCGAAGCCGGCGCGGATCGCGCCGGTCACGCCGGCCGACCGAACCGCGACCCGCATCATCGGCTGGGGCGTGACCTGTGACGAGCGCGCGCCGAAGTGCTATCCGGACCGTCTGCGCGAGGCCGACACCGTGGTGCAGCCGGACTCGGCATGTGAAGTGAGCGGTATCACCGCGAAGCGTGAGTTGTGCGTGGGCAGCCTGGACGGAAGCATCTCGGCCACCAACATGGATTCCGGTGGCCCGGCACTGGTCCGCCGCGGTGGCAGCTGGCTGCTGGCCGGGGCGGTCAGCGGGAGCAACAGCAATGACACACCGACTGTGTACAGCGATGTGTCGGTGTATCGGAAGTGGATCCGGGGCATCGTCACGGGCAGCGCGGTTCCGCCGGAACCGCACATGCCGTCGCTAGAGGGTGCCGCGCAGTTCGGTGACTGTTCCGGCGCCGTGGTCCGCACCGGGAGCGACCGGGCGGAGGATCCGGCCCTGCTCCTCACCAACGGCCACTGCGTCCAGGGCACCCGCCCCGCGCCGGGGTCGGCGCTGGTCGATCAGCCGGCCGCCCAGCCGGTCACGATCACCGACCGCGAGGGCTACCCCAAGGTCGAGGCCAGGACGACCCGGCTGGTGTACGCCACCATGACCGGCACCGACGTCGCCCTGTACCGCCTGGACCGGACCTACGCGGAGCTGGCCGCCGCCGACGCCAAGGTCTTCGACCTCGCCACGACCCCGGCCGCGACCGGCGACCGGGTGGACCTGTTGTCCGGCAACTGGGGCCGCCGCTGGAGCTGCGCGGTGAAGGCCGTGGTGCCCGGGCTGCGTGAGGGCGGGTACGAGCAGGAGAACGCACTCACGTACACCAGCGCCTGCGAACCGGGGCACGGCGCCTCGGGATCACCGCTGATCGCCCCGGACGGGCAGACCGTGGTCGGGCTGCACAGCACGAGCAACGACGACGGGAAGAGCTGCACGGAGAACAACCCGTGTGAAGTCGACGCGGCCGGGCACGTGACGGTGCGCAAGGGTGCCCATTACGGCCAGCAGGTCGCGGCCGTACCCGCCTGCCTGGCGCCCGGCTCAGTGCTGGACCTGTCCCTCCCGGACTGCACGCTGACCCGCCCAGCCGCCTGACGGGCAGTGCCTCGGAAGCCGGCCGGCTTCGCTCCTGAACAGCCTCGCGGCGTGACCACGACCACCGAGCACATCGATTCCCTCATCACCCGAGCACTCGCAGGAGATCGTCGCCTGATGTTTTTCGTGCCGTCCGGGAGTATTATTACGTGCTATCGAAAACAGCACGATATTAAGGGGTGCCAGCGTGCTGGAACCACATGCCACCGAGGCCTGCCAGCATTGCGGCAGACCTCTACCTTCCCGGTCAGGACGTGGACGCAAGCAAGAATACTGCGACTCCACCTGCCGTAGCGCCGCGCGACGCATCCGCGACCGTGCCAAGGATGTAAATGAGAGCTTGACATTCTCCTCTCGTAAAGCAAATATTGACGACGTGACGGAAGTGGCGGCACCGACCGACCTGGCGGACACAGCCCGGAGGCTGGTGGAGCGACTGAGCGCTCCGGATGCGTCCCCGCTGGACGCGGTGGTCGCCACCCGGGATCTCGCGCGGGCCGTCGACCACGCCATGCGGGCAGCGGTCGACAGAGCACGCGCGATGGGACACACCTGGCAGGAGATCGGCGACGTGCTCGGCTCCAGCAGGCAGGCGGCGTTCCAGCGGTTCGGCCGGCCACTCGACCCAAGGACAGGAACACCCATGATCGACAAGATTCTGCCCGGCGCCGCCGACCGCGCTGCCGCCCTGGTCGCGGACCTGACCGACGGCCGCTGGGAGGAAGTACGCCGCGACTTCGACGAAACGGTCGCCGCCGGCCTGAGCGCGACCAAACTGGCCGCGACCTGGGCACAGGCGGTCGGCATGGTCGGCGAGTACGAAGGCATGGGCGAGCCGGTGCCCCACCAGGCGGGCGACCACACCATCGTGGACATCCCGCTTTCCTTCGAGGCGGGTGGCCTGACCGCCCGCGTCGCCTACGACGGGGACGGCAAGGTCGCCGGGCTTTTCCTCCGGCGTCCCGACACTGCGTAAACCACTCGGATCAAAGAGATGAAGGACCCTGCGATGTTCTTACGTGAGTTCGTTCGCGCGCCGCGTCTGGGCGCCGGTCTGTGCGCGCTCGCCCTTCTGGTGAACGGGTGCGGGAGCGGGTCGGCAACCCGCGTAACCGCCTCCCCCATGGCCGCCGTTTCTCGTACGACCCCCGCCTGGGTCGAGGAGGAAGTGAGCTTCTGGGTGGACGGGATGACCGTTTACGGCACCTGGCGCCATCCGGCCCGGCCGGGCGCGAAGGTCCCGGCCGCCCTGATCATCGCGGGCAGCGGTCCCACCGACCGCGACGGCAACAGCGCCGGGATCAGCGGGATCGACACATACAAGACGCTAGCCGAGGTGCTGTCTGCCGGCGGCGTGGCGAGCCTGCGCTACGACAAGCTCGGGAGCGGCAAGACCGGTCTCGGGCCGTACGCGTCCAAGGTCGCCGACATCGGCATCGCCCCATTCGAACACGAGGCCAGGGCGGCGCTGGACTTCCTGGCCCGGCGGCCCGGGACCGACAAGCGGCGGCTCACGGTCATCGGGCACAGCGAGGGCGCCCTGTTCGCTCTCCTGCTCGCCACGAAATCAAGATCGAAGACGCGCATCCACAGCCTCGGCCTGCTCGAACCGCTGAGCCGCCGATACCTCGACATCCTCAGCGGTCAGATCACCACCCAGATCAAGGCCCAACAGCAGGCAGGAACGATCACCGGCGCTCAGGCGGCCGAGGTCGAGGACGCCCTGGCCAGGGCTGTCGCGTCGCTGCGCGCCAACGGAACGGTCGCGGCGAACCTGCCCGGTGGATTGTCGAACGTGATCTCCCCGGCGAACGCGAAATTCCTGTCGGAGGCCGACCGCGAGGACCCGGCCAAAGTGGCGGCCCGGCTCAAGGCGCACACCCCGGTTCTGCTGAGTTGCAGCGACGCGGACATCCAGGTGAGCTGCGACGACGTCGAGCACCTGGCCGCCGGGCTGGCGAAGGCCCCCGCCGCCACCGACTTCGTCCGCCTGACCGGGATCGACCACGTACTCAAGGAGGACCCAAGCCGGACCGCAGCCCACTACACAGAACCCCTGCCGTTCTCGTCCCAGCTCAAGCAGGCGCTCCCCGCGTTCGTCCGGGCTTCCTGAGGACCGTTTCGTCCTTCAGAGGTCTGGAGGTCGATAGGAGCCCATCAGGACCGTTCCTCGACGGCCCATGATCGGGTCCGGGAGCGGTCGAGGAAACGAGCCTCGTCCTCGGCGACGCCCGAGTCCGCAGCGAGTACGAGGGCGAGCCAGGTGCGACGGGCGGACTCGTCGGCGAACTTCATGTGTGTCATCACATCGAAGTCAGCGGGGAAGCCGCGTTGGTCGGTCTCCGGCAGGTAGTTGCGGACGTAGTAGTCGGGTGGCGGGGCGAGGCTGAGGATGAGGGGGACGTGATGGTTCTCGTAGTAGTCGATGAACTCGTCTCGGCTGAGCCCGTCACGGGCCTTGAGCAGGGCGATGGTGGTGATCACGAGGTTAGGTCCTTCGGTGGTCTGTGGCTCGTCACCCGAGGCTGCCCGTTCATGGCAGCCGAATGTGATGCCCCTGCCAGCGGGCGCGCAACCAGCGATCGTGGCTGGCGATCACGATCGCGCCGGGTCCGTCGGCGCCCAGGGCCTCTTCCAGCTCGTCGGAGAGGCGGGGCGAAAGGTGGTTGGTGGGCTCGTCGAGCAGCAGCGCCGCGGGCCGTCTGATGAGCAGTGCCGCCAGGGACAGCCGCGCGCGCTGCCCTCCTGACAGGGACGTGAGCGTACGGGAGTGCGGCACACCGCCGAGGCCGAGGCGGTCGAGGACGATTTCGGCGCGCCGGTCGGCGTCCCAGGACTCGCGCTCCTGAGTCTGCTCCAGCCGTTCCCCGTACTCGCCGAGCAGGGCGGCGTCGTCCGGAGCGGCGGCGAGCGCGCGGGCGAGCCGATCCAGCTCGCCCAGGTCCGCGCGCGCCTCGCGCAGGGCGTCGTCGAGCGCGTCGGCGATGGTGGCCCGGCCGTCGAAGGGCAGCTCCTGGTGCAGGAAGCCGAGGTCGGCGGGGCGTACGACGGTGCCGGAGTCGGGCCGGTCGACCCCGGCCAGCAACCGCAGGAACGTGGTCTTGCCCGCGCCGTTCTCGCCGATCAGGCCGATCCTGACGCCAGGCGCGGCGGTGAGCGAGACGCCGGCGAGCACGCGCCGCGTGCCCAGCGTCCGTACGAGATCGCGGGCGAGCAGCGCGTCACTCACCGGCCGGACCCCCGGCCTCCAGGAGGCGACCGTCCGCCAGCTCCAGCCACCGTTGTACGCCGATCTCGGCGAGGAAACGTTCGTCGTGGCTGACCACCACGAACGCCCCCTGGTACGCGATGAGCGCGCCCTCCAGCTGCGCCACGCTGACCAGGTCGAGGTTGTTCGTCGGCTCGTCGAGCAGCAGGAGCTGAGGCGCGGGCTCGGCGTACAACACGCAGGCCAGGGTGGCCCGCAGCCGTTCGCCGCCGGACAGCGCCGCCACCGGCAGGTGCGCACGCGCGCCGCGGAACAGGAAGCGGGCCAGCAGGTTCATCCGCTCCGCCGCCGCCATGCCGGGGGCGAAGGCGGCCAGGTTCTCCGCCACGGTGCGCTCGACGTCGAGCAGGTCGAGTCGCTGCGACAAGTAGGCGACCCGCCCATCCGCCCGCCTGGTCGTGCCGCCGTCCGGCTCCAGCTCGCCGCTGATCAGGCGCAGCAGGGTGGACTTGCCCGCTCCGTTGGGGCCGCTCAGCGCGATGCGCTCGGGGCCGCGTACGGTCAGGTCGACGCCCGGCTCGGCGAACAGGCCGCGAGTCCGCAGGTCTTCGCCGAGGAAGACCGTGCGTCCGGCGGGTACGTTCGTCCCCGGCAGCTCCAGCGCGATCCTCTGGTCGTCGCGCAGCGCCCACCCGGCCTCGTCGAGCCGGGCCTGGGCGTCGCTGACCCGGGAGGCGTGCATCTGGCCCGCCCGGCCGGCTGACTCCTGGGCGCCGCGTTTCATGTTCCCGGCGAAGATGCGCGGCAGCCCGGCGTTCTTGAGGTTGCGGGCGGCGTTGCCCGCCCGGCGCTCGGCCCGCTCGCGAGCCTGCTGCATCTCCCGCTTCTCGCGCTTGAGGTCCTGCTCAGCGCTGCGCACGTTCCGTTCGGCGGCTTCCCGCTCGGCGTGTACGGCCTCCTCGTACGCGGTGAAGTCGCCGCCGTAGAAGCGGACCTCACCCCGGTCGAGCTCGGCGATGCGGTCCATACGGTCGAGCAGGGCCCGGTCGTGGCTGACCACGAGCAGGCAGCCGGTCCACTCGCCGAGTACGTCGTAGAGCCTGCGGCGCGCGCCGAGGTCGAGGTTGTTCGTCGGCTCGTCGAGCAGGAGCACCTCGGGGCTTTTGAGCAGTTGCGCGGTCAGGCCGAGCGAGACGACCTGGCCACCGCTGAGCGTGCCCAGGCGCCGGTCGAAGCCGATGTCCGCGAGGCCGAGCCGGTCGAGCTGGGCACGGGTGCGCTCCTCGATGTCCCAGTCGTTGCCGATCGTGGTGAAGTGCTCCTCGCTCGGGTCGCCCGACTCGATGGCGTCCAGCGCGGCGATCACCGGGGCGATGCCGAGCACCTCCGCCACGGTCGGCTCACCGACGAGGGGCAGGTTCTGCGGCAGGTAGCCGAGCACCCCGTCGACGGCGACGCCGCCGGAGGAGGGTTGCAGCTCGCCGGCCATCAGCTTGAGCAGCGTGCTCTTGCCCGCGCCGTTCGGGGCGACGAGGCCGGTACGGCCGCCGCCCACGGTGAAGGACAGGTCGTTGAAGACGGGGGTGTCGTCAGGCCAGGAGAAGGACAGGCCGGAACAGATGATGAACGCATCGGACATGCGACAGACCTCGATACGAGACCCGGGCGCGCGAATGGGGCCCGGCAAGGGGACAGGATTGGGGGTATGACGACGGGGGCCACGTCGGCGGCGGTCATGCGCGCCTGCCGGGGCCGGTCAACCTCCGGTATCACCCGGAGATGTCGTCGTCACCTGCCATGTCTGGTCTCCTAAGGTCTGAACACGATCATCTATCACCGTAGCAGCCATCGGGATCAGCCCGCGTCGGCTGTCTGCGCCTTCTTCTCGCGCGCCCGGCAAGCGACTGCGGCGCGGGGTCAGCGTGCCTGTGGGGTGCCGACGCCGCGCAGCAGGGTGTCGACCACGACGTCAGCCGCTCGGCCGACTACCCCGCCGACGCCGGCGAACGCCAGCCGCCAGAAGCCCGTGCGCCACTCTTCAAGGTTGAGTTTCGTGTGGGGTGGTGGGGCGCCCGGGCAGGTCGTGCTGGGTGAACGTGTCGATCAGCAGCCGGATCGGCAGACCGGCCTCGGTCGGGTAGCGGAAGTGCTCGTCGAGGTTGAGGCTGTAGTGGTTGCGGCGGCCGACTCGGTCGCGGGAGAGGTAGCCGGCCTGGTGCAGGTCGGTCACGATGCCTTGCACGGCGCGTTCGGTGATGCCGATGCCGGCGGCGATGTCGCGCATCCGCGCCTGTGGGTTGCGGGCGATCTCCAGCAGGACGCGGGCGTGGTGGGTCAGGAACGTCCAAGTGGACGAACGGTCGTCGGATGCGCTCACGGTCTTCACCTTCTCCGCCCCCGGCGGTTAACAGCGGCTGCGGGGCGGACTGTACCCTCTCTTCCCAGAAGATCCTATGGGGAAAAGTCTTTCCGGTATTGGTCTTCGGGATTACAGTGCGGATGCGAGGAAGGAATCGCGCCCGTACTCGGCCAGCCCTGAGAGGACGTCATGACTGTCGCGCCGCCGTCGGCGGCCTGCTGAGCAGGCCGTAAAACCGCCATGCCCCCTTTGATCCTGGACAGCCAGCGCCTGATCACCGGCGTGCTGATCACCGTGACCGGCGAGGTGGACACCACCAACGCCGCCCAATTGGAGACCTACCTCAGCGGGCAGCTCCGGCCCGGCGAGCCGCTGCTGCTCGATCTGGACGGGCTGACCTTCCTCGACAGCATGGGCCTGCACCTGCTGATACGCCTCAACGCGGCCCTGAGTGAACAGGGTGCCGCGCTCCATCTGGCGGCCGTACGCGGCGCACCCGCCCGCATCCTTGAAATCACCGGCCTGTCATCGGCCCTGAACATCCACACCACCGCGGAGCAGGCCATCACCAGCATCCTGGCCGAGCAGGCCCAGCCATAGGAGCCTCGCGGCAGCGTGGCGTCGGCCTCCGGTGAGCGATGGCCAGGCGGCTCCAGGTTTACGAGGCGTGTGCCTTGATCGCCACGCTGGTCAGGGCGAGCAGCAGTTCGAGGTCGGATTCGGCGTCTACCTCCACGGCCACCCAGGCGCGATCGGCGCAGGGGTGCACCTGGTCGCAGACCCGCAAGTGCGGTTCGAGCCGGTCGATCGCCGCCGCCGTCAGACGCAGGTGCACTTCGTCCCGGCCGGACGGGCGCAGGATCTCGGTGCCCCGCACCGCGAAGGCCACGCCGCGCCGGGTATCACTGACCGCCAGAGCCGGCCAGGAGCGCAGCTCGGCCATCGCCCGGGCCACATAGGGCCCGTGACGCAGACTCGCCCGTCGCCAGACGGAGATCCCTGCCACAACCTCAATGCTGCTCTACTGCACACCGCATCGCCATGCTGCGTTCTTCAACCGTTATCTGTTATTCAGACGCAAGGGGTCCCTGGGCACAGGTGGAAACACTTGCGGAGGTGCCGGACACCTAGTGAGGTGTTCCGGCATTCTTCGGTTAGGAGACACCCGTGCAGGATCAACGCGTGCCACCCGACACGCGAGATCGTTTCGAGGCGCTCTATCTCACCTGTTATCCGGCGGTACACCGCTATGCGATACGTCGTACCGATTCGGTGGACGACGTCGCCGATGTGATCGCGGAGACGTTCCTCGCCGCGTGGCGGCGGCTGGAAGACGTACCCGAGGGCGATGCCGCCGTGCTCTGGCTGTACGGCGCGGCCCGGCGGGTCCTGGCCAATCAACGGCGCGGCGAGTCGCGCCGTACCGCGCTGGCCTCGCGGCTCTGCGGCGAACTGGCCGTCGGACAGGGGCAGACGGCCGCCGACCCACGGACCGAGGCCGTACGCACCGCTTTCGCCGCCCTGAACGCGGCTGACCGGGACGTGCTCGCCCTGGCCTGCTGGGAGGAGCTGACCGGCCCGCAGATCGCCAAGGTACTGGGCTGCAGCAGCACCGCCGCCCGGCTCCGGCTGCATCGGGCCCGTAAGCGACTGGCTCGGCTGCTCGACACGACCACGACGAATGAGGTCACCGTGATGACCGCGCTGAGGGGAGAGACCCGATGAACAAGATCGACCGCATGGTGTCCGCCATCGATCCGGCCGCCGAGTACGCCGAGCCTTCCATGGGCCAGGGGGTCCAGGACCTCCTCGCGGAGATCGTGGCGACCCCGCCCGCAAGCCGTCAGCCCTCCTGGCTGCCCGGCAGGAGCGCCGTTTCACCGTTGCGTCGTCCCGTGCTGGCGGGGTTGGCCGTCGCGGGCATCGCCGTGGCCGCGCTGGTGGCCGTGCCGTTGGTCTCAGGGACGCCGAGTGCGGCGTACGCGGTGGTCAAGAACGCCGACGGCACCGTTCAGGTAACGGTCAAGGAGTTCCGGGACCCTGACGGGCTGGAGGCCAAGCTCAAGAGCGCGGGGATCGTGGCTGACGTGACGTTCACGGAAGCGGACAAGCAGTGCGCCCGTGGGCGTTTCGTCGGCGCGGACCTGGCCTACGACCCGCCGAGCACCGAGAACATGACCGAGCAGCAGCGCAAGGAGTTCGACAAGCCGGACAACTGGCGCTCCCGAGACGTCGCCGCGCCGATCAACAAGGACACCTTCGTGATCTCCCCACGTTTCATGCGCCCGGAGGAGACGCTCGTCCTGGAGTTCCGGCCGGGTAATTACGCCGGAATGAACTGGGCGCTCGGCACCTATCTGGCCAAGGCCGGCAGCCCGGTCGCGCCCTGTCAGCTCGTGAAGGCGAACTCCGATGAGAAGCTGGCCGGAAACTGAGTCGAGCCGACCGCGCTCCGCGGCATACCGTGGCCCGATGGCTGACGATATGTTCGAACATCCGCGGCTGGCCTCGATCTATGACGCGCTCGAACCCGACCGTGGTGATCTGGACGCGTATGTGGCCATCGCCGATGAGCTCGGTGCCCGTACCCTGCTGGACGTGGGGTGCGGGACGGGGACGTTCGCGCTGCTCCTGGCCGGTCGCGGTGTCGACGTCATAGGCGTCGACCCGGCCCGCGCGTCGCTCGACGTCGCGCGGGCCAAGCCGAACGGCGAGCGGGTGCGCTGGCTCCATGGTGACGCGACGACGCTTCCCCCGATGCAGGTCGATCTGGCCACCATGACGGGAAATGTCGCCCAAGCGATCATGGACCCGCGAGATTGGGAGGGGACGTTACGTGGAGTCTACGACGCGTTGCGGCCCGGTGGACATCTCGTGTTCGAGACCCGCGATCCGGCGAAACGCGCTTGGGAGGGGTGGGATCGCGCGGCGACGTACAACGTCACCGAGATTCAGGGCGTCGGCGCGGTGGAGAGCTGGTGCGATGTGCTCGACGTCAGCGGGCCGCTGGTGACATTCCGCGGGACGCACGTCTTCGGCTCGGACGGGCAGGTGCTGACCTCGCACTCGACGCTGCGCTTCCGCGAGCGTGACGAGGTCGAGGCGGCGCTGGTCGCCCATGGGTACACCGTGGAGGAAGTCCGTGGTGCGCCCGACCGGCCCGGCCTGGAGTTCGTGTTCTTCGCCCGGCGGCCCCCGGTGGTCAGTGTTCTTTGAACAGGGTCCTGCACAGCCGTTCCCTGAGTCCCTGCAGCCGGACGCAAGCCGAGTGATGCGCCTCGCGATGCACCCGATGCGTGGGGCGATGGCGGGTCTTCGCGGTCTTGACGCGATGTTTCCGCTCGGCAGCAGGATGGGCAGCCCTCCGAACAGTCCGATGAGCGACCCGATGAGCAGCCGGACGGGCAACTGGGCGGGCAGCTGGAGGGGCAGCGGGCTTCGGCGCCGCGCTGACCCGTTCAGGGGCTGACGGCGCGGTCTCACCGGTCGTGACCGACATGGCCGCCACCCGTGGCCGCAGCGACGACTGGCGCTCCTGTACGGTCCGGCCCACCGAGTATCCGAGCCCGCTACCGAAGCCCATGGCCCCGGCGAGCGCGAGCGCCATGCACGCCGATCCCCATCGCCGTCGTGGCGGGGTCGGTGTCCTGCGAATGAACGCTGACGGCGGAAGCATGTCCATCATCATCACCCCGGGGATCATGAGCTAACAGTTAGTGGGCGATCACGAAGCGTTATGTTGTCAAGATTTCCACGCAGCTCCCGGATCAACCCTCCAACCGGGCAGGAAAGGCGAAAGGGCCGGTCCCGCGACGCGGAACCGGCCCAGCCGAGGCCCTCAAGAGGTGAGGATGGTCACCCCAGGCCGCTCTTCATGGCGGTGATCAGCTCACCGCCGGTGGTGTCGCCGCTGAGCTCCCAGAAGAACGCGCCGCCCAGGCCCTGGCTCTTCGAGTAGCTCATCTTGCCGCCGATGGTGCTTGGCGTGTCGTAGCTCCACCACTGGCCCCCGCAGTAGGCGTACGCGGTGCCGGCGACGGTGCCGGTGGCCGGGCAGCGGGTCTTGAGCACCTTGTAGTCCTCGATGCCCTGCTCGTACGTGCCGGGCGCCGGCCCTGTCGCCGTGCCGCCAGGAGCGGACTGCGTGACCCCGCTCCAGCCGCGGCCGTAGAACCCGATGCCGAGCAGCAGCTTGCTCGACGGCACACCCTTGCTCTTGAGCTTCTGAATGGCGTTGTCGGAGTAGAAGCCCGGTGTCGGGATGCCCGCGTACGAGGTGAGCGGCGAGTGCGGGGCCGTGGGGCCCTGCGCCGCGAAGGCGCCGAAGAAGTCGTACGTCATGACGTTGTACCAGTCGACGTACTGAGCGGCGCCGCCGTAGTCGGCCGCGTCGATCTTGCCACCGCTGGTGCCGTCGGCGGTGATGGCCGCGGTGACGAGGTTGCCGGACCCGAAGCGGGAGCGCAGGGCCGACATGACGTTCTTGAACGCCGCCGAGCCACTGCTGTCGCAGCTGAGGCCGCAGGCGTTCGGGTACTCCCAGTCGATGTCGATGCCGTCGAACACGTCCGCCCAGCGCGGGTCCTCGACCAGGTTGTAGCAGGAGTTGGCGAAGGCGGTCGGGTTCTGCGCGGCCTGGCCGAAGCCGCCGGACCAGGTCCAGCCACCGAAGGAGAACAGCACCTTCAGGTTCGGGTACTTCTTCTTGAGCTTGCGCAGCTGGTTGAAGCTGCCGCGCAGCGCGCCCGCGTCCCAAGTGTCGGCGACGCCGTCCACGCTCTCGCCCGCCTGGTAGAAGCGGTCGTAGTCGGCGTAGCTGTCGCCGATGGCGCACTGCCCGTTCGTCACGTTGCCGAAGGCGTAGTTGATGTGGGTCAGCTTGGCGGCCGAGCCGCTGGTGTCGATGTTCTTGACGTGGTAGCCGCGCTGGTAGACGCCCCACTGGACGAAGTAGCCGAGCACCTTGTTGCCGCCGCCGGTGCACCCGGTGGTCGCGCCGGTGACCTGGGCGCTGGCCGCGGACTCGCCCACCGAGTTGTACGCCTTGACCGTGTACGTGTGCGACGTACAGGCGCCCAGCGATCCGATGGTGGCCGACGTACCGGTCACGGTCGCCTTGACCGTGCTCCCCTCGTAGACGCGGTAACCGGTGACGGTGCCGGAAGAGGCGCCCCACGACAGGGCGATCGAGCTGGCGGTCGTGCCGGCGACACTGGGCGTGCCGGGCTGGCCGGGAGCGCCGGTGCCGCCCGAGGTGGTGGCGGTGACGGAGTTGCCGGCTGCCGAGACGTTCCCGGCGGCGTC
This sequence comes from Nonomuraea sp. NPDC052129, assembly GCF_040680095.1. NCBI lineage: Bacteria > Bacillati > Actinomycetota > Actinomycetes > Streptosporangiales > Streptosporangiaceae > Nonomuraea > Nonomuraea sp. NPDC052129. The sequence continues at coordinate 468,028 of NZ_JBFAVX010000003.1, read as the reverse complement.
ACGGGCGCGGACCGTGTAGGTGTAGCTGGTGGCGGCCGCGAGCCCACTGTCGGTGTAGGAGGTGCCGGTGACCGTGGTCACCTGCGTCGAGCCGCGATAGACGTCGTAGCCGGTGACGCCGACGTTGTCGGTGGCGGCGTCCCAGGCCAGGGAGACGCTGCTGGCGGTGGTGCCCGTCGAACGCAGGTTGCCGGGCACGGAGGGCGCGGTGGTGTCGGTGCCGCCGCCGGTGACCGGTTTCCACAGGGCGGGTACGTTCGGCGGCTCCCAGCCGGGCTGGGAGGTATGGCTCTGGACGCACTCGTAGTCGACGCCGTTGTAGGTGACGCGGGTCCCTGCCGTGTACGCGGTCCACGGGGCCCAGGCGGCGGCGAAGGCGACCGAACTGGCGCCGTACGCGCCGGTAGGTGCGGCGACCGTCGCGGTCAGCGGCAGGAGTAGCGCCGCCAGGACCGCGAGGCCCTTCTTCAGGATCGTGTGTCTCATGGTGGTCCGACCTCCGGCGGTTTTGGGGGTGGGTGGGAGGCCCGACAGGAAATTTATAGGAAAGTTTCCTGTCAATTATGAGACGACGCTAGCCGCCGCCTGCGAGATCGTCAATACGGGCGGTCAATTTTTGTCATACACGGAATTAACACCCGGCCCGGCAGTCTTCATCGTGACCGGCCGGTCGTCACAGCTCAGAACCCTTCAGAGAACCCTCAGAGAAGAGAGTCACATGAGACGCGCACTCGGTGCCGCCATCATCGCCGTGGCGGCCTTCGGCACCACCGCTGCCGTGTCCGCCCCCGCATTCGCCTCGGACGACCCGTCGCAGCCCCAGCTGATCACCAGCGACCAGGTCGCGCCCATCCTGGAGTGCTCCGAGCCCGATGTCGTGTTCAAGGGCGAGCAGGGCAAGAGGATCAGCCTCAAGGACGGCCGGTTCGCGGACGAGGACGGCAAGCTCATCAAGGGTAAGAACGTGCGCGTCTTCTCGGAGCGGCTGGGCCCCGAGGACGACGCCTGCGGGCCGGACGAGAAGATGAAGTGCGTGGTCAAGCACCGCGAAGGCGGCCGCGTCAACGTCCGGTTCCGCGATGAGAAGGGCGTTCTGCACAAGCGCGCCTTCAAGAGCAAGAAGGGCGCGGAGTTCTTCACGAAGAAGGACAAGCACGTCATCAAGTGGGTCGGCTGCACCGTCGTGCGCTGACGCCTGGCGAGGACTCGCCCTGGCGGGCGAGTCCTCGTGGCCCTACTTGCCGTCCGGAACGGCGGGCTGTTCGTTCGTCCAGCCCACCTTGTACGTCTCCACCTTGGTCTTGGCCGGGAACGGCTTCCCATCGACCGTGGTGTCTGTGTACTCGGCCAGCAGCGTCATGGTCTTGGTGTCCACAAGGAGCTGCTGCTTGAGCACGGTGCCCTTGGTGGTGAGCGTCGGCAGGGCGAACTTCTGCCCGGAGCGGTTCAGCGAATCCTGGGCCCGCCCGAGGTCGGTGACGCCCTTGGTGGTCTTGAACGCCTGCAAGGCGGCGCTCCTGACCTTTTGCGGGATCGGGTTCTCCCAGAGCATCCGGCTCAGGTCGATGGCCACGTAACGGTCGAGTTGGGATTCCCAATCGCCGATCTTGGAGTTCGGGGAGGTGGTCTTCGCCTCGTCCGCGGCCCCCTTGATCCAGGTCTTCACGCCGGCGACGACATACTTCTTGAGGGCGACCGGATCCGACGGCAGATCCTGGAGCTGCTGGTAGGTCACCCATTTCTCGCCCAGGCGGAAGCCCTTGGGGGCACCTTTCGTCGGCCCCACGTGGCCCTCACCGGGCTCCGTGGACAGGGAGATCTTCATGCCTTCCGTGCGGTAGGTCCACGAGGCCGGGGAGCCGTCGGCGCGCCAGGCCGCCTCGTCCTTCTCGGTCTTGGGCCGGGCGCCGAGCGTCCGGAAGCCGAACCAGCTCTTGCCCTCGGGCGACTGCCAGGTGGTGGACGCCTGCCGCTCCGCCAGCCAGTAGCCGCTGCCGACCGGACGCGGATGGGTCCTGCTCAGGATCGTTTCGACCCGCCAGTACTTGCCCTCGGGCGGAGTCGCCTGCGCGGGTACGGCGAGGGCTCCGGTGAAGGCCAAACCGGCGACGGCGGCGATCAGCGATCTCACTTGTGCTCCTTCAGTGGGTTGACATCTGTCCAGACGCTCTCCTGGATCGCGGTGAACTCCAGGAGACGGCCGTCGTCCGCGGCGCGCGTCTCGATCGAGAGGGGCTTCCCGGTGGCCGGATCGATCACCAGCCGGGTACGGGTGCCCCCCGCGTACGCGGTAGAGGGAAGCTCCGCGGACTGGTATTCGAGGGCCTGCCCGGTACGCCCAAGCGTGTCCGTCACCTGCCCGACGGCCGAGACCCCGGGCAGCGACGCGAGCAGCCGGTAGGCGGCGGCCCGGGTCTCGCTCGTCACCGGCGCGTACACGAGCAGGCTCACGGCGTTGTCGACGAGCGCCCGGCCGTCCACGTCGGAGAAGAGCGCGCGCAGCCCCTCTGGAGTCGTCGGCACCTCGTTCATCCTGGTCAGCGGCTTACCGGCCAGGACGATGCGGAAGTCCCAGTCCTCGCTGGAAAAGGTCCACGGCTTGCCCCGCGCCGCCCGGACGATGCCCTCGGCCCGGTCGTCGGTGATCAGACCGGGAGTCTTGCCCTGTCCGTAGGTCCAGGTCGTCGGCGCGCCGGCGGCCCGCCAGGCGGCCTCGCCCTCGGGGTTCGCGGGCACGGCGCCGAGGTAGGTCTCGCGGTACCAGGTAAGGGCCTCCGGATCCGCCGGGATCCAGGATTCCATCGACTTGCTCTGCCGCAGCAGGTAGTGGTGGCCCGGGTCGTAGAACTCGCGGCCGTCGATCAACTTGCTGCCCCACCAGGAGCCCGCGTCGGGCGTCGCGGCCACCGAAGTCGCGGCGGCCAGCAGGATCTGGTTGGCGCTCATCGGGGCGACCGCACTGTGCGTGGCGGGCGTCCCGCCCGGCGACACGGAGGTGGTGGCCAGCAAGGCGACGGCCGCCGCCCCGGCCAGGCCGAGCCCCAGCGTGCTCCATCTGGCGGCCCTGCGGCGCCGCCGTACCCCCTCGTGCGCGAACGCGCCGGCCAGCCGTTCGCGCCCGGCCCGCCGGACCTCCGGCGACAGCGGCGGCGCGGGCAGCAGTTCGCGCACCGCCCGGTAATCATCCATCAGAGCCTCCAAGCAAGGGATTGACGCCGCCCAGGGCGGCACGAAGCTTCCTGCGCACCCGTGACAGACGGGACCCGACGGTCCCGTACGGGATGCCCAGCGCCTCGGCGACCTCCCCATGGCTCAGCTCGCCCAGGGCGCTCAGCAGCAGCACGTCCCGGTCCCCGTCCGAGAGCGCCTGCAGCTCCGCCGTGAGCCGCGCCTGCTCGTTCGCGGCGTCGACGCGGCTGACCACGCGTTCCTCGTGACCGTGGTCCGTGCCCGCGGGCGCGGCCGCGCTGCGGCGCAGCGCCGCCAGTTTCCTGGTCTCGGTACGGCGATGGATCGCGATCAGGTTAGAAGCGATGCCGTACAACCAGGGACGCACCTCCCCGCGTTCGCGATCGAACGTCGTGCGCTTCCTGAACGCGGTGAGAAACACCTCGGCGGCGAGGTCGTCGGCGGCCTCCTGACCGAGCCGCCTGCCCAGGTACGCGTGGATCTCCCCGATATAGCGGTCGTAGAGCTCCCCGAACCGCTCGGGTTTTCGGTACGACGCCTCCACCAGGTCCGCGTCGCTGATCGCCCCCGAAGGATCAACGAGCCGGAGCCGAGCCGTCATGTTGGCAGTCACACCTGTACTCAACCGATGGGGCGATCTGCTTTCACGGCCGTCAGCCGTCGATGGCCACCAGGTGCGGTTCGCCCGCGACCAGCTCGACCTCCTCCCGGTGCCCGGAGGCGCGGTGGATCAGGGTGATCCGCTGGTCCACCGGCGAGCGCAGCACCGCCCGCACGCTCCCCTCCCCCCAGGTCAGCTCCTCAACGACGACCCGCCCCCGGCAGGAGACGCCACGGATCGTCCCCTTCGGCAGCAGCTCGGGTACGGCGGGCAGCAGCTCCACAACCCCCGGCCGGGAGTCCACCAGCAGCTCGATGACCAGCCCGTGCAGGGTGTGCGCGGCGTCGGCGTTGTAGATCTCCCGGCCCGGATTGTGGGACGTCATGAGCGATCGGAACAGCATGTCCGTGCCCAGGATCTTCATCAGGTTGGCCTGGGCCAGCCCCGCGTCCTTCAGCCGGGCCGCCGCCAGTGCCCGGTGCAGGCTGCCGTGGGCCGACAGGTTCTCGTCGCCACGCAGCTCCAGGGCGCGGTGCGCGGCCGCGGCCAGCTCCGGCTCGTCGTCGGGGTTGATCTCGTGCAGCGGCCACACCGGATACAGGTGGCTGACGTGCCGGTGATCCTCGTGCGGGGCCGCGTCCCACGCCCACTCCGTGAGCGCGCCCCGCTCGTCGATCCGGTACGGCGGCAGACGCTCGGCCAGCGGTGATCCGGCCAGGCCCAGGGCGTGCCGGGCCGCCGCGATGTCCATGGTCGCGTTGACGCTCGCGTACGAGGAGCCCTCGGGACCCACCTCGGGCGAGAACGACGGCACGATCACGAAGTCGGACCCGGCCAGGAACCCCTCCCAGAACGCCGCCGCCTCCGCCAGCCAGCCGGGCAGCTCGTCGGGCAGATCACCGGTGACCTGGTGGTGCTCGTGGAGCGGGTACAGCAGCCAGTCGGCCCCGGCCAGCCACATCGTCCACGGCCAGTCCTCGTCGAGGTGGAACAGGTAGCCGCTCTCCCCGTCGGTACGGCTCGGCGCGAGGATGCCGTCCACGCCGTAGATCTCGCGGGCGTTGACCCGCCAGTGGTCGATCTGGTCGCGGATCAGGGCGGCGTACCCGGTCATGAGCTCGGGCATCGCGCCGATGTTCACCCCGGCCATCTGCAGGTTGAGGTTGGCGTCGGTGGTGAAGTCGCCCGACCAGGCCGCTCCCCACGCGCCGAGCCAGAGACCGGTGAGCCGGGGCGGCAGCACGCCCGAGGAGCTGAGCAGCAGGTAGCGGCCCGAGTGGAACAACCGCTCGACCAATGCGGGACCAGGCTCCGCGATCAGCTCGCCCACCTGAGGGTCCCCGGCCACACCCAGATCGAGGGTGAGCCGCTCATAGATGGGCCGATGGATGACGACATGCCGCGCCAGCAACTCGTCGTACCGGTGCCCGGCCAAGGCGGTGAGAGCGGCCTCCAGCCGGTCGGTGCCCCAGCCGGGCTCCTCGTACCGGTCCAGCTTCGTCAGCAGCAGCGTCTCGCCCCGCGTCACCACCGCGTCGCCGGACACTGAGACGTCGGCGGCCAGGACGAGCGTCAGCCCCTCGAACCCGGCGGCGCCCAGCCCGGCCGGATAGGCGCCGCGAGCACTCAGGAAGACGTGCCCGCCCTTCTCGTAAGCAGTGGTCCGGTAGACGACGTCGTCGGGCTTGCCGGGCAGGTCGCCCGTCAGACGCAGCCTCAGCTCACCGGTCAGCCGCTGGACCACGACGGAGTCGGCGCGGGAGACGAACGCGTGGTGTGCGCGCCCGCCCGACGTGCCTACAACCTCCCCGGTCGCGAAGCCCGAGGTGACCACGATCTCCCCGGTCGCGAAGTCGGTGACGCGCCGATAGGGCCCGGCAGACGTGCCCTCGACGACCAGCTCGTACCCCGGATGGAACGCCTGCGTCCAGGCCAGGCCCCGCCCGTCGGCCGCCACCCGCTGTGCCTCGGCGGCCCGCCCGGACAGGATCAGCTCACGGATCTCCCCCAGCCGGTCGGCGATCGCGGGCGGGCGCAGGTCGCGGGTGCCGTTGGGCAGGACGAAGCGGTGATGGTCGAACACCACGCGCTGGGCGTGCGGCTCGCCGTAGACCATGATCCCGTACTCGCCGTTGCCGGAAAGGAACGCGTCCTCCCAGGTCAGCGCGGGCTCGGTGTCATGAATGCGGTGCGCGGGCATCGGACCTCCGGCCAGGGGAAGCGCTTTCCCAGCCACCCTATTAAATACTACATATGCTTGACGCAGCGAAATAAAGATGTCGAAATAGGGACGTGTCCGAGACAGCGCCCGAGGTGTCCTTCGACACCCACCCCGACCGCTACCGCCACCTCCGCGTCGAGTACGACGGCGAGATCGCCCGCATCGTCCTCCAGGTGGATGAGCACGGCGGCCTGGTCCCCGGCTACGAGCTCAAGCTCAACTCCTACGACCTGGGCGTGGACATCGAGCTGTACGACGCGGTCCAGCGCCTGCGCTTCGAGCACCCCGAGGTCCGCGCCGTGATCATCACCGGCGGCCTGGAGAAGGTGTTCTGCGCGGGCGCCAACATCAGGATGCTGGCCGGGTCATCGCACTCCTGGAAGGTGAACTTCTGCAAGTTCACCAACGAGACCCGCAACGGCATCGAGGACGCGACCGCGAACTCCGGCCAGACCTACCTCGCGGCGATCAACGGCACGGCGGCCGGCGGCGGCTTCGAGCTGGCGCTGGCCTGCGACCGGATCATCCTGCTGGACGACGGCTCCACGGCCGTGTCGCTGCCGGAGGTGCCGCTGCTCGCCGTACTGCCCGGCACCGGGGGCCTGACCCGGCTGGTCGACAAGCGCGGCGTACGCAAGGACCTGGCGGACGTGTTCGCCACGCGCAGCGAGGGTGTGCGCGGCTCGCGCGCGGTGGAGTGGGGCCTGGTCGACGAGGCGGTGCCGCGCAGCAGGTTCGAGGAGACGGTACGGCTGCGCGCCGCCGAGGCCGCCGCCCGCTCCACCCGCCCGCGCGAGGCCAAGGGGATCGCGCTGACCCCGCTGGAGCGCGAGGTGAGCGCCGACGCGATCCGCTACCCGAACGTCACCGCGGCCCTCAACCGGGCGAACGGGCTGGTCACCATCACGGTGTACGGCCCTCGACAGGACATCGAGTCCTGGCCACTGGCGCTCACCCGGGAGCTGGACGACCTGATCCTGCGGCTGCGCACCAACGAGCCGGAGCTCGGCACCTGGGTGATCAAGACCGAGGGCGACGCCCGCCGCGTACTCGAAGCCTGGCAGGGCGACGGCTGGCCGGCCGACGAGATCCGGCACTACTTCAAGCGCACGCTCAAACGCCTGGACGTGACGAGCCGCAGCCTGATCGCGCTGATCGAGCCGGGCAGCTGCTTCGCCGGGCCGCTGCTTGAGGTGGCGCTGGCCTGCGACCGCCAGTACATGTTCGACGAAGAGGGCACGGCGATCACCCTCACCGAGGCGAACTTCGGCGCGTTCCCCATGGGCAACGGCCTGTCCCGGCTGGCCGCCCGCTTCCTCGGCGACCCCGGCCACCTCGCCAAGCTGCGGCAGGAGACCGGCCGCGAGATCGACGCCGCCGAGGCGGAGGAGCAGGGCCTGGTCACCTTCGCACTCGACGACATCGACTGGGCGGACGAGGTACGCATCGCGTTGGAGGAGCGGGCGGCCCTGAGCCCGGACGCGTTGACCGCGATGGAGGCCAACCACCGCTTCGCCGGCCCCGAGACGCTGGAGACAAAGATCTTCGCCCGGCTCACCGCCTGGCAGAACTGGGTGTTCAACCGGCCCAACGCCGCAGGGCCCGAGGGCGCGCTGCGCCGCTACGGCACCGGGCAGCGGCCCGCCTTCGACCGGAAGCGAGTGTGAGATGTCCATCGACTACGGCGAGCGCATCCCGAACAACGTCAACCTGGCCGAGGACCGGCGGCTGCAACGGGCGCTGGAGTCGTGGCAGCCCGGCTTCCTGCGCTGGTGGGGCGAGATGGGACCGGCGCTGCCGACCCAGGACGTCTACCTGCGCACGGCGGTGGCGGTGGGCCGGGAGGGCTGGGCGCACTTCGGTCACGTGGCGCTGCCCGAATACCGGTGGGGCATCTTCCTGGCCGAGCGCGACCCCGACCGGCGCATCGCCTTCGGCCAGCACCGCGGACAGCCGGTCTGGCAGCAGGTGCCCGGCGAGTTCCGCGCCGAGCTGCAGCGGCTCATCGTGGTGCAGGGCGACACCGAACCGGCAAGCGTGGAGCAGCAGCGCCGCCTCGGGCTGACCGCGCCCAGCCTGTACGACCTGCGCAACCTGTTCCAGGTCAACGTCGAGGAGGGCCGGCACCTGTGGGCCATGGTCTACCTGTTGCACGCCTACTTCGGCCGCAGCGGTCGTGACGAGGCCGACGCGCTGCTGCTGCGCAACTCGGGCAGCGAGGACTCGCCGCGCATCCTGGGCGCTTTCAACGAGGAGACGCCGGACTGGCTGTCGTTCTTCATGTTCACCTATTTCACCGACCGCGACGGCAAGTACCAGCTGGGCACGCTGAAGGAGAGCGCCTTCGATCCGCTCAGCCGTACATGTGAGTTCATGTTGAAGGAGGAGGCCCACCACATGTTCGTCGGCACCACCGGCGTGGACCGGGTGGTGGAGCGCACCGCGACGCTGATGCGCGAGCACGACACCGACGACATCCAGAAATATGGCGGCATCCCGCTTGATGTCATCCAGAAGTACATCAACTTCCACTACAGCGTCAGCCTGGACCTGTTCGGCGGCGAGACCTCCACGAACGTGGCCAACTACTACACGGCCGGACTCAAGGGCCGCTGGCAGGAGGAACGCCGCAAGGACGACCACCTGCTCACCGAGGCGGCCACCACCGTCCAGCAGGTCGTGGACGGCCGCCTGGCCGACGTGCACCTGCCCGCGCTGACCGCGCTCAACGCCGACCTGCGCGGGGAGTACATCGCCGACTGCGCCACCGGCCTGACCCGGTGGAACCGCATCCTGGACGGCGTCGCCACCCTGTACCTGCCGCATGTCGGCTTCAACCGCCAGGTCGGCGCGTTCGCCGGTCACCACCTCACCCCGGACGGCCGCCTCGTCGACCGGGCGACCTGGGAGCGCGACCGGGACCGCTGGCTGCCCACTCCCGCCGACAAGGCGTACGTCCACAGTCTGATGCGGCCGGTCTACGAACCCGGCAAGATCGCCGCCTGGCTGGCCCCGCCGCGCAACGGCATCAACGGCCGGCCGCTCGACTACGAGTACGTCCACCTCTGATAGGTCATGGGTGTCTCGGGCTCGGCCCTTGGACGGCGACCGCGGGGGGACGGCCGCCGTACAACTCGCTGACCGTCACAAAGTGGAAGCCGCGCTTGGACAGCCTCTTCAGCACCTGGGGGATCGCCGCCACGGTGGTCGGCCTGATGTCATGAAAAAGAATGATTGATCCGGGTCGCGCTGGGCCGACCGCGGCACGGGTCACGTGGCCGCTGTTGCGGTACAACCAGTCCAGGGTGTCCACGCTCCACAGCACCAGCGGGTGCGGCGACTGCCTGCGTACGACGCGGTCGAAGGCACCGTACGGCGGGCGGACCAGCGTGGGCGTCACCCCGGTCGCCTTCCGGATCGCCTGGTCGGTCCTGGCCAGGTCCGCTCGCACCCCACGGGCGGACAGCCTGGTCAGGTCGCGGTGCGACCAACTGTGGTTGCCGATCTCGTGCCCGGCCCGCAGGGCGCCGCGCACCACGCCGGGGCGGGCGACCACGTTCTGCCCGACGACGAAGAACGTGGCCCGCGCCCGGTACCTGGCCAGGTATTGGAGCAACCTGGGGGTGTACGGACTCGGGCCGTCGTCGAAGGTGAGCGCAACGCACTTGACCCGGCGGCAGTCGACCGAGCCGTCCGCCGTATATCCGGGCAGCGCCATGCGACCGGCCGGACGCATGACCTGGGCCTGCGCCCGCCGGCCGAAGTCCGACAGCAGCGGCTCCATCTCGGCGCGCGGCAACACGGCCTGCACCTGGCCGACGGCCCCCGCCGCCACCTCCCCTTCGTCGAAGGTCACGACCAGATCGCCGTCCTTGGTGAAGCCCAGGTCGTCGAGCGTCTGGGCGCTCCGGTCGGCGAGCCGCGCCTTCTCGGTCAGCGCCTTCTCGGTCAGCGCCTTCTCGGTCAGTGCCTTCTCGGTCAGTGCCTTCTCCGTCAGCGCCTCGAAGCCGCTCATGGACGCCGCGTCGATGAGCGACATGGCGGGCACCACCTGGCCCTTGACCCCGTCGTACCAGAGCGACGTCGTCGACTTGCCGTCGCCCGCGCCCCCGAGTTGGTAGACGGTGAACCGGACCCCGATCACGTCGCCAGAGGCCGCCACGAAGCCGAACCCGACGTTCAGCTCGGGCGCCTTCCCGGCTTGCTCGCCGCACCCGCTCTCCCGCGCCCACTTCAGGAACGTGGCCCGCCGCGCCTCGACCAGCCGGCGCAGCGCGTCCGTCAGCGGCTGCGCGCCCGGCACCTGCGGGTACGTGGTCGACCAGGCACAGGATCCCTCGTTGCCGTTGTCGCGAACCACCCGCAGCCCGCGCATCCACGTCGGCGCGACCGTCGCGACCGGGTCCTCCGACCCTTTGACGGAGGCCTGCCACACCTCGGACGCCTGTCCGATCCCCCCGCACGATGTCGATGTCAACGTGACCACCGCCAGTGCGGCCACCAGACGCCTCATGATCACGACCCCCCGCCGTTTCCGCCCCTGACCCGTTCGACTCCTGGTTCCAGCTATTGGTTCGCCAAACAGGCCGTCCTGGATGGTCTACTTCGACGGTAACTCGGCCGGTCAGCTACGTTTGCGCAGCATGAGTGACAATCGCATCCCGCCCCCCTTCATCGCCGACGAGCGCGCCATGCTCACCAACTGGCTCGACTGGCATCGCGAGACCCTGGCCGTCAAGTGCGAGGGTCTGTCGGAGGAACAGCTGCGGCAGCGTTCCGCCGCGCCGTCGACCTTGTCGCTGCTCGGCTTGGTCCGCCACATGGCCCACGTGGAGCGGGCCTGGTACCGGGGAGTACTGAACGGCGAGGACGTCCCGAAGCTGTGGGGCAAGGATGCCCGCCAGGACGCCGACTTCGACGACGTCGACACCGCCTCGGCCGACGAGGCGTTCAAGACCTGGCAGAGCGAGATCGAGCACGCCCGCGAAGTGTCGGCCGGGGTGCCGCTCGACGCCATAGGCAAGCAGCAGCGCCACGGAGAGGACTGCTCCCACCGGTGGATCCTCGTCCACATGATCGAGGAGTACGCCCGCCACAACGGCCACGCCGACCTCCTGCGCGAGCAGATCGACGGCGTGACGGGCGAATAGCGTCCCCCCGCTGACGTCCCCCGCCCGGCACGCGGCGCTCAGCTAGGCCGCCGAGCACGCGGCGCTCGATCAGGCCACTGAGCACGCGGCGCTCAGCCAGGCCGCTGAGAGGGCAGAGGTGGGTTATATACCTACTATCTAGGTAGGATATAGTGGTTTTAGTTCCAGCGACCACCGTGAAGGATGTCCCATGCGTTCCGCCGCGCTCACCATGCTCACCGCCTCGGGGCTGGCCGTCTCGGGGCTCCTCGCCGCCTGCGGCAGCGGCGGTCCCGCCGTCCAGGCGCAGGCCGCCGGAGGGGCACCCGTCTACGGGGGCACGCTGACCTACCTGGAGCATCAGCCACCCACCTGCCTCTACCTGCCCGCCGCCGGGTTCTATCCGAACGGCGGCGTGCTGAACCAGCTCACCGACAAGCTGACCTGGCAGGACCCGAAGACACTGCGCATCGAGCCGTGGATCGCCACCAAGTGGGAGGTGAACAAGGACGCCACCGAGTACACCTTCCACCTGCGCGACGGCGTGACGTTCAGCGACGGCAGCCCGCTCGACGCCTCGGCCGTGGCCGCCAACTTCGACGTGTACGGCCTGGGCGACACCGACCTCAAGCTGCCCCCGGCCGAGTTCGTCAACAACTACGAACGTAGTGAGGTCATCGACAACAGAACCGTGCGCTTCCATTTCAAGAAGCCGTCACCCGGTTTTCTGCAGGGGACCTCGGTCATCGGCGCGGGCCTGGTGTCGAAGAAGACGATCTCGCTGCCGTACGAACAGCAGTGCCAGCTCAAGAACGTCATCGGGTCCGGCCCGTTCACCGTGGCGAAACAGGTCGTGGACAAGGAGATCGACCTGACCGCCCGCAAGGACTACAACTGGGCGCCGGCGTCGTCGAAGCACCAGGGCCGCGCGTACCTCGACACGATCAAGATCATCGTGACGCCCGAGGACAACGTGCGGGTGGGCGCGCTCACTTCGGGCCAGGCCGACTACGTCCGCTACGTCCAGGCTTATGACGAAAAAACCGTCAAGGATGCGAATTTCAAGATTTATGCGGAGCCGACCAGAGGCGTGAACAACGGCCTCTACCTGCGGCCCGGCAACAGCATCCTCAGCGACCTCGACGTACGCAAGGCGCTCCAGGCCGGAACCAACGCCAAGGAGGTGGTCGACACCCTGTTCACCCCGAGCTACCCGGTCGCCACCTCGGTCCTCAGCCACCTCGCCCACGGGTACGTCGACCTGTCCAAGGAGCTCGCCTACGACCCGGCCAAGGCCAACGCCCTGCTCGACAAGGCCGGCTGGGCGCGCGGCGCCGACGGCATCCGCGCCAAGAACGGCAAGCCGCTCCAGCTCGGCGTCTTCGTCTCGGGCCCGCAACCGCTGTCCAAGCAGACCCTCGAACTCATCGCCCAGCAGTGGACCAAGATCGGCGTGAAGCTGGAGATCCGGCCCGCAGACGCCGGCACCCAGGCCGTCGACATCAAGAACGCGGAGAAGACCGCCATCGCCCACTCGATGGTCGGCCGCGCCGACGAGGACGTGATCAAGAGCCACTTCCACAGCCAGAACCGCGACGTCATCCTGTCCAAGGACACCAAGCTCGACAAGCTCCTGGAGGAGGAGTCGGCCCTGGCGGACAAGGCCGCCCGCGACGCCAAGGTCGGCGAGATCCAGCGCTACGTGGTGGACCAGGGCTACGCGATCCCGCTGTTCGAGGAGCCGCAGGTCTACGGCGCCGCCCCGTACGTCCAGGGCGTCGCCTTCGAGGCGGTGGCCAGGCCCACGTTCTACTCGGTCTGGCTGTCGAAGCGGTGACCCGATACGTCCTGCTGCGCGTCGGGCAGGCGGCGCTGGTGCTGTGGGCCGCCTTCACGGCGGGCTACGTGCTCCTCCAGCTCCTGCCCGGCGACTCGATCCTGATCAAGTTCCAGAACCCGGAGCTCGGGCTGTCGCCCCAGCAGATCGCCGAGATCCGCGCCTACTACGGCGGCGGCGACCCGCCGATCATCGGCTACCTCCACACGCTGCTCGGCTTCCTGCGCGGCGGCTTCGGCTACTCGATCGACACCGGCACGCCGGTGGTCGAGCGGCTGGCCGAGGCGCTGCCGGAGACGGCCAAGCTGGCCACGGCGGGGTTCGCGCTGGCCATGCTGATCGCTGTGGTGCTCGCCTTCGCCGCCGGTTACAGCCGGACGTCCTGGCTGCGCGGGGCGCTGCTGGCGGTGCCGTCGCTGTTCGTCTCGGTGCCCGCCTTCTGGCTGGGGATCCTGCTGATCCAGGTGTTCTCCTTCCGGCTCGGGCTGGTGCCGGTGATTGGCGGCAGCCAGACGCAGCAGCTCATCCTGCCGGTGCTGACGCTGGCCGTGCCGATCTCGGCGCCGATCGCGCAGGTGCTGGCGCGCGGCATCGACCAGGTCTACACGCAGCCGTTCGTACCCGTCGTGGCCGCCAAGGGCGCGTCGCGCTGGTGGATCCTGTGGCGACACGTGGCCCGAAACGCGGTGCTGCCCGCACTGACCGTCGCCGGGATGACGTTCGGCGAGCTCATCGCGGGGTCGGTCGTCACCGAGACGGTCTTCGGGCGCAACGGCATCGGGCGGCTGACCGAGCAGGCGGTCAACGCGCAGGACACACCGGTGATGCTGGCCGTCGTGGTGCTCGCGAGCGCCGTGTTCGTCCTGGTCAACCTGGGCGTGGACCTGCTGTTCCCGGTCCTCGACCCCCGGCTGAAGGCGGCGGCGTGAAGATCCTGTCCCTTGCCGTGCTCTGGGAGGCGGCGGCGTGAAGATCCTGTCTCTTGTCGTGCTCTGGGAGGCGGCGGCGTGAAGGCCCTGTCCTGGTTGACGATCGCCCTTGTCGTGCTCTGGGCCGTCGTGCCCGCCCTGTTCACCGGGTACGACCCGCTGGCCGGGGTACCGGCCGAGAAGCTGCGCCCGCCGAGCCCCGAGCACCTGTTCGGCACCGACGCCGTAGGCCGCGACCTGTTCGCCCGCGTAGTGCACGGCTCCGTGCACTCCCTGTCGGGCGCGTTCGTCGCCGTCGCCGTGGGCCTGCTCGCGGGCACGCTGCTCGGTCTGCTGGCCGGGTCGACCGGCGGGCTGCTCGACGACGCCGTCATGCGGGTGGCCGATGTCCTGCTGTCCGTGCCCGGCCTGCTCCTGGCGCTGACAGTGATCATTCTGCTCGGTCCCGGCACGGTCAACGTGGCGATCGCGGTGGGCATCGGGTCGGTCGCCGCGTTCGCCCGCCTGTCGCGCTCGGAGGTCGTACGGGTTCGCCGGTCCGACTACGTGGAGGCCGCGTTCGGCAGCGGCGGCCGGTTCCCTGCCGTGCTCTGGCGGCACGTCCTGCCCAACTCGCTCGGCCCGGTCATCGCGCTGGCCGCCCTGCAGTTCGGGGTGGCGATCCTGGCCATCTCGACGCTCGGCTTCCTCGGCTACGGCGCCGAGCCGCCGACGCCCGAGTGGGGACTGCTCATCTCGGAGGGCCGCAACTACCTGGCCACCTCGTGGTGGCTGACGACGCTGCCCGGCGTGGTGGTCGTGGCCGTGGTGCTGGCCGCGAGCCGGATCAGCCGCTCGATCGGAAGGAACACGACATGAGCCGGTCGATCGAAGGGCCCAAGCAATGAGCCTCCTGGACGTACGCGACCTCGCGGTCTCCTACGACGCCCGACCGGCGGTCCAGGGGATCTCCTTCACGGTCGAGCCCGGGGAGGTGGTCGCGGTGGTCGGCGAGTCCGGCTCCGGCAAGACGACCACCGCCCACTCGATCATCGGCCTGCTGCCCCCGAACGCCACCCTCGACGGCGGCCGGATCCTGCTCGGCGACTCCGACCTGGCCACCTGGTCCACCCGTCGGATGGAATCGATCAGGGGCGCCCAGATCGGCCTGATCCCGCAGGACCCGTCCAACTCCCTGAACCCGGTCAAGACCGTCGGCGCCCAGATCGGCGAGGTCCTGCGCATCCACAAACGCGGCGACCGTCGTACGATCTCCCGCCGCGTCGTGGATCTGCTCACCCGCGTCGGCCTGCCGGACCCGGAGACGCGCGCCCGCCAATACCCGCACGAGCTGTCCGGCGGGATGCGTCAGCGGGTTCTCATCGCCATCGCCATCGCCCTGGAACCACGGCTCGTCATCGCCGACGAACCGACGAGCGCGCTGGACGTCACTGTGCAGCGGCGCATCCTGGACCTCATCGACGACCTGCGCGCCGAGTTCGGTACGGCGGTGCTGCTGGTCACCCACGACCTGGGCATCGCCGCGAACCGCTCGGACCGCCTGATCGTCATGAAGGACGGCCGGATCGAGGAGCAGGGCCCGTCGGGCCAGGTCCTGTCGGATCCGCGGGCCGCCTATACCGGGCAGCTGCTGCGCGACGCGCCGGCGCTGTCGGTACGCGAGTTCCGGGCGGTAGAGGAGACCACGGAAGAGGAGCCCGCGATCGTGGTCCGCGACCTGGTCAAGGAGTTCCGCGTCGGGAGACGCCCGTTCCGCGCCGTGGACGGGGTGTCCTTCGAGGTACGCCCCGGCACCACGCACGCCCTCGTCGGCGAGTCCGGATCGGGCAAGACGACCACGGCCCGCATGGTCGTACGCTTCGCCGAACCCACCTCCGGCACCGTCACGATCGCCGGAGCGGGGGCGGTCGCCGGAAAGGGGACAGGGCGTGACTTCCGGCGCCACGTGCAGCTCGTCTACCAGAATCCCTACGGCTCGCTCGACCCCCGGCAGTCCATCGGCGCGATCGTGGAGGAGCCGCTGCGCAACTTCCGGCTCGGAGACCGTGCCGCCCGCCGCGCCAGGGTGCGTGATCTGATGGAACGTGTGGCGCTCCCCGAGAGCCTGCTCGACCGCAGGCCACGCGAGCTGTCCGGCGGCCAGCGGCAGCGCGTGGCCATCGCCCGCGCGCTGGCCGTCGATCCGGGGGTCGTGGTGCTCGACGAGGCGGTCTCCGCGCTCGACGTGACCGTACAGGCTCAGATCCTGGACCTGCTCGAAGAGCTCCAGCGTGATCTGGGGCTGACTTATCTGTTCATCTCGCACGACCTCGCGGTGGTGCGCCAGATCTCACACACCGTTTCCGTCATGAACAAGGGACGCATAGTGGAATTCGGAACCACACAACGGGTCTTCACCGACCCACGGCACGACTACACCCGCGAACTCCTGGCCGCGATCCCGGAGCCGGTGCGATGAGGCTGGGATTCTTCAGCCGGCTGCTCGACGAGGTGCCCGCCGACGAGCGCTACCGGCTGGCCGCCGAGCAGATCGGGCACGCGGAGTCCTTCGGGTTCGACACGGCGTGGGTGGCGCAGCACCACTTCGACGGCGCTGAGGGCGGGCTGCCCGCGCCGCTGGTCTTCCTCGCCCATGTCGCGGCGCGTACCAGCCGGATCAGGCTCGGCACCGGCATCATCACGCTGCCGCTCGAACATCCGGTACGCGTGGCCGAGGACACCGCCGTACTCGACCTGCTGACCGGCGGCCGGCTCGAAGTGGGCGTCGGCAGCGGCGGCACGCCGTCGTCGTTCACCGCGTTCGGGAAGGAGAGCGCGCGGCGCGCGGCCGTCTACGCCGAGCATCTCGCGGTGCTCGTCGACGCCTGGTCGGGCCGCGACCTCGGCGGCGGCAACCGGCTCTATCCCGCGGCGCCGCGCCTGCTCGACGCCGTCTGGGAGGCGACCTTCTCGGTGAGCGGCGGCGCCAGGGCGGGCCGGGCGGGCAACGGGCTGATGCTGTCGCGTACCCAGCCACGCCCCGAGGAGCATCCCGAGGCGACGCTGGCGGAGATCCAGCGGCCCATCGTGGACGCCTACTACGAGAACCTGCCCACGGGCACCGCGCCCCGGATCGTGGCCTCGCGGACCGCGTTCGTGGCCGACAGCCGGGCCGAGGCGCTGCGTTACGCCGAACGCGGGCTGAGCCGCGCCCGGCTGCCCTTCGAGACCTCCCGCGACCGCATCACCGCCTTCGACGTGCACGTGGGCACCCCGCAGGACGTCATTGACAGCCTCAAGGCCGATCCCACGCTCGACCGGGTCACCGACCTGGTCCTGCAGGTGCACTCGGTCGACCCGCCGCATCCGCTGATCCTCCGCTCCATCGAGCTCCTGGCGACCGAGGTCGCCCCGGCGTTCGGTTGGGCCCCGAACACCACGGAATTGAGCACCACATGATCGACGTGATCGACCACCTGGTGGGGATCGAGCCGGACTCCCCGCTCGATCGCCTGCGCGACCGGCGGCCGGACGCCCGCGAGCACGCCCAGCGCGGCTTCGACGCGCTGCTCACCCCTGACGTGCCCGGCGCGGTCTCGCTGGTCGAGCGGGACGCGGTGGCGGCCTTCGTGACCGGCCTGCACAGCGATCCCCGCACCGCCCGCTTCTACGCCGACCGGCTCGCCGAGCTGGCTCCCGAGCTGCTCGGCGCGGTCCGGCTGGAGATCGAGGCCGGGAGTACGACCGGCCCCTACGGCACCTACCCCGCCGACGGACCGCTCGCCGCCGAGAGCGACGAGGGGCTGCGCTACCGGACCCGGCAGCCCGAAGCGCTCGGGTCGCGGCTCGCCGCCGCCTTCGAGCACGCGCACCTGCTGGTGTTCCGCCCGCGCGAGGCCGACCCCAAGGACCTGCGGGCGCTCGCGGACGCGGGCTGGAGCGACACGGCCATCGTGACGCTTTCGCAGCTCGTGGCCTTCCTCAGCTTTCAGATCCGGGTGGTCGCGGGCCTGCGGCTGCTCGGCGCCGCCCAGAAGGAGACCACCGCATGACCGGCTTCACCACCGACCAGCTGGGCTTCACCACCGACCAGTTGGGCTGGAAACCGTGGCTGGCGCCGCTGGCCGAACACGAGCTGACCGAAGCCCACCGGGAGGCCCTGGTCGACGGGTCCCGCGCCGCCTCGCCGTACTTCAGGCTGCTCGCCCGCGACCCGGAGATCCTGCACGCGCGGACCAAGACCGACAACGACATCTTCTACAACACCAAGGGCGGCCTGCCGCGCCCGGAGCGCGAGCTGGCCGCCACCGCCACCTCGCGCCGCAACGGGTGCGTCTTCTGCGCCTCCGTGCACGCGCGGTTCGCGGCCCACTACTCCAAACGGCCCGACGACGTGGGACGGCTGCTCGACGAGGGCGTGGCGGCACCGCAGGACGGGCGGTGGCGGGCCGTCATCGACGCCTCGGTGGCGCTGGCGGCCACGCCGTCCGAGTTCGGCGCCGAGCACATCGAGGCGCTGCGCGCGGCCGGGCTGGATGATCTGGCGATCAGCGACACGATTCACGCGGCGGCCTTCTTCAACTGGGCGAACCGGCTCATGCTCTCGCTAGGAGAGCCCACCGACGACCGGAAGGCATACTAGTGACCGATCCGAGAGCCCATCGCCGACCGGAGGCAGTCCAGTGACCGATCCTGGCCTCGACCACCTCGTCTACGCCGTGCCCGACCTTCTAGGCGGCGTCGCCGACTTCGCCGAGCGCACCGGGGTCACCCCGGCGGTCGGGGGCCGCCACCCCGGCGGCACCGCCAACTACCTGGTCGGCTTCGGCGAGACCTCCTACCTGGAGATCGTCGGCCCCGATCCGGAAGCGGACCCCGGACCCCGGCGCTCCTTCTTCGACCTGGAGACCGTCACCGAACCGCGGCTCATCACCTGGGCCGTGCGCTCCGCGGACCTCGACAAGTCCGTACGGGAGGCCCGCGAGCAGGGCTACGACCCCGGCGACATCGAGCCGCTGTCCCGGCGCACCCCCGACGGCACCCTGCTGGAGTGGCGGCTCACCAGGCGAGACGATTCCGAGCCGGTCCGGCCGGTGCCGTTCCTCATCGACTGGGGCGACACCACCCGTCCCGCAGGGCTGCCCCGGCTGGGGCTGTCCGCCTTCGGCGCGGTCCACCCGGAGCCCGCCGCGCTCCGCCGCGACCTGGCCGCGCTGGGCGTCGAGCTGGACGTCACAGAGGGCCCGGAGATCTTGTTGCGGGCCGTGCTCGACACCCCGCTCGGCCCCGTGACCCTGGCCTAGCCGCGCATTCCGTTGGCTTGATCGCGGGCTAGCCGCAAGAATGGCGCGATGGCTGACACTACGGAGACCGACTGGGTCTCCAGGTTCGCGGATGAGGTGATCTCCGAGGCGGAGCGTCGTGCCCCGGGGAAACCGATCGTCTGCGCCTCGGGATTGAGCCCGTCCGGGCCGATCCACCTGGGCAACCTGCGGGAGGTCACGACTCCGCACCTGGTCGCCGACGAGATCCGCCGCCGCGGCCTCGACTGCGTGCACCTGCTGTCGTGGGACGACTACGACCGCTTCCGCAGGGTGCCCGCGGGCATCGACCCATCCTGGGCCGACCACATCGGCAAGCCCCTGACCTCGGTGCCCGCCCCGCCGGGCAGCCCGTACGCGAGCTGGGCCGAGCACTTCAAGGCGCCGATGATCGAGGCGCTGGCCGACCTCGGCATCACCTACACCGGCATCAGCCAGACCGAGCAATACTCCGCCGGCACCTACCGCGAGCAGATCCTGCTCGCCATGCGCGAGCGGGAACGGATCAACGCGGTCCTGGCCCGCTACCGAACCAAGGAGTCGGCCCGCACCGAGGCGGTGGATTACTACCCTTACAGACCCTATTGCGAGCTGTGCCAGCGGGATCTCACGACGGTCACCGCCTATGACGACGACAGCACCGAGCTGGCGTACGTGTGCGAGTGCGGGTTCGGGGAGACCGTGCGCCTGGCCGAGCACGACCGCGGCAAGCTGGTGTGGAAGGTCGACTGGCCGATGCGGTGGGCGTACGAGGGCGTGGTGTTCGAGCCCTCGGGCGTCGACCATCACTCCCCCGGCTCGGCCTGGGTGGTCGGCGGGCAGATCGTCGGCGAGGTGTTCGGCGGCGAGCGGCCGATCGGCCCGATGTACGCCTTCGTCGGCATCACCGGCATGGCCAAGATGAGCAGCTCCAAGGGTGACGTGCCGACTCCGGCCGACGCGCTGGAGATCATGGAGGCGCCGGTGCTGCGCTGGCTGTACGCGCGGCGCAAGCCCTCCCAGTCCTTCAAGATCGCTTTCGACCAGGAGATCCAGCGGCTCTACGACGAGTGGGACAGCCTGGGCCGCAAGGTCGCCACCGAAACCGCCCAACCCGCGGAGCTGGCCGCCTACGAGCGGGCCGTACGCACGGCCGAGGGCCCGCTGGCCGCCACGCCGCGGCCTGTGCCGTACCGGACGCTGGCCTCCATCGTCGACATCACCACGGGCGACGACGACCAGACGCTGCGGATCCTGCGCGACCTCGACGGCGAGCTCGCCTCGCTCGACGAGGCCCGGCCCCGGCTCGACCGCGCGCAGCGCTGGGTCGACACCCAGGTGCCCGCCGACCAGCGCACCCGCGTGCGCGAATCGCCCGACGCCGAGTTGCTCGCCGCGCTCGACGAGGACGAGCGCGACTCGCTCCGGCTGCTGGTCGACGGACTCGACGAGCACTGGTCGCTCGACGGGCTGACCACGCTGGTCTACGGCGTGCCGAAGGTACGAGCCGGGCTGGCGCCCGACGCCAAGGCCACGCCCGAGCTGAAGACGGCGCAGCGAGCCTTCTTCGCCCTGCTGTACCGGCTCCTGGTCGACCGCGACACCGGCCCGCGCCTCCCCACCCTCCTCCTGGCCGTCGGCGCCGACCAGGTCCGGAAGCTGGTCGGCGCATGAGAAGTGGCCAGGCCCGGGAGTCGACCGTCTGACGGTCGCCTGTCGTGCGGTTACTTGCGGCCGGTGCGGGGTGGGCTGGGGCGTTCGGGTGGGAGGACCTCGACCGAGGTCTTGCGGATGTGGTCGTAGACGAGCGACGTACGCACGTCGGCGATGTTGCGGTGCCGTGAGACGTGGTCGAGCACGAAGTCACGCAGGTGGCCCGTGTCGCGCACCGCCACCTGGATGATGAAGTCGTCGCCGCCCGACACCACGAAGATCGCCAGCGTCTCCGGCAGCGTGGCCACATAGTCGCGGAACCCCTCGACCGCCTCGCGGATCTTGGGGTGCAGCCGTACGTGGATGAGCGCCTGCACTGGGCGCCCGATGGCGGCCAGGTTGATCTCGGCGTGGAAGCCTTCGATCACCCCGTTGCCGCGCAGGGACCGCACCCGTTCGAGGCAGGTCGAGGGCGCGATGCCGATCCGCTCGGCGAGCTCACGGTTGGTCTGGCGGCCGTCGCGCTGCAACTCGACGACGATGGCCGTATCAAGTTCGTCCACACCCGCATCCTGCCACGAATCTCCGAACTTTCTTCGGAATCCGCCACCACGAGTTGTTGATTCAGCAGAGAAAAGTGCAATCTCCCCTCATAAGTTCGGAGAAGGAGAGAAGGATGACCGCGCTCGCAGACTGGATCGACAGCCTTGACCACCGTAGCGACCTGCCCACCCGGGAGCTCCCGGTGAAGTGGGTGATGGTGGTGGACCGCGACCTGCCCCGCGGCCTCCAGGCGAACGCCGCCGCCTGCCTCGCCGCCTCCGTGGGCCGTACGGTGCCCGCGATCCTCGGCTCGGGCGGCACCGACGCCGGCGGCCACGCGCATGCCGGGCTGCCGTGGATCGGCTGCACGGTGCTGGCCGCGCCCGCCGCGATCGTCAGCCGGGTGCGGGCCGAGGCCGCCGCCGAGCCCGACCTGGTCGTCACCGACATGGCGGCCATCGCCCAGCGAACGAACGTCTACGACGACTACTTGGCCGAACTCGCCCGCACCGAGGACCCGCCCTACTACGCGGTCAGCCTGCTCGGCCCGCGCGCGGTGGTGGAGCGCCACACCGGACGACTTCCTTTGCTCCGCTAAATATCCGGGTGCCTCAGTTACGCGAAAACCCGGGACTATATAAGCGGACATATGCATATATCCGCGATCGATGCAAGAAGCTGTCAAGCGGCTTGCATGCGGGCCAGCGCACCTTCGGGGCATGAACAAGCCCTTCGCCGTGAGCGTCACTGTAGTCGTTCCTGCGATGAACGAGGCCGGCAATCTCCCTCACGTCTTCGCGACGCTGCCCACCTGGATCGACGAGGTGGTCCTCGTCGACGGCAACTCGACCGACAACACGGTAGCCGTGGCCCGGCGGCTCCGGCCCGACCTGCGCGTGGTGGCGCAGTCGGGACGCGGCAAGGGCAACGCCCTCATTGAGGGATTCGCGGCGGCACGTGGCGACATCATCGTCATGATCGACGCCGATGGGTCGACCGACGGTGGAGAGATTTTCTCCTTCGTCAGCACCCTGGTTCAAGGCGCCGATTTCGCCAAGGGCTCCAGGTACGCCCCAGGCGGTGGCTCCGACGACATCAGCCCGCTGCGCTCGCTCGGCAACAAGGTCCTCACGGGCCTGACGAACCTGCTGTACGGCACCCACTACACCGACCTGTGCTACGGCTACAACGCGTTCTGGGCCCGCCACCTGGACGCGATGGCACTGGACTGCGACGGCTTCGAGATCGAGACGCTGATGAACGTCCGAGCCGCCCAGGCCGGACTCCGCATCAGCGAGGTGCCCAGCCACGAGCACTCCCGCATCCACGGCGAGAGCAACCTGCACGCCGTACGCGACGGCTGGCGCGTACTCAAGACGATCCTCCGGGAGCGCACCAGGGGAGCGATGACTCCGCAGGCCCAGGTGGCGCTCGCCGAGTGAACGGTGACATTCTCGGACGATGCGCTACATAGTCATCGGAGCAGGAGCAGTTGGCGGCACTATCGGGGCACGGTTGTTCCAGGGCGGGCACGATGTCGTGCTGATCGCGCGCGGCGCCCACTATGAGGCGCTGAAGAGCGGCGGGCTGCGCCTGATCACGCCCGACTCCACCGAGACCCTGGACGTGCCCGCCGCCGACGGCCCTGTGCCGACGCGCGACGACGACGTGCTGATCGTGGCGACCAAGTCGCAGGACACGATCAGCGCGCTCGACCCGTGGCCCAGGCACCTGCCGGTGGTGTGCGCCCAGAACGGCGTCGACAACGAGCGGACCGTCCTGCGGAGGTTCGAGAAGGTTTACGGCATGTGCGTGTGGCTGCCCGCCTCGCACCTGGAGCCCGGAACGGTCGCGGCCTTCGGCCACCCGTACTCTGGCATGCTGCATGTCGGACGTTATCCACAGGGTGTGGATGAAATCTCCCGGCAGCTCGTCACCGACCTCAACAAGAGCGGCATGTACGGGCTCGACGCGCCCGACGTCATGCGCTGGAAGTACGCCAAGCTGCTCGGCAACCTGAACAACGCCGTCGACGCGGTCTGCCGGAGCGGTTCCGGCGGCGAGGCGCTGACCGAGCAGGCCAGGGCCGAGGGCATGGCCGTGCTGGAGGAGGCGGGCATCCCCTACGCCACGCCGAGCGAGCAGGCGGAGGTCCGCGGCAACAAGGTGGACGTGCGGCCGATCGAGGGCATCGAACGCGGCGGCGGATCCTCCTGGCAGAGCCTGGCCAGGTCCAGCGGCTCGATCGAGGCCGACTACCTCAACGGCGAGATCGTGCTGCTCGGCCGCGAGTACGGGATCCCGACCCCGGCCAACGAGGTGCTCCAGCGCGAGGCCAACCGCCACGCGCGCGAGAAGCTGCCGCCCGGCTCGATGTCGGCCGCCGAACTGGCCGCGCTCATCGACGAGCGTTCCGCAGCCGTATCCCGCTGAAGCCCAGCGTGCTGGCCGTCACCTCGTTCCAGAACGGCCAGAGGTTGTCCAGCACGCGCAGCTGGATCCCGGCCTCCTCGTGCAGGTCCAGGAGATCCGGCACCGGCTCCGCGGGGCCGAGCGGCTTCACCGGCACCTCGGCCACGAGCGCGTGTCCGTCGTCGCCGATGGCGCGGAAAGGGCCGGCGGGCAGCCGGTAGGCGTAAAGGCCGACGTCCATGAGCGCCTTGAGCCAGCCGTACTCGATGGCGTGCACCCGGTCGCCGCTGCCCGCGCCGATGATCCGGTCGGCGTCGGCCGCGGTGGTGCCGGCCGTTTTCCAGGCCATCGCCCGCGGGCAGGCCCGCGGGAACCAGTAGTCGGGACAGCGCTCGTAGCCGACCGCCCAGACGTACGGCTCGCGCAGGGCGGAGGTCGGCGCCACGTGCGGCACGAAAAGCTCGATCGTCGGATCCTCGGAGAAGTGCAGCACTTGGCCGGGCTCAGGTCTCATGATCTCCATGATGACCGGGAACCCCGGCCAGATCGGCGATTGCGCGGCATAGTCCGCCCGAGCCGGGGCAGTAGGGACTCGCTCTGACGACAGGGAGTGAGCTGAAATGATCTTGCTGGGTCTACTCCTGGTCCTGCTCGCCGGTGGCGCCATCGCCTTGGTGGCCGCCGAGGAGACCTCCAGGTACATTCTGTTCGGCTACACGTTCGAATTCAATTCGTTCGGCATGTTCATCGCCGGTGCCGTGACCACGGCCGTGCTGCTGCTGGGCATCGCGATGATCAGCTCCGGTTCCCGCCGGTCGGCCAAGCGGCGCCGCCAGAAGCGCGTGGCGCGCGCCGAGGCCTCCAGCCGGGTGGCCCGGCTCGAAGAGGAGAAGCGCGAGCTGGAGCGGAAGCTGCAGCACGAGCACGCCGCCACGCGCGAGCCTGAGCACGCGCGCGAGCCGGACATGCGCGAGACGCAGAACCTGCGTGTGCCCGAGCAGGTGCGCGCGCCTGAGCACGCACGCCGGCCCGAGCACGCACGCCAGCCCGAGCCTGTGCACGAGTCCGAGGCGACCGACCGGCTCGTGGCCGGTGGCGCCGAGAACACCAGGCGGCAGTAGCCCTAAGCGCGGCAGGCGCGGGGGCGTCAGGGCCCTCGCGCCGAGCCGTCGCCAGAAATCCCGGTAAAAGGGGGTGTACTCTGCGAGACGATCTCATCATGCCTCCGGAGGTCGCATGCCCCCCACGCGTGGCCGTCCCATCGCCATCAAGCTCCTCATCCTGCTGATCGTCCCGCTCACGTCATTGGTCGGCCTGTGGGCCTTCGCGGCGACACTGACCGGCGGCGACGGCCTGCGCCTGCTGGAGATCAACGATCTGGTGACGAACCTGGCCGACCCGTCCGAGCAGATCAACGTCGAGCTCCAGAACGAGCGGCTGGCCTCCGTCGAGTTCCTGACGACCAAGCGCGGCACCGCCCAGCTGGCCAGGCAACGCGCCCAGACGGACAAGGCCGTCGCGGACTTCCGCAAGCTGGCCGGCGACCAGCAGGCCATCTCGTCCGGGATGGCCGTGCAGCTCAGAGCCCTGTACGACCAGCTCGACGCGCTACCCGCGATCCGCCGCCAGGTCGACGGCGGGAACCCCGCCCCGCTCGACGTGATCGACGGCTACAGCCAGATCGCCGACGCCTCCTTCCGCATGTACGACGCGATGATCCTCATGCCGGACATGACGCTCTACCGGCAGGCCCGCGCCGTCACCATGCTGGGCGAGGCCAAGGACCTGCTGTCGAGAGAGCGGGCGATCATCGCCGTAGTGCTGGACAGGGGCAAGGCGACCACCCTTGAGCGCCGGGAGTTCACCGGCATGGTCGCCACCAGGCGCCTGCTCTACACCCAGGCGCTGTCCCACCTCGACCCCGCGCTGCGCGGGCCGTACGAGCAGCTGGTCTCCTCGCCCGCCTACCGCGAGTTCATGCGCGCGGAGGACGCCATCATGGGCCAGGCCACCACGAACGGCCTGCCCGCCACGGCGGCCACCTGGCCCGTCGACGCGAGCAACCTGTGGACGGCCGTCGATCGCAACCAGCGCCAGGCCGTACGGGAGATCACGCAGCGCGTCACGCCCACGGCCGTCAACGTGCTGATCAAGATCGGCGTGGCGGGCGGCGTCGGCCTGCTCGCGGTCCTCGCCTCCATCCTGCTGTCACTCCGCTTCCGCGGCCGCCTGGTACGCGAGCTCGCCGGGCTCCGCGACGCCGCCACCGAGCTGGCGGAGGTACGCCTGGTGGCGCTGGTCAAGCGGCTGCGTACGAACGTCGGCGCGCCGACGCCCGACGAGCTGCCGCCGCTGGAGGTGAAGACGGACACCAGCGAGGTGCTCGACATCGTGCAGGCGTTCAACAACGTGCAGGCCACGGCCGTGACGGCGGCGCTGAGCCAGGCCAGGCTGCGGCACGGCGTCAGCCAGGTCTTCGTCAACCTGGCCCGGCGCAACCAGACGCTGCTCCACCGCCAGCTGCTGCAGCTCGACAGCATGGAACGCGGCGCGGAGGAGCCCGAGACGCTCGGCGACCTGTTCAAGCTCGACCACCTCACGACCCGCATGCGCAGGCACGCGGAGAGCCTCATCATCCTGTCCGACCAGGCGCCCGGTCGGGGCTGGCGCAACCCGGTGCCGATCCACGACGTGCTGCGCGCGGCCGTGGCCGAGGTCGAGGAGTATCCGCGGGTCGAGGTGCTGCAGCCGCCGCCCGTCTCCCTGGTCGGCTCGGCGGTCACCGACGTCGCCCACCTGATGGCCGAGCTGATCGAGAACGCCACCCTCTTCTCGCCGCCGCAGACCCGGGTGGACCTGCGGACCACGATCACCCCGCACGGAGTGATCGTCGAGGTCGAGGACCGCGGTCTCGGCCTGACCAGGGTCGAGCTCGACGAGCTCAACACGCGGCTGGCCGAGATGCCGGAGTTCGACCTGGCGCAGAGTGATCAGCTGGGGCTGTTCGTGGTGGCCAGGCTGGCGGCCCGGAACGGGATCAAGGTCACGCTGGACGTCTCGCCGTACGGGGGGCTCACCGCGCTTGTCAGCCTCCCCGCCGACCTGCTGGCCGACCAGCCCGTACCCGCCTGAGGACTCCCCTACAGGGAGCTAAAGGTCCAGGAACGGGTCGCTGAAGTGGGCGGTGGCCAGGACCGCGCGCTCGGCCCGCAGCGCGCCGAGCACCTCGGCGCGGGTGGCGGCCGCCGCCGCCTGGTCGTCGTCGTAGACATAACGGACGCTCGGATCGGCCAGCTGCGCCGGGTGCAGCACCAGGTCGCCGGTCATCGCCAGCTCGCCCAGCCGGACGATCTGGTGGCCTGGGGTGTGCCCTGGGGTGAGCTGGACGCGTACGCCCGGCGCGACCTGAAAGTCGCCGTCGACCACCTGCAACTGGCCCTTGATGGGAGTGACGATCTGGTCGAGCATCGCGCCATGGGCCGCGTCGACCTCGGCCTGCTGGAGAACGTACCTGGCGTTCTCGAACAGCGGCCGGCCGTCCGCGACCGCGCCACTGGCGTGGTCGCTGTGCAGGTGCGTGAGGATCACGGTGCCGACGTCGGCCGGTTCGACGCCGACGGCGGCCAGCTCACCGGGCAATGTCCCCGGCACCGGCGCCCAGCTCGACGCCGGTGAGTCTGCGGCGCCGATGCCGGTGTCGACCAGGGTGACCCGGCCCGCCCGGTCACGTAGCAGGTAACAGTGGAAGTGCAGAATCCACGGCTCGTCCGCGAGCCCTCCCCCCGGGAACATCTCGGTGAGCGGGCGACGGATCGCCGGGCCCATGGGACCCACGGCGTCGCAGAGAGGCGTCACTTCGACGCCGGAGATCGTGCGCGGTTTGTGTGGCATTCGCCCAGATTAGGCGGCCACGCGCTGGCGCGGAACGTACTCGTTCTCGACGTCGGCGGCGTAGACGGCGCGGCTGCAGTGGGCGCACCGGTAGATGATCGGGCCCTCATCGAGCTCGTTGTGACACCGCGGGCAACGGGTGCTGGTCTTCATCGTGATCCCCCCAAGGAGTTCGTGGTTCTATGAAAGCCTCATCGGATTGCAGCGGCCCTGCATCTCACTTGACAGGTTGCCGGTGCATTGATGGGCGATCTGTGTCGTCGTGCACACCTGCTGCGGGTAATTCGCAGCACTCCGGCACCGAGAAGAACATTGTTACGCCGCACCCCCGGCGGCGAGGCGGAAGAGCCGAGAACCCCCCGGGAATAGCCCAAGCGGGCTAGGTGTTGTATGGGCCGGAACGTGTGATACGTTGCCAGCGGCGTTGAGCTTCCAGCTCCGCCACTTCCCCTATAGCCCGCCCTGGTGTTCCCGGGCCCGGCTCATTCTTCACACTCGCCGGCTTTCTTCGGCGGTGCCCTCGAGGAGGGTTCATCATGTCTGTTCAAACCATTCCCAAACCGCGCTCCGGTGCGCCCATTCGGCAGGTCAGTGGTCTGCTCGACGTGCGGGAGAAGGGCGCCTTCATCCGCGCGGGACACCTGCCCGGCCCCGACGACGTCCGCGTGCCGCCCGACCGGGTCAAGCAGCTCGGTCTGCGCCCCGGCGACCACGTCGTCGCCACCGTCGCGGGCGGCAAACCGGTCGAGGTCGAGTCCGTCAACGGCACCGCCGACTGGCGGCACCGCCCGCACTTCGCGGACCTGATCCCGATCCACCCCACCGAACGCCTGCGCATCGAGACCGAGTCGCTCAGCACCCGCGTCATCGACCTGTTCGCGCCCATCGGCAAGGGCCAGCGCGGGCTCATCGTGGCCCCGCCCAAAGCCGGCAAGACCATGGTCATGCAGGCGCTCGCGGCGGCCATCGCGCGCAATCACCCGGAGACGCACCTCATGGTCGTGCTCGTCGGCGAGCGGCCGGAAGAGGTCACGGAGATGCGCGCCTCCATCAAAGGCGAGGTCTTCTACTCGACCTTCGACCACCCCGACCGCGACCACACCGCCGTCGCCGAGCTGGCCATCGAACGCGCCAAGCGCCTCGTGGAGAACGGCGAGGACGTCGTGGTACTGCTCGACTCGCTGACGCGGCTCGGGCGCGCGTACAACAACCTGGCCCCCGGCGGGGGCCGCGTGCTCACCGGCGGCATCGACGCCACCGCGCTCTACCCGCCGAAGCGCTTCTTCGGCTCCGCGCGCAACGTAGAGGGCGGCGGCTCCCTGACGATCCTGGCCACCGTGCTGGTGGACACCGGGTCGCGCATGGACAACAGCCTGTACGAGGAGTTCAAGGGCACCGGGAACATGGAGGTGCACCTGGCCCGCGACCTGGCCGAACGACGCCTCTTCCCCGCGGTCGACCTGGGCATCTCCGGTACCCGCCGAGAGGAGATCCTGCTGCCGGCCGGCGAGCGGCAGGTGATCTGGAAGCTGCGCCGGATGCTCGGCGCGCTCGATCGGCAGCAGGGGCTGGAGCTGCTGGTCGGCAAGCTCCGCGAGACACCCTCCAACGCGGCATTCCTGCTTGAGGCCGGCGCCTGACCCCCTGGCGCGTCAGGTCCCCCCGGGCCATGACAATGGGCGCATGCTTGCTGACATCATCAAATACCTGGCCTGCCCCGTCTGTGCCCGTGAGATGTGGTTGGCGGGTGACACGCTCCGCTGCGCCGAAGGCCATGCGTACGACGTGGCCAAGCAGGGCTACGTGAGCCTCCTGGTCGGCTCGCGGACGCCGGGAACGGCTGACAGCGCGGCGATGGTGGCGGCGCGGGCCGAGTTCCTGGGAACCGGACACTACGCTCCACTCGCCGACGCGCTCGCCGAGAGTGTGCGGTTGAGGATATTCGGCGCCAATGGCCGGGATGACGATGCTTTCCGTAGGGATAGGTTCTCGGCACTGCCGGACGCGGCGGCCGAGAAGGCGTACCGTAGTGCCGCAGTGGCTCGTGGAGCAGGGACGGCGTGGCAGGACGCCGATCACGCGCCGGAGCCCGTGATCGTTGATGCCGGAGCCGGGACCGGTTACTACCTGGCGACGGTGCTGAGAGCGGTGGACCGTGGCATCGGGATGGCATTCGACGTTTCCAAGCACGCCGTGCGGCGTGCCGCTCGGTCACATCCGAGGGCGGGGGCCTTCGTGGCCGACGTGTGGCGGCCGTTGCCCATCAGGGACGGGGTGGCCGATGTGGTGATCGACGTGTTCGCGCCACGGAACGGTCCCGAGTTCCGGCGCATTCTGCGGCCTGGCGGCGCGGTGGTCGTCGTGACCCCCGCTAAGGCGCATCTGAGCCCGCTCGTCGAGGAGCTGGGGCTGCTCTCCGTCGACGAGGAGAAGGAGCGGCGGCTGGCCAGGAGCCTGGAAGGCTTCGAGGAGACCGAGCGGCGGACGGTCGAGTTCGATCTGAAGCTGGGGCCTGACGAGGTCGCCGGCGTGGTGGGGATGGGGCCGAGCGCGTGGCACACTGAGCCGACCGAGTTGGCGGAGCGGATTTCCAGCTTTCTGTCACGGTTTGCTGTGAAAAAGCGGGAAAAAGTGGCGGCCAAGGCCGCGTTCCACCTGTCTATCTTCGAGGCCCCGCCGCGATCAAGGGCTGTTCCTTGACGGACATCTGAGACTCGTGTTAATGATGGGGCATTTAGTCCGAAATTCCCCCACATTCCCGGAGTATTTCCGCGAGACAAGCGCAATACTGGACGGCAACCCACGCCCGGAGGCGGGGCGAGAGGGAGGGGGGCGCGCCGGATGAAGGCCGAGGAACGCTGGCAGGCCAGGTTCCGAGCGTCGCGCATGACGTTGCCCTCCTGGGCACGGCTGGCCCCGAACCGCTCGATCTATCGCTCCAACGCCACCGGCACCTGGGAGGTCTACGCCTGGGATCGCGCCAGCGGCGCCAACCGCCAGGTGACCGACCGGCCCAAGGGCACGGCCCACGCCGCGATCGACCCCACCGGCCAGTGGATCTACTGGTTCGCCGACACCGAGGGCGACGAGTTCGGCGTGTGGTGGCGCCAGCCGTTCACCGGCGGCCCCGACGAGCAGGTCGCTCCCGACCTGGAGGCCGGCCAGCCGGGCGGCATCGCCCTGTCCATGGCGGGCCACGCGGCGATCAGCCTGGCCAGCGAGGGTTCGTTCAGGATCCATCTGGTACGGCCCGGCGAACCGTCTCGCCTGCTGTACGAGCACGCCGAGGCGGCCTGGGTAGCCGACATGTCCCTCGACGGCTCACTTATCGCGATAAATCATGCCGAGTATGGCGACTTCCGTCATCCGGCGCTGCGCGTCGTACGCCCGAACGGCGACGTCGTCGGCGAGCTCTACGACGGCCCCGACAAGGGCGTGATCGGCCTCAAGTTCGCCCCGGTGCCGGGCGACCGCCGCATGCTCGCCCTGCACGAGCGCCGCCAACGTCAGGCTCCCCTGGTCTGGGACCCGGCGACTGACGAGCAGCGCGAGATCTGGATGAAGGACTCCGGCGAGCTGACCGCCAGCTGGTACGACGACGGCCGCGGCCTGCTGATCCTGCGCGACAACCGCGCCCGCAGCTACCTGCACCGCTACGACCTCGCGGGCGGCGGGCTGACCCTGCTCGAGACACCCCACGGCGTGATCGACGCCGCGGCCCCGCGCCCCGGCGGCAACGTCGAGTACTCCTGGTCCAGCGCCTCCCGGCCACCGGTGATCCGCTCCAGCAACGGCCAGGTCGTGCTCAACTCCAGCGGCCCCTCCGCTCCGCCGAGCGTGCCCGTCGAAGACCTCGACGTGCCCGGCCCCGGCGGCAGGATCCACGCGCTGGTCTCCCGTCCCGAGTCCGGCGCCGCGCCGTTCCCGACCGTCTTCCTGCTGCACGGCGGCCCGACGACGCACGACCGCGACGCCTTCTCCCCCGAGGTCGCGGCCTGGGTGGACGCCGGCTTCGCGGTGGTGCGGGTCAACTACCGCGGTTCGACCGGCTACGGCTCGGCCTGGCGCGACGCGCTCCACAGCGACATCGGCCACATCGAGCTGGCCGACGTCGCCGCCGTACGCGAGCACGTCGTGGAGCGCGGCATCGCCGACCCCGCCAGGATGCTGCTGACGGGCACCGCCTGGGGCGGCTACCTCACGCTGCTCGGCCTCGGCACCCAGCCCGAGCTGTGGACGGCCGGCATCGCGGCGGTGCCCATCGCCTGCCACGAGACCTCCTACGAGGACGAGGCCGAGAGCCTGCGCGCCTACCACCGCGCGCTGCTGGGCGGCTCGCCCGACGAGCAGCCCGAACGCTATGCGGCCAGCTCCCCGATCACGTACGTGGACCGGGTGGAAAGCCCGGTGCTGATCCTGGCCGGCGAGAACGACAGCCGCTGCCCGCTGCGGCAGATCGAGAAGTATGTGGCGAAACTGGCTGAGCACGGGCGGGAGCATGAGGTTTACGCCTACGACGCCATCCGTGGCTCGCTGGTCATGTCCGAACGGATCGCGCAAATCGCGCTACAGCTTGAATTCGCCCGCAAGCATGTAAATCCACACTGATAATCGACAATTCGCCAAGTCGGCGGTCAGCTAGAAATGGCCCATGAGGGTCAGTGGCGCACCCATGAGGTCAGCGGGCGCGGAGGACCACGATCGCGAGGTCGTCCGCACTCGGCTCCGTGGCGAAGTCGGCCGCCCCTCGACGGATCCGCTCGGCCACCGCGCGGGCCGACAGCCCGGCGCACTCGGCGAGCAGCTTGGCCAGCCCGCTGTCGTCGTCGAGCAGCCGCCCGCCCGAGCGCCGCTCCGTCACCCCATCGGTCACCGCCAGCAGCACGTCACCGTGGTCGAGATGCAGCGTGTCGGCCTCGAACACCACCTCGTGGAAGACCCCGAGCAGCGACTGCGGGGTCGTCACCGTCTCGACCACGCCGCTCGGCTTGAGGCGCAGCGCCTCGGGATGGCCCGCCGACACCAGGCGTACCTCAAGACCGGTCGGCACCGGCGTGATGTCACCGTGCAGCAGCGTGAGGAACCTGGCCCGCTCGCCCTCCTCCAAGATCGCCTGGTTGAGGCGGCCGAGCACCGCTGCCACCCCGTAGCCCTCGCGGGCGAGCAGGCGCAGCGTGTGGCGGGCCAGGCCCGTCACGGCGGCGGCCTCCGGGCCGGTGCCGCACACGTCGCCGATCGCGAACCGCCAGGAGTCGTCGCCGGCCTTGAACAGGTCGTAGAAGTCGCCCCCGACCTCGTTGGCCTCGCCGGCGGGCTCGTACACGACGCCGTAGTCGAGGCCGGGCACCTCGGGCTCGTTCGGCGGGAGCAGGCTGCGCTGGAGCGCCCGGTTGGCCGCGGCCTGCTGGGCGTAGACGCGGGCGTTGTCGGTGGCCAGCGCGGCCCGCCTGGCGATGTCCTCGGCGAACTGGATGACCTCGTCGGGGAAGCGGTCGGGCCGGCCCAGGCACATCATGCCCAGGCCCCGGCCGCGCGCGGTCAGCGGGACCGCGAGCACCTGCGAGTCGGCCAGGTGGACGGTGGAGGTGACATGAGCGTCGGCGATCATCGCGTCCATGTCGCCCAGCTGCTCGCGCAGCCCGTCGATCCTGGCCTCGTCGGCGTGCCAGAGGTAGACCAGCCGCAGCGGTCCGACAGCGGTGTCAGAGGTGTAGACGGCGCACCAGCTCGCCAGTCGCGGCACCACGATCTGGGCGATGATGGCGGGCACCATGTCGGGGTCGAGAGTGCCCGCGAGCAGGTCACTCGCGTCAGCCAGGAACCCCAACCAATGCGGCCCTCTGGCGCTCTCCTCCAGCCATTCGGATGCCACTCTGTCCGTCGAGCCGGGTAGCGTGAGTCTTGCCCAATGGACACGAGAATCACCTGCGAAGGTGATTCCCCACTCCTCCACCCCCACAGACGGAGCCTTCGGGTCGCCCTGCGAGGTGCTCCGCTGTCTCAACTCGACCTGTACGGCGTCACCAAAATGCTTCCAGATGACTTCGAACGGCTCGTCCACCACCTGTTGTGCCAGGTCACCCGCGACCTGCTCGGCCAGATGCAGCACGCTGCCGACTGCCCACGCGGTCATCACCTCACGGGTGAACCTCATCGCAGCCGTCACGGCGGTGTCGCCGGGCGCGAACGTAGCGGCCAGCACCGCATGGGGAGTAGCAGTCATCGCATCGTGCCTACCACACTTCCTGCTGACTTGGGGTAAATCCAAGGACGCGACTATGAGCTACTCATCGTGACAGACTTGACTCACTCGCGGTGGCACCCCGGGAGTGAAGGAGGCCCCATGACAACGGCCAAGGCCGCATTGAGCTCTGAGGAGAGGACTTACACCGAGTCGGATCTCGTCCCGATCCTGGAGACCCTCTTCTCCTGGCGCGACGGCGACTTCCGCCGCCGGGTCCCGCATGCCCCGGCCGGCATCCTCAGTGAAGTGCGGTTGCTGCTCAACGAAGTGGCCGATCGTCGCGAACATCTCGCCAACGAGCTGGTGCGCGTACGCAAGGAAGTTGTCAAGGAGGGCCGCTTCGGCGAGCGGCTGACGCCGGGGCCGGGAGTCGGCGCCTGGGCGGAGAGCGTCGAGTCGGTCAACATGTTGATCGACGCCCTGGTGAGCCCGGTGAGCGGTGCCGCCGACGTGATCGACGCGGTGGCCAAGGGCGACCTGTCGCGGCGGATCGACCTCGACCGCTCGGCCCGCGGCGAGGTGCGCCGCCTGGGCAAGGCGATCAACGGCATGGTCGACCAGCTCGCGCTGTTCAACTCCGAGGTCACGCGGGTGGCCAGGGAGGCCGGCACCGAGGGCCGGCTGGGTGGCGGTGCCAACCTGCGCGGCATGTCCGGCAGCTGGCGCGACCTCACCGAGGCCGTCAACACGATGTCCTCCCGGGTGGCCGCGCAGGTGCGTGACATCGCGGTCGTGACCACCGCCGTGGCCAAGGGCGACCTGAGCCGCAAGGTGACGGTCGACGCCGTGGGCGAGATGTTCGAGCTCAAGAACACCGTCAACACGATGGTGGACCAGCTTTCCGGCTTCGCCGAGGAGGTCACCCGAGTCGCCCGCGAGGTGGGCACACAGGGCCAGCTCGGCGGCCAGGCCCGGGTGTCGGGCGTGTCGGGCGTCTGGAAAGACCTCACCGACAACGTCAACTTCATGGCCAACAACCTCACCAGCCAAGTACGCAGCATCGCGACCGTGGCCACGGCGGTGGCCCAGGGCAACCTGTCGAAGAAGATCACCGTCGACGCGGAGGGCGAGATCCTCCAGCTCAAGGACACCCTCAACACGATGGTCGACCAGCTGTCGTCCTTCGCCGACGAGGTGACCCGCGTGGCGCGCGAGGTCGGCACCGAGGGCAAGCTGGGCGGACGCGCCGAGGTGAAGGGCGTGTCGGGCGTCTGGAAGGACCTCACCGACAACGTCAACTCCATGGCGTACAACCTGACCTATCAGGTACGCAACATCGCCCAGGTGACGACGGCCGTGGCCAACGGCGACCTCACCCGCAAGATCGACGTGGACGCCCAGGGCGAGATCCTGGAGCTCAAGTCGACCATGAACACGATGGTCGAGCAGCTGTCGTCGTTCGCCTCCGAGGTGACCCGAGTCGCCCGCGAGGTGGGCACCGAGGGGCAGCTGGGCGGCCAGGCACAGGTACGCGGTGTCTCCGGGGTCTGGAAGGACCTCACGGAGAACGTCAACTCCATGGCCAACAACCTGACCTCCCAGGTGCGCCAGATAGCGGCGGTCTCCTCCGCGGTGGCCCAGGGTGACCTGTCGAAGAAGATCACCGTCGACGCGCAGGGCGAGATCCTCCAGCTCAAGGACACCCTCAACACGATGGTCGACCAGCTGTCGTCCTTCGCCGACGAGGTGACCCGAGTCGCCCGCGAGGTCGGCACGCAGGGCCAGCTCGGCGGCCAGGCCCGGGTGCAGGGCGTGTCGGGCGTCTGGAAGGACCTCACCGACAACGTCAACTTCATGGCCAACAACCTGACCTACCAGGTGCGCAACATCGCCGAGGTGACCACCGCGGTCGCCAACGGCGACCTCACCCGCAAGATCGACGTGGACGCCCAGGGCGAGATCCTGGCGCTCAAGACCACCATCAACCGGATGGTCGACCAACTGTCCTCGTTCGCCTCCGAGGTGACCCGAGTCGCCCGCGAGGTGGGCTCCGAAGGCCAGCTCGGCGGCCAGGCGCGGGTCGAGGGCGTGGAAGGCACCTGGAAGCGGCTCACCGAGAGCGTCAACGAGCTGGCCGGCAACCTCACCACGCAGGTACGCGCGATCGCCACCGTGACCAGCGCCGTGGCCAGGGGCGACCTGACCCGTTCGATCGCCGTCGAGGCGCAGGGCGAGCTGGCGGAGCTCAAGGACAACATCAACTCGATGGTGGCCAACCTCCGCGAGACCACCCAGGCCAACCAGGAGCAAGACTGGCTCAAGTCCAACCTGGCCCGTATCTCCCGGCTCATGCAGGGCCACCGCGACCTGTTCGAGGTGGCCAAGCTGACGATGAGCGAGCTGACACCGCTGGTGTCGGCCCGCTATGGCGCCTTCTACGGCGTCGATCCCGAGGGCGAGCACGAGCTGCTGCTGATCGGCGGCTACGGCGTACGCCCCGACCGCGGCCCGCGCCAGCGCTTCGCGGTCGGTGAGGGCATCGTCGGCCAGGCCGCGGCCCAGGGCAGGCACATCGTCCTCGACGACGTGCCGCCACGGTTCATCACCATCGACAGCGGCCTCAGCCAGTCGACGCCCGCGCAGATCGTCGTACTCCCGATCTTGTTCGAGAACCGCGTCCTGGGCGTGCTGGAGCTGGCCTCCTTCACCCCGTTCGGCGAGGTGCACCTCGACTTCCTGACCCAGCTCGTCGAGACCATCGGCGTCACGATGAACACCATCATCGCCAACTCGCGGACCGAAGACCTGCTGACGGAGTCGCAGCGACTCACCCGCGAGCTGCAGGAACGTTCGGACGAGCTGCAGCGCCAGCAGGAGGAGCTGCGCAGGTCCAACGCCGAGCTTGAGGACAAGGCGGCGCTGCTGGCCAAGCAGAACCGCGCCATCGAGATCCAGAACTTCCAGATCGAGCAGGCCCGCCGCACGCTGGAGGAGCGCGCCGAGCAGCTGGCCGTGTCCTCGCGCTACAAGTCCGAGTTCCTCGCGAACATGTCCCACGAGCTGCGCACGCCGCTCAACAGCCTGCTCGTGCTGGCCAAGCTGCTGACCGAGAACGCCGAGGGCAACCTGACCTCGCAGCAGGTCGAGTTCGCCAGGACGATCCACGGCGCGGGCTCCGCGCTGCTCCAGCTGATCAACGACATGCTCGACCTGTCCAAGGTCGAGGCCGGCCGGATGGACATCCATCCGATCCAGGTGTCGCTGCCGAAGATGGTCGACCTCCTGGAGGCGGCGTTCGCGCCGCTGGCCCAGGACAAGGGGCTGGCGTTCGCCGTCGAGGTGGACAGCGACGTGCCGCAGGAGCTGCGCGCCGACGAGCAGCGCCTGCAGCAGGTGCTGCGCAACCTGCTGTCCAACGCGGTGAAGTTCACCCCGAAGGGCGAGGTCAAGCTGCGGGTCACGCCGGTGCCGGCGGGGGTCCAGTTCGACGACGACACCCTGCACGGCGCCCACGACCTGCTGGCCTTCCAGGTGATCGACACCGGCATCGGCATCGCGCCCGACAAGCGCGAGGTCATCTTCGAGGCGTTCAGGCAGGCCGACGGCACCACCAGCCGCAAGTACGGCGGCACCGGGCTGGGCCTGTCGATCTGCCGCAAGATCGCCAGGCTGCTCGGCGGTGAGATCCACGTCGACAGCGAGCTGGGCAAGGGGAGCACGTTCACCCTTTACCTGCCGGCCTCCTACACCGGCCCGCTGGCCGAGACCGACAGCGACGCCGTGGTCGAGCGCAGGCAACTGCTCGCCGTGCCGGTCGAGGAGACGGCGGCCGCGCTGCACGAACCGCCGATGCCGCTCGACCTGCCACTGCCCGAGCTGATCGAGCCGCCCGCCGAGACCAGCCAGTGGCACGGCGACGACCCGCTCAACGGCGCGAAGATCCTCATCGTCGACGACGACATCCGCAACGTGTTCGCCCTCACCAGCGTCCTCGAACGGCATGGCTCCACGGTCGTCTACGCTGAAAACGGCCGGGAAGGAATCGAACAGCTCGAACGGAACGAGGACGTCGCTCTCGTGCTGATGGACATCATGATGCCGGAGATGGACGGCTGGGCCACGACCTCGGCCATCAGGCGCATGCCGCAGTTCGCCGATCTCCCGATCATCGCGTTGACCGCCAAGGTCATGCGGGGCGATCGCGAGAAGAGCATCGCCTCGGGCGCGTCCGACTACGTACCCAAGCCCGTCGACGTCGACCGGCTGCTCGAACGGCTGCGCGGTTGGCTCGGCCGGGGGCGGTCGACCGGCGAGTCCACCGCCGAAGGGGCGTGATCCATGCCGGATCGTGCCAAGATCCTCCTGGTCGACGACCGCGAGGAGAATTTGATCGCCCTCGAAGCGATCCTGAGCTCGCTCGACCTGGTGCCCGTACGCGCCAGGTCCGGCGAGGAGGCGCTCAAGGCGCTGCTCAACACGGAGTTCGCGCTGATCCTGCTCGACGTGCGGATGCCGGGCATGGACGGGTTCGAGACGGCCGCCCACATCAAACGGCGGGAGCGGACCCGCAACATCCCGATCATCTTCCTCACGGTGGTCGACAGCGCGCCCGACTACGCCTTCCGCGGCTACGCGGCGGGCGCCGTCGACTACCTGACCAAGCCGTTCGACCCGTGGGTGCTGCGGGCCAAGGTGTCGGTGTTCACCGAGCTGTACAACATGAACAAGCGACTGGCCGAGCAGGCGTCGATGCTGCGCGAGCGGCTGAGCGGCGAGCTGCCGCCGGGCGCGGGTGACCAGGCGGCGATCCTGCCCGAGCTGTCGCGGCGGCTGACAGCGGTGGAGGACGAGCTGGGCAGGGTGCGGGAGCTGGCCAACAAGTCGCACGACCCGACGCTGTCCGTCCCGCTCGCCGACCTCGCCGATCGGCTCGCCCACCTGCGCTCCGGCTTCGACGCCCTGTCGTAAGCCGCCGCGGCGTCCCTCGTCGGTACGCGAGACGCCGTCCCCTACGAGAGGCGCTGTGCCTTGTCCGTACGAGAGGCGCTGTGCCTTGTCCGTACGAGAGGCGCTGTGCCTTGTCCGTACGAGAGGCGCCGTCTCATGTGCGCCCCCGAGGCGCTGAGATCGTTCTCAGAGGCGCGCTGGCGTCTGGACGGCAGCGGCGGAGAGGTCTGGCCCCAGGGGGCGTCAAGCTAGTGCCTGGCGCGCTCCAGGGCGTCCCAGAAGCCGCGGCGCAGCGCGTGGCGTACCTCGTCGTGCAGCAGGAAGTCGATCGGCAGGGACGACCCCTGCAGCAGGCGGGCCTCCAGGTCGGAGGGCATCCGCGGCTTGCGCGCGAGCACGGCCTCCAGCCACAGGGCCGGCGCGTCGCGGGCCACGGACTCGCCGAAGTCGTGCCCCTCGCGATGGGCGGCCTTGACGGCGTCGGACAGCGTGGTCGCCCCGGCCGTGGCGGCCGAGGGCTGCTGGGAGACCGGCGCGGGCTGCGGGCCGGTGTAGGCACCGAGCTGCGAGGGCTGGTAAGTGCCGTTGGACTGCGACGGCGGGGGCTGATAGGTGCCGTTGGACTGCGACGCGAACTGCCCGGTCGTCGGCGCCTGCGGCTGCTGCGGGATGGGTCCGGTCACCGGGGCGGCCGACGGCGTCGGATCGGGCTGGTAATTGGCGTAGCTGGGCGGCGACTGCTGGCCACGCCCCGCCGACGGCATCGCGCCGTTGGCACCGGACTGGCTCGCCCGGTCGGCGGCGTGGCTGCCCCCGCTCGACTGGGCGGGCGGCAGCTCCCGCTGCGCGTGGCCGGCGTGGCCGTTGCCGGCCGGCTGGTGATGTCCGTTGGACGCCTCGATGGCGCCGGTCACCATGTTGACGTAGGGGCGCAGGTGGACGCCGCCCAGCTCGATGAGGTCGTCGCTCTCCTGCATGAGCGTGCGGGAGACCGCCCAGCTGCCGTCCACCGCGATGTGCACAACGGTCACCCGGACGCCGAGATCCTGGGCGTCGCTGACGACCTGGGCGAGGTCCTCGTCACCGCTGACCACGACGGCGTCGCAGATGGCGCTGTTGCGGGCGAGGGTCATCAGGTCGCGGTGTACCTGGGCGTCCACGCCTTCGCGCCGACCGGGGCGGATGCGCGAGAGACGGAGCTTGAGGCCGGGGATGTCGGCGAGCACGTCGTGCTCCGGAGTACGGCGGCCTTCGACGGTCGCCTCGTACCAGTAGCACCGCAGCATCGGCAGGCCGGTGCGCTCGCGCGAGAGGTTCGACAGGAGCTGCAAGAGCCCTGGATAGTCCCAGGCCACGGCTTCACGATGGCGGGTGCCATGCACGGCCATCGCGCCGTCGGCCAGCAGATAGCCAGCGTCCACGAACAGCGCGCAGCGATCCACTGACACGGCCCCTTTCCTGGTGGTCCGACCTAGCAGACTGTGCACCGTCAGAGCCGGATTCGCGGGCGGCCCTCTCTCAGGGTAATGAAAGCGGGTGATCGCGCGAGGTTAATCCCGACGATTCGCCCCTGCCCCGACCATACGCCGGTGCGTCCGGGCTGACCGTACCAATATGTCGGACTTTGGTCACTATCGTGCACGTACGTCACGACCGTGCACGCACGCTGACGGCGGCGATCGCGAACAACACCACATCCTTCCGCGTATCGATGGCCAGCGCCGGGTCATGGCCGAGTTCGCCGCCGAACGTGTCGACGTCGACACCGAACGTCATCCCCTTGGCGCCGTTGGACGAGCCGTCGAAGACGTTGTCCGCGTCACGGTCGCCTCCTGCGGGGGTGAGCGGCCCCGAGCCCAAAGAGAGCCGGTCACCGTCGAGATCGGCATCGCCTCCCCAGGTCACCACCTCGACCCGAGCAGGCACCAGCCCGCCCGACGAAACCCGCCTGGACGAGCCTCCGGAGGCCGGGCGTCTACTCGGGACTCGCGCGCGCACGGCCGCAGGGGCCACGCGCTTCCGCGGACTCCGCGCGGACAGGGCCCCAGGAGCCACGCCCTTCTGCCCGCTCCGCACAGACGCGGCCGCAGATGAGGTCGCACCGTCCCGCAGGCTCCGCGCAGGCACGGTCGCGGGAGCCACGTTCTCTCGCGGGCGTCCCGGGCCTCGGGCGAGCTCGGGTGCGGCGACCAGCCCGTCCAGCGGGATCCGGGCCTGACCCGCCTCGCCGCCGATGACAGTCGGTGTGTCGAGCACCACGGCGTGGCTGTACGGCTCGGTCGGATCGGTCGCGATCACCACCAGGCTCCATCCGGCGTGCTGCGCGACCCCCTCCCCCATTGGCGGGTCGGCCGCCCACCACGTGCCCTCCTGCCTGACACTCCCGACCAGCCCGGTCACGTCGGCGAACGCCTGGTAGGCGGGCCCAGAGGGCAGCTCGCGGACCGTCACCTGCTCGGGCCTGATGAACAGGTAACGCCGCCGACCCGGCGGCCGCAGTCTGATCGGCCCCGTGTTCTCCCCACTGGCCGACCAGTAGAGGCCCGCCCACACGACCCGACCGCCCGGGGGCAATCGCAGCGTGGCGCCGCTG
Organism: Nonomuraea sp. NPDC052129; assembly: GCF_040680095.1. Classification (NCBI taxonomy): domain Bacteria; kingdom Bacillati; phylum Actinomycetota; class Actinomycetes; order Streptosporangiales; family Streptosporangiaceae; genus Nonomuraea; species Nonomuraea sp. NPDC052129. The sequence goes on along the minus strand of NZ_JBFAVX010000003.1, from coordinate 426,620 downwards.
GAGGCGTACGTATCCGGCACCCCATCCCCGTCAACGACCGCCATGGGCCACAGCTCGTCGTCACGCCTGTCGCCCTCCCGCCGCCGGGCCTCCGCGCAGCCGTCGCGCTCCAGCGGGCAGCTCAGGAGCGAGTTGCCGACCGCCCTGACCGTCACCTGGCCGTCGGTGGCGAACCTGGCGGGCATGCCCTCCCGCCGTACCCCGGCCGCTGACCGCGCCCCGATCCGCAGGGAACCGGACGTGATCCGCACAGCGGGCCCGTCGCCCTGGGGCGCCTGGGCGGCCACCTGAACGCGCAAAAACACGGCGGTGCGGCGACGCGCCTCAAGCGGCCCCCTGGCACACACAGCGCCGTGCCCGGCCGGGCGACAAGTCCAGCCATCCAGGGTCCCAACGGGCGTAACCACCGCAACACCACGACCGTAGCCACCGGGCTGGATCGGCGCCTTACCCCCCACGACGCTGTGCTCGTAGGCACCCGGCTGGATCGGCATCTCGCCCGCCGCGACACTGCGCTTGTAGCCACCCCACTGGATCGGTGCGGCGCCGTGGTCGGAATCGTGCGGGCGGGTCAGGGTCACGCCTGCGGCTGTGCCAGGACGGTTATCGCCCGATGGGATCAGCGTGACGCCTGCGGGCAGGTCCACGGTGGCCGTGAGTTCGGCGGTCGGGGCGTTGCCCGAGTTGCGGAGTCGTAGCCCGATGATGCCGGGCTGGTCGCGGACCAGTGCGCCGAGCACGCCGATCGTGGCGTGCAGGCGCGCCCGGTGCCCCTTCGCCGCCGTCGGGGTGTCCGGCCGACCGGGAGGAACCCGTGTGGGCTTGTCGGCCGGCCGTACGGGCGGCGGTCCGGCTGACGCGACGGGCTTGGCGACCGGCCTCGGCATCGGCTCCTCGGCCGAGACCAGCGTGAACGCGGCGGCGGCCGCGACGGCGGCGGCGGTACCACCCGCCACCGCCGCCTGTGCGTACGTGGGCACGCCCCGAACCCAGCCGAACACATGCCTAAGCACGCCCCGAACCCAGCCGAGCGCGGGCCTGGGCACGTCCCGAACCCAGCCGAGCACGTACCTGGGCAGGCGCCCAAGCTGGCCGAGCACTTGTGCGGACGCTCGCCACACCCAGCCGAACACGCGCTCAGGCGCCCGCCACATCCGACCGAGCATGTACACGGGCACCCGCCGCACCCTCCCGAACAGCCGCCCAGGCGCCCGCCCCAAGCGGCCCAGTGCGCGCGGGAGGCCATCCGGGCCGTCGCTCGAGGCTCCCTCCTTGGCCAGTGCCGCCGCGTACCCGGCGAAGACCGGGCCGGTGATCAGGGGTCCGATGATGACGCGTAGCCCCCGGCTCACGTCCGTCAGTTCCAGCAGGACCGCGCGGCATTCGGGGCAGCCGCTCACGTGCTCGTCCACCGCCTTGGAGTCGCGCCTGGCCAGCACGCCCCGGACGTAACGGCTCATCCTGCCCAGCGCCAGTCGGCACGTGTGGGGCGGTGGCGCCGCCAGGTGCGTCTGCAGGTACGCCTGGCGCAGGCCCGCGAGAGCCCGGCGGGCGAGGTCGGTGACGCCGTTGGCTGACAGGCCGAGCAGCGGGGCCACGTCGGCGGGCGGCAAGTGCTCGACCTCGGTGTGCCAGAGCACCGCCCGCCACCGCTCAGGCAGCGACAGGAACGCCTTGGCGATCAGCGACCGTTCGAGGCCGATGAGTGCCGGGTCGATGAAGGGCACACCGGGATCGACCGGCTCGATTCCGCCTGTAGCCGCCTGGCCCTCGCCCCCGCTCATGGTCACCTGCCGCTCGGCCCTGCTCACGGCCGCCTGGCACTCGGCCCCGCCCACGGCCGACTGCCGCTCGGTCCCGCCTATGACCTCCTGGCCCTCGATTCTGCCCAGGATCACCTGGCGTTCGATCCCGCCCGTGGTCGCCTGGCGTTCGATCCCGCCCAGGGCTATCTGGCCGTCGGCCACCCGCGTACGGTCACAGACGGTGCGGCGCACAACCGTCAGCAGGTACGTCCTGAAGCCCGCCGAAGGACCGCCGCCACGGCCGACGAGGTCGAGGATCTTGGTGAACGACTCGGCGACCACGTCGTCGGCCTCGGCCTCGCCCCTGACGAGCTGGCGGGCCAGCGAGCGCGCGGCGGCCACGTGGCGGTCGTGGAGCTCGCGGTAGGCGGTGGCGTCGCCGGCTCGGACCGCGTGGAGAAGATCCGCATCGCTCTGCGGCGATTCTGCACTCATAGTGACCTCACGATTACCCAGAGTTTACCTCCGAGCATTCCGCAGCCACCGTCCCGGCTAAACCGAAGGGCCGCGTTTACCTTCCTACGGCCCTCCCGGGCTTTCCGACAGCCGCTCCCGGCGGCCCTAGGCGGACCTCCTGGCCAGCCGTAGGCGGGACCTCCTGGACGTACGCGAGGACCCTAAGCTGGGACCCATGACAGACCGCGACAACCTGCTCGCCGAGATCAAGAAGAAGGCCGTCGTGCACGGCAAGGTCGTGCTCTCCTCGGGTCAGGAGGCCGATTTCTACCTGGACCTGCGCCGGATCACGCTCGACGGGGTGGCCGCACCCCTGGTCGGCAGGGTGATGCTCGACCTGACCAAGGATCTGGAGTACGACGCCGTGGGCGGGCTGACGTTGGGCGCCGATCCCGTCGCGACCGCGATGATGCACGCCGCCGCCGCGCAGGGGCGCCCGCTCGACGCGTTCGTGGTGCGCAAGGCGCAGAAGGCGCACGGCATGCAGCGCAGGATCGAGGGTCCGGAGGTCAAGGGCCGTCGCGTGCTGGCCGTCGAGGACACCTCCACGACCGGCGCCTCCCCGCTGACGGCCGTCGAGGCGCTGCGTGAGGCGGGCGCGGAGGTGGTCGCCGTGGCCACGATCGTCGAGCGCGGCGCGGCGCCCCGGATGGCCGAGGAGGGGCTCGACTACCGCTCCGCGTTCACGCTCCAGGACCTCGGGCTGTGAACATCTCCCGCGCCCCGTTCACGCTCCACGACCCCGGACTGTGAACGCCTCCCGCGCGCCGGCCTTGCCCTGCGCGCGGGGCTTGCCGTTCTCGGTCACCACGACCGTGGCGGCGTCGCTGAGCACCACGTCGAGCTCGGGTTCGAAGTAGCTGACCTCTTCGCCCCTACTCATGTCGCGATATTGCAGCACATCACCGCCCGGCACGCGGACCGTGACGAGGGGGCAGGTGTCCGCTACGCACTCGATGCGGACGGTCGGCACCTGGGCGCTGGCCTGCGGCTGGGCCGCGACCTTTCCGCGTTCGGGCTGCTGCTGCCGCGTGTCGAGCGAGGTGAGCAGCGCACGACCGCCGACGACCAGGAGCGTCACCACGGCCACCGCCGCCAGAACGGCGAGCGCGAGGCGGGCGAGGCCCATCGGATCTGACCTGTGGCGTCCCACAAGGGGGAGCGTACTCGTAGGCGGGGTCGATCTCGATCACTAAAAGATCGCTAAAGCTCGATCGCTGAACGATCGCCAGGAGGATCAGCGCACGCGGTGGTGCTTGCCGTTGGGCTCCGGTAGTTGCTTGCCGGCCCTGCGGGTCTTCACGACCTCGACGATGATCGGGATCAGCGAGATGAGCACGATGAGGAAGACACCAGGCAGGATGTACTTGTCGATCTTGGTCGGATCGACCTGGTTGCCCAGGAAGTGGCCGATCAGCAGCATGCTCTCGACCCACAGCACGCCACCGACCACGTTCCACAGGAAGAACGTGCGGGCCGGCATCTCCAGGACGCCGGCGACCGGATTGAGGAACGTGCGGACGATCGGTACGAAGCGGGCGATGATCACCGCTCTGGCCGGGCCGAACTTCACGAAGAAGTGCTCGGCCTTCTCCACGTACTCCCTCTTGAACAGCCGTGAGTCCGGCTTGTCGAAGAGCCTCCTGCCGATCTTGACCCCTATGAGGTGGCCGAGCTGGGCGCCCGCCACCGCGCACAGCGGCGTGGCGATCAGCAGCACGGGGAAGGACAGCGGCTCGATGCCAATCCCCTTCGCCGCGGCGGCGGAGCTGAAAATGCCCGCGGCGACGAGCAACGAGTCACCGGGCAGGAAGAACCCGATGAGCAAGCCCGTCTCGGCGAAGATGATCGCCAGGACGCCGACGGTCGCGAAGGCGCCGAGCATCATCAGCCACCACGTCGGGTCCAGGAGATTGGAAAGCCAGTCCACGGGGTGAGCCTACCCGTCGCGAACGGCCTTGGCCGCCGCGCGTTGTCTCTACCACGCGGGGTAGCGGACCGGGATACTGGGCTGCGCGAAGCCGTACTTCTCAGGGAGATGAAGCATGCCTATAGCAACCCCAGAGGTCTATGCCGAGATGCTCGACCGCGCGAAGGCGGGCGGATTCGCCTACCCGGCGATCAACGTGACCTCTTCCCAGACGCTCAACGCCGCGCTCCGCGGCTTCGCCGAGGCCGGGAGCGACGGCATCGTCCAGGTGTCGACCGGCGGTGCGGAGTTCCTGTCCGGCGCCACGGTCAAGGACATGGTGATCGGCGCGACGGCGCTGGCCGAGTACGCCAGGGTGATCGCCGCCAAATACCCGGTGACGGTCGCGCTGCACACCGACCACTGCCCCAAGGACAAGCTCGACGGCTTCATGCGGCCGTTGATCGACATCTCGCTGGAGCGGGTCTCCAAGGGTCTCGACCCGCTCTTCCAGTCGCACATGTGGGACGGCTCGGCCGTACCCCTGGAGGAGAACCTGGAGATCGCCAAGGAGCTCATCGACAAGTGCCACCGCGCCAACATCATCATGGAGATGGAGATCGGCGTCGTCGGCGGCGAGGAGGACGGCGTCGTCGGCGAGATGAACGAGAAGCTCTACACCACGACCGAGGACGCGCTGGCCACGGCCGAGGCCGTGGGGCTCGGTGAGAAGGGCCGCTACCTGCTGGCCGCCACGTTCGGCAACGTGCACGGCGTGTACAAGCCGGGGCACGTCAAGCTGCGGCCCAGCGTGCTGAAGGAGATCCAGGACGCCGTCGGCGCCAAGTACGGCAAGGACAAACCGTTCGATCTGGTCTTCCACGGCGGTTCCGGGTCGGCGATGGAGGAGATCCACGAGGCGATCTCCTACGGCGTGGTCAAGATGAACGTCGACACCGACACCCAATACGCCTTCACCAGGCCGATCGCGGACCACATGTTCCGCAACTACGACGGCGTACTCAAGGTCGACGGCGACGTCGGCAGCAAGAAGGCCTACGACCCGCGCGCCTACGGCAAGGCGGCCGAGGCCGGCATGGCGGCCCGCGTCGTCGAGGCCTGTGAGCACCTCAAATCCGCTGGGACGAAGATCTCCTAGCCACTTCGGCGGCTCGGCGGGTATGACTTGTCCTATGGATAACCTTCTCGCCGGGCCGCCCCCGACTCAACTGCCGGACCTGCCCGAGGCCAGGGAGGCGCTGGAAGCCGGCGCCAAGGCCGCCGACGTGGCGGCCCGTTTCCCCGCCTACCCGGCGGCCTGGGCCACGCTCGCGGAGGAGTACTTCGCGCAGGGCCACGCCGTCACCTCCTACGCTTTCGCGCGCACCGGCTACCACCGCGGGCTCGACCAGCTCCGCCGGAGCGGCTGGAAGGGGCACGGTCCCATCCCCTGGGAGCATGAGCCGAACCGCGGCTTCCTGCGCTGCCTCTACTCGCTCTCCAGGGCCGCCCAGGCGATCGGTGAGAAGGACGAGGCCGAACGATGCTTGCAGTTCCTCAGGGACAGCAGCGAGGACGCCTATGACGCGCTGGCCAAGAACTAGCACTTGGGACGAATAGGCCGACTCGGGTAGTCTCTCTACGCAAGAGCCCCTGTCGCACTTGCGCCAGGGGTTTCGTTTTGTGCTCGGGAGACTGAACCATGCCGGCTGCCGTTCTCGTTGGTGCCCAATGGGGCGATGAGGGCAAGGGCAAGGCCACCGACCTCCTCGGTGGCGACGTCGACTACGTCGTCCGCTACCAGGGTGGCAACAACGCGGGTCACACCGTGGTCATCGGTGACCAGAAATACGCACTGCACCTTCTGCCCACCGGAATCCTGTCGCCGCACGTCGTGCCGGTGATCGGCAACGGGGTCGTGATCGACCCCGGGGTCCTGCTCAGCGAGATAGACGGGCTGGCCGCGCGCGGCATCTCCGCCGAGCGCCTGCTGATCTCCGCCGACGCGCACTTGATCATGCCCCACCACAAGGCGCTCGACAAGGTGACCGAGCGCTACCTGGGCAAGGCCAAGATCGGCACGACGGGCCGGGGCATCGGCCCCGCCTACGGCGACAAGATCTACCGGATGGGCGTACGCGTCCAGGACCTGCTCGACCCCGGCATCCTGGCCAAGAAGATCGAGGTCGCGCTGACCGAGAAGAACCAGGTGCTCACCAAGGTCTACAACCGGCGCGGCATCGAGGCCGAGGCCGTCGTGGAGGAATATCTCGGCTACGCCGAACGCCTCAAGCCGCACATCGCCGACACCTCACTGGTGCTGAGCCGGGCGCTGGACGAGGACAAGTTCGTGCTGCTGGAGGGTGGTCAGGGCACACTGCTCGACATCGACCACGGCACCTACCCGTTCGTCACCTCCTCCTCGCCGACGGCCGGCGGCGCCTGCGCCGGGTCCGGCATCCCGCCGATGCGGATCACGAAGGTGATCGGCATCCTCAAGGCGTACACCACCCGCGTCGGTTCGGGCCCGTTCCCCACGGAGCTCGAGGACGAGATGGGCGAGTGGCTGCGCCAGACCGGCGGCGAGTACGGCGTGACCACCGGCCGCAACCGGCGCTGCGGCTGGTTCGACGCGGTCATCGCCCGTTACGCGACCAGGATCAACGGGGTCACCGACTTCTTCCTCACCAAGCTCGACGTACTGTCCGGGCTGGAGCGGATCCCGGTGTGCGTCGCCTATGACGTCGACGGCACGCGGCACGACGAGATCCCGATGACGCAGACGGACTTCCACCACGCCAAGCCGGTGTACGAGGAGTTCCCCGGCTGGCAGGAGGACATCACCGGCGCCAAGACCTTCGACGACCTGCCGCCCAACGCGCAGTCGTACGTGCGGGCGCTGGAGGAGATGAGCGGCGCGCCGATCTCCGCGATCGGCGTCGGCCCCGGCCGCGACCAGACGCTGGTGCTCCGCTCGCTCGTCTGACCCAACCGGTTCACGGGTACGGCCGGCACCGCGTCGCCGGCCGTACCCGAACAACCGTAAAAAGCCCCCAGGACGTCAGGCCCGTCAGGAGGCGGCCAGGACGGCGGCGGTCATCGGGGTGCGCGTCGTCCAGCCGATGCTCCGGTAGAGGGCCTGACCGGCGGGGGTGGCCACCAGGATGCCCGTCCTGGCGCCACGCGAGGCGGCGGTGTCGGCCAGGGCCGTCATGACCACGCGGCCCAGGCCGCGGCGCCGGTGGTTCGGGGCGGTCTCGACCTGGTCCACGACCGCCGTACGCCCGGTGACCGCGATCTGCCCTCGGGCCGCGATCTCGCCCGCCGCCGTGAGCAGGCGGGCCACGGTCACGTCCGACCGGGTGGTGACGGCCAGCGTGTAGCCGTCGGGAGCCTCGGCCCGGCCCCGCGCCAGCGGCCCCGTCATCATGAACTCCGGCTCGTCGATCGACCAGGCCGGCGTGAGCCAGGGGACGACCGCCTCAGCGGGTGCGCAGAGTTTGAGCCAGGTGCCCGGCGTGCTGATCGTCTCGGCCAGCAGCCGCAGGTCGTCCGGGGTGGGCGCGGGCAGCACGTGGCGGGCGACGTGGCCGGGCCGGCCGACGTCCACTCGCAGGCCCCATGGCTCCCGTACGGGCCGCGGGGCGCTGCGCGAGACCACCCAGCCGTCGACCCAGGCCTGGACGATTTCCGGCCGGACCGTTTCGAGTGCCTCCGTCATGACCGCCAGCTTATTGCCACAGAGTCGCATTTATCGACCTAATTAATGCCGTGCGTGGCGCGGCGACCTGCGCTTACTCTCCGGGCATGGAGATCCGTCGTGCCACCGAGCCCGAGGTCGTCGAGGCGGCCGGTCATCTCTTCGACTCCGCTCCCCTGCCGGAGGCCACCGCGAGATTCCTGGCGGACGAGCGCCACCACCTGCTCATCGCCTACGTGGACGACACCCCGGCCGGGATGATCACCGGGGTCGAGACCACCCACCCCGACAAGGGGACCGAGATGTTCCTCTACGAGCTCGGCGTGGACGAGCCCTTCCGTGGCCGGGGCATCGCCAGGGCGCTGGTCGCGGCCCTGGAACGGCTCGCTCGCGAGCGCGGCTGCCACGGCATGTGGGTGGCGACGGACGAGGGCAACGAGGCGGCCCAGGCCACGTACAGCGGCGCGGGCGGGGTGCCTGAGAAGGACCAGGTGGTCTATGTGTGGACGTTCAGCCAGGAATAGCCATACCCACCACAAAAAGGGCGCGGCGTGGCACGTCGTGCTCGTGGCGCGCGGCAGGTAGTGTCCCCGGTGTGCGCGTTGAGATTCACGGTCATCGGGGAGCGAGGGGCCTCTGGCCCGAGAACACTCTTCCGGGGCTGAGCCGCACGATGGAGCTCGGGGTGCACGCGCTCGAGTTCGACGTCGCGCTCACCGCCGATCGGCGGCTCGTGTTGACGCACGACCTCACGGTCTCGGCCGTGACCAGTGCCGACACGCGGCCGATCGCGAAGGACGACCCCCACTTCCCCTATGTCGGCAAGCCGATCAACTCGCTCGGGCTGGCGCAGCTGCGCATGCTCGACGTGGGTGTACGGCTGCCCCGGCACGCCGACGATCCCTTCGCGCTGACGCAGCGGCCGATGCCGGAGACCCGGATGCCCACGCTGGGCGCGGTGCTCGGGCTGGTCAACGCCTACGAGGCCGAGGACGTACGCCTGCACGTCGAGCTCAAGTCCGACCCGACCAGGCCGGAGCTGACGGCCGATCCCGAGCTGTTCACCGAGATGGTGCTCGAGGAGTTCGACCGGCACGGCAGGCTGGACAACGCGGCGATACTCAGCTTCGACTGGCGGATCATCGGCCACGCCGCCCGGCTGGCGCCGGGCACGCGGCGCTTCGCGCTGATCGAGCTCGACACCCTGCACTGGAACGGCCCGCTGGGCGACGACATCCCGGCCGCCGCCCGCGAGGCGGGGGCCACGACGCTGTCGCCCGAGCACGTGATGGTGAATGAGGACCTGATGGCCCAGGTGGCCGCGGCGGAGCTGGACGTGGCGGTCTGGACCGTCAACGACAAGGCGCTGGCGGCTCGGATGCTGGACCTGGGGGTGGCGGGGATCGTCACCGACTACCCCGATCGGATGCGCGAGCTGTGGCGGGAGCGCGGTCTGCGACTGCCCGACCCCGTCGGCCCGCTCAAGCGGCCCGTCGGAGTCTGACGGTCTAAAGCCAGCCGTTGCGGCGGAAGCCGCGGTGCAGCAGGACGCAGGCCGTGATCATCACACCGAGGACCGCCGGATAGCCCCACACCTGATTGGTCTCGGGCATGAAGTCGAAGTTCATGCCGTAGATCCCGGCGATCATCGTGGGCACGGCCATGATGGCCACCCAGGACGAGATCTTGCGCATGTCCTCGTTGGCCAGGGCGTTCGAGCGGGCCAGCGCCGCCTGCAGGATCGAGCTGCACAGCTCGTTCGACGACTCGACCTGCTCGCACACGCGGGAGAGGTGGTCGCCGACGTCGCGGAAGTATTCGCGCATCTCCGACGGGATCACCCGGCGCTGCGGCAGCGCGGCCAGCGGGGCCTGGAGCGGCGTGACGGCCCGCTTCAGCTCCAGCATCTCCCGCTTGAGCTGGTAGATGCGGTTGATGTCGCGGGAGCTGACGTCGGCGAAGACGGTCGCCTCGACCTCTTCGAGTTCGAGCTGCATGAGGTCGGCGACCTGCAGGTAGCGGTCGACGACGTGGTCGGCGATGGCGTGCAGCACGCCCGCGGGTCCGCGGTTCATCAGCTCGGGCTTGTCCTCGAGCCGCTCGCGCACCTCGGTGAGGGGACAGTGCCGGCCGTGTCGTACGGTCACCACGAAGTCGACGCCGAGGAACACCATGATCTCGCCCGTGGCGATGATCTCGCTGGTGGCGGTCAGCTCGTCGTGGTCGAGGTAGGCGATGGACTTGAGCACCATGAACAGGGAGTCGCCGTAGCGCTCGACCTTGGGGCGCTGGTGGGCTTTGACCGCGTCCTCGACGGACAGCGGGTGCAGGCCGAACACGCCGGCCAGCCACTCGACCTCGGGGGCGGCGGGCTCGTGCAGGCCGACCCAGACGAACGCCTTGGCGCCGTCGGAGCGGCTGTTGTGCTCGCGGACCAGCTCGAGCGACTCCTCGATGCCCGGGGCGACGACCTTCTCGCCCTTGATGTAGGCGCCGAACTCGACGATGGAGTCAACGGGAGGCACGCAGACCTCACGCACCGGCTTGGTGAGCTGGCGCGAGACATGCGGCTGTGCGGGGTGACGGGTGGTGCGACGGAAAAGCGTAGACGTGCGCATGGCAGTCCCTTTCCGCCCGACCTGGCACGCTCCACGCGCGACGAAAAGTCACCTCAATCAACGAAAGTACGTGGAGGCACGATCAGGCTGCCGGATTGGAGTGGTCGGGGGCATACAGGGTGTACGTGGGTGAGCACGTACTGCTGGGATCGCCAGGTTTCATCCCGGACCACCTCCAATCACAAGAGATGCCACAAAGCCGCCCTAAGTTACCACAGGCGGATGGACCCGACTGACGATACTCTCCGACGGGTCCCGACAGCAGGTAGAACTCCACAAAGATTCCCGCCTATTCCCACACTTCGACTGCTCTGTTCCCACATTTCGAGCGCCCAGGCTGGTCTGACGCGGGTGCGCCGGGTGGCCGTCCGGCCGTCCCTGCCACAATGGGGCGGTGCGCGTTCTAGTCATCGGCTCCGGCGGGCGTGAACACGCCCTGTGCCGCTCACTCATGCTCGATCCCCAGGTCACCGAGCTCCACAGCGCCCCCGGCAACGCGGGCACGGAGGAGATCTCGGCCCCGCATCCGGTCACGGCCACCGATCCCGCCCAGGTGACCGAGCTGGCCCTACGACTCGGCGCCGACCTGGTGGTGGTGGGCCCCGAGGCGCCCTTGGTGGCGGGTGTGGCCGACGCGGTGCGCGCCGCGGGCATCGCCTGCTTCGGCCCGTCGAGCCGGGCGGCGATGATCGAGGGCTCCAAGGCGTTCGCCAAGGAGATCATGACGGCCGCCGGCGTCCCCACGGCCAGGGCGCGGGCCTGCGTCACACCCGAGGAGGCCGCTCAGGCCCTCGACGAGTTCGGCGCCCCGTACGTGGTCAAGGACGACGGGCTGGCCGCGGGCAAGGGCGTGGTCGTCACCGGCGACCGGGAGCAGGCGCTCGCGCACGCGGCGGCGTGCGAGCGGGTGGTGATCGAGGAGTTCCTCGACGGGCCCGAGGTCTCGCTGTTCGCGCTCTGCGACGGCAAGACGGCCGTGCCGCTGCAGCCCGCCCAGGACTTCAAGCGCGCCTATGACGGCGACGAAGGCCCCAACACCGGTGGCATGGGCTCCTACACCCCGCTCACCTGGGCGCCCGAAGGGCTCACTGAGCAGGTCATGCGCGAGGTCGTCCAGCCGACGATCGACGAGCTGGCCCGGCGCGGCAGCCCGTTCCAGGGCGTCCTGTACGTGGGCCTGGCCCTGACCGCGAAGGGGCCGAAGGTGATCGAGTTCAACGCGCGCTTCGGCGACCCGGAGACCCAGGTGGTGCTCGACCGCCTGGAGACCCCGCTGGCCGGGCTGCTGGCGGCCTGCGCTACCGGGCGGCTGAGCGAGCATCCGGCGCCGGTGTTCCGCGCGGGGTCGGCGGTCGCCGTGGTCGTCGCGGCCGAGAACTACCCGGACGCCCCGGTCAAGGGCGACGTCATCGAGGGGCTCGACCCCATCGGGGGCGCCTACGTCCTCCACGCCGGCACGAAGCGGGTCAACGGCCAGGTGCTCTCCGACGGCGGGCGGGTGCTCAACGTGGTCGGCACCGGCCCCGACCAGGAGACGGCCCGCCGCAACGCCTATGAGCTGGTCTCCCGCGTACGGCTGCGCGGCTCGCACCACAGGACGGACATCGCCCGATGAAGCACCTGCACTCCGGCAAGATCCGCGATCTCTACCAGACCGACGACGGTCAGCTGCTGATGGTCGCCTCCGACCGGATCTCGGCCTTCGACTACGTGCTCGAGTCCGAGATCCCCGACAAGGGGGCCATCCTCACCCAGATGTCGCTGTGGTGGTTCGAGCAGCTGGCCGACCTGGTGCCCCATCACCTCCTCGGGCCGGGGCCCGACTCCCGCAGCGTGCTGTGCCGGCCGCTGTCGATGGTGCCGGTCGAGTGCGTGGCGCGCGGCTACCTGACCGGCTCGGGCCTGGTCGACTACCGGCGCGAGGGGGCGGTCTCGGGGATAGAGCTGCCGCCGGGCCTCGAAGACGGGTCCCGGCTGCCCGAGCCGATCTTCACACCTTCGACGAAGGCCCCGGTCGGGCAGCACGACGAGCCGATCTCCTTCGAGCGGGTCATCGACGACGTGGGCGCGGAGACGGCCGAGGAGCTGCGCCGGATCACGCTCGCCGTCTACACGCGCGGCGCCGAGATCGCCCGCGAGCGGGGCATCATCCTGGCCGACACCAAGATCGAGCTGGGTCGTGACGCCGCCGGCGTGCTCACGCTGGGGGACGAGGTCCTGACGCCCGACTCATCACGATTCTGGCCGCTTGACCAGTGGCAGCCGGGACGCTCCCAACCGTCATTTGATAAGCAATATGTAAGGGATTGGTTGTTGTCGCCCGAATCGGGATGGGACAAAAGCTCCGGAACTCCCCCACCTCGCCTTCCCGACAAGGTAGTGGAACAGACCAGACAGCGTTATCTAGAAGCCTACGAGCGCATCACCGGAGCTCCCTTTAGGGGATGATTCGGCTGGGGCAGCAGTGGTTAGCGGCTACTCTTGGCCCGGTCCAGCTCAGACCGAGACCTCCGAGGAGCCGCACGAATGGTCCGTTACCGCGTGCGCGGTGGCAACCCACTGCGTGGAACCGCCTTCATCCAGGGCGCGAAGAACGCCGTGCTGCCCATGATCGGTGCGGCCCTGCTTGCCCCCAAAGGCCGCACCGTCCTGCGCAACGTACCGATCATCGAGGACGTGCGGCGGGCGGTGGAGCTGGCCGAGGCCATCGGCGCGTACGTCGAGCTGCACGAGGCCGAGCGCACGCTGGTGATCGACGCCTCCCGGCTGACCAGTGCGGTGCTGCCCGCCGACATCGCCAGGCGCTTCCGCGGCTCGGTCCTGTTCACCCCCGCCCTGCTGCACCGGCTGGGCGAGGCGATCGTGGAGGGGGTCGGCGGCTGCAATCTCGGCAGTCGCAACCTCGACTTCCACTACCTGGGCTACAAGCGGCTGGGCGCGGTCGTCGACGAGGGCGAGACGGTCATCCACGTCAAGGCGTCCGGCCTTACGGGTGCGACCCTCTACCTCGACACCCCCTCGCACACCGGCACTGAGAACCTCATCATGGCCGCCGCCCTGGCCAAGGGCACCACGGTGATCGAGAACGCGGCGCTGGAGCCCGAGGTGCTCGACGTCATCGACATGCTCACCAAGATGGGCGCGCGGATCAGCGGCGGCGGCACCGGCTTCATCACCGTCGAGGGCGTCGACGAGCTGCAGGCCGTGGAGCACACCGTGATGCCGGACCGGCTCGACGCCGGTGTGTTCGCGATGGGCGCGGCGATCACCGGCGGCGACCTCAGCCTCGTGGGCACCGGCCTCGACCTGGGCGTCGTCCGCTACAAGCTGGAGCAGATGGGCGTCGACTTCGCCCGGCCCGGCGCGGTTCTTCACGTACGGTGCGAGCGGCCGCTGCGGCCGATCAACATCATCACCGACACCTACCCGGGCTTCGCCACCGACCTCCAGTCGCCCATGATGACGGTCGCCGCCCTGGCCGACGGCACCAGCTACATCCACGAGCGCATCTTCGACGGCCGCTTCGCGCTGGCCGGCGAGCTGAACAAGATGGGCGCCGACGTGGAGGTCGAGGGCAGCAGGGCGATCGTCAGGGGCGCCACCCCGCTGAAGGGCACCCGGGTGACGGCGCACGACCTGCGTTCCGGAATCGCGCTGGTGCTGGCCGGACTGGCCGCCGAAGGCGAGACCGTCATCGAGTCCGGATACCTCATCGACCGCGGGCACGCGCATCTCGCCGAGCGAATGCGGGCACTGGGGGCGGACATTACACAAGAGATTTCCGACCACTAAAAAGCGTTAGGAATACCTGCTTGAGCTGCTGATATACCTTCACAGCCTGTCAAGCAGAACGACTTTCCGGAAAAGTCGGGCGTGACATTATGGTCCCCGCGAGCGATCGTTCCAAAAGAGAGCACTGCAACAGACAGCAGGATGGGACGAACATTGGTCGAGAGGGCCGAAGAAACTCCCCGAGTGTCACGCCCGGGAGCCATGACACCGGACCTCACCATTGGTGTGGTCGGACCCCACGATCTGGTCGAGCGGGTCATGCTGATGGGGCACGCTGCTGCGCCACTTCCGTGCCGCCTTGTGGCGGCCGCCTACCGCGATGAGCAGGAGGCGCCCGACAAAGTGACGCGGCTCGGGCCCGGCGTGGACGCATGCCTGTTCGCCAGCCCGGTCCCCTACGACCTGGCCAGGCGCTCGGGTGTGCTGACGATGCCCGCGACCTACGTGCAGCTCGGCGGCGCGGCGCTGGTCGCCGCGCTGGCCAAGGCGGCGTTGGACTCGCGCATCGACCCGCAGCGGGTGAGCATCGATGTGGTGGCCAGGGCGGACGTCGAGGAGGCGTACACAGATCTCGGGATTGCCGCAACGGATGTCCACAGCCGCGACGAGCCGGGCGCCACCGGCACGATCGCGGCTTACCACGAGCGCCTGGCCCGCCAGGGATCCACCACAGGCGCGCTCACGTGCCTGCCGGCGGTCGCCGAACGCCTCCAGGCGTCCGGTGTCCCGGTCATCAGGATCAGGCCGACCTCCGCGGCCGTGCGCACCGCGCTGCACACCGCAGCGCTGCTCGGTGCGCACCACCGCCTAGAGGAGTCGCAGCTCACCGTGGTGCTGGTCGAGGTGCCGACGTTACGCGAGCCGGTACGCCGCGCCGCGCCGCGTTACTGGCGCGACGAGCTCCGGCTGTCGCTGCACCGGCTGCTGGTCCAGGAGGCGAACCGCATCAACGCCACCGTCTGGCCGATCGACGATCACAGCTATCTGGTCACCGCGACCAGGGGCTCGATCGCCGCCGCGACCGACGGGTTCAGGGTGCTGCCGTTCGCCGCCAGGATCCGCGACGAGCTGGGACTGGCGGTCGAGGTCGGCGTGGGCATGGGACGCACCACCCATGACGCGGAGTCGCACGCACGGGCGGCTCTGGCGCGTACCCAGGCCGGTAAACAGGCCCAGGGCTTCGCCGTGGACCGTGAGGGCCGAGCGCTCATCCCGGCCCCGCGGATGCCCCCTCAGGGCTCCACCGCGCTCAAGCCCAAGGGCGTGGAGGTGCTGGCCCGGCTCGCCGCCAAGCTGGAGGGCGGCGACACCGTGGTGGACGCGGAGGGCGCGGGAAAGATGCTCGGAGTGACGCCGCGTACGGCTCGGCGGTTGCTGCGCACGTTGGTCGACGAGGGACTCGCGTGGCCGCTGCCGCCCAACCGTACGCCTCAACCGGGCCGGCCGCGCCAGCTCTACCGCCTCATCGTGGAGAAGCTCGGGCCTCGCTGATCGCCCCCAGGTACGGGTCCGCCGTCCCCCCTTCCCTTTCCTGGGGCGGCGGGCCCCCTGACTCTTCGGCCGGGTGTGTTTTGGTCAAGTGAACTAGTGATTGGCCGCGTCCGAAGAGGGTATGTATTGCGTCGCCCCCGATCGACGGGATTCGGACGGGGGCACCAAAGCCTCTCTCCCGTCGACTTCGTAGTCCGGGACCCGCCAGCGTTCTGTCGGGAACGCCCGCTATTGTCATGGCCTATGGCATCGGACACCCCTGACCGCCCTCCCTTGCTCGTCTGGAGCGCGCTGGTCATCGTCTATGTGGTCTGGGGTTCGACGTACCTCGGCATCAAGATCGCCGTCGAGACCATCCCGCCGATGCTCAGCGGGGCGCTGCGGTTCGTGACGGCGGCGGTGATCCTCGGCGGATTCCTGGTCGCGCGCAAGGGCTGGGCGCCGTTCCGGATGACCCGGGCCCAGTTCGGCGGGGCCGCGCTGGTGGGGTTGCTCCTGCTCACCACCGGAAACGGCCTGCTGGCCGTGGCGGAGCGGAGTGTGTCCAGCGGGCTGGCCGCGCTGCTCGTCGCCTCGGTGCCGCTGTGGCTGGTGGTGTTCAGGATCATGGCCAGGGACCGGCCGAAGGTGCTGACGCTGGCCGGCGTGCTGGTCGGGTTCGGCGGTGTGGCGGCACTGTCGCTGAGCGGCGGTGGCGGGTCGGCGAGCACCAGCGGGATCGTGGTGGTCCTGGTGGCGTCGCTGTCGTGGTCGGTCGGGTCGTTCCTGTCGGCCCGAATCCCGATGCCGGCCAACCCGTTCGCGGCCAGCACGATCGAGATGCTGGTGGGCGGGGCCGGGCTGGCCGTCACGGGCCTGTCGGTGGGCGAACGTCTGGACGTCACGGCCGTCTCCGGCCGGTCGTGGGCCGGGCTGGTCTACCTGATCCTCGTCGGGTCGCTGGTCGGTTTCACCGCCTACAGCTGGCTGCTCAGCAACGCGCCGATCTCGCTGGTGTCGACCTACGCGTACGTGAACCCGGCGGTGGCGGTGCTCCTCGGCGCGCTCGTGGTGAGCGAGCAGGTGACCTGGCAGATCATGCTGGGCGGGTTGGTGATCCTGCTGGGCGTCGCCCTCGTGGTGTCCACGGAGCGACGGCCCAGAGCGAAACGGCTCACCCCTGAAGAGGTCAGGGCTTAGGGGTTCATAGCGTTCAGGATCGGGACAAGCTCCCGTTCCTCGTAATCGAGGTGCGCTTCGAGCTCGGTCACGAGCCGATTCACCTCCGCGAGCACCTTCGGGGCGGGCGCAGCCGGCTCGCCGTCCGCGAGCAGTCCCTGGAGCTCGTCGAGGAGCCGGGAGACCGTGCCATGCTCTTCGCGCAACCGGTCCATCACAAGGGTGAGCTCGGGATGCCGCCCTTCGACCCAAGGGAACATCCCGGCGTCCTCGAACCTGTGATGCTGATGGAGCCCCTGGCACAGGGTCAGGCAGTTGACCCGCAACTGCACGCCCAGGCCGCCGGTCCCGGACGCGGCGACCTCCTTGCGGATCAGCCGCAGCTCCCGGCGGAACGCGTCGTGCACCCGCACCAGGAAGTCACCCCCTCGCGTGCCGTCCGGACCGCCGCCGCGCGGGGTCAGCGCGACCACGGGGATGACCCGGCTCGTCTTCGCCTGGTAGGCCGCCCAGCCGGGGTCCATCTCGACCGCCCGCGCGAAGGCGCCGTCGCGTTCCTCGCCTTCGAGGACGACCGCGTCAGCCGGGTAGGTGAAGATGCCGTCCTCCACCGTCACTCGCGGCGTGGCCCGGAGGTTGTGGTACCAGGCCGGGTGCTTGGGCGCCCCACCGGCGGAGGCGATGATCAGCATGCGCTCGCCGTCGGGCAGGTAGCCGACCGGAGTGGTGTGCTGGGCGCCGGTCCTGGCGCCGGTGGTCGTCAGAAGGAGCAACCGGGCGCCGTCGAACATGGCGACCTGTCCCTGGTTGGCGCGGAACTCGTCGATGATCTGCTGATTGAAGTCTTGGGGCATGCTCTGCTTGCTCTCCAGATGTGAGAAGGGGTTACGACGGGCGGGATGCGCACGGCACGCCGTACCGGCCTCGGGCGGAGAGCCTCGATGAGCACGCGAGAGGAAGGGGCGGTCAGGCGATCGCCGGACCGCAGGGCAGCACAACGGTCAGGCGATGGCCGGACCGCAGGGCAGCGCAAAGGATCGCGTGCGGCGGTGGTGCGGGGCACCACCGGGCATGGGGACGACGCGCGGGCGCGCGATCAGATCAGGCGCTGCCTGTGAAGTGAGAAGTCACGACATCATCCCCTACAACCGGTGCCTCCATGCCGCCGACGTCCTCCGGCCGGCGACACGCGACAAGAGGCCCATTACAGGGCCTAACCACACAAACTGTCAACTCGCCTTGAAGGCCGCCGCCGCCGCGAGGAACGTGTCGTTCGCCTCCGGGTCGCCGATCGAGACGCGGGCGCCCTCTCCCGCGAACGGCCGCACCGCCACGCCCACGGCCGCGCACGCCGCCGCGAAGTCGAGCGTGCGCTCGCCGAGCCGCAGCCAGACGAAGTTGGCCTCGGTCAGGGGTACGGTCCAGCCCTGGGCGATGAGCGACTCGCGCACCCGGGTCCGCTCCTTGACCACCGTGTCGACCCGCTCCATCAGCTCGTCCTCCGCGCGCAGGGAAGCGATGGCCGCGATCTGCGCGAGGTGGTTGACGGCGAACGGGATGATCGTCTTCCGGATGGCCGACGCCACCGCCTCGTGTCCCACCAGGTAACCGACACGCAGCCCCGCCAACCCGTAGGCCTTCGAGAACGTACGCAGGACGCAGACGTTCGGCCGGTCGCGGTAGAGGGTGAGACCGTCGGGCACGTCCTCGTCGCGCACGTATTCGCGGTATGCCTCGTCCAGGACCACCAGCACGTCGTCCGGCACCCGGTCGAGGAAGGCCACCAGCTCGGCCCGGCGGATCGCGGTGCCGGTGGGGTTGTTGGGGTTGCAGACGAAGATCATGCGCGTCCGGTCGGTGATCGCCTCGGCCATGGCGTCCAGATCGTGGTCCTCGCCCACCAGCGGCACCCTGACCGACTCCGCCCCGGCCAGGTCGGCCAGCAGCGGATACGCCTCGAACGACCGCCACGCGTAGATCACCTCGGCGCCCGGCTCACTCACGGCCTCGAACAGCTGCTGCGCCACGGTGACGGACCCCGCCCCGAGCGCGATGTGCTCGACCGGCACCCCGAACCGCTCCGCGATGGCCTCCGTCAGCTTGATCGCCCCCGGGTCGGGGTAGCGGTGGACCTGCCGCGCCCCCTCGGCGATCGCCTCGACCACGGACGGCAGCGGGTCATAGGGCGACTCGTTGGAGGAGAGCTTGTACGAGCGGCCGTCAGGAGACGTGACGGCCTTGCCCGGCTTGTACGCCGGCATGGTGTCCAGAATCGTGCGGAAACGAGGCATGGCTTCACCCTAAAAGAAGCCGACCAGCAGGGCAGCATCGGGAGGCATACGTCACCGACATGCAGTGAGCACCGTACGGTCAGACGGTCTTGATGAGCTTGACCAGTTGCTGCCTGAACTGCTCATAGTCGTCGACCGCGCCCATCAGGTGCTCCGACTCTCGCTCCGCTTCGTAGGCCAGGGCCAGGACCTGGGACCCCGCAGGCGTGATCGTCACCAGCACGCGCCGGCGGTCCTGGCCGTCGACCTGCTTGTCGACGTACCCTGCCCGTCGCAGGCGCTCGATGGTACGGCTCATCGTCTGGTCGGTGACCCGGCACAGCACCGCCAGGCGGCGTTGCGCCAGCGGGCCCTCGGCCAGGTGATGCAGGGTGATGAGCCCGGCGTGGGTCAGCCCATGAGAGGCGAGGAACTCGTAGAAGCGCCCCTCAACCAGTCGCGCGGCCACCGACAGCAACCGGCCGGTGGGCCAGGTGTCGATGTCGGCCACCGGCTCATTGTCGCAAAGCCTCGCGCCGCCGCGAGCATCACGACCTTGGGCGCCCACTGGCGCGGACGGCCGGACGCGAGCGCAGGGCCTGTGCGGCGGCGAGGCCCAGCCAGATCAACCCGGCGCACACGGTCACCAGCACGTACTCGATCGCGGGGATGCGTCCGGCCGCCAGGACCCCTGCGACGTCATGGCGTGCGGCGTACACCGTGATCGCGCTCGAGGTGTAGGCCAAGGCGAGTACCCACCTCAGCACGCGCGGCAGGCCGAGCCCGTGCATCTGCGTGATGATGAAGACACCGAGGAAGCCGAACAGGAACATCGGCCAGAAGCCGTGGGGACCGCTGGTCATCACCGCCACGAGTGTGCCGTGGACGGCGACGGCCAGTTCCATCGTCACAGTCCACCAGCGGTTGGTGTGTGCGCGGGTGAGGAAGAGGCTGCCCTGTAGGAGCAGCAGGAACATGTAGAAGAACCCGATCAGGTGGCCGCTGGTGGCTTCCATGGGGTGATACCAGAAGGTGTAGACGGCGGCCCAGCTGAACAGGTAGCCGTGGTAGCGGCGGGCGAAGTCCACCACCTGCTTGCCGATCGGCGCGGGCTTGCCGAAGAACAGGCCGCGACGCCGGTTCTCCATGATGAGAACGAAGACCAGGAGGAGGATCACCGACCCCTGGGAGCTGAAGATCGACGCATCCTGGGCGAGGCCGTCGTAGAACAGCTGCGTCTGCGCCATGTGCAGGACGATGAAGGACGCATTGACCGCCAGGGCCACCAGGTTGACCCGATGTAATCCGCTGGCGGGTGTCCGCACCCTGGTCTGGGCGTAGTAGATCAGACCCCACAGCGCGAGCTGGTGGGCGGCGTACGGGATCCAGGCCGACAGCCGGGTCCAGAGGGTCGGCTCCGGCAGTTTCCAGTAGTACCAGGACGCGCCCTGGTCCGGCAGGTGCGCGATGCCGTTCAGGCGCTGCCCGAGCAGCCACACCACCCCGGTCAGGACGGCGCAGGCCAGAACTCCCAGCACGAGGGCGTGACCCGACCGCCATTTGTTCAGCATGCTGAACATTATGCGAATCCTCAGCCCGCTGAACAAATCTGGCGAAATCCGCACCCGCAAGGCCATCGGCGCCGAATACCCGGTTCACTGCAACCGTGGAGGCCGATCGTTCGAAAGAATGGGCGGAGCCATGGCCGAGCATCAGGATTCGGTGGAAACGGGATATGGCATCGGTGCCGTGTCCCGGCGGCTCGGCGTGCCCGCGCCCACGTTGCGCACCTGGAACCTGCGGTACGGCATCGGCCCGAGCGGCCGCAGCCGGGGTGGGCACCGCCGCTACGACGCCACGGATCTTCTCCGCCTGGAGGAGATGAACAGGTTGATCCGGGAGGGTGTCGCACCGGCGGAGGCGGCGCGGGCGTCGCTGCGTCTGCGACCGGGGGCGGACCAGCGCGAACCGGCCGAGCCCGCCGCTCCCGGAGCCGGGGTGACCGGGCCGGTGCCCACGACGGCGATGCTGGCCAGGGCCGCGACAAGGCTGGACGGCGGGGCCGTCGGCGCGGGGGTCACGGCCGCGATCGCGCGGCACGGCCCTGCCTGGACGTGGGAGCGGCTCGTCCTGCCCGTCTTCGCCACGATCAGCCGCCTGCAGCGCAGGACGGGGGCGGGCATCGAGGTCGAGCACCTGTTCTCCGACGGCGTCCTGGCGGCGCTGCATCCGCTGCTCGAACCGCCCGCGGCGCCGGTCAACCACCGGCCCGTGTTGCTGGCGTGCGCGGAGGAGGAGCAGCACAGTCTGCCCCTGTACGCGGTCGGCGCCGTGCTGGCCGGGACCATGGGGGTGGCGGTGCGGCTGCTCGGCGCGCGGACGCCGTACGGGGCGCTGGCCGGTGCGATCCGCACGCTGGGGCCGTGCGCGGTCTTCCTCTGGTCACAGCAGGCGCTGACAGGAGATCCGGCTCCGCTGGCGGCGCTGCCGCCGGTGCGGCCGCCGTGCCGGGTGGTGGTAGGCGGTCCTGGCTGGTGGGATGGGCTGCCACGCGGAGTGACAAGGGTGGGTTCGCTCGAAGAGGCGGTGACCCGGCTGGTGGCGGCGGCGAGCTGATCAGGAGGCCGCGGTGACCAGGTTCTTTGGCAGTCGTCCGAAGATCAGCCGGTGGAAGGGGACCAGGGTCCACCAGTAGAGGTGGCCGAGGAGCCCGTGCGGGTAGAAGATGGCGCGCTGCTCGTAGACGGTTCTGCCGTCCTCCTGCCGTACGGCGAGCTCGAGCCAGGCCAGGCCAGGCAGCCGCATCTCGGCGCGCAGCCGCAGCAGGCGGCCGGACTCGATCTCCTCCACCCGCCAGAAGTCGATGGAGTCACCCACCCTGAGCCTGCGCGGGTCCCGTCGCCCGCGGCGCAGCCCGACGCCGCCGGCGATCCGGTCGAGCACGCCGCGGGCCCGCCAGGCCACGGGAAGGGAGTACCACCCGTTACCGCCGCCGATGCCCTCGATGACGTTCCACACCGCACCCGGCGGGACGTCGCAGGCCAGGGTGCGGCGGTCGATGTAGAGGCTGCCGCCCGCCCAGTCGGGGTCGGTGGGCAGGGGGTCGCTCGGGGCGCCTGGGGTGGAGGCGGAGGACCAGCGGGTCGCGACGTCGGCCTCCTTGATCTTCCGCAGGGCGAGGGCGACCGCGCGGCGGAATCCGATCAGGCCTTCCGGCGGATCGGGAACGAGAGCGGCGATGTCGTGCTCGCGGCAGACCGCCTCGTTTCGCAGCGACTCCACCAGGGGTCGCGCGATGGTGGCGGGGACCGGCGTGACCAGGCCGACCCAGTGGCTGGACAGCCACGGGCTCAGCAGGGGCACCGGGATGATGAATCGCGGCGGCAACCCGGCGGCGGCCGCGTAGCCGCGCATCATGTCGGCGTAGGTCAACACGTCCGGGCCGCCGACGTCGAAGGCGCGGTTGACCTCCTCGGGGATGGACGCGCACGCCCGCAGGTAGCGCAGCACGTCACCTACCGCGATGGGTTGCGTACGGCTGCGCACCCAGCGCGCACAACGGTGGGCACCCGGCAGCCCAGGAAGATCTCGGCGACCTCGGCGCGTGAACGCAGGTGCGGTGACAGGTTCTCGTCGCCGGTGAGCCCGCCGAGGTAGACGATCCTGCGTACGCCCGCTGCCTCGGCGGCGGCGGCGAAGGTCCGCGCGGCCCGGCGGTCGGCGTCGGCGAAACCCTTCCCGCCACCCATGGTGTGGATCAGGTAGTAGGCCACGTCGACGTCGTGCAGCGCGGCGCGCGTGGCAGCGGCGTCCAGAGTGTCGGCCGCCACGATCTCGGTGCTGCCCGCCCAGGGCAGGTCACGCAGGCGGGCAGGGGAGCGGACCATGCAGCGCACGCGATGCCCGGTGTCGAGGAGCTCGGGCACGAGTCGCCCGCCGATGTACCCGGTCGCGCCCGTCACCAGCACTTGTCCCGATTCAGACACCCGATCGCTCCTTTCGTGCTGAATGACCTCTTGATCAGCGACGGTGAGCCGTGCATGCGCATCCGCTGATCAGGCGGGGACGTGGTCGCGCGGGCGCAGCGCGTCGGGGTAGGGCGAGAAGTAGCTCTGCTCGCGCACGTACCCCGCGTCCCGGCCGGTCGCGTGGTGGCGCAGCAGGGTCACGGGCACGCTGAGCGGCACCAGCCCCCGCCGGTACGACTCGATGACCTCCAGCAGGTCGTCGCGGAGCGCGCCGTCGAGGTCGAGCATGCCCAGGCAGTGGTGGAGCACGTTGACGTGCCGCCCCGGGCTGGGCTTCCCGGCCAGAGCGCGGCGGAAGACCTGCGCGTAGTCCGCGACGAGTTCGGCGCGCGGCCGCGGCCCCGCGACGGCGACGATCCGGCCGGCCTCGCGGTAGAGGGCAGGATCGTGCGCGAGCAGCTGCATCTTGTGGCGAGCGTGGAAGGCGACCAGGTCGCGGGGCCGCCAGTCGCCGCACAGGAACTCGCGCAGCCGGGCGTGGGCGAAGACGCGCTCTACGAAGGCCTCGCGCAGCAGCGCGTCGTGGAGCCGCCCCTCGTCCTCCACCGGCAGCAGCGGGTGGGCCTCGATGACGGCGCCGGCGAACAGGCCACGCCTGCGCCGGTCAAGCGCGGGACAGAGCGGGACGCCTTGGCTCCTCGGGCTCCTGGCCTTGAACACGTACCCGTCCACGTCCAGCGTGGCGGCCCGCCGCCGCCCACTGGGCACCCACTCGACGTGCGCGTCCAAGGTCCCGGCCAGGAAACGGTCGCGGCTGTGGCCACCGTTGAATCTGACGGGCTCGCCGAGCAGGCAGCTCGACACGGCGATCCTGGGCCGGGTCATGCCGCCGCCGGCAGTTCGGCGACGGACTCCTGTGTGGGGATCAGGCGTCGCAGGTAGGCGCGTTCCTCGATCATCACTCCCCCAAATGATAAACGATTCAAAATCTATTCAACCTCGCCATACAGAGGGCCGACAACCAAGAACACGGAGATCGTGCACCGCTCCGGCGCCTGCCCGCGGAAACCTGGGACTGGAGACCGTCAACCGGGACCTGCGGATCCGCGACCATCCACCGCCGAGCCCCGCCGGGCGCGGATCGACCCTCTCCTAAGGGCGGCCGCGCTCCGCCTTGATCGCCGCCTGAGGCGCCGCCCCTAGGTCCGGGTGCTGTTCCTTCATGGAGCTATTCCTTCAAGGAGCGCAGCATCGGGGGGTGGAGCAGCTCGGCGGGGCCGCGGCGGTGGAGTTTGGCCGGGCGGCCGCCGTCGCGGGTGGTGGTGGCACCCGTCTCGACCAGGAAGCCTTCCGCCTTGGTGACCTTGCGGTGGAAGTTGCGCGGGTCCAGGGGACGGCCCCAGACGATCTCGTACACGCGCCGCAGGTCCGCCACCGTGAACTCCGGCGGGCAGAAGGCGGCGCCCAGCGAGGTGTATTCGAGCTTCGCCCGCGCCCGCTCGATGCCGTCCAGCATGATGCGCCGGTGGTCGAAGGCCATCACCGACAGGGCGTCGACGGGCTGCCAGCTCATGTGGGCCTTCTCCGAGGCCGGCAGGTCCGGGGCCAGGCCGAGGTAGGCGACGCTGACCACGCGCTGGCGGGGGTCGCGGTCCGGGTAGCCGTAGGTCTGGAGCTGCTCCAGGTGCACCGGGGCGCCGGGGAGGCCGGCGCGTTCGGCCAGGATGCGCTGGGCCGCCGCGGGGAGGTCCTCGTCGAGCTGGATGAAGCCGCCAGGCAGCGACCAGCGCCGCAGGAACGGCGGGTTGTCCCGGCGCCACACGAGGGCGCACAGGGCCTGGCAGCGCACGGTGAGCACGACCAGATCGACGCTCACCGGGATGCTCGGGACCATGGCAGGCACGTTACACGCCGACCGGCCCAGGTCGCCCTCAGCGGCGGGCGCGCTCACGCCGCGATGCGGACGTGGAGCGGCTCCGTGGTGGCCTTCCCCGTGGGGAGTTTCACGCCGACCTTGACCCATTCGTCCGGCGGCACCTGGGCCCAGTCGAACGGCACCCACGCCGTCTGCATGCCCTCCGGCAGATCCTCCAGCGGGTCCTCGTCGAGCCAGCCCACGGCGGAGATCACCAGTTCCTTCAGCTCGTCCCCGTACTGGAGGGTGACCGTGCCGTCCTTGAGGTTGTACCCGCGCACCTCCACCCCGTCCTGGATGTCGCGGGAGCGCCGGATGGCGTCCACCGCGATCGGGCGCTGCCAGTCCTGGCTGATCTGCGTTTCCAGCGACGGGGAGCCGCAGGTCAGGAAGTCGCTCCACATGTAGGAGACAATTTTCTGAACGTACCTGCCGGCCATGGTGACGGCCTGGTCGAGGCGTTTCTTGTCGGTCTGACCGCGGGTGCCCTGCGGGGCGCACGGGCGATCACCGGAGGGCTCGAACGCCTCGACATTCGCCCAGAGCTGCACGTCGAAGCCCGCCTGGAGCATCTGGTCGCGGGCGGCGGACATCTCGCGGTAGTAGTCGCGCGTCGAGCCGTGGTAAGCGGTGCCGTACGTGGTCTCGCCCACGACGGGCCGCAGCCGCTCGTCGACCTCGGTGTCGCGCTGGTCGGGCCAGAACAGGCCCACCTTGCCGGTGCCGCGGCTGTCCTGCGGCGCGATGATGCCCACCCCGGTCTTGGCCAGCGCCACGAACGCCGCGGCCACCTGTTTGGGCGTCTGCCCGAAGGGGACGCGCTTGCGGGCGTCGAGGTAGGGGCTGATGAGGATGGGCTTGCCCAGCTCCTGCTCCACGATCTGGTGCTGCTCGGCGTACACCTCAAGGGTGGGGTTGCCAGCGAGCGTGTCGGCCATCTGCACCTCGAACGGCTGGTAGACGCCACCGAGCGAGGTGCGCCCGGCGAAGCGCGCCCCGTAGTCCTGCAGGATGCGGCGGGTCAGCGTCCGAAGTGTGTCGATGTGCTTTTTGTTGGCCCTGGTCGGGGTCACGGGGTCGCGCGGCGCGAGCGGCAGCGCCGGGAAGACCTGCACACCGAACTGCTCGCCGAGGTCGAGGAGTTGCGTCAGGCTGTCGGTGTCCGAGCCGGCGACGAGGATCAGGTCGTACGGCTTGGGCTTGGTGAAGTCGCAGGTGGCGTCGTCGGAGCCGTCCATCGGGGTGAGCACGCGGAAGTACACCCGCTTGCCCACGGTGATCTTGCGTTCCATCTGGGGGCAGCGGAACAGGCCGGGACCGAACGACTCATCGGTGCGGTAGACGTATGTGCGGGCGATCCGGTTCTTCGGGTTCGCCTTCTGAAGGTCGAGCTCGGCCGCGTCGCGGCAGCTCCGGCCGTCTTCCACGCAGTCCTTGTAGAGCGGGTCGAGCTGTCCGTCCTTGGTCTGCACGCGGCCCTCGTCGTCGGAGGTACGAAACTGCAGGCCGTAACCGATCCTGATGACCGTGTCGCCGCCGAGGTTGTGGATGTCCTCCATCTGGTGGCGCCAGGTGCAGGGGTTGGACTTGGGGGTGATCCAGTAGCCGGTGACGGCGTAGGGAGCCTTCTCCTTGGTCTCGAACGTTCCACACCGGTCGGTGACCTCGCTCACCTTAGGCGTGGGCTCCGTGCGGGTCGGCGTCGCCTTGGCCTGCTGGCTGGTCTTCTTCGGAGGTTCGTCGTTGGGCAGCACGACGATCACGGCCGCGACGGCGGCCAGGATCGCAGCGCCGAGAAGCACGAGAAGCCAGCGCACGTTGAGGAACCTACCGCCTTAGTGATCTGCCGAGGATAAGCCGCTAGTTCTTGACGCCGGCCCACGATTCGAGCTGGGCCACGAACCGCTTGGCCGAGTTGGGCCAGTGGTGGTTCGCGCGGGCCGCCGCGTAGCCGCGCGCGCCCTGCGCCCGCCGCTCCCGTACGTCGTCCCTCAGCGTCAGTACGGCCTGGGCCACGGCCTTCGGGTCCTCCCACGGGACGACCACGCCGCTGTCATACCGCTCGACCAGCTCGACCGCGCGGGGAGACGGCGTCGTGATGACCGGGATGCCGTGGGCCATGTACTCGACGATCTTCGTGGGCATCGAGTGGCGGTAGTTCGGCTCGTCGTGCAGCAGCGAGAGCCCGGCCAGCGCGCCGTCGAGCCGCTTCAGCGCTTCGTCGTTCGGCATGAAGTCGCGCCACTCCAGCAGGCCCTCCGTGACGGCCTGGTTGAGCATCGGCCGGCTGTACGGGTCGGCGTAGCCGATCAGCTCCACCGCCACCCGGTACGGCTGGAGCAACCGGGCCACCTCGACGGCCTCCATCACGCCCCGGGCCCTGGACAGCCAGCCCAGGTACACCACCCGGTCGTCGCCGGGCGGCGTGACCGAGTCGGGGACCCAGGTCTCGTTCGGCACGATCAGGTGGGCGTGCTTGAACCGGCCCGCGTAGGCCGTCTCGGCCAGCAGCAGGTGCAGGTGGCGCTCGGCCGTGCCCTCCAGCATGCGGGCGAGGAAGCGTACCGGGGGCCGCAGCAGCGACGGCAGCCACGGCTTGAGGGAGAGCGTCGCGGGGGTGTCCTCGTGGACGTCCCAGACCACGGGCGGGCGGTTGCGCACGCCCCAGATCGCGAACAGCAACTCCGGATCGTGGATCAGCACGATGTCGACCTTGCGCCGCATGCGCTTGAACAGCCTGCGGGCGGCCCAGACTCCGGCCATGCGCTTACGCTGCGCGGCCCTGGGCAGATCGACGCCGTTGACCCAAGGACGAGGCACGACCCCGTGGGCGGTGAACGAGGCGGCATACGTGACCTCATGACCTGCATCCACGAGGGCACGGATCTGCCTATGCAGGATCCTCGCGTCCTCGGGGTTATGCACCACCGTCATGACGAGCACGTGCACTGCGCGCAGCCCTCCGTCGCTACAGCCGCTCGACGCGTTCACCCTCGGTGAGAACACCGCGGGTGTCGAGCACGAGCCTGGCCTTAGCCTCGACCATGTCGAGGTCGAACGCGGCGTGCTGCTGCAGCAGCAGCGTCACGTCGGCGCCGACCACGGCCTCGGCCAGGTCCTCTTCACGGGGCACCGGGGTGCCGTCGACCGACCACTCCTTGACATGCGGGTCCGCGAACGTGAGCTCGGCCCCCAGTTCCAGCAGCGCGCGCGCCACCGGCAGGGCCGGGGTCTCCCGTTCATCGGCGATGTCCGGCTTGTAGGTCACGCCGAGCATAACCACCTTGGCGCCATTTACGGCCTTTTTATGCCTGTTGAGCAGACGCTGTACCCGTGCCACCACATAGGACGGCATCCGCTCGTTGATCTCCTGGGCCAGCTCGACGAACCTGAACGGGTAGCCGAGCTTGCGCACCGTGTACGACAGGTACGACGGGTCGACGGGGATGCAGTGCCCCCCGACGCCGGGACCGGGCAGGAACTTCTGGAAGCCGAACGGCTTGGTGGCCGCGGCCTCGATCGACTCCCACAGGTCGATCCCCAGCTCGTCGCAGAAGATCGCCATCTCGTTGACGAGGGCGATGTTGACGTGCCGGTAGGTGTTCTCGAGCAGCTTGGCCATCTCGGCCTCGCGCGTGCCGCTGACCGGCACGACCTGCTCGATGAACTGGCCGTAGAACGCCGTCGCGCGGTCACGGCAGGTGCTCGTGTAGCCCCCGACCACCTTGGGCGTGTTGCGCAGCCCGAACTTGGGGTTGCCCGGGTCGATCCGCTCCGGCGAGAAGGCCAGGAAGAAGTCTTCCCCCGCGGCCAGGCCCGAGGTCTCGAGAATCGGGCGGGCCACCTCGTCGGTGGTGCCCGGCCACGTCGTGGACTCGAGCACGACCAGCGTGCCCTTGCTCAGATTGCGCGCGACCGTCCCCGTGGCGCCCTCGACGGCGGACAGGTCCGGTCGGTGGTCCTCGTCCAGCGGAGTGGGCACGCAGATGACGATCGTGTTGCTCTTGGCCAGCACGGACTCATCGAGCGTGGCGCTGAACCCGTTGGTCAGCATGTGCTCGAGATCGGCATCGGTCAGGTCATCGATGTAGGACTGACCGGCGTTGAGCGCGTCGACCTTGCGGGGGTCGACGTCCACGCCGACGACCCGCAGACCGGCCGCGACCGCCTCCTTGGCGAGCGGCATGCCGACGTAGCCCAGGCCGATGACCGCCAAGTCGATTTCTGTCACAGCAGTGCCTTAGAGAGCCGGAAACAACACTTCATGGTCGCAAAGGCTATCTCAAGTCCACCTAGCTCACGCCTAATGCGACCGAACCCGTCACAACAGACAGCCAATCTGAAGGTCATCGTTCGGTAATGGAGCGGTAGAGAGACCGGTAAGTTTCGGCAACTCGGCCCCAAGTACGCTTGGCGGCCACCTCTGCCCGGCCCGCCTCACCCATCGCCGCGCGCCTGGCAGGATCCTCCCTGAGCGCGGCGAGCGCCTTGGCCAATGCCTCCGGATCGCCCGGCGGCACCAGCAGCCCGGCGCCGTCGGATCCGACCAGCTCCGACAGCGCGGGCAGGTCGCTGAGCACGACCGGCTTGCCGAGCGCCATCGCCTCGACGGGCTTCAGCGGCGTGACGAGCCGGGTCACCCGCAGGTCCTCGCGGGGACAGGAGAAGATGTCGATGGCCGCCTGGGCCTGCAGCGCCTCGTCCGGGCCCACACGACCCGGCAGGAGCGCGCTCATCAGCCCCAGCTCGCCGACCAGCTCCAGCAGGTTCTCGCGCTCGGTGCCGTCGCCCACGATGAGCACCCGCACCGGCGTGCCCTCGTCGCGCAGCAGCGCCGCGGCCCGCAGCAGCGTCGCGAACCCCTCGTAGCCCACGATGCTGGACACCGACCCGACGACGATCTCGTCCTTCGCGATGCCCATGCCCGCTCTGAACGCCTCGCCGTCGTAGGAGGCCGTGAGCAGCGAGTCGTCGACCGCGTTGGGCGCCAGGAAGATCCGCTCCCTGGGCACGCCCCGCTCGACGATCTCCGTGGCCATCGTCTCGGCCAGCGTGACGACCGCGTCGGCCTCGCGCATCAGGAACGCCTCGCGCTCGCGCTGGAGCACATGGCGCTCGCTGCCGATCCGGCCGGGGTCGCGGGAGGCCCAGGTCTCCTCCAGGAAGCCGCGGACCTCGTAGACGAACGGCGTGCCGGTCCGCTCGCGTACGGCGTGCGCGATGGAGCCGTTGCGGTGGTCGGTGGCGGCGTGCAGGACCTGGGGCCGCAGCTCCGCGACGAGCTTGGTGACGCCCTCGGCGCCCTTGATGATCCGCCCGCGGGTCTCGAACGGCATCTCGCCGTGCCCGTCGGGCAGCAGCCGGTAGTAGGGGATCCCGTCGAGCTCCTCGAACGGCGGCGCGTCGGCGTGCCCCTGCAGCATCGGCCAGCCCCAGCTGGTCACCACGTGCGGATCCAGGCCCTTGGCCTGCTGCGCCATGACGATGCGGTGCGTACGGACCGTGTAGCCGGCCTGTGTGTACGGCAGGGCGTTGGTCACGCAGTGCAGGACCCGCCCGGCCACCCGGTCCACGACGGCCACCTTGGGCTGCGGCGGGATCGGGTCGGGGCTGATCGCGGCCAGCTCACCCCGGTAGTAGGCGGCCCTGCGCTTGACGAAGGGGTATTTGGTGTGTTCTTCGAGCACGGCCGCGGCCTGGCTGACCCGGCCCTGGTCCCAGTGCTCCTTGGCCTCGTTCCACGGCCCCTTGAGCACCCGCATGCTGAACTTGCGGACCGCGCGCCTGGCCCGGCGGGCGGCCGGCCAGGCGACCTTGCCCACGACGGGGCGGAGGGCGGGCGGGAGCGACTCGGCCGCCGCCTGGGCCACGCGCACCGGGTCGGCCTTCACCTTCGTCATGACGACGCGGGAGACGATGATCGGGTGCTGCACGAAGCCCCTGATGAGGCCGCCGACACCGGCTCTAGCGGACTTGGCGGAAACCTTGCCGTTTGGTCTTGGGGAGTCTTCACGACTGGCGTCGGATGCCACGCGGTGACCGTACCATAGGCAGCGTTTTTTCCCTTCCGCTATGAAAGGCGAGGTCAATGAGGGAGAACCCCCTGGTCCTGCACGTTCTGGGCGCCCGTCCCAACTTCGTGAAAGCGGCCCCGGTGGTGCGGGCACTCGGTGAACTCGGCGTGCGGCAGGGCATCATCCACACCGGTCAGCACTATGACGCGCTGATGTCCGACGTGTTCTTCGCCGACCTCGGACTGCCGGAGCCGGTGGCCAATCTGGGTGTCGGTTCGGGCAGTCACGCGAAGCAGACCGCGGCGCTGCTCGTCGGCCTGGAGGAGGTCGTCCTGGAGCACGACCCCGATCTGGTGGTGGTCTACGGCGACGTGAACTCGACGCTGGCCGCGATCCTGGTCTGCGCCAAGCTGGGCGTACGCACCGCGCACGTCGAGGCGGGCCTGCGCTCGTTCGACCGGGGCATGCCGGAGGAGGTCAACAGGATCGTCACCGACTCCCTGTCGGACCTGCTCTTCGCCACCTCGCCCGACGCGCTCTCGCACCTGGCCGCCGAGGGCGTGCCCGCCGCCAAGGTGCACCTGGTGGGCAACCCCATGATCGACAGCCTCTTCTCCGCGCTGCCCTCGCTGGATCCGGCGCCCGTGGTGGCCCGGCTGGACATACCGGCTCGTTATGCCGTGGCGACCCTGCACCGCCCGGCGAACGTCGACACCCCCGAGGCGGCCAAGGAGCTGGTCTCGGCCGTGCTGGACGTCGCCCGCCAGATCCCGATCGTGGTGCCGATCCACCCCAGGGGGCGTACCCGGCTGGCCGAGGCGGGCCTGGTCGACGGTCCCTCGGTCAAGGTGATCGAGCCGCTGGGCTATGTGGACTTCCTCTCACTCGTCCGGGGCGCCGCGCTGGTGGTCACCGACTCGGGCGGCGTGCAGGAGGAGACGACGATGCTGGGCGTACCGTGCCTGACGGTCCGGCCCAACACCGAGCGGCCGATCACGATCACGCATGGGACCAACCGCCTGGTCACCCCGGCCCTGCTGCCGGCCGCGGCCGGGAAGGCGCTGGCCGACGGGGCCTCGACGCCGTCGGGTGAGCTGCCGCCGCTGTGGGACGGCGCCGCCGGGCCGCGGATCGCCCGGGTCATCTCGGCCTGGCTCAAGGGGGACAACCTCTCGCCCGCCGCACAGGGTGCGCGTTCCGAATAACCCCATCATTCCGTACGGTCCCCGCCGTACCATGACATACCTCCGCTAAGCGATAAGGCGTGCATCCCCATGGCCGAAACCCCTGAAGAGCCCACGTACCAGCGACTCGGCCCCGTGAACTGGCTGCCCGAGGAGCGCAAGCTCGTCGAGCGCTACGAAGCGGACATCAGGGAGCTGCGCCGGCGGCTGGAGATAGCCGAGGCCAAGGCCGCCTATGCCACGTGGAAGCTGGAAGCCACCCAGGCCAAGCGGACGTTCAAGCTGGGTGAGGCGCTGGGGTCGAAGAGCCCGGGCAAGGTGCTGGAGGCGGTCAGGTCCAAGGACCGGGCACCCAAGGCCCCGATCCCGGTCACCTTGGCCGTCGCGGCGGCCAACCACCGGCCGCCGCTGGTCGAGGTGCCGACCGTGAAGTGGCCGGCCGGGCCGGTGAACCGGCCGGACCTCAAGGTCGCCGTCATCCTGGACGACTTCTCCCGGCTGGCGTTCAGGTACGAGTGGGACCAGATCGAGTTCGGGCTCAAGGACTGGCCGGAGATCTTCGCCGAGAAGCGGCCTGACCTGCTGTTCTGCGAGTCGGCCTGGCACGGGAACCAGGGCCGCTGGCGCTACCAGATGACCGGGACGAACGCCCCCAAGGACCCGCTGCGCGACCTCGTGGCGTGGTGCCGCGCCGAGGGGATCCCGACGGTCTTCTGGAACAAGGAGGACCCGCCGAACTTCGAGTTCTTCATCGACACGGCCAAGCTGTTCGACTACGTGTTCACCTGCGACGGTGACATGGTCCCGAAATATCGTGAAACTTTGGGCCACGATCGGGTGGACGTGCTCCAGTTCGCTGCCCAGCCCCGCGTGCACAACCCGATCCAGCAGAAGCAGGGCCGCCTGCACGACGTCGTCTTCGCCGGCATGTACTTCCGCGACAAGCACCCCGAGCGCCGCGAGCAGATGGAGACGGTCATCGACCCGATCCGCGAGCTGGGCCTGCACATCTTCGCCCGCAACGGCGAGGTCGACGAGAAGTACGCCTGGCCGGAGAAGTATCGCCCGCACATCGTGGGCGAGCTCCCCTACGACCAGATGCTCGCGGCCTACCGGATGTACAAGGTCTTCCTCAACGTCAACTCGGTGCTCGACTCGCCCACGATGTGCGCGCGCCGCGTGTTCGAGCTGTCGGCCTGCTCCACGCCGGTCGTCTCCGGGTGGTCCAGGGCGATCGAGGAGACGTTCGGCGAGCTGCTGCCGATCGCCCGCGAGCCGGTCGAGTCGTACAACCAGGTGCTGCACCTGATCAACAGCCCGGAGCTGCGGGCCCGCATGGGGCACCTGGCGATGCGCGAGGTGTTCGACAAGCACCTGTTCACACATCGGGTGGACCAGATACTCCGGTTCTTGGGGCGGCCCGTCACCACCGGGGCCCGGTCGATCTCCGTGGTGCTGCCGACCAACCGGGCCGCGCAGATCGAGCACGCGATCTCCTCGGTGGCCAAGCAGATCCACCGGCCGCTGCAGCTCGTCATGGTCCTGCACGGCCTGGACATCGACCCGGTGGTGGTGGCCGACAAGGCCCGCATGGCGGGCATCTCCGATGTCGTCGTCCTGCCCGCCTCCGCTGAGCTGTCGCTGGGCGCCTGCATGAACCTGGGCATCTCAGCCGCCGAAGGCGACCTGATCGCCAAGATGGACGACGACAACCTGTACGGCGAGCACTACCTGTCGGACCTGGTCAGGGCCTTCGACTACACCGACGCGGAGCTGGTCGGCAAGGGTGCCCACTACTCCTACTTCGAGGGCCTCAACACCACGATGCTGCGGCTGCCGGGGCTGGAGCACCGGTACTCGTTCCTCGTGCAGGGCGGGACGTTCCTCGGCAAGGCGGACATGTTCCGGTCGTACGGCTTCGCGGACATCACCCGGGGCGAGGACACGCACCTGGTCCGCAGGCTGAAGGAGGACAGCGTCAAGATCTACTCCGCGGACCGGTTCAACTTCGTCTACTGGCGCAGCGCCGACGCCTCCATGCACACCTGGCAGGCCGACCACATCAAGCTGACGCGGAACGCGCAATTCTCCTTTGTGGGCCGGCCGGACGATCACGTGCTTGTTTAGTTTTATCTGGTGATGCGGGCCAGGTTCTGGTCGGCAAGGCCGGCGAGTTCGAACAGGTCGGCGGGCGCCACCTTCCGGCCGACGACGAGCATGCTCATGATGACCTTGCCGCGCCGGATGACGACCGAACCGACCTGCGCGTCGCCGTGACCGCCCGACGCGGTGGTCAGGTAGGCCCGGGACTCCTCGCCCCGCGTGGGCATGCCCAGGTCGCGCGTACGGTAGGTCACCCGCGTGCCGTGCACGTCGGCCCCGTAGGAGGCGCACTGCGCGGGCAGCGGCGCGGGGAAGGCGGAGGCGGGCATCGACACCAGTGCCTGGGTGATCGAGTCGCTGCCGGAGGAGAAGGCGACCACGGCGGCGGGCGCCTCCGCGACCTCGGGCTTGGTCAGGTCCAGCTGACCGGCCCCGCCGCACTCTGGCCGGTCGAGCTTGGCCTGGCGCACGGCCGCGAGCCCTTGCCTGGTGGACTTGAGCGAGCCGAACGCCCCGGCCTCCGGCCCGTAGGTCAGGCTCATGCCCTTGGGGGTGGGCAGCAGGCCGGCCCGGAGCCTGGCCGCTCCGGGCGCGGACCGGGACGGGGACGGGGCGGCGGACGGGTCGGCGGGCGTGGTGCCGGACGGGTCGGCGGCCGGGGGCACGTCCGGCAGGGGCGCGCCCACGACCTCGTCGGCAGCACATCCCGATATGGCCATCATGCTCAGACAAATGAGAGAAAGAGCCTTAAGCATGAATTCTCCACTTCCCTAAAGCGACTTATAATAAAACGCTAGAGGAAGCGCGGAGTAACGAGCCGAGCAACGGCGCTATTCACGTGATTCAGGTGATTCGCGAACGACCTCGGAGTTTGCTCCATTGGGAGTAGGGGCGGGGGCGGCGGCTATGGGCGCCTCCGACGCGGGCCGGTTGAGCAGCGTCCTGGCCAGGCCCAGACCGGCGCCGCCGAGCGTGAGCGCCTTGGCCAGCATCTCCTCCACGCCCTGGGCGCCGTTGAGCACCACCATGTGCTCGACGTTGCCGAACGCCTTGGCGCCCGCCTCGACCACCTCGGGCCAGCGCTCGGCCAGCTGCTGGGCGACGACCGCCTCCTGGTTGGACGCCAGCGCGTCGGCGCGGGCCTTGATGGCGTCGGCCTGGGCCAGGCCCTTGGCCCGTGCCGCGTCCGCCTCGGCCATGCCGCGCAGCCTGGTCGCCTCGGCCTCGGCCTCCCCGAGCAGCCGGATGCCCTCCGCCTCGGCCTGAGCCCGCGCCACGGCGGCCCGCCGCTCCGCCTCGGCGATGGTGACCTGCTCGTAGGCCCGCGCGTCGGCCGGCCTGCGTACCTCTCCTTCCAGCCGCTTCTCGGCCAGCACCGCCTCCAGCTCGGCGGCCGTCGTCTGCTGGACCACGACCTCCTGGCGCGCGGTGGCCTCGGCGAGCGGCCCGGCCTGCTTCGCCTTGGCCGCGGCCCGATCCATCTCCGCCTGGTAGCCGGCCTGCTGGATGCGGGCCTCGCGGATCGCGGCGGACTTCTTGATCTGGGCCTCCTGCTCGGCGCTGTTGGCCTCCTGGTCGCGCTGCGCCTCGGCGGTCCTGGCCAGCGCCGACACGGCGGCGGCGTGCGGGCGGCCGAGGTTGACGATGTAGCCGGTGGCGTCCTCGATCTCCTGAATCTGCAGCGAGTCGACGATCAGGCCCAGCTTGCTCATCTCGTCGGAGGAGGAGGTGCGGATCTCGTTGGTGAGCGCGTCGCGGTTGATGATCAGATCCTCGACCGTGAGGTTGCCGATGATCGAGCGCAGGTGACCGGAGAAGAGCTGGTGCGTCTTGTCGTCCACGGTCTTCTGCTGGTCGAGGAAGCGCCGCGCCGCGTTCGCGACGGAGGCGAAGTCGTCGCCCACCTTGTAGATGACCACCCCGCGTACGTGTACGGGGATGCCCTGCTTGGTCACGCAGTTGACTTCGAGCGGCGAGACCCGGCTGTCGAGCGAGATGCGGCGCGCGGTCTGGAACCCCGGCACGACCAGCGCGCCCTTCCCCGTGACGATCTTGAAGCCGAGCGTCTCCCTGCCCCGCGCGCCCAGGCCGGAGATGATGATCGCCTCGTTGGGCTCGGCGACGCGCCAGATCAGCTTGAAGGCGACGATCGCGACAAGTGCCAGAGCCACGATGACGCCGGTGAGAATTAAGTCCATGACTACCCCCTGAGTGTCGTAGGGACTTCCCGGCTCACCTGCTTGTGACGGCGGGCCGGTTATTGCGCTTTGCCGGAGGACTCCGGTTCGGAGCCGTTCGGGGTCGCGCCGTTGAGCAGCGCCCTGGCCAGGCCGAGGCCGGTGCCGCCAAGGGTGAGCGCCTTGGCCAGCATCTCCTCCACGCCCTGGGCGCCGTTGAGCACCACCATGTGCTCGACGTTGCCGAACGCCTTGGCGCCCGCCTCGACCACCTCGGGCCAGCGCTCGGCCAGTTGCTGGGCGATGACCGCCTCCTGGTTCTCCTTCAGCGCCTCCGCCCGCGCGCTGATCGCCTGCGCCTCGGCCAGGCCCTTGGCCTGCGCGGCCGCCGCCTCGGCGAGGCCGAGCGCCTTGGCCGCCTCGGCGTGGGCCAGCCCGCGCGCCTTGGCGGCCTGGGCCTCGGCCTCTCCCGCCACCTTGGTGGCCGCGCCCGCCGCCTCGCCGCGCAGCCGTACGGATTCGGCTTCGGCCGCGGCGGCCTGCTTGACCTGGGAGGCCTGCGCGACGGCGCGCAGCTCGGTCTCCCGCGCCTCCGCCTCGGCCTGGGCGATGCGGGCGTCCCGCTCGGCCTGGGAGAGCGTGACGGTCTCGTACGCCTTGGCGTCGGCGGGCTTGCGGACCTGCGACTGCAGCCGCTGCTCCGACAGCTGCGCCTCCAGCTCGGCGGCCCTGGTCTCCTGGACGACGACCTCCTGCCTGGCCGTCGCCTCCGACAGCGGCCCCGCCTGCCTGGCCCTGGCCGCCGCCTGGTCCATCTCCGCCTGGTAACCGGCCTGCTTGATCTTGGATTCGCGTACGGCGGCCGCCTTGCGCGCGGCGGCGGCCTGCTCGGCCTCGGTGGCCTCCTGGTCGCGCTGGGCCTCGGCGATGCGGGCCACGGAGGCGACCTTGGCGGCGTGCGGCTTGCCGAGGTTGACGATGTAGCCGGTCTCGTCGTCGATCTCCTGGATCTGCAGCGAGTCGACGATCAGGCCCAGCTTGCTCATCTCGTCGGCGGCCGACGCCCTGGTCTCGCTGGTCAGCCGCTCGCGGTTGAGGATCAGGTCCTCGACCGTGAGGTTACCGATGATCGAGCGCAAGTGGCCGGTGAACAGCTCGTGGATCGCGCCGGTCATGAAGTCCTGCTGGTCGAGGAAGCGCCGGGCGGCGTTGGCGATCGAGGACAGGTCGTCGCCCACCTTGTAGATCACCACGCCGCGGATGTGCACGGGGATGCCCTGCTGGGTGACGCAGGAGACCTGGAGGTTGGCGGCCCTGGTGTCCAGGCGCAGCCTCCTGGACGTCTGGAAGCCGGGCAGCACCGCCGTACCCTTGCCGGTGATTATCTTGAAGCCGAGGCTGTCGGGGCCCTCGCTGCGCCGGCGCGCGCCGAGACCCGAGATGATCAGGGCCTCGTTGGGCTCGGCGACCCGCCACACGGCCTTGAAGAGCAGGATCAGCACGATGACGGCGACGAGGATGCCGCCGCCGAGAAGAAGGAGCTCGGGGGACATCGGGGGCCTCCCTAGACGAGTGCTCGGGCCACATAGACCGTTCGCGGTGGGAAGTAGTCCACCACGATCACGATCGTTCCGACGGAGAACTCCTCGTCAGGCACGGTCGGATGAGCGTAGAAAGCCTCCACGCCTCCTCTGACCGGGACCATGACCTCGCCGACGAGGCCAGGGCCGATCTTGCCAGTGACCCTGCCCTGCTTGCCGACCACCCGGACTCCCCCCGTCGTGATATTTCGGACGCTACTCCAAACAGGCATTCGCGGTAATAGGTCACGCAAAATGTTTCTCGAAGCACTGCGCGGCAGGACGCGGCTTTTACCCGGAGTCCTGAGGATCGGCGCATGAGCGACATGAACGCGCGCTCGGCGCGCGACCTCGGGATGGACCGGCCCATTTCGCGCCGCGACTTCTTGGACGGCGTCGCCATGGCGGTGGGGACGCTGGCTCTGGGAGTGTCGGCGGGCTGTACGTCGCGACCGGGCCCGCCGGGCACCGTCGAGACCTTTCCGCCGGGCGTGCCCCGGGCCGAGGTCTCTCCGCCGAGCCTGACCGGACTGCGGGGCGGCACCCCGGAGTCGCTCAGCGTCGCCCACGCGCTCCGCGACGGCCGCTTCTGGCAGTACGCGGGCACGCCCGTACCCACCGGCGAGCACTACGACCTGGTGGTGGTCGGCGGGGGCATCAGCGGGGTGAGCGCGGCCTTCGAGTGGCACCGGCAGAACCCCGGGGCCCGCATCCTCATCCTGGACAACCACGACGAGATCGGCGGGCACGCGCGGCGCAACGAGTTCCACCCGGCCGGCCGCAACGGGGTGCTGGTCGGCTGCGGCGGCTCGCGATCGATCCGGACGCCTTCGGTGTGGACGCCCGAGGGCAAGGAGCTGCTCCACCGGCTCGGCATCGAGCTGAAGCGGTTCGACCGGTACTTCGACCAACGCCTCTACGGCGAGCTCGGGATGCATCGCGGCGTGATGTGCGACCGGGAGACGTTCCGGACGGACGCTCTCGTCCGCATCGCCCCAAAGACGCGGACCGAGGAGTGGGTCAAGGGGCTGCCGATCGCCGAGCAGGCCAAGAAGGACCTCGTCATGCTGTACGACAAGCCGCGCGACTGGTTCCCCGGCCTGTCGCAGGAGCGGAAGGAGGAGCGGCTGGCGGCGCTGACCTACTCGGACTTCCTGCTGAAGGTCTGCCGGGCGCACCCCGACGTCGAGCTCTTCTGCCGGACCATGCCGAGCGTCATGTGGGGGTACGGCACGCAGACGTTCGGCGCGATCGACGCCTGGGGCAGCGACTACCCCGGCTTCGGCGGCCTGGGGCTGGACGGCGGCAAGCCCTCGCGGTTCAGCTCGCCGAGCATGAAGAAGGAGTGGAAGGCGGCCGACCCGAACATCTACCACTTCCCCGAAGGCAACCAGGCGCTGGTCCGCATGATGGTCGGCCGGATGATCCCCGGCTTCACCGATTCCACCTCCATGGACGGCATCACCACCGCCTCCTTCGACTACGGCCGCCTCGACCTGCCCGCGAACCGGGTCCGCTTCCGGCTGTCGAGCACGGCCGTCAGCGCGCGCAACGACGGCCCGGCCGACACGGCGGGCACCGCGACCGTCGGCTACTTCGACGGCTACCGGGTGCGTACGGTCCGCGCCGGAGCGGTCGTCCTGGCCTGCTGGAACATGGTCATCCCTTACCTCGTCCCCGACCTGCCCGAGGACCAGAAGCAGGCGCTGCGCGACGCGGTCAAGATGCCGGTGGTGGACGCCATGGTGCAACTGCGCGACTGGGAGGCGTGGCAGCGCCTCGGCATCGACCGCACCCGCTGGACGGGCGCCTACTGGTGCCTGTCGGAGCTCGACCACCCGGTCACCATGCCCGGCTACGACTGCCCGACGAAGCCCGGCAACCCGATCAACGTACGCATGCTGGCCGCCACGTGCCGCTCGGAGCTGGGTCCGGCCGCGGGTGCCGCCACGGGCCGGAACGAGCTGCTCAACACGCCCTACAGCCGCCTGGAGTACACCATCCGCGACCAGCTCGCCCGGCTGCTCGGCCCCGGCGGCTTCGACCCGGCCGCGGACATAGAGGCGATCACGGTCAACCGCTGGGGCCACGGCTACGCCCCGGAGTACTGCCGCCCGTGGAACTCCTTCTACCCGGACGGCCCGTTCCCCGCCGACCTCGCCCGCCGGCGGTTCGGCAGGATCGCGATCGCCAACTGCGACTCGGTGCCGGCCTCCCGGGCCGACGCGGCCATCACCGCCGCCCATCGGGCCATCAGCGAACTGCCGACGTGAGGCCATGGCTACGCGTCTTCCTGGTCGGCCTCGTGCTCTGGGTGGCGAGTGTGATCGTCACCGCGTGGACCGCCAACTCCAACCTCGTGCCGACGGTGGTGCTGTTCGGCAGCTTCCTGGTCCCGGTCACCTTCGTGACCTGGGCCTACGGGCGCGCGCGCTCGCCCGAGGTGACGGTCGAGACGATGTTCGGCGCGTTCGTGACCGGCGGCGCGCTGGGGGTGCTCGGCGCGTCCCTGCTGGAGAGCTGGCTGGTCCGGCCGTCGCTCCTGATGTACGTGGTGGTGGGGCTGATCGAGGAGGGCGTCAAGCTGGCGGCACTGATGTTCGTCTCGCGGCGGCTGATCCGCCGGACGACCAAGGACGGCCTGGTGCTCGGCGCGACCGTGGGCTTCGGCTTCGCCGCGCTGGAGAGCGCCGGGTACGCCTTCAACTCGCTCTTCACCTCGGCCGGGCTGTCGCTGTCGCAACTCGTCGAGACCGAGGTGCTGCGCGGGGTCCTGTCGCCCGTCGGCCACGGTCTGTGGACGGCCATCGTGGGCGGGGTGCTCTTCTCCGCCGGGGGCCGGCTCAAGGGGCGGGTGGTGCTCGCCTATCTCGGGGTCTCGCTGCTCCACGCGTTGTGGGACTCGATGAACGCCATCGCCATCGCGATCACGCTGGTACTGACCGGGCAGGTGTGGCAGTTCCAGCTGCTGCGCATCGGCAGGGTGCCCGGCGTCACCGCGGCGCAGGTGCACGTCTACACGATCCTGGAGTGGGCGGGGCTCCTGGCGATCTCGCTGGTCGCGCTGCTCTGGCTGCGCTCCGTCAGCCGCTCAGGGCGCTGAGGCTGGGGTCAGCTGTTCAGCGCGCGTCAGCCCTCTAGGGCGCCGAGACGGCCTGCCCGCGTCAGCTCTTCAGGGCCGTGAGGCTGGCCTGCCAGAGGCGTTCGGCCAGGGCGGGGTCGGACATCGCGGACGGGACCGGCTCCGGGGCGCGCTTCGCGAAGTAGGCTCCGGCGCGCCGCTCGCCGTCGGTGTGCGTGGCCAGGTGCACCAGCGTGCGCGCGCCGTACTCGGGCGGCTTGGCGTAGCCGGGCACGGCCAGGAACATCCGCATGATCCACGTCTGCGCCGCGAACCCGGTGCGGATCACGCCGGGATGGAAACAGGTGGCCGCCACCCCCCGAGCCGCCAACCCGACCGTGAACAGGGCGTTCGCCTGTTTCGTGTCGCCGTACTGGAGCCAGCCGTTCCATCGTCGCCGCTCACGCGACAGGTCGTCCGGGTCGAGCCGGCCGCTTCTGCCCGCCCGTGAAGAAGTGGTGACTACCCTGTCGACCCGATCTGTTAGAGAATCGGTCAACAGAAAGGGGGCAAGATGGTTGACCTGAACCATCAGCTCGTGACCGTCCACAGTAATCTGGCGCCCCGGACTCATGACGCCCGCGTTGTTGGCCAGTACGGCAATTCGGTCATAACGCTCACGCAACACCGCCGCGAGCCTACGAACGTCGTCAAGCGATGTGTAGTCGCAGGTCAAAACATCGGCTTCCGGCCCGCTCAATCCGTCGGCCACGGCCTTGAGCCGAGCCTCGTCCCGACCGACGAGCACTACCCGGTGCCCCCGTCGTGACAGCTCGGCCGCCGCCGCGGCGCCGATGCCGGCACTCGCCCCAGTAATCACGCTAATCAACGCGTTCCTCCCACTGCGCCGGAAGCATAATCGGTGCTAGTCTCCTGTGCGATCTTCCGGAGGTGTGTTTACACAGAGTGTGCAAATACCCCTCGACTCCGAGGTTGGGACATGGGCTCGCATAACCGGTCAATTCGGTTCAAGATCTTCTTATTGCTGTTGCTACCCCTCCTGTCTCTGAGTGCGCTCTGGGGCTTTGCCCTCAATCTCACCGTGGGTGACGGCCAGGCCCTG
The DNA here is from genome assembly GCF_040680095.1 of Nonomuraea sp. NPDC052129. Classification (NCBI taxonomy): domain Bacteria; kingdom Bacillati; phylum Actinomycetota; class Actinomycetes; order Streptosporangiales; family Streptosporangiaceae; genus Nonomuraea; species Nonomuraea sp. NPDC052129. The sequence goes on along the minus strand of NZ_JBFAVX010000003.1, from coordinate 384,296 downwards.
CTAAGAGCCAACACGCTTTATCAGACGATCGGCATCACCTCCACCGACCTGGGCTTACAGCTCCAAGCCGAGCGGGCCCAATCGGCCGTGGCGGTCACCACCCGTCAACTCACCCAGGAGCTCGGGACACAGCGCGCCCGCACCGACAAGTCCGTGGCCGACTTCCAGAAGTCCGCCGTGACAGCGGGTGACGCGATCAAGGACAACCTGCGCGACGCGCTCGACACCCTCACCGCGGAGCTGAACCGGCTCGGCTCCATCCGCGCCGACATCGACGGCGGCATCAGCTCCCGGCTGACCAGCCTCAACGAGTACAACCGGGTCCTCGACGCCATCTTCCGGCTCTACGACCAACTCGTCTCGGTGCCCGACCTGCCGCTCTTCCAGCAGGCGTCGTCGCTGCAGGCCATGGGCAACGCCCGGGAGATCATCGCCCGCGAGCACGCGCTGGTCAGCGGCGCGCTCATCGACCGCCGGCTCACCGAGCCGGAGCTCACGGCGTTCACCGAGTACGTCGCGAGCCGCAGGTTCCTCAGCGCCCGTGGCCAGGCCGGGCTCGACACGGCGCTCCGCCGGCCGTACGAGCAGATCTTCGCCGGTGAGCCGTTCAGGGACTTCACCGCCATGGAGGCGCGCATCATCGCGAGCGGCGCCCCACCCGCCGACGGCGCGACGTGGAACGCGACCGTGGACCGGCTCACGGCGCAGCTCGACAAGCTCGGCGCGTCGTCCGGCGAGGTGCTGAGCGAGCGCGCGCTCGACTCCGCCACCAGCACCATGGTGAAGATCGGCACCGCGGGCGGTCTCGGGCTGATCGCCGTGCTCGCCTCGATCATCATCTCCGTACGCTTCGGCCGCCGCCTCGCCGGCGAACTGGCCGCGCTCAGGTCCGCGGCCGTGGAGCTGTCCGACAACCGGCTGCCCGGCCTGGTCGACCGGCTGAGCCGGGGCGAAGAGGTCAACGTCAAGAAGGAGGCCAAGCCGCTCAAGGTCAGCGGCGCGGCCGAGATCGTCGACGTGGCCAAGGCGTTCGGCTCCGTGCAGCGCACCGCCGTACAGGCCGCCGTGAGCCAGGCCGCGATGCGCCGCGGCATCGGCCAGGTGTTCCTCAACCTCGCCCGGCGCAAGCAGGGCCTGCTGCACCGCCAGCTCGCGCTGCTCGACGGCATGCAGCGCCGTACGCACGACCCTGACCGGCTGGAGGAGCTCTTCCGCCTCGACCACCTGACGACGCGCATGCGGCGTCACGCGGAGAGCCTGATCATCCTGTCCGGCTCCGCCCCCGGCCGGGCCTGGCGCAAGCCGGTGCCCGCGGTCGACATCGTCCGGGCGGCGATCGCCGAGGTCGAGGACTACACCAGGGTCACCGTCGAGGCCATGCCCGGCAGCGCGCTCGACGGAGCCGCCGCCGCCGACCTCACCCACCTGGTCGCCGAGCTGGTCGAGAACGCCACCATCTACTCTCCACCGACCACCACCGTGGTCGTCCGCGGCGACCTGGTGAGCAACGGTTACGCGATCGAGGTGGAGGACAGAGGGCTGGGGCTGTCTCCGGGCGAGTACGCGGCGTTCAACGCGCTGCTGACCAACCCGCCGGAGTTCGACCTGGCCGACAGTGACCGGCTCGGCCTGTTCGTGGTGGCCAGGCTGGCCGAACGGCACGGCATCCAGGTGCTGATGCGCCGTTCTCCCTTCGGCGGCACCACCGCGATCGTGCTGGTGCCGCGCGGGCTGGTCCACGACCAGGCCGCACTCGAGGCGGGCGGCGACGGGGAGGCACCCGTGCTGCCCAGCCGTACCAAGAAGAAGACGCTCGCGGTGGTGAACGGCACGCATGCCGGGCTGCCAAGGCGAGTGAAACAGGCAAATCTGGCACCCCAGCTCAAGACGGACGAACCGCCTGAGCCGGAACCGGAAGCGAAGACAGAGCGCTCTCCCGATGAGGTACGGGACCTGTTCTCCGCCTACCAGCGGGGAACCCAGCGCGCCCGAGAAGAAGCGAATGAGGAGGGGGAGGCATGAGTGTGCCGACGACCAACACCGGTGAGCTGAACTGGCTCCTCGACGACCTGACGACCAGGGTCGCAGCAGTACGCCAGGCCGTCATCCTGTCGACCGACGGCCTCGCGGTCGGCTACTCCAAGGGGCTGAGCCGCGAGGACGCCGAGCACCTGTCGGCCGTGGCCGCCGGGTTCCAGAGCCTGGCCCGCGGCACGGGACGGCACTTCGGCGGCGGCGACGTGCGCCAGACCATCGTCGAGATGGAGTCGGCGTTCCTCTTCGTGACGGCGGCGGGGAAGGGCACCTGCCTGGCCGTACTGGCCGACGCCAACGTCGACGTCGGCCACATCGCCTACGAGATGGCGATGCTCGTCAAGCGGGTGGGGCAGCACATATCCACCAACCCCAGGGCGACATCGTCATGAACGAACCCCCGCGGTGGCTTGACGAGGACGCGGGGCCGGTCGTCCGGCCCTACGCCCTCATTCGCGGGCGCACCAGAACCTCCGGGGAGGCGTTCGACCTCATGGCGATCGTCTCCGTCGTCGGAGACACGGAGGCGTACGATCTCGAACCCGAGCAATTGCTCATCCTGCGGGCAGCGCGTAACCCGATCACGGTGGCCGACGTGGCCGTCGAGCTCGATCTGCCCGTAGGCGTCGTCCGGGTGCTGCTCGGCGACCTGCGTGACCACGGCCTCATCTCGGTGTCGTCCCCCTCGGAAAAGGGACCGCGCCCGAATGAGCGCATTCTCAAGGAAGTGATCAATGGACTCCGTGCTCTCTGAGGACCCCGTCGCGCTGAAGATTCTGATCGCCGGGGGGTTCGGCGTGGGCAAGACCACGCTGGTCGGCGCGATCAGCGAGATCAGGCCGTTACGCACGGAGGAGGTGCTCTCCGATCGCGGCGTCGGCGTCGACGATCTCGACGGTGTGGAGGCCAAGACCACCACCACCGTCGCGATGGACTTCGGCCGTATCACGATCCGCGAAGGGCTTGTCGTCTACCTGTTCGGTACCCCGGGGCAGGAACGGTTCTGGTTCATGTGGGACGAGCTGTCCTACGGCGCGCTCGGGGCCGTCGTGATCGCCGACACCCGGCGGCTGACCGACTGCTTCCCGTCCGTCGACTACTTCGAGCAGCGCGGCACGCCGTTCGTGGTGGCCGTCAACTGCTTCGACGGCGCCGACCGGCACAGCGTGGACGACGTGCGGATCGCGCTCGACCTGGACGACGACGTGCCCGTGCTGCTCTGTGACGTACGGCGGCGCACCTCGGCCAAGGAGGTCATGGTCACGCTGGTCGAGCACTCTTTGAGGACGATGACGTCAGCGAACTAGAGCGCCCGTAGACCGTTGATGACCTCTCTGAGCAAACTCTCCGTAGGGGTCGTCGCTTTGGCGAGCGGCGGCCGGGCCGACACCAGGCCGTAGTCGAGCAGATCTCCGAGCAGTACCCTGGCCACCCCCACGGGCAGGTTCAGCTCGGCGGCGATCTCGACTACCGGCCTGGTCTGAGCCATGACGCAGTCCATCATCCGGCGGTGCTGACCGCTCAGCTCCGCCTTGGCGGGCACCGGCAGGCCGGTCGACGACACGGTCGCCAGCAGGTCGAGCTCGGGTGACGAGGATTTGGTGCGCCCCCTGGCCACCGCGTACGGCCGCACAACCGGGCCGGCCTCCTCGTCAACCCACTCGTCTGGCCCATGGGTCACGATTGGGATCCCCCATCCTGATCGCTGTCCTGCCGCCCGCGCTGCCAGCCCGACTGGAGCGAGGAGAGCAGAGCCCTGGCCTCCTCCGGTGAACGGCTCTCGGGCGAGCGTGCCTCAGTCTGCTCGGGGGGTGGCGACTGCTTGAGCTGCTCCGGCAGGTTGGCCTGTCGCACCCGGCGGGGCAGCGCCGACTCCTGGGACCGCTCAGGGCCGTGCTTGGCCGTGCGCTGGCGGCGGGGCAGCTGGCCGGGGGCCGTCGTGTCGTGAGGCGTCCTGGTGTCGTGAGGCGTCCTGGTGTCGTGAGGCGTCCTGGTGTCCTGAGGCGTCCTGACCACCGAGACGGACACCGACTCCAGTTCGGGCATCCGCACCGGCGTCGGGAGGGCCTGGATCAGCGCTGTGGGCACCAGCACGATCGCGGTGGTGCCGCCGTACGGGGAGGGCTTGAGCGTGACCGTGATGCCGTGTCTGGCGGCCAGCATGCCGACCACCGAGAAGCCGAGCCGCTCGGTCTGCGACGCCTCGAACTCGGGCGGGCTCTCCAGCTTCTCGTTGACAACCTGCCGGGCCTCCGGGGTCATGCCCAGCCCGCGGTCCTCGACCTCGACGGCGAAGCCCCTGCCGACCAGCTCGCCGCGGACCGACACCTCGTTGCCTGGTGAGGAGAAGGCGGCGGCGTTCTCGATCAGCTCCGCGAACAGGTGCATGAGGTCGGCCACGGCCGCGCCGGAGACCCCGCACTCCGGCATCGGGTAGACGCGGACCCGGGTGTACTCCTCGACCTGCGCGGCGGCGCCGCTCAGCACGTCCTCGACCGGGATGACGCCGCGCCACCTGCGCCCGGCGGAGCCGCCGGACAGCAGCACCAGGCCCTCGGCGTGGCGGCGCATGCGGGTCGTCAGGTGGTCGATCTTGAACAGCCGCGACAGCGCTTCCGGGTCCTCGGTCTCGCGCTGCATCTCGTCCAGCAGCTTGAGCTGGCGCTGCAACAGCGACTGGCTGCGCCGGGCCAGGTTGCGCAGCGCCTCGGAGACACCCTGGCGCAGCTTGGCCTGCTCGACGGCCGCGTCCACGGCGGTGTACTGGACACTGTCGAACGCCTTCGCCAGGTCGTCGATCTCGCTGGTCGCGCCGTCGCACATCTTGATGGGCGGCACCTCGGCCGGGATGTCGACGTTCTTGCCCTGCCGCAGCTTCGTCACGACGCCGGGCAGCCGGATCTCGGCCAGGTCGAGCGCGTTGCGGCGGAGCGCCGCCAGCTCACGGCTGACGCGCCGGCCCACCCGGATGGAGATGAAGATGGACAGGGCGACCGCGATGAGGCCGAGGACGCCCGCCACGCCGGCCCGTACGAGGATGGCGATGCCGGCCGGCGTCATCCGGGCCAGCAGCCGGTCACCGTTGTCCCAGATGACCTGGGTGTAGTCCTTCAGCTCGGCGTCGGCCATGCCGCGCCAGACCGCCGGGTCGAGCATCCGGCCCGAGACGTAGCCGTCCAGCGCGCGCTCCATCGCGGCCCAGCGCGCGGACTCGGTGACCTGCTCGAACGGGGCCCGCAGCTCGGCGTCGAGGTTGGCCATGGCCTTGGGGAACATGTACGTCCGCGTGCCGTCGAGCTTCGCGAGCATGTGCATGTCGCCCATGGACGGCTTGCCGTTGGCCGCGATGATCAGCGCGTGCTCGCGGCTCAGCAGCTCGCGGACCTCGCTGGCGGCGATCAGACCCTGCGCCTGCTGGGCCAGCTCGACGTCCGTGCCGAGCGTCAGCGACGGGTACAGGTGATGGACCGCGTCGCTGACCGCCGAGTATTCGGTGACCAGCGCGCCGGGGGTCAGCTTGCGGCTGTCGACCTTCTTCCTGATCTCAGGCAGGCGGTCGATGGCCGTGAAGACCTCTTTCAGCCGCCCCCGCATCTCAGGGGTGAGGGCGGCCTGCGTCGTCTCCGACAGGCCCCCGTCGGAGAGCCGCTTCTTGACCTCGTCGACCTTGCCGCGCGTGGCGGCCAGCTGGGCGGGGTCGGCGACGCCGCCGGAGATCACCTCGGCGGAGGCGAGACGCTCCTGCTCGAGTGTGTAGACCAGGAAGTCGGCGTGGCTGATGACTCCGGACCAGATCGTGTCGACCTTCAGCAGGCCCATGGCCTCACCGGAGGTCGTGCTCGCGGCGAAGCCCCAGAGTCCGACCAGAGAAACCAGTGGGAGAACCAGCAGCGTCGAGATCTTGAATCTGATGGATCTGCCAGATGCCATGACGCCCGCTCCCGGATAGAAGATCGCGGGAGAGAATAGCACCAAATGCGGCGGTTCTTAAGATCGACTCGCGACAAATCTATGATATGTCGGGAAATCCGCAGGTCGCTCGACTGCCCGTCCCCATGCCAGCCGTAGCAGCCACGCGGCGAGCACCGCCAGCAACGCCACCTCCGCGCCCAGCAGCAACCGCTCCACCAACCCGATCATCACCCGCTCGCCGGGCAGCGCCACATAGGTGACCGCCAGCACCCCGAGCCCGCCCGCCAGGGCCAGCCACTCGACGGTCCGCGCGACCGGCCTCCACACCTCGTCGGCCGTGAGCCGGGGCACCAGCAGGGCCGCCGCCGCGGGCAGACTGACGAACGCCGCCACCGACACGTAGCGGTGAATCTCCGCTGTCAGGGTCAGGTCGGCGCCGATGGGCGAGGTCGGGATGACCGCGGCGACGATGAGCGCCCCCGACCACACCCACAGCAACCGCTCCGGTAGCCCCCGCACCGGTGCGTTCGCCGCTTTCAGCGCCCTCAGCAGGACGAGCGAACCGAGGCCCAGCACCATCATCGCCGCTTCCGTGACGCCCCCGCGGTCGGACACGGCGTATTCGCTGACGGTCGCGTTGAGTGGGTTCAGGCCGGGGTCGAGCACCAGCTGCCCGACCACGATCCCGACCACCGCGAACACGATCGATCCGCAGGCGATGATGGGATAGAGCCTCTTTGCGGTCATGGCCCTACTTTCCCGCCCCCGGCCCACGCTTACATCCGGCGCCGCCCCTGACCCGACCCGGAGGTGATGTCGGGGTTTTTTAAGGGTCTTTTCTTTTACGGCAGGCACGGGAGGGCCCATCCGCCGACCGGGGTCGGCGGCCTTCCAGGGGCACGGTCCTCCGCCTCACCGGCTGGGCGCCGTGACGTGCGTCTTCTTGGCCGGGCACGGTCCATCGGTGCTCACCGCTCGGGAGTTGAGGGCCCACACACCCTGTCGGGATCTGTCGTGGTCCCTCGTGGTCCCTCGTGGTCCCTCGTGGTTACAAGCCCGAGGGGTCTCTGCCGACGCTGATCTCCTCGGCGATTCGGCGGAGTTCGGCCATGTCCAGGCCGGGGGCCTTGGGCAGCTGGCGTAGCAAGGCGTCCATCACCACGGGTACCGGCTGCCCGGCCAAGCGGCCGGCGATCCCGTGAACTGCCCTGAACAGCGCCTCATCCGTGTCGTGCATCCGCTCTCCTCGTTCGACTTCCGGGAGAACCGTACGGCGTCGCGGGGACAGTTTCGCGCTACGGCCTCAGCGTGTTCCACACCGTTTCGCGCTACGTTCGCGCTACGGCTCCAGCGTGTTCCGCACCGTTTCGCGCTACGTTCGCGCTACGGCTCCAGCGTGTTCCGCACCGCCGCGCAGATCTCGGCGAGCTGCCCCAGTTGTTCGGGGGTGAGGACGTCGAACAGGCTCCGCCGCACTTCCTCCACGTGGCCGGGCGCGGCGGCGGCCAGCGCGGCGAAGCCCTCATCGGTGAGCGCGGCGAAGCTGCCCCGGCGGTCGGAGTCGCAGGGGCGGCGCCGCACCCAACCGCGTTCCTCCAGTCGCGCGACCGCGTGGGAGAGCCGGCTCTGCGAGCTCTGCGCCCTGTTGGCCAGCTCGCTCATCCGCATCGAACGCTCCGGCGCCTCCGAGAGGGCCACCAAGATCATGTAGTACGTGTGCGGCATGCCCGCCTCACGCTGGAGCTGGCGGTCGAGCGCTTCGTTCACCAACTGGGTCGCGGCCAGGAAGTCGCGCCAGGTGCGCTGCTCGTCATCGTCCAGCCATCGGGTCATGCGCCCATTTTAGTTGAACTCTCATATACTCGGAGATAGCTTCCGCCGAGAGGGGTTCACCATGCCGGTCCAGCGGCTCAATCACGCGGTCCTGTACGTACGCGACGTCGAGCGCAGCGTCGCCTTCTACCGGGAGGCCCTCGGCTTCGAGGTGGTCATGGGCATGCCCGGCGCCGCCTTCCTGCAGGCGGCCGGCTCGACCAACGACCACGACCTCGGCCTGTTCCAGATCGGCGAGCAGGCTGGTCAGTCCACCGCCGGCCGGTCCACCGTGGGCCTCTACCACCTGGCCTGGGAGGTGGACACGCTCGACGAGCTGGAGCGCATCGCGGCCAAGCTGAGCGAGCTGGGCGCGCTGGCCGGGGCCTCCGACCACTCCACCACGAAGGCCCTGTACGCGCACGACCCGGACGGCCTGGAGTTCGAGGTCTCGTGGCTGGTGCCCGCCTCGCTCCTCACCGAAGAGGTGCTGACCGCGCGCAGCGGCATCCGGCCGCTCAATCTCGCGGCCGACAAGGAGAGGTACGGCGGCCAGACGCGCGGCGGCGTGGGCGTCTCCATCCCCGCCTGACGTCCCGACTATCCCCGCCTGACGTCCTGGCGTCTCCATCCCTCGCCTGACGTCCTGGCGTCACATTTCGCACTGGATGTACCGTGGCCTTATCCCACTCCCGCGCTTTGGAGGAGGGCCATGCCGAGCGATCCCGACCATGTTCTCGACGCCATCGACGGTGTCGTCGACGAATGGGAGACGTTGAGCGCCGACGCGATGCGCTGGGCGCCTCCCGAGAGCAAGTCCGAAGACCTGATCCACGAGGTGACGGAGATCTTCGGCCCGCTCGCGAACGCGCTCAGCCAGGCGTTCCGCCCACTGGGTGACGCCGTGACCCGCGTGCTCGACAACCTGATCGACAACGACGACGAGTCCTGAAATAACCCGAATGACCTGACATAACCCGCTATAAGCCCGCCTGCCGCACCGGCCCGGCATCCGCAAGCCCATGGCAGGCCGTACCGGATGCTTGGCCTCGCTCGCCGTCGCTCGCGACGGGCGGGCCAGGCTGTGAGGCCGGTGGGGTGGACGGTGATCGGACGCGCCAGGCGAGCAGTCAGACGGTCAGGCGGGCGATCGGACGCGCCACGCGGGACGGGCGAGTGGCCAGGCGGGTCAGACGGGCGCTCCGCCGCGCCAGGCGGAGCGGGCGGGTCAGGCGGCCGAGAGGCGCATGGGGCGTAGGGCGCCCGTGAGCTTGGCGAGTTCGGCCAGCATGGCGTCGGCGGCGGCGGTCATCACGTCGTTGGGCTTGACCGTGCCGTCCTCGACGAACTGCGGAACGAACGGCAGATTGACGGCCTCGACCACCGGGATCATCTTCAAGGTGCTGACCACCTGGCGCAGGCTGTTGACCGCGCGGGTGCCGCCGGAGAGGCCGCCGTAGCTCACGAAACCGGCCGCCTTGTGCTGCCACTCCTGGTGCAGGAAGTCGAGGGCGTTCTTGAGTACGGCGTTGAAGCTGTGGTTGTACTCGGGCGTCACGAAGACGTAGGCGTCGCCGCGCTCGACGATGGCGCTCCACTCCTTGGTGTGCGCGTGCTCGTACTGCTTGAGCCTGGGGTGGTTCGGCTCGTCCAGGAAGGGCAGGCCGACCTCGGCCAGGTCGATCAGCTCGACGTCGAAGTCGCCGCCGGCCACGGCCCGCTCGTAGAACCACTCCCCGATCATCCTGCCCACGCGGCCGGGGCGGGTGCTGGCGATGACCACCTGCAGTACGGGCTTGGACATGGGGCGCTCCTCAATCTCAGACGGCTAGCTGCTCAACATTATTGAGTAACTACATATTCCTTAGCAAATGGAGCGGCGGTTGGGTAAGATCTGCGGCGTGAGCATTGATTCGGTGTGCGTCAGGTTCCACACCGCCCTCGAACTGATCGGCGCCCGGTGGTCGGGCGCCGTGCTGCAAATGATCTTCAAAGGTGCGCACCGCTACGCCGCGCTCAAGGCGGCCATCCCCGGGGTCAACGACACGATGCTCGCCCGGCGCCTGCGGGAGCTGGAGGCGGCCGGGCTCATCGAGCGGCGAGTGCTCGCCACCTCACCGGTCAGGGTCGAATACCACTTGACGGAGATGGGCGAGGAGCTGCGCCCGGTCATAGACGAGCTGGTCATCTGGGCGCACAAGTGGATCCCGCTCCCGGAGGAGAAGGCCTCCTGACCTTCGGGTGCTGTCAGGCGGCTCCCACGTGTTCGGCGATGGCCCCGGTGACCGGTATGACCGTGGGCAGCGGCCGGGCGGTGAAATGCGCTGGCTTGTGGGTGCGCAGCAGCAGCTCGCCGCTGCGTTCCCAGTCGAAGCCGCGCTTGTTGAGTAGTCTCGCGAAGACCGCGCCGGCCTTCTCGGGATCGCGTTCGGCCAGCCGCTGGATCGGCACCGGCGAGACGGCGTCGCCCCGGAGGTAGGAGCTGACCAGCTCGCGATAAGGCCGCCTGGCGACCAGGCCGGGGTCCAGGAAGACCTCCTCCAGCTTGGCGAAGTCGGCGTAGTAACCGAGCCCCGCCACCTCGTCGAAGATCAGGGCCACCGTCTCGGCCCCGTCCATTCGTACAGGCAGCTCCTCCGTGGTCGGCGCCGCGCCGCCCAGGCGACCCGACTGGTAGGCCAGATAGCCGCGGATGCGGTCGGCCAGCTCGGCGGGCCGCAGCACGACCAGGTCGGTCCCGAAGTGACTGATGAAGCACCGGCGCTGCTCGCTCTGCAACTCCCTGGCCCGCGCCAGCAGCACCGGGTTGCGGAACACCCAGTCGGGATGCTCCAGCGCGATGTGCGCGGCCACCGGCAGGAGCGTGTCACGCGCGGCGGCGGCGTGGACCGCGGGCGTGCCGCTGATCAGCCAGTCGAGGCCGAGCGGCAGCAGCCTGCCCACCACGTACATCCCTGGCCGCAGCTCCCCGAACGCCGCCTCGCCCAGGTTGGAGAACGCCCGGTAGACCAGCTCGTCCACGAGGTTGAACAGCAGCACGGCCGCCCCGTCGACCACCCGCACCTCGTACACCCCCTCGACCACCTCCTTCCAGCTCGACAGCAGCTCCACCTCGGCCCTGGCCAGGTCGGGCCGCTCGCGCAGGAACCGGTCGATGACCGTGTCGCCACCGGTCAGCGGGTGCTGGTGGGCGAAGTAGTCGATGGGCAGGAAGGCCGCGGCCTCGTCGGTGGGCGGGTCGTCGGCGTGGAACCGATCGAGCACCCCGCTCAGCTCGCGTTCGAACCTGCCTGAGGTGGCAAAGTGGATCAGCTCGGCCTTGAGCTCAACGGCCCGCGCCAGCATGGTCATCATCACTCCTCGTGTCCGGAGTGACACTAACCGTCCCCGGGGCTGTCGAGACGGCTCTTCCGCCAGTTGGGGTCACCACCTGCCGCCTGTCCGGACCAGTTGGGGCGACCACCTGCCCTTCGTCGCCTGCCTCGCCGATAGCCTCGTACAGATGAGGTGCCGGGCGAACCGCTGCCGTGGTGGCCCGGTCGCGCGCTCAAGAGGTGGTAGGCGAATGACACTCTTGGATTACCTACGCGACTGGCAACCCAAGCCCGTGACCAGCGAAGACGTCATCTCGCCCCAGCCCGCGGCGGCCCTGGCGGCGGTTCTCGACGCGCCACCCACCGCCGGTGAGGCGCTGCCGTTGCCGTGGCAGTGGCTGTACTTCCTGGAGTGGCCGCCACAGGCCGCCCTCGGCCTCGACGGCCATCTGGCCGAGGGTCACTTCCTGCCGCCCATCCCGCATCGGCGGCGGATGATCGCTGGCGGGCGGATGCGGGCGCGGCGGGGGCTGGAGATGGGGCGGCCCGCCGTACGGACCGCTGAGCTGACGGCTGTCACGCCGAAGGAGGGGCGGACGGGAGAGCTGTTGTTCGTGACGGTGCGGTACGAGTACCGGCAGGGTGGGGAGTTGCGGCTGGTCGACGAGCAGGACCTGGTCTACCGCTCGGACCCGCCGACCGAGGGAACGGCTCCCGGCGAGACGCTTCCGCCGGCTGAGGGAGCGACTCCCGGCGGGACGCTTCCGCAACCGGGAGAGCCGGCCCCGGCCGCTGCCTCCGCCCCCGCCTCGGCTGGCGCTGACGCCAGTCCTGCGGATGCTGATGCCGCGTGGCGGCTTGCGGTTACCGCTACTCCGCCGCTGCTGTTCCGTTTCAGCGCGCTCACCGCCAACGCCCACCGCATCCACTACGACCAGCGCTACTGCGCCGACGTCGAGCGCTACCCCGGCCTCGTCGTGCACGGCCCGCTGCTCGCCGTTCTCATGGCCGAGTTGCCCCGACGGCACGCTCTGGGGCGGCGGATCACCGGACTGACCTACCGCCTGCGCCGTCCCGTCTTCGAGGGCGAGCCGTTCGTCGTCACCGGCTCGCCGGAGTCGGGGCAGCTGAGCGTCCAGGACACCTCCGGCAGGCTGCGAGCCGAGGCGCACTTCACCTGACCCCCGGTTCACACCGTCTTGAGCATCCCGCCGTCGACGAAGTACGTGGAGCCGACCGAATAGCCGGCCCGCTCCGAACACAGGAAGACCATGAAGTCCGCCACCTCCTCCGGGGTGGCGAACCGCTTGATCGGCGCGTGCTCCCGCGCGACCTCGTCGAGGTGCGCCTGCCAGTCCCCGCCGCTGTCCGCGGTCAGCTGCTTGGCGGTCTTCACCCAGTCGGGAGTGAGGACCAGGCCGGGGTTGACGCAGTTCACCCGGATGTTGTGGTCGATGACCTCCGTCGACAGCGTCTTGGAGAACATCATCAACGCGGCCTTGGTCACGTTGTAGATGGGTTCGTACCAGAGCGGCTGGACGGCGCAGATCGACGCGTTGTGCAGGATCACCCCGCCACCGCGCCGCCGCATGCCGGGCACGAGTCCGCGGGCCAGCCGTACCGCCGCCATGACGTGCAGGTCCCAGTACGCCTGCCACTTCTCGTCCGGGGCCTCGAGTATGGTCTCGTTGGACCCGGCTCCGGCGTTGTTGACCAGGATGTCCGCGCCCCCGAAGCCCTCTTCGGCCGCCTCGATCAGCGTCGCCGTGCCGTCCGCGGTCGCCACGTCACACGGGACGGGCACCACGCGCACGCCGTGGGCTTCGCGGATGCCGCGCGCCGCCTCCTCCAGGCGGTCGCCGACACGGGCGGCGAGTACGAGATGCGCGCCCTCTGCCGCGAGCCCCTGTGCCACGGCCAGGCCGATCCCGGAGCTGCCACCGGTGATGACGGCGACCTTGTCCCTCAACCCGAGTTCCACCGAACCTCCCGCAGACTGTCCACACTTGCCCCTCCATCATCGGGTACCGCCTGCGGCGCACCGGGATCGCGCGCCGCAGGGGTGTCGGCGTGGATTCAGTCCGCCACGAGGCGGCTCCTCTGGCCCTCGTGCTCGCGCTGCCGCCGGATGACGTACGTGCCCGGCGTGCAGCCCGTGCCCCCGTGTTCGGGATGCAGCAGGTAGGCGACGGCGGAGGTCTGGAAGATGCCGATCGCCAGCCGGTCGGAGTCCATCACGTCAACCGTCCAGCGGCAGGTGCCCGGGTCGGCGACGAGCGTGTGCGGGTTGCCGCCGGCCGCGCCACGCAGGAGTTCGACCCCTTCGGGCGGTACGTCCGTCCAGGTAGTCGGGTTCCATGGCCGTACGGACGACGCGACGACGGAGAGCGGGATGACGATGAGGTCGCCCTGGGCTTGGAGCCCGTCGACGACAGGGATGCGCACCGTCTGCTCGAGGTGGTCGAGCACGGCGAGTCCGGTCTGCTGGGAGAGGGAAGCGAGAGTCACAGTCATGGAGATCACCTCAGGTTCGGCGTACGAGAAGGGAGTACTGCTCGGCGGACAGCCCGTAGGTCCAGCCGGCGGCTTCGAGCGGGTCGTCGAGGAACCCCGGCACGGTCAGCCCGTACCGGCGGCGGTGCCCGTCGCGTTCGACGGACCCGTTGACCGCGAGGAGCACCTTGGTCTCCTTGCGCATGTCGTACAGCCGCAGTTCCGACCCGGGGTTGCCGGGGTCCGGCGCGGCGGCGACCAGCCGCAGGCCGGCCTGTTCGATGTACGAGCTCCAGCCGATGCGCTCGATCGCGCACCGCCTGACCTCGACGTTGGCCTCCTGGGCGATCCGCTGGACGTCCGGACCCGTGATCACCCAGGGGGGCACCTGGGTGCCGTGCCAGGCGTACACGTCCCACCCGTCCGCGTAGCGCGCCGCCGGGCCGTCGGCACAGTGCAGCCGGACTTCGCCGTCGTCGCTCCACACCTCCGTGTGCAGGGCGACGGGCCGTTCGGAGATGACGCACACGCCTTCACGAGGCCACCACCAGCCGCCTGACCTGGCGGCTGCCGCCCACAGATCGAGCTGTCTGGCCCGCTCGGTCGCGAAGACCACACCGGCCGCTCGACGGAGGGCGTCGTAATGGGCGATCCAGGAGACGCACTGCACGCCGTACCAGCCGTTCATCCGGCGTTCCCGAAAGTCATGCGCCGCCCGGACCGGCACGAGGAGCGAATCTTGGGTGGATCGCGCGAGCGGGCCGACCACCTCCCGGCGAATCAGCCGGTCCATCGGCTCCCATCTGACCCGGGTGTCGAGTTCGAGGCACAGCTGCCTCATCAGGGTGGAGAGCTGACGAAGCAGCGGCCATTCGGACATGTGCCGGGCGGCTTCCGAAGGCCGTAGGCCCGGTGGGACGGTCTCCAGCGCCGCGAGCGGTGACGAGACCCAGTGGAAACGCGGTGGAGCGAGCCCGATCAGGTGGTAGAGCTCGGAGATGGCGGCCTCTTTGGCCGGACGGTCGGCGGGCATGGTCGACAGCGTCGAACCCAGCCATTCTTCGCGGATTGCGGCAGCTTCCCGCTGCTCGGGAGCGCTCACCAGATGAAGGTGGCGTCGTCCTTTCCTACGATCATGGTGGAAATGGTGACAGATCTGGGTGGAATCTGTCTACTGCGGATGTATCGCTGCTGACCGCACCCCGTCCCTCCGCTTGCCGAGCCGACTGGGCAAGCGGAGGTGTGACTATGGGAGTACTTACGGGTTGTCGACACCGATCCAGTTGACGTACCACCCGTAAGTCTCCGCGTCGGCGACGGTGAGTGGGGGGATGTCCCTCTCGCTCCAACGGATATAAACGCGGAATCCGGTCGCGGTGGGGTGGTAAACGGTGCTGGTTCCCGTCAGCTCGAACTGGTGATCCGTGCCGCCGACCGAGACCGTGTAGACGGGAGTGCCCCTGAAGCCCGCGGACGTGGTGTCCACGTCGATGTAGAGGCCGGGCGAGTTGTTTATGTAGAGCTGCCAACCCATTCCCGGCGCCGTGCTCCCGGAAGCGATCCGCTGAGTCGTCGTCCCCGAAAGTGCCTTGGCTACCGTCTGCTTGACGACAGGGCGGGCGTCGGCATGCGCACCGACCCCTGTCGTGAGGGCGGCTCCGAATGCCAGGGCAGTGGCAAGGGTCGTGAATCTTACGATGGACATGCGCGCTCCTTAGGTCAAAGTCCTCAGCGGTCATGACCTCGGAGAGACACTGTCCGCAGGGGGCAGCCATGGCGTGCGAGGATAAAGCGATCATCACACATGGTAATCGCCGCGAAGCGCTACTCCATGGCACGACACTCTCCCGAAAAAAGGAGTATGAGCTGGGGATTTTCCCGTTCGAGCAACCCCGTTCCGCCTACTCATCCGAGGCGCGAACCGTAACTCAGCGTGACTTCGGAACCGGAGTTCGGGCGCCTTCTCACCAGGCGAGGAAGAGCGCCTCGGGAGAGCGGTGGATGAGGGTGGGGGCCATGGTGATGTCGGTGCGGGCCAGGCGCAGGCCGGGGAGTTCGCGGATCAGGATTTCCAGGGATATCCGGACCTGTTCTTTGGCGAGTTGCGAGCCCGGACACCCGTGCGGACCGTGACCGAAGGACAGGTGGCGAAAGGCTTCCCGGCCGATGTCGAACTCGTCCACCCGCACGTCACCGTCCGCCCGCACATCGCTGTCCGCCCGCACATCGCTGTCCGCCCGTGCGGCGGCGTCAGCGTCGCGGCCGGCTGAGGCGAAGGACACGAAGACCACGTCGCCCTCGTGCAGTTCGGTGCCGCTCAGCGTCACGGTGGTGGTGACCGTACGCCGGAAGCCCTGGACCGGTGCCTCGAACCGGAGTGCCTCCTCGATGGCCGCGGCGATGAGCCGCGGCTGCTCGCGGAGCAGTTCCCACTGGCGGCGATCGCGCAGCAGGTTCAGCACCACGGTGCCGAGCAGCGCGGTCGTCGTCAGGTGGCCGGCCAGCAGCAGGTTCTGGACGTTGGACACGATCTCCTTGCGCTGGTCGAGCGTGAGGTCCTCGGATCCGGGGGCCAGGTCGCGGACCATCTCCGTGAACAGGTCGTCACGCGGAGCCCTCCTCCGCGCGCGGGCGTAGCCGTCGAGGAGCCGCTGCATGTCCACGATCTCTTCCGCTACCTCGACCTGCTCGCTCTCCGTCAGCTCGGTGAACACCAGCCTCTCCGCTCCCTGCGCCCCGCGAATCGCGCCAGGCGCGTCGGCGGGGTCCAGGCCGACCAGATGGCCGATCACGGCAGCGGGCAGTGGCCTGGCGTACGCGGCCATCCACTCGACCTGACCGTCACCGGCGAAGGAGCCGATGAGCGCCTCGGCCCGCTCGGTGATGAACGGGAGCGCGGCGGTCACCTTGGCGGACGACAGCCCTCTGCTGAGGGGGCGGCGCAGGCGCCGGTGCGCGTCGCCATCGGCACCGAGCACCGTCCGGACGCCACCGAACCCCTGGCTCAGCACCGAGAGCGCGGTCTTGCTCGGCAGGTAGTCGGGCCGCAGCGCGCCCGCCGACGAGAACTGCTCAGGATTGCCCAGCACCTCGCGTACGTCTTCGCGTCTGCTCACCAGCCAGGCGTCCAGCTCGGGTACGAAGGTAAGCCCTTGCGTCCGGCGAGCCTCGGTGTAGACGGGGTACGGGTCGCGGTAGAACGCCTGTGGGTTCACGTGCCTATGGTCGCGGGTGGGATATGCGCCGGACAAGCTTTGCCCAAAGGCTCAATACGTTGCCGTTTAGTGGGAAATTTCCTCATTAATGTCGCCTCACATGCGCTTTGTCGCATTTGAGGTCTAGTGAGAGGATCGGCGGACGATGCCAACAGATATTGTTGTGATCCTCAATGATCAGCCGGGTGAGCTGGCCCGACTCGGCAGGATCACCGGCGAGGCGGGCGTGAACATCCAAGGTCTCGCGGCTTTCACCGGAGAGGGCAAGGGCGTCGTACACGTGCTCGTCGATGACGAGGCCGCCACCAGATGCCGGCAGGCGTTCGAAGGCGCCGGGATGGGGATCGCCGACGAGCGCTCCGTACTCGTGGCGGACATGGACGACCATCCGGGCGCCCTTGGCGACCTGACCCGGCAGCTCGCTGACGCCAACGTCAACATCGACCTCGCCTACACGACCTTCGGCGGTGTACGGATCGTCATCGCCACCGACGACATGGCGAACGCGAAGTCGGTCCTCGAAAGCAGGCGCTGATCCTTCTCGCGAGTCGCGGCGATTGACGTCGCCGATATCCGTCGCTATTGTCGTTTTGGAAATGACGAACAGGCGTGAATTCACCGACCGCCTGAAGACGAAGGTCAGGAGCCGGACGATGGACAGGAAGGTAGCAGCCATGATGGCCTGCTCCGCCTGCGATCCGGCCGCTTCGTCCTGTTGTCGTTGTTGTCGCGCCTGACGCGCAACCCCTCCATGCCCACCGCCCCACAGGCGGTTTCTCGCTGCGCGGTCGAATGACGTCGCGCGCACACCTTTAGCTTTCTTCCCTTTTCGAGAGAGTGGTTATCGTCATGCCTGAAACGCTTTCCCTTATTCAGGGATTCCGTGTTCTCTCGTGCGCCCCTAATGGCGAACCCATTAAGGACGAACGCGCCGCCACCGATCTGGTGGGCGAGGCGTGGGGGCAGCGCGCCGAGGTGATCGTCATTCCGGCGGAACGGCTCGACGACGCCTTCTTCCAACTCCGGACCCGGGTCGCGGGTGACATCATGCAGAAGTTCACGACGTACCGGCTGCTTCTGGTGATCGTGGGGGACATCTCCCGGCACACGGCGGCGAGCTCGGCCTTGCGCGACTTCGTTCATGAGACGAACCAGGGTGATCACGTCTGGTTCGTGTCCGGCCTGGAGCACCTCGACGAGCGTCTGGCCCGCCGCGCCGGCGCCTGACCGTTCGTCTGCTAGGCCGTGTGCCCGAGTGGTTCAGGGAACCGCCTGCAAAGCGGTGGACGCCGGTTCGAATCCGGTCACGGCCTCTCAACTCGCCCGCCTGCCCTTTGACCAGGGATCATACAGAATCGGATATCGATTCCGGGCGAATAGCGCTATTAGACATCATCCGCCCGGTTCTGATTTGCTCCTGCCCTCTGCTGACCAAGAGAGGCTTTGATGGCGCGTCGGGGGACGAAGATCGTACGGCTCACTGCGGCCGGGGTGGCCGCGGGTGTGCTCATGGCGGGGATCGCGGTGCCGGCCGTGGGGGGTGCGGCGCTCGGGTTCGTGTCGGCGGTGGGCGAGGCGGAGCTCAAGCCGGTCGCCCTCGTCGAGCCGCCGCCGGCCGAGGTCACGATCGTGCAGGACGCCAAGGGGGGCGAGATCGCGCGCTTCTACGAGGAGTATCGGGAGATCGTCGGCTTCGACCAGATCGCCGAGGTCATGAAGACGGCGATCATCTCGATCGAGGACTACCGCTTCTACGAGCACGGCGCGATCGACATCGAGGGCACCGTACGAGCGCTGGCCAAGAACCTGCGGGCGGGCAAGGTGAGCCAGGGCGGGTCCAGCATCACCCAGCAGTACGTCAAGCAGGTGCTGCTCAACTCCGCCGACACCGACGCGGAGCGGAACGCGGCCCTTGCGGCCAGCTACACGCGCAAGCTGAACGAGCTGCGGTACGCCATGGGAGTCGAGGAGAAGTACACCAAAGACCAGATCCTCGGGAAATATCTGAACATCGCGTACTTCGGGGCCGGTGCCTACGGCGTCGAGGCGGCGGCCAAGCGGTTCTTCGGCGTCAAGGCCGATCGGCTCACCCTGCCACAGGCCGCGACGCTGGCGGGGGCCGTACAGGACCCGAACGCCACCGACCCGAACATCGACAGGAAGCACCGCGAGAGGCTGCTGAACCGCCGTAACGTGGTGCTGAACCGGATGGCCGAGCTGGGCAAGATCACCCCGGCCGAGGCGGCCGCGGCGAAGGCCACCAAACTCGGCTACAAGGGCACCAAGCTCCCCGGCGGCTGCGACTCCAGCAAATATCCGTACTTCTGCCTGTATGTCCGGCAGGAGATCCTCAGCAACCCCGACTTCGGCAAGACCGCCGCGGCGCGCCTGGCGATGCTCAACCGCGGCGGCCTGACGATCAGGACCACGATCGACCCCGCCATGCAGCGGGCCGCGGATCGGGCGATCAGGAAGTACGTGTACGCCTCCGACGACGCCGTCGCCGCCGAGGCGCTGGTCCAGCCGGGCACTGGCGCGATCAAGGCCATGGCCGCGAGCAGGCCGTACGGCGTCGACCGCGCCAGGAACGAGATCTCCTACAACCTCGTCGCGGACGCCGTGCACGGCGGCGGCGCCGGGTTCCAGGCCGGCTCCACGTTCAAGACCTTCACCCTGATCAGCGCGCTGAAGAACGGCATGAAACTCGACGACGGCCTGAGCGCGGGCGCCGGATACCGGGCCCCGGGCTATTCGACGTTCAAGAACTGCAAGGGCGAGAACATCGGCGACCCGACGCACACGGTCACCAACGACGAAGGCTCCCCCGGGTGGAAGACGCTGCGGACCGGCACCTGGGCCTCGGTGAACACCTTCTTCATGGAGCTCGAGCGGCGGGCCGGGCTCTGCGAGACGGTCACCACGGCCAAGTCATTGGGCATCCGCCGCTCGGACGGGCGGAAGCTGCAGGAGTACGAGACGTTCACGCTCGGCATCAACGAGATGGACCCGGTGACCGTGGCCACCGCGTACGCGGCGATAGCGGCACGCGGCAAGTACTGCGCGCCGACGGCGATCACCCGGGTCACCGACCGCGACGGCAAGGCCACCCGGTACCGGCCGAAGTGCCGTCAGGCGCTCGACCCCGCGATCGCCGACGCGACGGCCGACGTGCTGTCCGGCGTGCTCACCAAGGGCACGATGCGCGACGTCGGGGGCATCGGGCGCGACGCGGCGGGCAAGACCGGCACCACTGACGACTACGCGTCAGCGTGGTTCGCCGGGTTCACCCCGGACCTGGCGGCGGCGGTGAGCATCGGGGACCCGCGCGGCTCCCAGAAGCACAAGCTGACCGGGGTGACGATCGGCGGGCGCTACTACGGGGCGGTGGCGGGTGCCACCCTTCCCGGGCCGATCTGGAAGGACACGATGATCGGCGCGTTGGCGGGCGTGCCCCCGACGCCCTTCTCCCCCATCGACACCGCTCGATTCGAGGGGTGCTCCCAGAGTTGCCGAACCGCGCCGACGACAGCTGAAGATGACAGCACGCCTGACCCCTGAATCGGGCGGGCGTTCGTGCGAAACCGCTGGTTGGATGTCCCGTACGCGTGTGGCGCTGATCACCTTGGATGTGCGGATTTCTGCACAGTTGATCGCTGGCCGTCTCCCTAATGTCTGTCCTGCCGGACGAACCCGGCAGCACCGACAAGGGGGAGGAACCCAATGCGTAAGACCTTTGCGATCGCGGCTCTGGCCGGCTCGATGGCCTTCACCGGTATCGCTCTCAGCCCGGCCGCCCAGGCGACCACCCAGTCCACGACCACCACCGCCAGCGCGACCAACTTCACCGTGAACTGGGGCAAGTTCTTCTCCAGTGACCGCAAGGCGTACACGTTCGGCAGGACGTGGAAGAGCGGTGGCAAGGTCTTCACGACGTGGCACGGGGTGGACAACGTCGGCGGCAAGAAGGGCTGGGTGTGGTTCGAGTACTACAAGAACGGCAGCTGGCACAAGTTCAACCAGTCGTGGGACGGCGAGGTCGTCGGCCGCTGGAGCGGGCGTGGGATCAAGAAGGTGTACACGTTCACCTGCTGGGCGGGCAAGTTCGACAACTGCGGCCGCAAGTACCGCATCTACTAAGCCGGGCAACGTAACGAGCGGTGACCCTGCCGCACTGGCGACTCCTCCCACACCGTCCGTCAGCACCATGGACCCGCAGCGTCCCTGTCGTGAAAATCGCGGTCAGCGGAAGTAGCTGGTAAGGGTAGAAGCATGATCTTTTTAAGGCGGACAGTGGGAGTCGCCGTACTCACCCTTCTGGCCATCCCGATCACCGCTGCCACAGCCACGCCACCGGCGGCCGCCGACGTGCGCGAACGGTCGCAGGCCGAGGGCGGGACGGCGGGCCGCCGCATGCTGGCCCGGTTGAAGGTCGCCAAGCCGTTATCCAGCCGTGGTTACAGCCACCGGCGGTTCCTGCCCCGGTGGGCGCACCACAAGGGCAGGTGCGACGCACGAGAGGTGGTCCTGGCCCGTGACGGGCGACATGTACGCAGGAACGCCGCCTGTCATCCGGTCAAGGGCGTCTGGTACAGCCCGTACGACGGCAAGCGGCTGAAAAGCGAGAGACTGGTCGACGTCGACCATGTCGTGCCGTTGGCGTACGCCTGGCGCTCCGGTGCCAGCAAATGGAGCCAAGCGCGGCGCCGCGCCTTCGCCAACGACCTCACCCGCCCCGAGCTGGTGGTGGTCAGCCACTCCGCCAACATCGCCAAGGGCGGCCAAGGGCCGCAGAGCTGGCGTCCGCCGCGGCGCGCCTATTGGTGCCGGTACGCGACCTCGTGGATCACCGTGAAGCATCACTACCGGCTCCTCGTGACCCGAAAGGAGAAGGTGGCCCTGCTCAACATGCTCCGCACCTGCTAAGGGCGCCATGATCAGGATTCGTCTTCGGCAGCGATCCGCTTGCCGAGGTTGATGAAGAATAGGACCAAGCCCACGGTCAGCACGATGTGCCCCAGTCCGGCGAGGCCGGAGATCATCGCACTGGTCTGAGCGCCCAGGACGGTCTGGGTGCCGTGAATGATCATCATCAGGACCGTTAACGCCAGACCCGCGTTGTAGACCCAGAAGGACCAGTTGAAGAGCCTGCTGGCCGACAAGGTGAACAGCTTCTCCAACGCCAGCACGACGAGGAAGAAGAGCATGCCGAGCGCGAGCAAGTGTGTGTGCACCACGCCGAGCTGGGTGTCGCCCGTGAAGTCGGTCAACTTGGTGAGCTCGCGATAGTACAGTCCGCTGATCACGCCAATGATCATGTAGATGTGTGCCGCATGGAGGAGCTTTTTCACGATTGTCGCCTTTATCGGTGATTTGCTAGGGGTTGATCAGTCGGCAGCGCTTCAGGACCTGGCGTCGTTCCAGGTCGTGCTGGTGAGGAAGTAGGTGTCGTAGAGCTCCTGCACGTCAAGGAGGCTCTCCGGCGGCACCTTGCCGTACGCGATGCGCTCCAGGTGGCGGAAATACTCGAACCGCTCGACGCCCGGAGTGATGACGATGAGGATGTCGGCGTCCTCTCCCGGCGCCGCGGCGAAGGCATGGGGAAGACCGGCCGGCACGATCACGAGGTCCCCACGCTCGGCGGTGACGACCTGCTCGCCGGACAACAGCTGCGCGGTGCCGTCGAGCATGTAGAACAGCTCGGCGGAGGCGCCGTGGCGGTGCGGCTTGGCGCCGTCCGCGCCGTTCGCGAGCGTGACCCGCTGGGTCGACAGCGCGCCACCGGTTGAACTGCTGTCGGCCAGCAGCCGGATGGTGGTGGGGGCCTGGCCGATCACTTCGGCGTCCCCGGATCTGACGATGACGGACTCGTTCGCGTTGTTGCCGGAGTTGGGCAGGATGAGCGACATTTCGGTGACTCCTTCAGGCTCAGGCGACTTCAGGTTCAGGCGAGGAACGGCAGGACGGCTTCAGGCTCAGGCGAGGAACAGCAGGACGGCGCAGATGAGGACGACCACGGCGGTTGCGAAGTGGATGCCGAACGCCACCGCCTTGGTGCCGCCGTTGCGCAGGACGATGAAGGTGTCGGAGAACGGAAGGAGGGCGACGGCCAGCATGAACCAGGCCTCGGCGTGGACCCCCACGAAGAAGAGCAGGACCAGGCCGACGATGCCGTAGACGGAGTCGCGTTGGCCCTTGACGGTCAGGTAGACGGCGTCCCCGTCCTTCTTGGCAGGCACGCCGTAGCCGGCGGCGGCGGCCTGCGGCGCCCGCAGGAACTGCAGGCCGATGAAGAGGATGAACAGGTCGAGCACGACAGCGAGTCCGTAAGCGATGGGGGTAAGCACGATCCACTCCAATTTCTAGCGCTGCTAGTTGCAAGAGTGACGCTAACATAGCCGCGACAGTTACGCTAGCGGCGCTAGAAATGCGGTCAGCTGGAGCCAGTCGTGGTCACCTGGAACCAGAGGGGCGGGGTTGATCGTCATGGCCGAGTGGGCTCCGGACCTCCACTCGGACAAGCCTCAGCATCGAATACGCTCTCCATCTGGAACAACGCCAGATCCGACAACGGAGCATCAACCTCGACTTAACGATCCAGAGGGATCATGGAGCTTCGCGACATCGAGATCTTCTTGACGCTGGCCGACGAGCTGCACTTTGGCCGCACTGCCCAACGGCTGCATCTCACCCCCGCACGCGTCAGTCAGGCGATCAAGAAGCAGGAACGCGCTCTCGGCGCGACGCTCTTCGACCGGACCAGCCGCACGGTCCGCCTCACACCCTTCGGCCGTCAGCTGCGCGAGGACCTCCGGCCGATCTACCTCACCCTGGCCGACACGGTCCGACGGGCCAAGGACACCGCCCGTGGCAAGACCGCACGGCTGAGCATCGGAATGATGCCGGTGAACGCCCACGAGCTTCGCCCCTTCTGGGACGCTTTCCGGGCCCGCCACCCGCACTGCGAGCTCCGCCTCCGCCACGCCTCCTTCGTCGACCCGTTCGCCGGCCTACGGTCCGGCGAGATCGACATCCTGGTCACCTGGCTGCCCGTCGAAGAGCCCGACCTCAGCGTGGGCCCCATCCTGTTCAAGGACCGCCGCGTACTCGCCGTGGCCGCCGACCACGAGCTGGCGCCACGGGCATCGGTTTCCGTGGAGGACATCGCGTTCTACCAGCACTCCGGTGCCCGGAGCACTCCCGATTACTGGGAGGACAGCTTCATCCCTTTCCACACTCCCCGGGGCCGCACGATCGAACGCGGACCCCTGGTGGCGAACATGGACGAGCTGCTCTCGCTGGTCAGTAACGGGGAGATCGTCAATCTCCTGCCGGCTCACTCGACTCGCTACTGGCCACGTCCCGACATCGTGTGGCTGCCCATCACCGACATGGAACCTCTCGCGTACGGCATCGTGTGGCGTACGGAGACAGAGACCGACCTCATCCGCGCTTTCGCCCAAGTCATCACCGACCTGGGCACCCCGCCCCTCTGACTGCGTGCCGACTCAGTCCACCGGCTTCCTAGATCGACGCCAGAACACGTTCGATCGTCGAGCGACCCGCGGGTCCCCAGGTCTTCTTGCCACCGGGGAGGCCCCGGTCTCCGGCCCGGCCGATACTGATGAGCATCAGGGCGCGCAGGATCGCCCACCCTCGTGCGCGCCGGATCATCGCCTCGTCCGTGTCGGCGTACGCGGCGAGGAATCGGGTGTCCGCTCCTGAGGGCAGGAGCAGCCACGCGGCCGCGAGGTCCGACGCCGGATCACCGGCACAGAGCGACGTCCGGGGCCGCCCGGCGCAATTCGGCCGCCGCGCTCAGCCCGTCCAGCAGCGGCATCCGGATATCGAGCAGGGCCACGTCCGGCAGGTCACTTTCTGAGGCGGAGCAGGCGGTCCACGAGGGTGCGGGCATGGTCGGGGCCGATGGGGCGGTTGAAGAACATCGCGTGGTAGTAGACCGGCGCGATGATCACCTCCATGAACTCCAGCAGGTCGGGAGAGCCCTCCCCGCGCTTGGCCGCCCGCTCCAGCATGTCCTGCAGCTGGACGGCCCGGTCGACCAGGTAGGTCTCGTGCTCGTGGGTTCGGGTGCTGATCTGCGCGGCGCGTACGTACAGGGCGCCGAGCGGCCCGGCTACGTCCGCCGCCAGCTGGACCGCGTAGGCCTCCAGGTCGCCGCGCAGCGACCCTGTGTCGGGCACCGGCGACTCTTGCGACAGCCGTTCCGTCACCACGTCGTCGACCAGCGCCTCCAGCGTCCCCCAGCGGCGGTAGACGGTGGCCTGGTGGACGCCCGAACGCTCGGCGACCTGCGGGATCGACAGGCTGTGCCAGTCCTGTTCTGACAGGAGGTCGAGGACCGCTTCGTGGACCTGCCGGCGGACGCGTGCGCTGCGACCTCCTGGCCTTCGTGCCTGTTGCATGCTTCCACTTTAACGCGAAGTTCCTTGCGTTAGCCCTTCCAAGGGCTTATCTTGAAGCGAAATTCTTCGCGATAAGGAGCCCAGCTATGGAAAGGACCTGGTCATGAAAGGCGGCTTCGTCAAGACGATCCTGGTTGATGTGGCACCGCCTATCGCCGCGTACTACCTGCTGCGCGCTTTCCACGTGAGCGAGTACACCGCGCTGCTGACCGCCACCGCGGTCGGCCTCGCCCGCACCGCCTACGTCGCCCTCCGCGAGCGCAAGCTGGACGGCTTCGCCGCCTTCACCGGCCTGGTCTTCGGCATCGGCTTGGTGCTGGCCTTCTTCACCGGCGACGAGCGCTTCATGCTGGCCATCAAGTCCGTCAGCACGTTCGCGATCGCCGCCGTCCTGACGGCCACCTGCCTGGTCGGCAGGCCCGCCGCGTTCGCGCTGGCCATCCGCTTCGGCGCCGAGGACGAGAAGACGGCGGCCCGCTGGCGGGTGCTGTACCAGGCGGAGCCGGCCTTCCGGCGCATCTATCTAGTGATGACCCTGACCTGGGTGATGGCCCTGGTCGCCGAGTCGCTGATCCGCATCCCGCTCATCTACCTGCTCCCCGTAGACGTGATGACCGGGCTGTCGACCGCCCTGCTGGTCGGCACGCTCTGCCTGATCGCCGCCTGGAGCGCCTGGTACGGCAAGCGCGGCGAACTCGCCGCGCTCGCCGGGGCCAGTACGGAGTCACCAGACAGCACTGCCCATTCCTGACCAACGCCGCCATCATCGATAGCAACCGAGGAGAGAGTGCATGAGTGATCAAAATGGGCCGATATTAGTCATCGGGGCCACCGGCCAGCAGGGCGGCGGAGCCGTACGAGAACTGCTCGAACGGGGTTGCGCCGTCCATGCGTTCGTCCGCGACACCGACACGTCAGCCGCCAAGGCGCTGCGCGAGGCGGGGGCCGAACTCGTCGTCGGAGACCTGGACGATCCGACGTCGCTACGGGCCGCGATGCGCGGGGTCCATGGAGTCTTCCTCGTGCTGACCATGTTGGAAGGCCGGAAGGTGACCGCCGGGGGCATCGCGGCCGAAGCGCGGCGCGGCAGGTCCGTGGTGGACATCGCCCGGGAGAGCAGCGTCGGCCACCTGGTCTACAGTTCTGTCAGCGGGGCCGACCGGGACACCGGGATCCCCTACTACGCCAACAAGCTGATGATTGAGCAGTACATCGCCAAGGCAGCGGTTCCGGCGACGATTCTGCGCCCGTTCTTCTTCATGGACAACTTCGCGACCCTCACCCGGCCAGTGCTGGGCGACGGCGAAGTCGTTCTCAGCCTCGCGCTGCGCCCCGAGACCCGGCTGCCGCTGATCGCCACCCGCGATATCGGCGCGTTCGCCGCGATCGCGTTCGAGCGCCCCGACCGGTTCCTCGGCCGCACCCTCAAGATCGCTGGGGACGAACTGTCGGCCGCCGAGATGGCCGAGGCCTTCGGCCGCGTCACCGGCCTGCCCGGCAGGTTCCAGCAGTTGCCGATCGAGCACTTGCGGGCCTTCGACGAGCAGGTGGCCAAGTCGTTCGAGTGGTTCGATCAGGGTGCCGTGCGGGCTCCCGACTTCGCGGAGCTGCGGGCCGAGCACCCCGGCCTGATGACCTTGGACTCCTACCTGCGCACGACTGGCTGGAGGCCGTGATGACCGATGGACTGATTCTCCCGCCCGGTGGCGGACATCGGCTCGAAGCCGCGGGCATGACCCTCAAGGTCGGCGCCGAGCGGTCGCAGGTGTTCTCGGCGTTCGAGAGCGAGGTCGCGCCCGGCTTCAACGTCGGCGCGCACCTGCACCACGAGGCTGAGGAGGTCTTCTACGTGCTCGAAGGGGAGCTCGACCTGCTCGCCTTCTCCCCGCGTGATGAAACCGTCGGCGACTGGCGGACCTGGGAGTCCGCGAGTGGAGCGACGGTCATGCGTGGCGGGCCCGGCAGCTTCATGTTCGTCCCGGCCGGCTGCCCGCACGCCTTTTCCAACCCCGGCACCACCACCGCCCGGATGCTCTTCCTCGTCTCCCCCACCGGCCACGAGCACTACCTGAAGGAACTCGGCGAACTCCTGTCAGCCGGTGGCCCTCCGGACCAGGCCGAGATCATCGCCCTGCGGGTCCGCCATGACATCCACCAGCTCACCCCACTCACCCTCCGCAGCTGACGTCCGGGATGTGGATGGGAACCTTTCTCTTGCATCCGGATAAGTACGGCTGTGACACCCATTCCAGATGAGGATCCGACCCCGGCGGGCTTGACGCTCCGCATGGCGACATCAGCTCAGCCACGAAGAGGCGGCCCTACGCGTGGAGCCGACCTGGCAGAGGATCCGGCGGCCTTCGACGTGCTGGCCCCGATGGAGGACTCGGCGATCATAGTTGGACGGGGTCGGCGTGGAGAAGGTACGCGATCTGCTGGGCAGAGAAGGCTTGGCCATCTACACGGACAACGCCGGCGAGGGGATTCGCCAGGAAATCATCATCGACCTGAACACCTACGCCCTGCTCGGCGGGCGCCGCGTCTACATCGGCGGAGCGGATGCGCGGTCCCCGTACGCCAAGCTGCCCAAGAACGAGGTGGTCCTGTCGGTGGCTCAGGTGGCCGTCGGCATCGTGGACGACGCGGGGGACGTTCCGTAACCGGGGCGAAGACGCAAAGCGGGCGTGGGACCGCTTTCCGGCCCCACGCCCGCGCTCTCGCTCTGCGGTTGTTCAGCTCTGATGAGTGACCTCCGGTGCGGGTTCCTCGGTCTTGCGGTAGCCGAGACGGCCGCGGGTCGCGACGAGAATGATGATCGCTGCTGTGCCGCTCGCCAGCAGGGTGACGTGGGACGTCTGCTGCGCGTTGGCGATCGACGGGAACATGTCCGCGTAGGCGAGCGACATGAAGTTATTGACGCTGACGTGCAGCACCATGACCAACGGCAGGCTCTGGCCGGTCCGGTTGAACACCCAAGTGACGATCACGCTGAACAGGCAGGCGAAGGCGATGAACTCGGCGACCGTGAGCCAGGTGACGTTCGGCCACCCGCCCCACTCGCTCAGGAACAGCGGCACATGCCAGAAGCCCCACAGCGGGCCGAGGATGAGGGTGCCGACCAGCGGACCGAACTTGCGCTGCAGGCGGGGCAGGGCGAAGTCACGCCAGCCGGGCTCTTCCGCCAGCCCGGTGGTGACCATCTGGAGCAGCAGACTCGGTAGATAGGCCACCAGCACGGCGACGGGCGGCATGTGGATGTCTTCGTTGGACACCGCGAAACCGCTGATGATGATGGCTGCGGGAACACCGGCGGCGGCCCCGACATACCAGATCCAGCTGACCCGCCACTTCATCATCCGCCCGACCCACCGACGAAGGCCCGCCTTGCCGTCCGCGACCGCGGTCACGATGAACGCGGCGAAGATGGGTCCGAGATAGGCGCCGGGGAGAACACCGGCGAACTGCGTGGTCCCGAGTACCGAGGGGAAGGTGAAATCTAAAACCCCCAGGCCGGTCGCCGAGAGAATGTAGGGCGTCCAGGCGAGCCAGCTCATCAGATTCGCCAGTACGAAGAAACTGAGCAGCGGACGACGACGGATGAAACCCCGTAGCCCGGTCTGACTCGCGTAATGCTCGCTGCTCCGCCGACTGTCGACTGTCATTTCATTTTCTCCTGAGAGATGCGCTTGACTCTGACAGTGATCAGCACACCAGTCAGGGGCCCTCCCGGTCGCTCCCATGTACGCCCCAATGGGGGTATAGCTAGGGGTACCTATGCCGCTTCACCTGGGCATACAGGCGTCCTGGTACACGTCGTCGCGAGCCCAGCCCGGCGATTCGGATCCCTGGATCATCCTCTGGGTCTACGCCCATGTGATCCGCTCGGCGGAAGCTCTTGGAGAGCTCACCGTCGAGCACCGTAAGCTCCTGAGCAGCGCGGACGAGCATGCGAGCAACATGCTAGTTAGCATGTCGAGATCAGAAGGCGGGAATGCTCTCGCCTAGCTCTTTAGTCCGTAACCACGAACTCGGCCAGCGCCACCTCGGGGCCGAAGAGCCTGGCCGGGGTGAACGCGCCGGGGCGGCCCTCGCCCTTGGCCAGGCGCTGGGCCACCTCGGTGACGGCGCCGACCGTGAACGTCATGCCCTCGCCGGTGCGCAGCCAGCCCTCACGCACGCGACCGGACGGCCATTCGACTCGGGCGCGGCAAGCTGCGCAAGTTCTCGCTGATGTCGCAGGCCCTGGCGGCGATGAGGCACCTGACGAATATGTTGTCGGCTTGAATCGAACAGCTCGATGGGGTCGGGCTTCCGCGTGGAGCACCACTCCAGCCCACCAGGTTGCTTAGTTAAGTCTGCCTGTTCTTGGACGGTCGGCTTGGCGCTATGGCCTACGCCTCGGAGGGGCTGCTGGCGTCGGGCGGGCTGACGAAGCTGCCCATGCCTCGGACGGTATAGATGGCGCCCTCTTCGCGGAGGGCTCTCATCGTCTTGTGGGCGGTCATCCGGGCGATGCCGAACTCCTGCATGAGATCGTTTTCGCTTGGCACGCGTGAGCCGGGGCGGTAGACACCTGCCGCGATGCGTTCGCGGATCACCTGTGCAGCCTGCTGCCATCTTGGCTGATCCTCACGGAACTCGATCACGATGCAACTGTAGAAAACTGTGAACTACCATCGTTTACCGGATGGCACCGTAGACGCCTATAGACAACCATGTGGCGCATGCTTAATGTTGAGGCATGGCGACACTCGGCTATGACCTTGACGCGCTTCGTGCCACGTTCCCCGGCTGGTCGTTCTTCCGCAGCGACGCGGGCGTGTTCTACGCGACCAGACGCGGCGTCCAGCTCCGCACCGCCGAGATCGACGCGGGTCTTCAGCAGACGGTGAGCGCTGACGACGTGGCGACGTTCGTGGCACTACTTCACGACCAGCACACCCGGTAGTTAAGCCGTGGCCACGTCGATGCCCCTCGCCGATTGCCACGGGTTGCATGTGGCAGCTCCGCACGCTCAGGCCAAGCCGGCGAACTGGGAGCCCAGCCGACCACGCGCGCATCGGATACGGGTGCGCCAGTACACGTGCAGCTGCCAGCTTCCGATCTTTGAGCTGTGTACGGCAGGCGGGCTATGGTTCGTCCGGCGAATCTCTGACCAGGCTCCGGCCGGCATCGTGGAAAGCACATGGGTGCCCGCCAGAACAGCCGACGATCTTTGGTTGAGGATCCTGAGTGGCCAGGCGCGATGACTCGATGGGCTTTCGGTGGGCTCTGCACGGGTGGAACGCCGCACATCCGCTGAGCAATCTCAGCGTGTTCGGCTGGTGTGCGATGGAAGCGAAGCGGAAGAGGTCAGCGTCGCCCGCTCGCAGGATGTTTGTCGTACCCGACGGCTACTCTCCGGCACATGTCAGTCCCCGAGGTCATTCCCATCGTCTACGAGCCCGACTACCACACCGACACAATCGGCCGCTGGGACGGCGGGCAGTTCTTCGGCTCCGTCATAGCCGCCTTCCCCCAGGGCTACACGCACACTGACGACTGGCCGGCACACAAACGCTGGTCCGCCGTCCTGCACACCTTCGACGCCGCCGGCCATCACCTCGACACCCGCGTCGAACAAACCGGCACCGACGACGACCACCGAACGGCCGTCGACACCGCACAAGAGCGACTGCAAGAGTGGCTCAGCGCCCTTCACGGCCTCCGGTTCGGCGACATCGCCATCCGACCTTTCCAGCAAACGTGCAACGACATCCTGTACGGCCTCGTCATAGAGACCTTCGAAGGCGAAGAACACGCCGAGTTCTACCCGAACGGCATCGGCTTTTACGAACCCTGGGACGGCTTGTACGACACCTGACCATCCGGTTCGTAGGCAAGGGCGGACGCCTGGTCAGCGGAATCTCGCCTTGCCCAGATGGTGGTACGAGTCGGTGGAGGGTGTTCCTCTAAGACGGTGTTGCTGTATCGGCCGCGGTGCACCACCTCCGCGGACGAAACCTTGCACTACGCTCAGCTCACCACCTGCGCCGATGGCTACCAATCATCAAGGCGTTTCGCCACCCATGAGAGCCGGATCGTTGAACCTCGCCTGGGACCGAGGCCCGGGAGAGCCCTCAGGCCACACCTTGCTTCCCTGGGCATCACTGGCAGCGATATCTCTTGCCTGTGGGCCAGCGGAGAATGCGCAGGCGAAGCCTGCGCCTGAGGAGGGCGTCCGAGCGTAAGCGAGGTCCTATGTGCCGTGCGGGTCAGCCGCGTGGCGCGTACATGATCACCAGGACGCCCGCCAAGCAGATCAGCGCGCCGATGACGTCCCAGCGGTCGGGGCGGAAGCCGTCTGCGATCATGCCCCAGATCAGCGAGCCGGCCACGAACACGCCACCATAGGCGGCCAGGATGCGTCCGAAGTGGGCGTCGGGTTGAAAGGTGGCGAC
Source organism: Nonomuraea sp. NPDC052129 (assembly GCF_040680095.1). Lineage (NCBI taxonomy): Bacteria > Bacillati > Actinomycetota > Actinomycetes > Streptosporangiales > Streptosporangiaceae > Nonomuraea > Nonomuraea sp. NPDC052129. The sequence continues at coordinate 352,653 of NZ_JBFAVX010000003.1, read as the reverse complement.
GAAACCGTACAGTCCGAGCGCGATCACGCCCGCGCCGACCCAGATCAGGCCGCGTTGCTCACGCACGCCATGCCAGACCAACCAGGCGCCGCCGATCTCGAACAGCGCGGCCAGACCGAACAACAGCAGAGAACGGGCGATCGTCATAGCAGCCATTGCACCAGGCCGGGCCGGAGCGGGTCCGTACCGGGGCTGGTGAGCATCCGCATCACGGTCGTCATGAGGACGACCGTGCCGACGGCGCTCTGTTTGGCGGAGGATGGACCGGCAGCGACCGCGGCCATGGCTGTGGTGGCGGGCGTGAGCGTGGCCGGCAGGGCGGCGGCGAGCGCGGACGCGACGGCCCAGCGGCGGGAGGAACCAAGACCCAGGCGGGAGGAACCGAGGCCCATGGGGTCACTCTCCGATCTCGTGGATGCCATGGAAGGACCGCCAGTCATGCCGCTGCTGCGGTAGAAGACGGGTATTCAGGCTTGAATGTGCGGAAGGTATCGTGAGGCTTGTGACGACGTTTCGGATCAGCGAGGCCGCGGCGCTGCTCGGGGTCAGCGCCGACACCGTTCGCCGGTGGGTGGACGCGGGTCGGCTGGGCGCCGAGCGGGATGAGCACGGTCACCGGCGGGTCAACGGCGCCGACCTGGCCGCCTTCGCTCGCTCGCAGATCGAGGAGAGCGACGGCGGTAGTCGCTCCTCGGCGCGTAACCGCTTTCGCGGGATCGTGACCGAGGTGATCCGCGATGCGGTGATGGCGCAGGTGGAGATCGCCGCCGGGCCGTTTCGGGTGGTTTCGCTGATGAGCCGCCAGGCCGCGGATGAGTTGGGCCTGGAGGTGGGGGTGGTGGCGGTCGCCGTGATCAAGTCCACCAACGTCGTCGTGGAGATTCCCGGTCACGAGCGCGTGGCCAGTTATTTGTGAGGAGCCCTCCTTGGTGTTCAGGCGTCTTTCCCGATGGGCGATCGCCCTGCCCGTCGCGCTCGCGCTGGCGGGCCTGTCCGGCTGCGGCTCCGGCCAACCGGCCACCTCCTCCACGGCGTCGGATTCGAGCTCGGCGTCGGCTTCCGGAGCGGGCGGGGCCAAGGAGGTGACGGTGTTCGCGGCAGCGTCGCTGACCGGGACGTTCACCGAGCTCGGCAAGACCTTCGAGGCCGCGCACCCTGGTACGACGGTGAAGTTCAACTTCGGCTCCAGCGCGACGCTGGCTCAGCAAATCGTTCAGGGGGCGCCGGCGGATGTGTTCGCCGCGGCGAGCCCGGCCACGATGAAGACGGTGACCGACGCGTCGCTGGCGAGTGCGCCGACCACGTTCGTGCGTAACAAGCTGGAGATCGCCGTGCCGAAGGATAATCCGGCCAAGGTGGATGAGTTGACGGACCTGGCCGACAGCAAGGTGAAGGTGGCGTTGTGCGCCGAGCAGGTGCCGTGCGGGGCGGCGGCGGTCAAGGCGCTGGACGCGGCCGGGCTGAAGGTCAAGCCCGTGACGCTGGAGCAGGACGTCAAGGCCACACTGACCAAGGTCGAGTTGGGTGAGGTGGACGCGGCGCTGGTGTACAAGACCGATGTGATCGCCTCGGCGGGCAAGGTGCAGGGGCTGGAGTTCCCTGAGGCGGACAAGGCGATCAACGACTATCCGATCGCCACGCTGGCCAAGGCGCCGGCCGGCGACCTGGCCAAGCAGTTCGTGGATCTGGTGCTGTCGCAGCAGGGCAAGGACGTGCTGACCAAGGCCGGCTTCGAGGCTCCCTGATCGCTCATGAACCCTTCCGTGCCGGAGCAGGTCGACCTGTCGAGCTCGCCACGCGGGCCCGGCAGTCGGCCGGCCGCGGGGCGCGAGGTCTCCGGGCGCCTGCCGTGGATGCTGATCGTGCCCGCCGTCGTGGGTTTGATCTTCCTTGTACTGCCGCTGGCCGGGCTGCTGATCCGCGCCCCCTGGTCCACGCTGCTGCAGCGGCTGGCCGAGCCGCAGGTGCTGGAGGCGTTGCGGCTGTCGCTGGTGTGCGCCACCATCGCCACCGCCGTGTGCCTGCTGCTCGGAGTGCCGCTCGCCTGGCTGCTGGCCCGGGTGTCGTTTCCCGGGCGGCGGCTGGTCCGGGCCCTGGTCACCGTCCCACTGGTGCTGCCGCCGGTGGTCGGCGGTGTCGCGCTGCTGCTCGTACTGGGGCGGCGCGGGCTGGTCGGGCAGTGGTTGGAGGCCACGTTCGGCATCACGCTGCCGTTCACCACCGCCGGGGTGATCATCGCCGAGGCGTTCGTGGCGATGCCCTTCCTGGTGATCAGCGTGGAGGGGGCATTGCGTGGTGCCGACCGGCGTTTCGAGGAGGCCGCGGCCACGCTGGGCGCCTCGCGGTGGATCGTGTTCCGGCGGGTGACGCTGCCGATGGTCATGCCGGGTGTCGTGGCCGGGGCGGTGTTGTGCTGGGCGCGGGCGTTGGGCGAGTTCGGCGCGACGATCACGTTCGCGGGCAACTTCCCCGGCACCACCCGCACCATGCCGCTGGCGGTCTATCTGGCGCTGGAGACCGAGCCGGAGGCGGCCATCGTGCTCAGCCTCGTCCTGCTGGCCGTCTCGGTGATCATCCTGACCAGCCTGCGGGATCGGTGGGTGAGCGCGCCATGACCCTGTACGCCCGACTGGTGGTCACCCGGCCCGCCTTCACCCTCGATCTCACCCTGGAGGTCGCTCCGGGCGAGGTCGTGGCGCTGCTCGGCCCCAACGGCGCGGGCAAGACCACCGCCCTGCGCGCCCTGGCCGGGCTCACCCGCCTGTCCGACGGGGAGATCGTCCTGCGCGACAGGCCGCTGCACACCCTGCCCGCCGAGGAACGCCCGATCGGCATGGTCTTCCAGGACTACCTGCTCTTCCCGCACCTGACGGCGCTGGACAACGTCGCGTTCGGGCCGCGCTGCCACGGCGTGCCCAAGGCCGAGGCCCGCCGTACCGCCGCCGCCCTGCTGGAACGCGTCGGCCTGGCCGAGCGTGCCACCGCCAAGCCACGGCAGCTGTCCGGCGGCCAGGCTCAGCGGGTCGCACTGGCGCGGGCGCTGGCCGTACAGCCCGATCTGCTGCTGCTGGATGAGCCGCTGGCCGCGCTCGACGCCCACACCCGGCTGGAGGTCCGCTCCCAGTTGCGCCGTCACCTGGCCGACTTCGACGGCGCGACCGTGCTGGTCACCCACGATCCCCTCGACGCGATGGTGCTGGCCGACCGGCTGATCGTGATCGAGAACGGCGCCATCGTCCAGCAGGGCAGTCCGGCCGAGGTGGCCCGCCGCCCCCGTACCGATTACGTGGCCCGTCTCGTCGGGCTCAACCTGTATCGCGGCGTGGCCGACGGATCGCGGGTCAAGGTCGGTGAGCTGTTGCTGCACACCTACGAACACCTCGACGGGCCCGCGTTCGTCGCCTTCCCGCCCTCCGCCGTCGCCCTCTACCGGACCCGCCCGGACGGCAGTCCACGCAACCTGTGGCAAGCCCGCATCGAGGGCATCGAACGCCACGGCGACAACGTACGCGTACACCTCGACGGCCCCATCATCGCCTTCGCCGACATCACCCCCGCCGCCGTCGCCGACCTCGACCTGACCCTGGGCCAGCAGATCTGGGCCTCGGCCAAGGCCACCGAGACCCACGCCTACCCCGCATGAACCCGCCCGCGCCGGACGACCGGCATGACTGCAACGCCATCTGCCTCGGCGGGCCCTGCCACGGCCTGCTCACCCACGTCGACCAGGACATCGGCATCCTGGCCATCCCCGTCCCGCGCCGCTCACCGGACGAGCCCGAGCAGTGCGCCGGCTACCGCGTCACCCGCGAACGGGTGCGCTACTGGGGCCAGACCGAGCCGTACATCGCCCTGCACTGGGCCGGCCCGCCCTGCTCCTGGGAGTGCTCAGCCCCATAACCGGTCGTCGGCGTACACCCCGATGTCGGTGACCTGGGCTGATGTGCCGGCCGCCGCACCGGTCACCCGGCATCGCCCGGTGTGCCGCCGCAGCCCGGAGGTGCGGCACTCGAATCTCACCGTGGTCTCCCGCTGCGGCATCGAGCGGAGTGTCGCGACACTCAACTGCGAGGCGCTTTCATCTTAGTCATGGCAAATGAGAGGACGATCGCCTGATCCAAGCCGCTCATGCCCTCTTACTTTCTGCCGTCCCCAGCCGTCTCATAGGGACTACCAAGCTGTGACAAGCCTCCGGGCCGACTCGGGAAAGGCGGACCGGGGATCGAGGGGCGGACGCGGCGGGTCACACCGACCGCGACCGCCCTTCGCGCGCCGCCTGAAGCAAACGCTCGGTGCCCGGCGTCAGTACACATCCCGTACGTAACGCTTGCTCGCGCCCAGCTGCTTGACGTACGCGGTCGCGTCATCAGGAGAGAGGCCGCCATAGCGGGCCGTGATGTCATGCAGAGTCTGGTCGACGTCCTTGGCCATCCGGCCGGCGTCGCCGCACACATATACGTGCGCCCCGTCCCGCAGCCAGGCCCAGAGCTGGGCACCGTGCTCGCGCATGCGGTCCTGAACGTAGACCTTGGCGCGCTGGTCACGGGAGAAGGCCAGGTCGAGGCGGGTCAGCAGCCCGTCGTCGCGCATTTGGGTGAGTTCTGCGGGTTGATCTCGACGAACGGGCCCGGGTTGAGCTTGTTCAGCTTGGCGACCTTGCCGGTCTTGGTCAGGGTGTGCCACTGGTGCCCCAGCCGACCGGTGTTGAGTACGTACGGGAAGTCGTCGTCGGGCAGCTCGGCGGCGGGCAGGTGCGGGCGCGGGAAGAAGACGGCACGACCATCGGCGGTGGCGAAGGCCAGGCGCGGACGGCTGCCGTCCTCCCGTACGAGCGGCGCCTGGCTGAGACCGTCGTTGAGATAGCGGATCGGGTTGCGCGCGCCGGAACCGGGCGGGCTCGGCCACTGCACCGGCGTCTCCCGCAGCCGCTCATAGGTGACGCCACGCAGGTCGTAGCCGGTCGCGGGATTGCCCGCACGCTTGATCTCCTCGAACACCTCCTCCGCGCTCTCATAGGAGAAGCCGGCCTCGAACCCCATCTCGCAGGCGACCCTGGCGATGATCCGCCAATCCGGCAGCGCCTCCCCGACCGGCTCCACGGCCTGCTGGAGCAGGGTGAGGTTGCGCTCGGAGTTGATCATCACGCCTTCGGACTCGGCCCACAGGGCGGCCGGGAGGACGACGTCGGCGTAGGCGTTGGTCTCGGTGGCCGCGAACACGTCCTGGGTGACGACGAACTCGGCGGCCTCCAGACCGGCGATCACCCTCTTGCGGTTGGCGACGCCGGCGATCGGATTGGTACAGATGATCCAGCACGCCTTGATCTCGCCCTCGGCCATCCGCGAGAACATCTCGATCGTGCCCTGCCCGACCTCGGTCCGAAGCGTGCCGGGCGCGATCCCCCACAACTCCTCGACGAACCGGCGATCCTCCTCCACCAGCGCCGACCGTTGCCCGGGCAGGCCGGGCCCCATGTAGCCATCTCGCGCCCACCCATCGCGTTGGGCTGGCCGGTCAGCGAGAACGGCCCGCTGCCGGGGCGGCAGATCGCGCCCGTGGCCAGGTGCAGGTTGCACAGCGCGTTGGTGTTCCAGGTGCCGTGCGTGCTCTGGTTGAGCCCCATCGTCCAGCAGCTCATCCACTCGCCGGCTTCGCCGATCCACTGAGCCGCCCGCCGCAGGTCGGCTTCGGGTATCCCGGTGATCTCCGCGACCGCGGCGGGCGGGTAGCCGAGCAGGAAGCCCGGCAGAGCCTCGCCGAGCAGGTGGTGTGCCGGCCTGCGGATGGATGGCCTTCCGGGCCGACCGGGTGACCGGGCCGTCGGTCAGGCGTCGGCCAGGCGGGTGCCGTCGTCGGTCAGGCGGACGGCGCGGCCGGTGGTGGCCGAGCGGGTGGCCGCGGCTCCCACCAGCACGCTGCGGATGCCGTCGCGGTACCCGGCGGGGCGGCCCAGCGGGTCCTCGCTCGGGCCGCGGAAGACGTCGTCGAGCAGCAGCCGGTCGCCACCGCCGTGACCACCCTCCCCCTGCTCGATGACGATCTCCTCGCGCTCCTGCCAGTGCCGGTGCAGGGTGAGCTTCTCCCAGGCGCCGGCCGCGTGCTGCTTGGTGGCGGCGCTCGGGTCGATCGCGGCGTGCGGCGGCGTCCAAGATCGCTCGCACACCTCCAGCTCGATCCGGCCCTCCGTACCGTTGAAGACGACGCGGTAGCCCTCGTACGGGGCGTGCGCGGTGAGGGAGTAGGTGAGCATGGCCCGGTTGGCGTAGCGGACCAGGACCGACATGTTGTCGTCGATCGTCACGCCCGGCCCGAAGACGTCCTGGTCGCGGATGTAGCCGTCCTCGTGCTCGGCGTCCAGGTAGAGGCGCTTGAGGTGCTGATCGGCTGAGATGTCCAGGATGAACGGATCGGTGCCGAGGCCGGGCGCGCCCTGGCCGCGGGCGGGGCGCGGGCCTCTGGGCAGGGCCTGGCCGTAGAAGCGCAGGTCGGTCTGGGCGAAGACGAGCTCGGGCGCGGCCGCGAGCCACCAGTTGACCAGGTCGAAGTGGTGGGTGGACTTGTGTACCAGCAGGCCGCCGGAGTTGGCCCGCTCACGGTGCCAGCGGCGGAAGTAGTCGGCGCCGTGGATGGTGTCGAGCGCCCAGTCGAAGTGGACCGAGGTGACGTCGCCGATCGCGCCTTCGCTGATCAGCTTCTTCACTGCCGAGTTGCGCGGGGAGTAGCGGTAGTTGAAGGTGACCACCAGTTTGCCCGGGTTGCGCTCGGCGGCGGCGGCGATGGCCTCACAGCCCTCGGCGTCGACGGTGAGCGGCTTCTCCACAATGACATCGAGGCCCGCGTCGAGGGCGGCGACGACATAGCGGGCGTGGGTCACGTCCACCGTGGTCACCACGACGGCGTCGGCCAGCTCCAGCAGCTTGCCGAACTCGTCCGGATGGAAGCGGGGCACCTCGTCTCCGATGCGCTCGGCGTAGTAGTCCATGCGAGTCCGGTTGGTGTCGCAGAGGCCGACGATCGTACCGGTGTCCCGCCAGTCGCCCAGCAGGGCGTCGATGTACATCCGGACGCGGTGACCAAGGCCGACGAAGGCGTACCTGGTGCTCAACTTCTCTCCCCGAGTAGCGAAAATGATGGGCCGGAGCCACTGACGGCCCCGGCCCTGCCCGTACCGACCTCAGCCGGCGAGGGCGGCGTTAGCCTCAGTCAGGAACTTCTGCGCGGCGGCGTCCGGTGTCGTCTTGGCGAAGACGACCTCCTCGGTGACGCGCTTGAGGATGTCATCCACCTGGAGGGCGCCCTTCGGCGGAGCGGCGATCGGGCTCAGCTCGCTCCTGACCTCGTCGATGAAGCCCAGCGTCTTCTGGTCGACGGCCGGCAGCTTGTCCTTGACGGCCGCGAGCACCTTGGCGTTGGTCGGCAGGCCACGGTCACTCAGCAGGATCGAGGCCGCGTCCGGGTCATTGACCATGAAGTCGATGAACTTGGCGGCTTCCGCCGGATGCTCGGACTTGGCGGCGACGGTGTAGAACATCGACGGCTGCAGGAACATACCGCTGGTGGTCGCCTCCTTCACCTTGGGCATGCGCAGCAGGGTCAGCTCCTGACCGGACGCCTTGGTCAGGCCGCCGAGCTGGTTGCTCCACCACATGCCCGTCGCACCGGCGTTGGTGCCCAACGGCGACTGTTCGACCCCGCCCGCGATCAGCTCGGAGCTCTTTGCCGCGTCAGGCGAGCCCTTGGTCTGGATGAGCTGCTGGTGGATGGCCCACCAGGCCTTCAGCGTGTCAGGCGAGACGCCCAGCTTCTTACCGTCGTACAGCTTCTCGCCGCGCTGGGCCGCGAAGATCTGCAGCCAGGCGGGGTTGTAGTTGTACTCGGCTCCCGTGATGCCGCCACCGCTCGCGCTGATCTGCTTGGCCAGGTTGATCCAGTCGTCCCAGGTCCAGGACTTGTCGTCGGGTACCTTCTGCTTGGCCTTCTCGATCGTCGCCTTGTTGACGAGCATGGAGAAGGCGTTGACGCCGGAGGGAATGGCGTACTGCTTGCTGTCGATGTTCCCGGCGGCGAGCGCCTGCTGGTCGAGGTCGGTCGTGACCACCTTGCCCGCCAGGTCGGCCAGGGCGCCGCGCCCGGCGTACTCGCCCAGGCCGCGGATCTCGATGCTCATGACGTCGGGGGCGTCGTTCGCCGCCACCTTGGTGGCGAGTTTCTCGTAGTAGTTGTTGAAGTCGGAGAAGTCACCCTCGACGTTGATGGTCGGGTTCTTCTCCTCGAACTTCTTGATCACCTGCTCGGTGAGCTTCTGCCGGGAGTCGCTGCCCCAGTAGGAGAAGCGGAGTTCGACCTTGCCACTGTCCGCCTTGTCGCCGCCGCCGCAGGCGCCGGCCGACATCATGACGGTGGCCGCGAGCAGGGCAACCGTCCAAACCTTCTTGCGCGAGCTGAAACTCACAGCTCTACCTCCTGGTGAAGAGTTGCGGGGGGTGTTACTTGAGTCCGGTGGTCGCCATGCCACGGATCAGGTATTTCTGGCCGGCCAGGAAGAATCCGAAGATCGGCCCCAGCGACACGATCGACATCGCGAACATCGGCCCCCACGAGGACTCACCGCTGGAGTCCAGGAACTGGCGCAGCGCGACGGCGACCGTGAGGTTGTCGGAGTTCGTCAGGTACAGGTTCTGGCTGAAGAAGTCGTTCCACGTCCAGATGAAGGTGAAGATGCCGGTCGTGGCGAGCGCCGGGGTACAGAGCGGAAGGATCACCTGGAGGAAGACCCGCCAGTAACCCGCGCCGTCGATGGAGGCGGCCTCGTCCAGTTCCCTCGGCAGCGTCCTGATGAACTGCACCATCAGGAAGATGAAGAACGCGTCCGTCGCCAGGAACTTGGGCACGATCAGCGGCCAGATCGTGTTGATCCAGTCGAGCTTGGAGAACACGATGTACTGCGGCACGACCGTCACGTGGTGCGGCAGCATGATCGAGCCGAGCATGACGGCGAACCAGAGCTTCTTCAGCGGGAAGTTCAGCCGGGCGAAGGCGTACGCGGCCAGGGAGCACGCGATCAGGTTGGCCGCCACCGACAGGCCGGTGATGACCGCGGAGTTCCACAGGTAGAACCCGAAGGTGTGCTTGAGCGAGGTCCAGCCGTCGCTGTAGTTCTCCAGCGTGAAGGTGCTCGGCCACAGGCCGGGCTCGCGGAAGATGAGCTCCTCGGGCTTGAGTGAGCTGGACACCATCCAGAGCAGCGGATAGAGCATGACCAGGCCGAACCCGATCAGCAGGAGGTGCTTGAGCAGCCGGCTGCCCCGCGGAAGCGGGCGGAACAGCAGCGGGACGGCCTTACTTGGTGTCGCCATAGAAGACCCAATACTTCGACGCGAGGAAGTTGACACCGGTCAGTCCGGCGATGATGAGCAGCAGCACCCAGGCCATCGCTGCCGCGTAGCCCATGTCGTAGCTCTTGAAGCCCTTCAGGTAGAGGTAGAGCGTGTAGAAGAGGGTGGAGTCGACGGGTCCGCCGGTGCCGCTGCTGACGATGAACGACTGGGTGAAGGACTGGAACGACTTGATCACTTCGAGTACGAGGTTGAAGAAGATGATCGGCGTCAGCAGGGGCAGCGTGATCGAGCGGAACTGACGGAGCTTGCCGGCCCCGTCCACCTGGGCCGCCTCGTAGTAGCTCTGCGGGATCTGCCGCAGCCCGGCCAGGAAGATCACCATGGGTGCGCCGAACGTCCACACGTGCAGCAGGATCAGCGTCCCGAGCGCGGTGTCGGGGTCGGAGACCCAACCGGCGCCCTGGATGCCGAAGACGTCCAGCACGGCGTTGACCAGGCCGTCACTACCGAAGAGCTTGCGCCAGAGGATGGCGATCGCCACGCTGCCACCGAGCAGGGACGGCAGGTAGTAGATCGACCGGTAGAACGACAGACCGCGCAGTCCCCGGTCGAGCGCCAGCGCCAGCCCGAGCGCGAAGGCGAGCTGCAGCGGCACCGACACGACCACGTAGATCGTGGTCACCTTCAGCGAGGTGAGGAACCGCGTGTCCTCGGTGAACATCTTCGCGTAGTTGTCGAGACCGATCCACTTGGCTGTTTCCAGCATGTTGAAGTCGGTGAACGACAGGTACAGCGACGCCAGGATCGGGCCGACCGTGATCACGAACAGGCCGAGGAACCATGGTGCCAGGAAGAGGTAGGCCGTACGGGCCTCTCGCCGTTTGTGGGCGTTCACCCGCTTGGCGCGTCTCCCCGCACCCGGCGGCTTGGCGTGGGCTCGCCTGGGAGCGAGCGCCCGTTCCGGGGTTACCGCGATCGAATCGGACATAGACGCATGTGTCCCTCATTCCTGGCCGTCCGGCACGGCGGGATCGGATAGCGCTTTCCTATAGGTGCGCCAAAAGTTTCGTCAACCCTTTGCAGGCGTTACGTAGATGTTACCGATATATCGTGATCTATATTTTGCCAGCTCAAGCCGCTATCCGAGCAATTAGCTTCCCAGCTAAAATTTTCCGCTGACTACAACCGGTTGCACTGTTCGGCCCACCAGGAGCCGCTCAGCTCCTTGATCGTGGAGGCGCGACTCACCCGGTCGTGCAGCGGCCCGCTCAGGCCCGGCTCGCCCTCAGAGCGGTCTCTCAGGGCCGCGCTTCCCTCGCTTGGGCAGCAACTCGCCGTGGTGCCGGCAACCGTTGCTGGGCAGCGTCAGGGGTAGATCTTCTTCTGCTCGGCCAGCATTGCGACGTACTGCTCGATACGACGTGCCCGAGTCTCGGGTTTCTTGGCGTCCTGCACGCGGTAGAGCACCGCGTAACGATTGCGGCTGTCCAGCGTCGCGAAGAATTCCTGCGCGGCGGGATTCTGAGCCAGGGCGCGCGCCAGATCTTCGGGCACGGTGGCGGTCCGAGGTCCGTCGTATGCAGCGTCCCAGCGGCCGTCCTCTTTCGCGCGTTGGATCTCCAGCAGGCCCGCAGGCCTCATCCGACCCTGGTCGATCAGCGCGGTGACCTTGTCGCGGTTGACCTTCGACCATTTGCTCCTCGGCCTGCGCGGAGTGAAGCGCTGCAGCCAGTGGTCATCGTCGAACTTGGCCTTTTGCCCATCGATCCAACCGAAGCACAGTGCCACGTCAAGCGCCTCGGCATAGGTCAGCGACTGGACGCCCGCCACCTTCTTGTCGAGCTTGAGCCAGATTCCGGACGAGGAGGCATGGCGGTCGGCGAGCCATGCCTCGAATGCCGCGGCCGACGGGAACGAGCGAGTTTCCACTAGATCACCTGCTGTGATGGCGCGGACGTGAGGGTGTCCCAGGCGGCCATCGCGCAGGCGATGACCGTTTCCAGTTCGGCGCGGGTGGCGCCGTCGCGGGCTTGTATGGAGAGGCCCTGTACCACGGTGGTGTAGTAGCGGGCGATGGCGTCGAGGCTGGTGGGTGGTGCGGTGAGGTCGCCGTCGGTGATGCCGCGGGCGAGCCGGTCTTTGACGGTGGTGAACTGGTCGTGCCGGCGGTCGGCGAGGAATTCTCGGACCGCGTGGTTTTCCACGGCGCCGGTCGGCGCGGCGAGGATGAGCATGCAGTAGTGCGGGGCGTCGGGGCGAGTGATCTCATCGGCGGTGGCGCGCAGCATGGCGTGGATCGCGGCGCGTGTGGTCGGTTGTTCGCGTAGCGCGCGCCTGGGCGGCTCGCCTGAGGTCGCGCCGTAGAGCGCCATGACCTTGCGGAACAGGTCTTCCTTACTGCCGAAGCAGGCGTAGATGCTGGCCGAGGCGATTCCCATGACCTGGGCCAGGTCGTTGAGCGAGGTGCCCTCGTAGCCCCGTTCCCAGAACAGGTCCAGCGCCTGGCGCAGGGCGGTGTCCGGGTCGAACGTGCGCGGCCTGCCGCGAGCAGCCATCGGGATGTGCCTCCGTACTTGTTTGTCGTTCGATCAAGTTTACCTTGACCTGCGTCGTACGGGCGTGCCACGATTTATTTGCTGTTCGATAAACAAAAAGGAAGTCGATCGTCATGAGCATTCCCGCGACCATGCGCGCCCTGGAGCAGACGTCACTGAACGGCCCGCAGGACCTGCGCCTGATCACCGACGCGCCGGTACCGAGCCCGGGCCCGGGCGAGGTCCTGATCCGGGTCACCGCCGCCGGCGTCAACTTCGTCGACATCTCGCAGGCCCGCGGCACGTTCGCGGGCGGCCCGCGGCCGCCGTACCTGGCGGGCATCGACGGCGCCGGTGAGGTCACCGCCGTCGGCGAGGGGGTTACCGGCCTGGAGCCCGGCGCCCACATCATCGGCGGCGACGTCACAGGCGGCGCCTTCGCCGAGTACATGGTGCTGCCCGCGGCCGGCGCGGTGCCCGTGCCGGCGGGCTGGGCCGATGAGCAGGCGCTCGGCCTGGTCGTGAACTGGCCGACCGCGCTGGCGGCGCTCAAGCCGCTGGGCCAGATCGCCGCCGGGCAGACCGTGCTCATCCACGCCGCGGCCGGCGGAACCGGCCAGGCCGCGGTGAAGATGGCCAAACACTACGGCGCGACGGTGATCGCCACGGCCTCGCCAGGCAAGCACGAGGTGGTACAGGCGCAAGGCGCCGACCACGTCATCGACTCCCGCGACACCGACATCGCCGCCGAGGTCCTGCGACTGACCGGCGGCGCGGGCGCCGACCTGGTGCTGGAGTCGGTCGGCGGCGCCACCCTCGACGCCAGCCTGGCCGCGGCCAAGCGGGTCACCGGCCGGGTCGTCGTCTATGGCCTGGCCGGCGGCGAAGCCGCGATCACCAACTGGGAACTGGTCTACAAACACCAGATCCACCTCATCGGCCTGAACATCGGCACCCTGATCCAGGCCGCACCACAGATCTTCGGCGAAGTCATGGGCGAGATGTCTGGCCTCCTCGCCGCCGGGGTGCTCGGCCCCGGCCGGCCGACCGTCTACGAGCTGGCCGAAGGGCCGAAAGCGCTCGCGGAACTGGAAGCGCGGGCAACCGTGGGAAAGCTGGCACTGCGGCCCTGAACAGACCGTGCCGCCAGGCGGCTTCTGCCGATGGCAGGTTCGCGCCCGATCACACCGAAATGACAGGAGCGACAGGCATGACCATGAAAGACAAGACGGTTCTCGTGACCGGGGCCAACCGCGGCCTTGGGCAGGCGCTGGCAGCCGAAGCCCTGGCCAGAGGCGCCAGGCGGGTGTATGGCGGCACCCGCCAGCCGCTGGCCCACCCAGACGACCGAGTGACGCCCCTGAGCCTGGACATCACCAGCACGGCGCAGATCCAAGCGGCTGCCGATCAGGTCGAGCCACTGGACATGTTGATCAACAACGCCGGCATCGCGCTGCCCGATGACCTGACCGACCCCGCCGTACTCGAACGCCATCTGGCCGTCAACCTCTTCGGGACCTACGCCGTGACCCAGGCCTTCCTGCCCGCGGTGACCCGCTCCCGCGGGGCCATCGTCAACGTCCTCTCAATGAACTCTCTCGCTGCCTTGCCGTTCATACTCCCGGCCTATTCCGTCTCAAAGGCGGCCGCGTTCTCCTTGACCCAGTCGCTTCGCGCTCATGTGGCCGGGCAGGGGGTAAGGGTGCACGCCGTCCTGCCCGGCCCGGTGGACACCGATATGGTCCGCGGCTTCGACATACCAAAGGCGTCCCCGGAATCGGTGGCGCTGGCCGTCTTCGACGCGATCGACAATGGGGAGGAGGAGATATTCCCCGATCGCGCCTCAGCGCCCATGGCTGCTCTCTGGCGCGATAGCGCAACCAAGGTGCTCGAGCGCCAGTTCGCGCAACTAGCACCCGTCAGCTCGTGAGCACTCGTAAGCCCTCGTAGGCCCTCGTAGGCCCTCGTGAGCAAGAGGAAGCTCTCGGCCCCGGCCAGGCAATCACGCTCGCCGAGGTGTGGATCAAGGAGCTCGCCAGCCCGTCGGTGTTCCGGCGGACTACCGGTCGGGTGTCAGCTTGTCCCGTTCAGCCCTGGTCAGGCGGGCCACGACCGGGTCGTAGGAGTGATCGATCAGGTCGAGAAGTTCGTCGTCGGGCACGGAGCCGTCGAGCGTGATCGTGTTCCAGTGCCGCTTGTTGAGGTGGTAGCCCGCGGTGATCGCGGCATACCGGCCACGCAGACCGACCGCGAGATCCGGGTCGCATTTGAGGCTGATGCTGCCGGGGAGCGAGCCCAGCACGACCAGCGCGAACATCTTGCCGGCGACTTTGAACACCGCCACCTCGTCGCCGAACGGGTAGTCCTCCACCGATCCTGGCTGGGCGCCACACGCCGCGATCATCCGGTCACGTCGGGAGCTGTGCACCATCGCGTACTCACCTGCCATCCTCTAGCGCCGCGGCCGGTGCCAGTACAGTACACAGAATGAACTCGTAGAGTCGTAGCGTCATGACTGTCTGCTGTCTGTGGTGGATGCCGGAGTCATGAGGTACGGGCAGAGGGGCGGGTACACCCCCGCCGAGCAGGAGCGACGGGAGCGGTTACGGCTCCAGACCGCCCAGCGGTTCGAGGACGGGGAGTCCACCCGGGACATCGCGCGGGAGTTACGGGTCAGTGAGCGGTCGGTCGGCCGCTGGCGCGCGGCCTGGCAGCGGGGCGGCATCGATGCACTGCGATCGCAAGGTCCCGTCTCGCGGGAGAAGCTGACCGCCGCGCAGTGGGCGCGGCTGGAAGCCGAACTGGCCCGGGGACCGCTAACACACGGGTTCGCCGACGACCAGCGCTGGACGCTGGCCCGGATCAAGACGCTGATCGGCCGGCTCTTCCACCTCGGGTACACCATCGAGGGGGTCGGCAAGCTGCTGCACCGGCACGGCTGGTCGGTGCAGGTGCCGGTGCAACGCGCGCTGGAGCGCGACGAAGAGGCGATCACCGCCTGGAAAGAACAGGTGTGGCCGGCCGTAAAGCCACCGCGGCGGACCTGGGCGCCTACCTCTGCTTCGAAGACGAGGCAGGTCAGGGGCTGAGGCCACCCAAAGGACGAACCTGGGCACCACGCGGCGCCCGCCCGAGGGTGACCGTCCGGGGCAGACGCGTCGGCCGGGTCAACATGGCCGGCGTGCTCTGCTTCCGGCCCGGCCAGCGCCCGCATCTGTTCTACAAGCTGCTCATCTACCACGGCCGCAAAGGCGAGCCGAAGAGCTTCACCTGGAGCGACTACCGCGACCTGATCATCTCCACCCACCTGCATCTTGGCGCCCCGCTCGTGTGGTGCTGGGACAATCTCAACATCCACCTGGCCACGGAAAAGACCGAGTTCGCGCAGGCCAACGCCGACTGGCTGCGCATCTATCAGTTCCCCACCTACGCCCCCGAACTGAACCCGGCCGAGGGCATCTGGTCCCTGCTCCGCCGGGGCATGGCCAACTTCGTCGTCGCCGACCTGCCCGGACTCGTCCGAATCGTCAAACGCAAACTCAAGAAGATCCAGTACCGGCCGCACCTGCTCGACGGCTGTCTCGCCCAGACCGGCCTGACGATCGAATACCCCTTGAACACATGACCGACCCTACGAATTCAGCCTGTGTAGTCGTCGCTGAGACTCACCGAGCATCCCGCCATCGGCCGGTATTCATCATCGCGCTGTGCAGCAGTTCACCCCCACACGAAGTCCAATATCGACCCCGCGATGAAGAGGATCAGCGCCGCCCATTTCACCGGATCACCGGTTGCCTGCCGCCCGAGGAGAAACAGGCCCCATGAACTCAGGACCCGTACAGCGGCCACGGTCAGACGCAAATGGGCGTCGATTCGGGCCCGCCGATATTGCAGGATCATCGCAAAGGAGCTGCCGGCGACGAAAATGGCGAACCCCAAGACTGTCGTGATGACCAGTTGCAGGTAAAAGAAGGAGACGGCAATCCCCGCCGCACCGACCGCAACCATTCCAGGAATGATGCTGCCGGACAGACCACCATCGGTGCTGTACCTACGGTGTTGCACGGCCAGGAAAGAATTCGCCTGGTCCGACAAGTCGAGTCGGCGAGCGACCTCCTGTACGGCTTCCATTTCGATGAACGCAGCCTGACCAGGGCATATGCGGTCGTCGTGCTGCTCGCTACACGGGCATGCCACCCTCATTCGGGTGCTCGTCCGTGCGACGAATTCCTCGACGTTGGCAACCGATAGCAGCGGCGGCACCGCCACCGGTGGAGACTCGGAGAACCGATACCCCTTTATATGAGGAATGACAAATCCATTGATCGGAATGGCACCCGGGGCAATGGGTGCCTCGATCGCCGCGCCCAGGATCGTTTTGGCAAGCTGTTTCGGTAGATGGTCGTACTTCGCAAACTTCCGAATCTCGCGAAGTAATTCGCGTTGTCGCGTCGCCCGTTTGTGGGCTCTCCGCCACCGCGCGCGACCCACAAGATCGAGTGCGACCGCCAATCCGGCGAGAAACTGGAGCAGCTTTCCCGATTTGGCCAACCACCACGCCGCCGGATGCTCACCCGATGCCTGCGACAGTCCGTAGAGGAGGGTGGACACGACATTGACCGTACCCAGACGTACGCACCGCGCTTCTTGATCTGCCAAGCAATGAGGTCGAAGAGCATCTTTTCCGGCACCGTCAGTGCGGCATGGCCGCCGGCCGGCTTGGTGAGGTGGAGGGCATCGACCTCACACTGAGGTTCCTCGTCAGCAAGCGCCGTACAGCCCTCCCCGCGACCTCTCACTTCAGACCCGGGCGGCGCCGAGTTCGGCGAGCAGGGCGTCGAGCACGTGCATGGCGCGCCATGCCTTGGTCATGCCGAACTGCGCGGAGAACCGTACGACGGCACGGGCCTCCTCCGGCGTGGCGCCAGCGGCGAGGGCGCGCGTCAGGTGGGCGCGGAAGCTCTCCTCCAGGGTCTGGAAGAGCACGTCGACGGTCATCGTGATGAACGCGCGCTCACGGACCGACAGCAGTCGCATGCCGGCGCGCATCCGCGACTGGAGGTCCATGTAGATGCCGAACGGTGCATCAAGGGCGGCCACGGCCTGCCGCATCGACTCGGGGAGCGGGCTGCCCGTGCCGTTGGCGTTCACCTCGTGGCCCTGGCCGGCGGGGGCGGGCAGGGCGTGCTCCCGTTCCAGGTCGGTCAGGCAGGCGAGCGCCGCAAGGGCGGCGGGATAGCCACTGTCGTAGGCGACGAAGCGGAGCATTTCGCGCAGGTCGTCGGCCGACAAACCGTAGTCCGCCGCCATCATCACGTGCTGCTGGAAGGGCAGGCCGAGGGTCTGCTGGCAGACGTCGGCCGTGAGGCACAGCAGGACCTTCTCGCGCGCGGTCAGCTCCGGGCTCTCGTCCCAGAGCAGGCGGTCGGTGGCGGCGCTCATCTCGGCGAATACCGGGTCCAGCGCCTTTACCTGGTTGACCATGGGGAATCCTCCCTATGTGAACGACTGTAGTGCTACGACTGTAGCGCTAAAGGCGTTCGCCTACAATGGGCCGCTATGGACACGACCCCCTCCGCTCCGGCCAGCCCTTCCGGTGGCAGGCGGGGCCGCAACCCGCGCGGCCAGGGCGAGCGGCTGCGCGAGGACATCATCGGCGCCGCCCTGCGACTGCTGGACGAACACGGCGACGACCAGGCCTTGTCCATGCGCGCGGTGGCCCGGGAGGTCGGCGTCGCGGCGACCTCTGTGTACATTCACTTCGCCGACCGGGACGCGCTCGTCCTGGCCGCGCTGGAGAAGTTCCATCGCGAGCTCTTGGAGGCCGTCGATCAGGCGGAGACCGGTGCCGCCGATCCGGCGGGGAAGCTGCGTGCCCGCGTCCTGCTGCTGGGCAGGTGGGTCCAACGGCACCCCGGCCTGTACAAGGTGCTGCACGAGAGCACGCTCAACCAGCGGGCGGCCATGTCGTTCAAGCAGGAGCTGGCCGAGCGCACCACCGCCGCGGTGCAGCGGTGCATGGACGCCGGGCTCGCCCCGACCGACGACGCCGCAGCGGTCTCACTGGACCTGAGGGCGGCGGTTCACGGGACCGTGTCGATGCGGGTCAATCAGCCCGATCTGCCATGGCCGCCGCTGGAGGAGCAGGTCGATCGTTTCCTGACCAAGCTTGTCGGCCTCACACTCGCCACTGAGCGGTGACCGGAACGACCGCGGCCCTGGGTCGAGCACACGGAATACAGAGTGCTGCTGAAGTGCACGGGTCATCTCACCGGAAGTCGCGTGCGTGGTCGAGCGCCCATTCGTCGAATGTGATCGCCGAACGGCCCAGGACTTCCTCGACGGTGGGCTCCGAAGGCGAGTTTCCGGCAGCAGCATCGTCGAGGAACCGCAGCACCGCTTCGGCTTCCCCCGCCAACATGAATTGCGAGAACTGTCGCATCGCGGCATCGCGGGACAACTCCCGCACCGGGATCTCCCTGCCCACGGCGCGGCCGATCGCGGCGACCTGGTCACGCTGGGAGATCCGAGCCGGGCCGGTGAGCAGCCCGCTCACAGCCCGTGTGGTGGCATCGGTCAGCGCCGCGCAGACGACGGCGGCGACATCCCGCTCGTGGATCGGAGCGGTCAGCGCATCCGGCTGGTACAGCGCCACACTTCCGTTGGCCCGGATCTGGTACGCCCAGCCCAGAGCGTTGGTGGCGAGCACGAGCGGACGGACCGGCACCATCAGCACGTCCGAGGCGACGGCAAACGCGGCCTCGACCTCACGATGCTTCTCAGCGATGGCGTTGCCTGCCGAGGAGGGGTGGATCACGCTCCCTGAGGACATCAGCACGATGCGCTCCAACCCGGCGGCACGGGCGGCCCCGATGACACCGTGGACGCTCTGGTGGTTGGCATAGAGGAACACCTGCCTGGCACCCTCGAACGCTGGGAGAAGACTGGCCCGGTCGGTCAGGTCCGCGGCGAACACCTCGACGCCGTCCGGGAACTGACCGGGCGCCGGACGGCGGGCGGACGCGCGGACGGGGACGCCTTCGGCCAGCAGCCGCTTCATGACGAACTTGCCGATGCTCCCGCGCGCTCCCATGACCAGGGTGGGCTTGCGATGAAGGCTTGCCATGACGGGCTCCCATGCACGCAGTGACTACGCGCCACGGAGACCCTGATCGGCCGACGGGGCGTTCCGACGCAGCACCCCGATACTGAAGAGCATAACTCCGTGATCAGGGTGGCAGAGGTCTCCGCCACTGCCCCGCCCCGGTCCAGCGAGGGCATCGCCGGGCTGCGGATGGTCCAGGGGTGAAGAGCGACCGCTGACGCGACGGGTAGGCGAGCGCCGCGAACCGCTCAGCCTCCTCAGGAGGTGGCAAGTGTGAAGGCTGATCACGCATACCGGAGGGTTTCTCAACGTCTTTGACGCTTTCGTCAGGGCAGTGATCTACTCCCTGCCATGACGACTCTGACGAACCTTCAGCCCGCCCCTGTCATCGACGAGACAGCCCGACTGCTGACCGAGCACTACGTTTTCCCTGAGATAGCCGAGCAGCTCGCCGACCTGCTACAACGACGCCTCGCCCAGGGCGCCTATGACGTCGACGGTGCCGAGGAACTCGCCCGTCTGGTCACTGCGGACCTGCAGTCCGTCAACAACGACAAACACCTGAGACTGAAGCACCATGTCGAGCCGGTGCCCCCCAAGCAGGGCGCGGCAACCCTGGACTCCATCCGCCGGGACTTCGACACCTCGCTGGGCGGTGCGCCCCGGGTGGAGTTGCTCAAGGGAGGGGTCGCCGTGGTGGAGCTGGCGCCGATGCTGTTTCCGCTGGAGTGGGCCGCCGAACCGCTGAGCGCCGCGCTCACCCTGGCCTCCCGCGCCCAGGCGCTGATCGTGGACCTTCGCAACAACCGGGGCGGCGACCCGGACACCGTCGCCTTCGTCTGCAGTTACCTCCTGGACGAGCGCACCCACCTCAACACCATGTACTGGCGCAGCGGCGAGCGCAGCGAGCAGTCCTGGAGCCTGCCGCACGTTCCCGGCGCGCGTTTCGGCGGCAGCAAGCCGGTGTACGTGTTGTCCAGTGACAGCACCTTCTCCGCCGCTGAGGAACTGGCCTACGACCTGCAACAGCTCGGCCGCGCCGTTGTCGTCGGCGAGCGCACCCGCGGCGGCGCACACCCGTGCGAGGGCTGGACCGTCCACCCCCACCTGGAAACCACCGTCCCCATCGGCCGCGCCATCAACCCCGTCTCTGGCGCGAACTGGGAGGGCACCGGCGTGCAGCCGGACGTCCCTTGCGCTGCCGCGGAATCCCTCGACCAGGCACACGCACTGGCCCTCGCCCGACTGGCAGGCTGACGCAGTCCAGCTCATCGACGGTGCGGTACCAAACGTCGTTCGTGATCAAGGCGGCTGGAGCTCCGGGCCTGGTTACCAGACCGCGCTGAGGTCGGACCATGGCGATCTCGACGATCCGTACCACGGGGTCCATCCGGCTGTACCTCAAACCGCCTATGAGCAGGCGGCCTGCACTTTATCCGGCGGCTCTACCGCTCGGACTGCGTGGTCGAGCACCAATCCGACCGGCTGCGCGCTCCCGTGTCAGCTCACTTTTCCCGATCCTGATCAAGCGCAACAACGCCCAGAACCCGAATACCCCGCTGCCCAAAGCCCGCCTCCACGATCTGCGCCATATTCACGCGACGACCCTGCTCCTGGCGGGCGTTCCCGTCCACATCGTCGCGGCCCGGCTCGGCCACGCCGACCCCTCAATCACTCTCCGGGTCTACGCCCACGTGATCCGCGCAGCAGAAGCCTCCGCAGCCGACGTCTTCGCCCAAGCGATCAACGAGTGAGGGCCCCCTGTTAGCAGCGGTGTTAGCAAGATCCCGAGATTGTCCTGACAAACACAAAGGCCCGTTCCAGGTTTTCCCTGGTAACGGGCCCTGATGCTGTGTGCGGCCGGAGGTACTCGAAACCCCAACCTTCTGATCCGCAGGGAAGGGCAGACGACTTGTCGAGCATCTTTCCGTTGGCCTGAGCAGCAGGCTTGGACCGCTGCCGTACGGTTGAGTCTGGCGGCGTTGCTGTACCGGTTGCTGTACAGCGCCCTCAACCCTCGGAATCTGTGGCAAGGACCGACGAAGTCGGTTCGCGACAGCTGCCGAGGATGGTGAAGGGCCTGCTCATGCGGCGGCAGGCCCAGCGGGTGTGTCTTATTGGGAGCTTCCTCTCATCCGCCACCACTCTCCGCAAACCCATCCTGACCAGCGCCGTCACGATGAAAGAGCTCACAGTTTGACGGCGAGCCTGGCGGAGCCTATGGCTCCTCCCAATCCTCCACCACGGCGATGACGTCCTTGCGCTCGATGGTGCCACCGCCAGCCTTGTCCCTCTGGGCCCGGGAATCGAGAGAAACACGCCGGTTGTCGCTCATGATCCAGATGCGGTCCTGCGGCACCTGGATGTCGAACCACCGGTCCGAGGCCGGACCGCGCGTCACGAACGGCTCGTCCAGCGGAGCGCCGTTCACCTGAAGCCGTGCCTTTGGGTCATCGCAGCACGCCACCCTGTCTCCCGGCACGCCGATAGCCCGCGAGATGTAGGTGTTACCCGGGGTGAGTTGGGACCAGTCACCAGGCGCGCGATAGACGACGATGTCGCCGCGGCGTGGGACGTAGTCGTCATCGGTCCGCCGCGCCGACACACGCGCGCCCTTCTTGATGGTCGGCTCCATGGACTCGCTCGACAAGGTGAGGGTGAGCCTGCCGAGGGCCTTGTCGACGGGCTCGCAACCAGCGGCTGGCACCAGGAACAGGAGCAGGGACAAGACGGTCAGGCGTTGACGGATCACCAAGGCATTGTCCACAGAGGAGCGATCGGTTCCGTCATAAAGGGATCACGGTCTCATCACCGGACGGAGCTGGCCTGTGGTGCGCCGCACCACCCCAGCCGTACATCGTCCCCGGCCTGGACACGAAGCGCCTGGACAAGCTGACCGTCCGCGACGTACAGACCTGGCTGAACACCCTTCCCACCCTCTGCACCTAGCGTTGCGGTTGACCTCGCAGCTGATGGTGGACGGGCTGCGGCCCATCTCAGCGGCGACCGATCGGACCGACCGGCCCTCCCGCAGCAGATCGGCGACCACGATCCGATCATCGATCGTCAGGAACCGGCCCGAGGACGGCGTAGGGCGGGAGGCTGTCGTGGTGCCTTCCGCCCGGCCTGACTCGCCCGGCCGTGCCGCCATCGGTGGCCCGTCCGCCGGTTGATCCCGACGATCCGACACGCTTCTGCGGTACTTACTCCCTGAGCCACAAGATCCAAATATGTCCTGCGCTCAGCGTGGAGTGTCTTCCGCCCCTGCGGCGACCGAACCTGCCGGATCTCGAACACTGCAACCCCTGAGTGGATCAGATATTGCAGCGATCACTGAACCCATTTCAACCTCACGCGGTCTGGGCGACGCGATGCTTTTGAAGGACGGCAATGGCCTTACAGAGGTGGCCGGCCTTGGATGGGCTGCAGCGTAGCTTGCGGAGAATCTTCCTGCTCTTCAACTGGGCGTTCGCGCGTTCGCCGGGTCCGCGAAGCTTGGCATGGGCGTGGTTGGCCCGCTTCTGGGGCTCGGGCTTGTCCTTGCCCTTGTATGGGGTGCGAACCGGGCCTTCGGTCCCTTGATACGCCTTATCTGCCAGGGTGACGATGCCCGCCTGCTCCAAGGCGCGCAGGATGCCCCAGATGCGGGCGGCGCTCAGGTCGTGAGCCTTGCCGGGCAGGGCTCCGGACGTCCACAGGATGGTGCCGTCCGGGGAGGCGATAACCTGCACGTTCATGCCGTGCACCCGGTGCTTGCCGGAGAAGTAGGGCCGGTCGGCTGCGATGCGGTCGGTGCGGATCAGCGTGCCGTCCAGCACCAGGTAGTGCAGCCCGTCCCGCTTGGCCTTCCGCAACGCCGCCGTGAGCTTGGGCGAGCGAGATGACAACAGTGCCACCGTCTCCTCACGTACCGCCATGCGGTTGCCGTCGACACCCCGAAACCGGCCGCGAGCTCGGTGTAGGTCTCGCCCTTGCGCAGGTAGACCAGCACCAGCAGGGCCTGCCGACCGGGGTTGAGCCGCCGCCAGATCGACCTCATGGACTTACGGTGACGCCGGATCACCCCGGCGACGTAGTTCAGGGTCTGATGCGACAAATCAACGGCAGCACGGTAAAACAGCACCTGAAGCTCCTGGTTGCGACGGTGTGGGTTGTGGTGATCAACCCGTCTACCAGGAGCTTCTGTACGTCACCGACCGAACACCGGCATCGCGATCACGCTGTGACCAGGGCGCTCGCCGGGGAGCCTGAAATGGGTTCACTGGAACCTAAGCCGAAGGGCCTTTGACACGCTGTGCGGCCGGAGGTACTCGAAACCCCAACCTTCTGATCCGTAGCAAGGTCAAAAGTGTCCACGTCTGTACGCGAGCAGCCGAAGTCCCTGCTTACGGCGCGGTCGAGCGAACGGAAAGCCCACAGCCGTCCAGGTCAGTCCAAGGTCGCTGTTAGCAGGTGCGTTAGCAAGATCACCACATGAGACGGTTGTCAACCGTAGTGCCAGAACGTAATAGCGCCAGACGGCGGCACGTGCGCGTGATCCACTAGCCAGATGGGGAGCGTGGTAACGAGTCTCGTCGCAATCCTGGGGACACTCTTGGGAGCCACCGCCACATATGTCTTCCAGACGCGGACCGCCAGGCAAGCACGCCAGTCCGCGCGGGAAGAACGACTGTGGCAGGAACGTCTGGCCGCATACAGCGCGTTCGCGGGCGCGCTTACGGACTTTCGGAAGAGCCAGAACGACCGATGGCACAGGGAACAGGAAGACTCACAGAGTGCTGCGTACGCTACGGCACGCGATGATTCCTACCGTCAGCGCGCCAACGCGACGGCTGCTCTCTTCAGGCTGCGACTGGTCACGACGAACCAGGAACTCGACGGCTTGGCACCGTTGGCGTTGAGGCTGACCGAGGAAATCCACGAAGCTACAGATGAACAGAATCGAACTGACCGCGGTCGAAAGGCCCGTCGGGCCCTTCTCGACTTTGCTCAGGCAGCGGCAGCTGATGTCCAGGAACTCGATGTGTAGCGATCTCGGACTGCCAACGGAACCGTCGCCACCTTGAGACCCTGCTTGCAAAAGAGAGCCGATCATGGCGGGGCCCGGTGGCGTGTAATCATGTAAGACAACGCCGCAGTCAGCGCTGCCCATCGCCTCAGTCGCCACCACACACCCCGCCTACGCGGCATTCAGGCGGGGTTCTCTGCCTCATTCTGGTGTCGCCGCCTTGCCGTGGCAGCGCTTGTACTTCCTCCCAGAACCGCACGAACAGGGCGCATTGCTTTTAAGATCCCCGTCCCCCTTTCGATGAGTGACCGATGCGAGTTTGGCCCGGAGCTCTCCTGCTGTACCTTGTGCAGCGCTCATCAGGTTACTGAATGCCTCGGGAAGTACGCTGAAAAGTAGGTGATAGTAGCTGATGGCCTCCTCAACGGCGAAAAGTCCCCCTGAAAGGTCTGCATCGCCCTTGTTGCATATCCATGCATATCCCCACAAGCTCCTCGCGAGATCCGGCAGATAGGCGCCCGGCTCCACCTCCGCCAACCGACGGTGAATGTCCACCGCCTCCCGAGAAGGCTCCAACGCCGCACGCTTCTCACCCGCCCCCGACAACCGGACCCCGAGATTGTTCAAGCTCCCCGCGAGCTCCCGCAGATAGGCGTCCGGCTCGACCTCCGCCAACCGACGGTAGATGTCCACCGCCTCCCGAGAAGGCTCCAACGCCGCACGCTTCTCACCCGCCCCCGACAACCAGATCCCGAGATTGTTCAAGCTCCCCGCGAGATTGGGCAGATAGGCGCCCGGCTCCACCTCCGCCAACCGACGGTAGATGTCCACCGCCTCCCGAGAAGGCACCAACGCCGCACGCTTCTCACCCACCCCCCACAACAACGCCCCGAGATTGTTCAAGCTCCCCGCGAGCTCCCGCAGATAGGCGTCCGGCTCGACCTCCGCCAACCGACGGTGAATGTCCACCGCCTCCCGCGTCGGCTCCAACGCCGCACGCTTCTCACCCACCTCCGACAACCGGATCCCGAGATTGTTCAAGCTCATCGCGAGATTGGGCAGATAAGCATCCGGCTCCACCTCCGCCAACCGACGGTGAATGTCCACCGCCTCCCGCGTCGGCTCCAACGCCGCACGCTTCTCACCCACCTCCGACAACCGGGTCCCAAGATTGTTCAAGCTCCCCGCGAGATTGGGCAGATAAGCATCCGGCTCCACCTCCGCCAACCGACGCCGGATGTCCACCGCCTCCCGCGTCGGCTCCAACGCCGCACGCCTGTCACCCACCCCCGACAACAACGCTCCCAGGTTGTTCAAGCTCCCCGCGAGATTGGGCAGATAGGCGCCCGGCTCCACCTCCGCCAACCGACGGTAGATGTCCACCGCCTCCCGCGTCGGCTCCAACGCCGCACGCTTCTCACCCACCCCCGACAACCGGACCCCGAGATTGTTCAAGCTCATCGCGAGATTGGGCAGATAGGCGCCCGGCTCCACCTCCGCCAACCGACGCCGGATGTCCACCGCCTCCCGCGTCGGCTCCAACGCCGCACGCTTCTCACCCACCCCCGACAACCAGATCCCGAGATTGTTCAAGCTCATCGCGAGATTGGGCAGATAAGCATCCGGCTCCACCTCCGCCAACCGACGGTAGATGTCCACCGCCTCCCGCGTCGGCTCCAACGCCGCACGCTTCTCACCCACCTCCGACAACCGGGTCCCAAGATTGTTCAAGCTCCCCGCGAGATTGGGCAGATAAGCATCCGGCTCCACCTCCGCCAACCGACGGTGAATGCCCACCGCCTCCCGCGTCGGCTCCAACGCCGCACGCCTGTCACCCACCTCCGACAACCGGGTCCCAAGATTGTTCAAGCTCCCCGCGAGATTGGGCAGATAGGCGCCCGGCTCCACCTCCGCCAACCGACGGTAGATGTCCACCGCCTCCCGCGTCGGCTCCAACGCCGCACGCCTGTCACCCACCCCCCACAACCGGATCCCCACCGCCGCTAGCCGGTAGGCGCGGGTGGCTGCAGATCCGCCGGTCGGCAGCTTCTCCAGCAGCTGAAGGGCGAGATCGCAGCTGGCCTGAAGCAGATCCGTGTTGTAGGACGGGAGCCCGTCATAGATGCGGGTGGCAAGCGCGTAGTCCGCGTGGTCGATGACGAGCCGGATAAGATCGGTGGTCGCATGCCGGGCCAGCACAGGCCGCGTGTACAACAGATTGAAGAGCAGGTTGCGGACGCAGGGATGACGGGCAGCGGCGGCGGTGAGTACGATCAGGCAGCGCCGTATGAGTGTTTGATGAACCCCTTCAGGAGCAGCCTCATCTCGACCGTCCAGGAGAGCGGTCAACATCTCGGTGGCGTCTACAGCATGCCGGCGGAGATAGGCGGCGATGAAGTCCTCACCGAACCGGTCAGGGCGCAGCGGAAGCAGGTGCTGGGCATCGCCCTCACGGGTGGGGTCGGCCCATGTGATCTTGGCCCTGTCCTGCCTATTGGGTGGATACATCTGCCGGTGCATCTCCAGCAGCACCCACGCGTGGGTGGGGTCAGTGGCAAGGTTGGCATGGCGCAACAGAGCACGGGCCTGGGCGGTGCTGTCCGCCGGGCCGAACACGGTGGCTAGGAAGACCAAGCGTTCAGTCAGCTCCACCGGCCACGGCTTGGGCGTCAACGCCTGCCAGTAGCGGCGTTCGTGACCGAGCAAGTAGTCCGATAGGCCCGAACGTTGTGGGGACGCGGTGCCCTCCTGCGCGGTGCAGACGGCGGCCAGAGCCGCCATATGCAAGGTCAGCACGGAGGCGTAGTCGGGGTGATCAAGGTCGGCCGGCACTTGCGGAAGAGGCCCCGCGAGGCCGAGGTGGTCGGCAAAAGTCTGGGCAGCCTGTTGGTAGGCCTGCGGCCGGTCCCTGGTGGAGGCGAAATCTCCCAACGGGATCGGGCTGGCCAGGTCAGCGCTGGTGCGGTCCAGCTGAGCGCGCACGTTTCCCCACAGTTGCTCCCCAGGGCGTGCCAGCAACAACAGCCGGAGCCTGCGACCGGGTAGATCCCAGACCAGGCCGTCGATCATCTGAGCCAACGTGGCCAGGTGCCATCGTTCGGCGTAGTCGGCCACCACCAACAGGGGCCGCTCATCTTCCAGGTCGACTAACCCGGCACCGGGGCGTAACCGCGGAGCCTTCTCCACCGCTTGGGCCACCGCCCATCCCTGAGCGTGTGACTCGGAGGCGAAATGCCCAGCCAACCGGGTCTTGCCCTGACCGCCCGCCGCATACAGCAAGATCACCGATAAGGGTTCGTCAAGGTCGTCACGCCACGCCCGCAAGGCTTCCTGCTCTGTCAGGCGCGGCCGATACGGAACCACCTCACGCTGTACGTCCAGCAGATAGCTCGGGCCGCGGCGGGAGCGCGGCAACCGCTGCGGCGGGGCCGGCTGCAGCATCTCCAACCGGTAATCAGGCCGATCCAACGCGATCAGCACGTCACCAGCCGTAGTACCGATCTGGATGTTGTGCCCGCCAATCAGCGAACCAGACACCCTCTGCCCGCCCGGCAGCACCCCCGTGCCGAGTGAGTCGGCGGGGACGGGATCAGCGGTCACGACGGATGTCCACATCCCTCGCGCGGCCGATCTGGATGTTGTCGCCCTGGATGGATCCACCCGAGACAACCTGACTGTCCTTCGCCTGCGCTGGCGGTGACACCGGCGGCATGGGGCTCATTGGCGCAGTCGGAGCTGTATTGAGAGAGCGGCGGGCCAACACGATGCCGTAGATCGTCAGCGGGAGACCCGCCACCGCCACTGCCACCGCGATGACGCTCGCCCATTTGTCGGCATCATCCAGCCCAGCCCGAAAGAGCAGCACGCCCACCGCCGTGCAACAAACCCCAGCCAACGCCCCGCCGAGCCACGCAAGCACCCGCCATCCGCGACCCATGTCCTCATGATGAACCAAAGCCCGAACCTCAGGAGCGATTACCAGATAAGACCCGATCATTACAGGTCAGTACAACCGACCGAATCATCACGCTACCGCCTGCGGCCAACCAAACGACTCGCTGGCAAGCGGACCCGGAGGGCAGGGCCAACGCGGCCTCACCCCGCTGTATCCCCCTCGGCAACGGGCGCCTCGTCGGGGCGCTGACGAATGGGCATGCCGTCCTCATGACAGAACGCCGACTCCTCCACACAATGGCGGAAGACCTCGGGGACGGAGTCGAGCACCCTCGGCCGCGGCCCGTCGCTGCCGTACAAGCTCATCACCACCTCGTGGTCGAAGCCACGGATATACGCACCCGCCGCGCTCGGCCCCGTTGGACTCGCCAGCCATACCGTGTCGGTGAACATCACCATCTCTAGCGTCACCCGGAGTCACCAAACCACCGCCGCCTACGCCCGCGCCGCTCGCATCGCCGGTGTCGACCGCGCCGACCTTTCACGACCAAGCACTCGTGAAAGGAGACGCACGTATGCCGCTTACTTGCCGAGACTGGCCGCCGATGCCCACCGTGTCGACATCGCTACGGACCAACTCATTGGCCAGGCAGGAGACCACGCAGACTTCGAACTGGCGCCGCATCGGCTTGCCAGGGGTGGCGCCTGTTGGCGATCACGTTCCGCCAGACCTTCGGCGCGAAGGAGACATTCACCTGCCGTCGCACGTTTGCCGAGGCCGTGGCACCCCAACGGCACGTCCGGCCATCAAGAATACGGATTGCAATTTGCCCGACACTTAAAGTAAGTGATATCACTTGTTACGAAAGTTCCAAGTCACAGGTATCCGCTGATGCAGCGACCCGCCCTTTGACCAGCCAAGTTGCGTTTCTCACCGGAATCTGTAGCGTGGGTGAAGCGGAATCCCGCATGCTCGCAACAGGATCTGATGAAAAGCCCTCGCCGTTCGCGGCGAGGGCTTTCTTGCGTTCCGAATCGATCCGCCTTCCACTTAGCCCCCTGCACTAGTGTGCCGGGGGCTTTGTCATGTCCGCACGCAAAGGAGTTTGTCACCGATGCTCACGCCCATCACGCAAGCGGTTCCTTGGCCGGTCCTGTTAGGGCTGGCTGCCCTATATGTCCTGAGCTATGCCCTGTGCATTGCTGCGATGTACAGCATCATCAAGGCAGCGATCCGCAAGGCGACCCCCGAGAACCTCCCGATGGTCATCCGTGAACTCACCAGACTCCGCCTTCCCGCTCTCCGACATGGCAGAGCCAAGCGCGTTTCAGCACGGCGACGGCGAGCAGCCGTGGGCAATCGGCGGAAGCGGTCATGAGCCTGGGTGCGCCCCGAGACCGGGCTGCCCGCCACCAGGCCCGACGTGTCTGGCCGTACGTCGCCGAGCAGTTCAACAAGTTGATCAGCAATCTGAGCGCCGAGGAGGCAATCGCCGTCGGCGCGCACTTCGCCCTGGGCGTCTCCTATATGAAGGTCGCCGCCTACCTCGGCATATCACCCAAACAGGCTCAGCGCCTCGCTTCCTGCGCGGTGCGGGAGATGCGGACCATGATCCGTACGCGCAACCTCCGCGTTCCAGTCGACGATGTCCTGGTTCCAGGCCACTTCACCGCAGCTCACGCTGCGGCTTGTCCTCTGATCACTTGGTTAGCCGAGGAATTCCACATCGAGATCGCCTTGGCTCCCTTCATCGCCTGGTCCCTGGAGTTGTTCGTCGGCAATGAAGTCCGTCCCTGCCAAGACTGCGGGGACCCGATGCTCTTCGACCTTGAGCGGGAACTGGGCCGTCCGCGCTATTACTGCTCCAACGCATGCCGCCAGAAGGCCTACCGCAGACGCCGTGTCCCAGCGGTGCGCCGCTCATGATCTACATACGCGGTGCCCTTCCAAAGTCAGCGATACTGTGCGTTGGCCACTGCCCGCTGGTGGTGGCCCACGTCATCGTCAGGCCGAGCTGCCCGGTGGCAAAGCCTGACAAGCAAGGGCCGCGACAGCCGATCGCTTCGACCACCTACAGTGAGAACGCTTCGCCCATTGATTCGCTTGCATGCATGCCGGCGGATCAGCCGCTTAAGAAGATCAGGTGCTCTGATCGCCCTATCCAGATTTCCTCAGATCTTACGTCCACGTCCGACGGACTCAAGGCCCTGGCTCAGGCGTTGGAAGGCCCCCTCCCGACGAGCAGCCCCGCAAGAAGAAGCCGCCCAAGCTGCGCGACGGCGTCGTCAAGCGCGGGAACACGTGGTCGTACGTCATCCGCGTGAAGAACCCCGAGACCGGCGAGAGCAAGCCCAGATGGGTCGGCGGCTTCGCCACCGAGGACGACGCCAAAGAAGCCCGTGACGAGGCGCGGGTCAAAGCCCGACGCGGGGAGTACGTGGACCGGAACACCATCACGGTGGGCCAGTACCTGGATGAGTGGATCGAGGCTCACGCGGTCGAGATCAAACCGAAGACCCTCAAGGACTACCGGAACATCATCGCGCTGTATATCAATCCCCACATCGGCGCTCTCCGGGTGCAGGCTGTACGCCCCTCGGCCGTGACGAAGCTGTACCGGGACCTGATGGCCCATGGTGGAAGGAGCGGCCGACCTCTGTCAGCTCGCACCATGGAGTACGTCCACGCCGTTCTCCGAAAGGCATTCAGAGACGCCGTGGAGGTAGACGAGATCCTTTCCTCGAGCCCCATCGAGAAGGCGAAGCGGCCACGCCGCGAGACCGACGAGCCTGGAGCGGTATGGACGACTGTCCAGCTCAAGTCCTTCCTCACCGCTGCTCGTGAGCACCGGCTGTGGGCCTTCTTCCACCTGGCCGCATACACAGGAGCTCGTCGCGGTGAGCTGCTGAACTTGCGCTGGTCAGACATTGATCTCGACGGCGCGCAACTCACGATCACCGGCTCGGCGGCCTTCATCGACGGCGAGCGCATCGAGGGAACCACGAAGAGCGGCCGGAAGCGCATAGTCAGCCTCGACGAACAGACGCTTCAGGTCCTCCGCAACCAGCGGAAGATGCAGGCAGAGGACAAGCTGAGAGTTGGGGCCGACTGGCGGGGCCGCGGCGAGTACGTGTTCACGACCGGCTGGGGTGAGCCGGTCCACCCGGACACTGTCAGCTCACTGTTCCCGATCCTGATCAAGCGCAACAACGCCCAGAACCCGAACACCCCACTGCCCAAAGCCCGCCTCCACGACCTCCGCCACATTCACGCGACGACCCTGCTCCTGGCGGGCGTTCCCGCCCACATCGTCGCGGCCCGGCTCGGCCACGCCGACCCCTCAATCACTCTCCGGGTCTACGCCCACGTGATCCGCGCAGCAGAAGCCTCCGCAGCCGACGTCTTCGCCCAAGCGATCAACGAGTGAGAGCCCCCTGTTAGCAGCGGCGTTAGCAAGATCCCGAGATTGTCCTGACAAACACAAAGGCCCGTTCCAGGTTTTCCCTGATAACGGGCCTTGATGCTGTGTGCGGCCGGAGGTACTCGAAACCCCAACCTTCTGATCCGTAGTCAGATGCTCTATCCATTGAGCTACGGCCGCTCGCTGCGTAAGCCAGCATAGCGGGTCCAGAGCCGTGCCTCGAACCAGATACCGCCCTCACGCCCCACTAGATTCCACCTTCTTCGGCCAAAGGGTGTACCCCAGGGGCCAGAGCAGGGCGATCAGCGGCACCTTCAGCATGTCGCGCATGAAATTGATCAGTTCGCCTGTGCGAGACGGTTCGTTGACGAGCCAGATCAGGCCGAGCAGGAGGGCGCAGGCTATGGCGTACGCGAGGACGATGCGGAGCCAGAAGGCCCACTCGTAGCGGGCGCGGGCCATGCCGCCCTCGGGTGGCTTCCACGGAGGTGGGCCGTCGGCGAAGCGGTGGCGGAACTTGGCGTCGGCCCAGCGGATCGTGCTGTGGCCGAAGACGATGGAGTACGCCAGGTACGCGGCCGCTATGCCGTGCCTCAGGTCGGCCGTGGCGCCACTGCGCATGTCCATGACGGATGCCGCCAGGAGGATCAGGTCCAGGAGCGGTACGCAGATGAGGAGGGCGGTGCTGAGTCGGCGGCGGTTCCAGAGGTAGCGGCTCGCGAGGCCGAGTCCGAGCAGGAGCCAGAAGCCGACTTCGCAGCCGATCAGGATGGCGACAATCACGTATCCCATCCTTGAGGGCTCCTCTGGCCGGCGCATCGTCAGTGAAGACGAGCCTGTGGATACATCGAAGTGTTTATCCACAGGCAGACCCACGAAGGAGTGAGCCGGGTCCGGACGGTGGTGGGATGGGGGCATGCAACGCGAGGCGTCGTGGGCCGGGCTGGCCTTCGTCGGGGGCCTGCTCCTGATCGTGGGCGGAGCCTACACTCATCGCGAGGTTCCCGAGGGGTGGCTCGCGGTGCCGCTGGCGTTCGTGTGCCTGGGGGTGGTGGTACGGCAGCGGGCGCCGTTGGTGGGGCTGGCCCTGGGGACCGTGGGGATCGGCGTTGATCTGTTCGTGGGGCCGTCGTTGCCGACTGTCCTGATATTTACTGACAACGTGTATGCGGCGGCGTTGTACGGGCCGGCGTCTTTTTCGCGGTGGCTGCTGGGGGGCGCCACTGTGCTGTCGGTATTGGCCGGGGGTGTGACGGGGGTCCTGTCGGGTGACTGGCGGGCGCTGGCGGTCAACGGGATTCAGGCGGGACTCGTGCTGGTTACGCCGGTGACCACGGCGATGGTGTTACGCCAGCAGCGTGAGCAGGCTGCGGCCGAGCGTGCCAGGGCGGAGCAGGTGGCGCGGCTGGCGGAGCTTGACCGGGAGGCGGCCATCGCGACGGAGCGTACGCGGATGGCTCGGGAGTTGCATGACATGATCGCCAACCACTTCAGCGCGATCGCCATCCAGTCGACGGGCGCGCTGTCGCGTACGGACCTGAGCGCGGCGGCCGTACGGAAGATCATGGAGTCCGTTCGGGAGAACAGTCTGAAAGGGCTGGCCGAGATGCGGACCATGATCGGGCTGTTGCGACAGGAGGGGGATGAGGCCGAAGCCACCCGGCCGCGACTGGCTGATGCGGAGGTTCTGGTCGAACGGTCGCGGCGGGCGGGGATGGCGGCTGATTTCCGCGTCGAGGGGGAGCCGCGGGAGCTGTCTCCTGGGGTGGATCTGGCCGGCTATCGGATCTTGCAGGAGGCGCTGACCAATGCACTCAAGCATGGCGGGCGATCGGCTGTGGTCAAGGTCGTTTATGAGTCGGGGCAAGTGACGGTGGCTGTGGACAACCCTGTGGATAAGCCTGTGGGTAACTCTGTGGATGGACCTCCCGCTCTGCTTCTCGGGGCTGGGCTGGTTCCCGGGGCGGGGGCTGGGCTGGTTCCCGGGGCGGGGGCTGGGCTGGTTCCCGGGGCGGGGGCTGGGCTGGTTCCCGGGGCGGGGGCTGGGCTGGTGGGGATGAGGGAGCGGGCCGTGTTGGTCGGGGGGTCGTTCGAGGCCGGGGTGGACGGGGGTTTGTGGCGGGTCAAGGCCGTGCTGCCCATGCCGAAGGACAGGAAGGGGCAGTGGGAGGCGGGATGACGATCAAGGTACTGGTCGCGGACGATCATGCGGCTGTCAGGGCGGGGCTGGTGCTGATTCTCGGTGGGGCCCAAGACATCGAGGTCGTCGGGGAGGCGGCCGATGGGGAGCAGGCGGTGGAGTTGGCCCGCGAGACCCGGCCCGATGTGGTGTTGATGGATGTGCGGATGCCGAAGCTCGACGGCATCTCGGCGACCAGGCAGCTCGTCGGGGTGGCCGATGTGTTGATCTTGACCACGTTCGATGTGGATGAGTATGTGTTCGGGGCGTTGCGGGCGGGGGCGGCGGGGTTCCTGTTGAAGAACACCGACGCGGAGTCGCTGGTCGCGGCCGTACGGCTGGTGGCCAGAGGGGATGGGCTGATCTCTCCTACGGTCACGCGGCGGTTGATCTCGGCCTTCGCCGAGCAGCCCATACGCAAAGAGCAGCAGGTGGAGGGGTTGACGCCGCGTGAGCAGGAGGTGTTGGCCGGGATCGGTCGCGGGCTGTCCAATGCCGAGATCGCCAAGGAGCTCGATATGGCTGAGGCGACAACGAAGACGCATGTGAGCCGGGTGTTGAACAAACTGGGTCTCAAAAGCCGGGTCCAAGCGGCGATTTATTACTCAGAAGGCCCCCGCTAGTCTGAAGGTCGTGACCATGCCTTCTCCTCCCCCGCCGCCACGGCCGACGGGCTTGATCGTTGGCTTGGCGTTCGCCGGGGCCTTTGGTTACTGGATCCTCAATGTGATCGTCGGACTCATCGTCCTGAGCATGTCGTCGACGGTCGCGATCGGGGTCGCCGCGGGGCTCCTGGCCGTGGTCGGGATCGGTGCGGGGATCGTGCTCGTGGTGCTGCGTAAGCCGTGGGCGCTGGGGCTGGGGCTGGGGCTGATGATCGGGTGGGCGCTCGCCTCCATCGTCTCGGCCGGCTATTGCACGGGACTGAATCCGGGCATGTACGCATGACCGGGCCAACATCGAGTCCAGGCATGTACACACGGACTGGGCCTACATCGAGTCCGGGCATGTACGCATGACCGGGCCAACGCCGGATCCGGGCATGTTCACATGACCGGGCCCGCACCGGGCGATCGTGACGGGGGGACGCCTCCTCAGGGAGGGAGCACCCCGACGCGGGTGGAGGGGAGCGGCGACCCGTCTCCCGGACAATCCGCTCCCCCTCCGTCCGGACAATCCGCTCCCCCGCCATCCGCGCAAACCAGCATCCCGCCGTCCCCCGGCGAGCCAAAGCCGCCACCCAATGGCAAGTCCAACAGCAGGCCCAAGGGCAAGTCCGTCGGGCTGATCATCGGACTAGCGTTCGCAGGGCTGGTCGCCTACAGCATCGTCAACGCCATCCTCGGCATCCTGATCTTCGTCAGCACCCTCGACCAGAACGGCACTAACTACCCCATCATCATCTCCTGCACGATCTTCCTCGCCCTCTTCGGTCTCGGGGCCGGGGCGGGGCTGCAGTTCCTGCGCAAGCCGTGGGCCACCGGTCTGGGCCTGGGGTTCCTTGTCGGCTGGGCGTTGTGGTCGATCCTGTCCGCCGGGATCTGCACCGGCATCAGCCCGGACCTGTACGCCTGACATGCCGCTCCACGAGATCTTCGTCGGCCTGGGAGTGCTCGTCGCGTCCGTGGTCTTCGTGCACGAGGCCCGCCGCCGCGGCGCGCTCAACGAGCAGTCGCTGGTGGCCGTGACCGGTGCGCTGGTCGGCGGCGCGATCGGCATGCGGCTGGCGGGCTGGCTGGAGACGCTGAACCTCTCCGACCTCTGGCTGTACGGCTCGCGGAGCATCCTCGGCGGCCTGACCGGCGCCTACATAGGCGTACTGATCGCCAAAAGGATCATCGGCTACAAGCAGCGGACCGGCGACCTGTTCGCCCCGGCGGTGGCGCTGGGCATGGCGGTGGGCCGGATCGGCTGCCATCTGACCGAGGCGCCGGGCCGTCCGACCGAGTTGCCCTGGGGCGTACACGCTCCCCCGACAACGCCCGAGTGCCCCGGCTGCCTGAGTGGCCAGGCCATGCACCCGTCGTTCGTCTATGAGATCGTCTTCCAGCTCGCCGTGTTCGCCGCGCTGCTCTGGGCGCGCAGGCGGCTCACCGAGCCGGGCGAGCTGTTCACGCTGTACCTGGCCGCGTACGCCGTCTTCCGCTTCCTCGTCGAGTTCACCCGCGCCAACGAGACCGTCTGGCTCGAGCTCACCAGGCCGCAGTGGTTCCTGATCCCCGGCCTGCTGCTGCTCGCCCTGAGGCTGCGGTACGGCTGGCGGCGCGGCCACTCCGATCCCCTCTTCAAGCGGAAGGTCATGACATGAGCACCGGAATGGGCCTGCGGGGTGACCGCATCCTCAGGTACGTCAACGCCTTCTGTCCCCACTGCCACGGCCAGGACCTGGAGCGGGTCGAACGGCTGAGCGGCTACCTGACCGTCCGCGACGAGCGTGTGTGGCTGGAGCGCGGCTGCCGCGAACACGGCCTGATCAGGACTTTGTACGACGAAGACCCAGAAATCCTGACCTATCTGGAAGAGTGGACCGCTCCCACAAAGCTCCACATGCCGGATATTTCGGGGAATTTCGACCCCATCCCTGCGGCCTACCTCCAAGGGCTGCCCGAGATGCAGACCCAGCACACCTGCATCCTGCTCGAAGACATCGTCGAAGCCTGCAACCTGCGCTGCCCCACCTGCTTCGCCGGCAGCTCCCCCGATCTGACCGGCATCGTCCCCATCACCGACATCCTGGCGAACGTCGACCAGCGCCTGTCCCGCGAGAACGGCAAGCTCGACGTCCTCATGCTGAGCGGCGGCGAGCCCACCCTTCACCCCGAGCTCGCCCAACTGCTCGCCGAGCTCCACCAGCGCCCTGTCACCCGCATCCTGATCAACACCAACGGCGTCCTCATCGCCAGGGACGACGCCCTGCTCGACCTGCTCACCGAGCACCGCGAGCGGGTGGAGGTCTATCTCCAGTACGACGGCGGTTCGGCCGAGGCGTCGAAGCACCACCGGGGCGGTGACCTCAGGCAGCTCAAAGCGCAGGCCGTACAACGGCTGTCGGAGCGGGAGATCTTCACCACGCTGGTGATGACCGCCGCACTGAACGTCAACGACGGGGAGATCGGCGACGTCGTACGGCTGGCGCTCGACACGCCGTTCGTCGGCGGGGTGTCGCTGCAGCCGCAGTTCGGCTCGGGCAGGTCGGGGCCGATCGACCCGATGAACCGCCTCACCCACACCGGCGTGCTCAAGCGGCTCGGCCCGCAGACCGACGGCCTGGTGACCTGGCGCGACCTCACCGCGCTGCCCTGCTCACACCCGCACTGCTGCTCGGTCGGCTACCTGATCCGCGACGACTCGCAGCAGTGGCGTTCGCTGGTCGCGCTGATCGGACATGACCGGCTCAAAGCGAACCTGGGCCTGGTCTCCAATCGCATCGCCGACACCGAGATCCCCCGCGAGCTGCGCCTGGCCGTACAGGAATCGCTGCTCGGACTGCTGTCGGAGCAGTCGTCGTTGTCACACCCGCAGATCGGCGACCTGTGGCGCGACATTTGCGAGAACTGCGACCTCGGCGTGTCCACACTGCTCACCTTGGCCTCCTCGGCGCTGCCCGGCCGGCGGAAGAGGCTTCGCAAACTGCTCGGCGAGCGGGTGGTGCGGGTGACGGTCAAGCCGTTCATGGACATATCAACCATGATCGAGGAGCGGCTCACGCAGTGCTGCGTGCACGTCGGCACGCGGGCCGAGCAGGACCAGTGCGCGCCGTTCTGCGCGGTTCAGGCGTGGCCCCAGCTCTCGGGACAACGGCTGTCGGCGGTCTCCGCCACATCCCAGCTCTCGGGGCAACGACCGGCCGCAACCACATCCCAGCTCAAGGTGATCAGGTGAAGGATCCGCTCCGGTTGTGCGTGTACGCGACCGTCGCGCTGCTGGCCTGGCTGCTGGGGCCGTGGGCGGTGCTGGGGTTCGCGGTCCTCGGGTTCGCCGGGTACTGGAAGGCGTGGCGGGCCGGGCTGACCCGTAGCAAGTGCTTGCTCAAGGACACCCGGCTCGTCCTGGCCTATCTCGGGTTACTGGTGCTCGTCGCGGCGGCGGCGATCATCCACTCCCTGCCGTGAGCTCCACAGGGATGTACAGGCTGAGCGTCTCGGCGATGCAGGCCGGGCGCTTCTCGCCCTCGACCTCGATCGTCATCTTCAGGTTGGCCAGGTAGCCGGCGGGCGTGCCCTTGACGTCGCTCAGCTCCCCCAGCGCCCTGACCCGCGCGCCCACCGGCACCGGCCTGGGGAAACGCACCTTGTTCAGGCCGTAGTTGACGCCCATCTGGATGCTCTCGACGCGTACCAGCTCCATCATGAACGACGGCAGCAGCGACAGGCTCAGGTAGCCGTGCGCGATCGTGCCGCCGAACGGTCCTTCCTTGGCCCTCTCCACGTCGATGTGGATCCACTGGTGGTCGTCGGTCGCGTCGGCGAAGAGATTGACCTGCTCCTGAGTGACTGTGCGCCACTCGGTCGGGCCGAACTTCTCGCCGACGGCCGCCTTGAGTTCCTGTACGTTCGCGAAGGTCCGCATGGCTCCGAACGCTATTGCGCGGGCGGGACGGCTGCCAAGTTGAGCACCCAGTACTTGTCGGGGTTGCCCGGTCCCCTCCAGTAAACGGTCTTGCTGGGCCGCGACAAGATCGAGATGCCGATCACGCTACCGGGCTCCAAGACACTCGCCACCCTGCCGGTGTTGATGTCGTATACGGCAAGGGCCGACACCGCGAAACGGTCGAGAAGAGGGTATGGATTGGGCCCTCCGAGAGATTTGGCTCCCGGCACCTTCCCGGCTCTGGTCCCGTCGAGGCGCTGGACGAAAGCAGTACCGCCCCGGCGGCCAAGGCACCAGACCGGCCCGCATCGCAAGTCCTTCGTCTTGTCCTTGATCGCGATCTTGGTCACAGTCCCGTCGGCCAAATTGACGATCTTGGACTGGTTGCGGCCAGCCCCTAGGAACACGTTCCCGGCATCGCCCGCCCACGGCCAGTCGATCAGGTGCAGCCCATCACCCTTCGGCACACGCGCAGGAGTACCGCCGGCGAACGGCACCCGGTACACGCCACCCTTCTTCGTCGACCAGACGATGTTCTCGCCGTCCGACCCGATGGCATCGACGTCCGCGTCCGCGCCGGTCAACGTGACGGCCAGCTTGGCTTTGCCGCCGGGCAGCGGGGCCCACCAGAGCTCGGCGATCCAGGTCCCGTCCTTCCTCGCGTTGTTGTACCAGACGACGTTCGTGCCATCGGTGGAGATGGCTCCCTGGAAGTTCTGCTTCAGTCCCGGAGTCACCGGGATCTCTGTCACCACCCGGGACTTACCGGTCTTGGCGTCGTACACCTCGAGCTTTCCGGCCTTCCCGGGCAAGGGCTCCGCCTTGAGCAGCACCTCGGTGGCGCC
Organism: Nonomuraea sp. NPDC052129; assembly: GCF_040680095.1. Taxonomy (NCBI): domain Bacteria; kingdom Bacillati; phylum Actinomycetota; class Actinomycetes; order Streptosporangiales; family Streptosporangiaceae; genus Nonomuraea; species Nonomuraea sp. NPDC052129. The sequence goes on along the minus strand of NZ_JBFAVX010000003.1, from coordinate 313,738 downwards.
GATGCTGGTGATCGGGCGATAAAGCCAGCCGTCGGCGTTCTTCGCAGGCATCTGGAAGACCGCCTTCGGCCAGAGCTTGCGGACCGGCGTCCCCTCGACCAGGGGGGTCGGGGTCACGGTCCTGGTCACGGTCGGGCCTGGGTGCGGCCGCGATGTCTTTGCCGGGAGTGGCGAAGGGGTCACGGTCGTGATGGCCACACTGGTCGGCTTGACGGCCATCTCGTCTCCGCCCCCGCTGGAGAAGGCGCCCTGGGCGACGACCGTACTTGTGCTCACCACCCCGGCCACCGCCGCCACCGCGGCCGCCGCGAGCAGTTGCGCGCGCCGCCTGATGCGCCGCCGCCTGCGCGCGCCGACCCCGGCGAGCAGGTCGAGCTCGGGAGCCCGGTCCGCCGCATCGCGCAGCGCGCCGCTCAATTCGTCCTCTGTCCTCATGCCCGTCCCCTCTCCAGTACAGCGGGCCGAACCCGGAGCGTGGCGAGCGCCCGGAACGCCTGGCTGCGCACAGTTCCACGTGAGATGCCGAGGATCGCGGCGATCTCCTCATCCGGCAGGTCCTCGTAGTAGCGCAGGACCAGCACGGTCCGCTGCTTCCTGGGCAGCGTCGCGAGCTCCTTCCAGAGCTCGCCGAAGGAATGCGTGTCGTGGTGGACGCCTTCGGGGACGTCGTCGGTCGGCTGCTCTCTGCGCCGCCTGCGCCACCAGCTGATGTGCTGGCGGGCCATGGTCGTGCGTACGTACCCCTCGGGGCTGTCCTTGTTGCGGACCCGGCTCCAGTTGTCGCTCAGCTTGAGCAGCGCCTCCTGGGCCAGATCCGCGGCGTCCTCGGCGTTGCCGGTGAGCACGTAGCCGTACCTGACCAGCGCCGCGCCCCTGGCTCGGACGAAATCCTCGAACTCCACATCACCGGGACGCGCGAGCCGCTCGCTCTGTTGCAAAGATCTTTACTCGAAACCATCGCGCACGTGTTCGAGTGCGCGCTACAGTTCTAGGGACCGACTCGAACAAGGGTTCGGCCTGGTGGGAGGGGGTGCGTCCGATGACAATACTGGCGACGGCCCCTGCTCGGACACGCCGTAGCGCTTTCTTCCCAAATCTAAGACGGCCGCTATATCCCGCAATAAAGTCCGAGAGCGTGGACCCCGTGCGCAATCCTTACGCCCCCGGAGCCGGACAGCGCCCGCCGGAGCTCGCCGGGCGCGACCGCGAGCTGCAGCAGTTCGAGGTCGTGCTGGAGCGGGTGGCCCGTGGCCGTCCCGAGCGCAGCATGGTCGTCACCGGTCTGCGCGGCGTCGGCAAGACCGTGCTCCTCAACACGTTCAAGTCCATGGCGATGCAGCGGCTGTGGGGCACGGGCAAGATCGAGGCCCGGCCCGACCAGTCGATCCGCCGTCCCGTCTCGGCCGCGCTGCACATGGCGATCCGCGAGCTGGCTCCCCGGCATCGCGCGCCGGAGCGCATCGAGGCGTTCCTGGGCGTGCTCAAGGCGTTCGCGATGCGCGATCCGGCCGCCGCCAAGGGCACCTCGCACTGGTCACCCGGCATCGAGGTGCCGGCCAGCCGTGGCCGGGCCGACTCTGGCGACCTCGAGATCGACCTCACCGAGCTGTTTGTCGACGCCGCGAGCGTCGCCACCGACCTGGGCGTCGGCATCGCGCTCTTCATCGACGAGATGCAGGACGTGCAGCCCGCCGACGTTTCGGCGCTGTGCGCCGCCTGCCACGAGCTGTCGCAGTCCGGTGGGCCGCTGATCGTGGTCGGCGCGGGCCTGCCGCACCTGCCCAGCGTGCTGTCGGCCAGCAAGAGCTACTCCGAGCGGCTCTTCCGCTACGCCCGCATCGACAAGCTCGACCGCGAGGCGGCCGACCTCGCGCTGATGCTGCCGGCGCAGGAGGAAGAGGTCGAGTTCACGCAGGACGCCCTCGACGCCTTGTACGAGGCGGCCGACGGTTACCCCTACTTCGTCCAGGCTTACGGCAAGGTCGCCTGGGATCTGGCGCCGCGCAGCCCGATCACTCTCGACGACGTCAAGGTGTCCGCGCCCGAGGCCGAGGAGGAGCTCGCGGTGGGCTTCTTCGGCAGCCGCTACGAGCGGGCCACCCCGGCGGAGCGCGACTACATGCACGCCATGGCGCAGATCGGCGACGAGCCGGTCGCCACCGCGGACGTGGCCGACGCGCTGGGGCGCAAGCCGTCCAGCCTGTCACCCGCGCGCGACAGCCTCATCAAGAAGGGGCTTATCTACAGCGCTGAGCGCGGCCTGATCGCGTTCACCGTGCCGCATTTCGGGAGGTTCCTGCGTGCCCAACCGATCTAGGCGACACCCCTAGTCCTCTATTGGGCTGTCTAGTGGGGAAGCTAGATAGCCCAATAGAGTCATATCTTGTTGTCGAGGGTTCTATAGCGCTGTCTAGCGTCAGGCCGATACAGGCGTATAAACCGGCAGAGCGCCGCTGCCCTCGTGCTCGACCACGGCCACCCGTACGGCCGGACGCCGCCCGCTGAGATAGACCGCGAACACGACATCGGCCCCATCCCGCCGCTCGAAGGCGAAGAAGCGCCAGCACAACTCACGCCAGCTGTCGTACGGCTCGACCGCGGCGAGCTGCTCCCGATGCTGCCGCCAGGGGCCGCTCGACCGGAGCCTGGCCAGTGTGACCTCCGTGGCCGGTCCGGGGCGCTGCTCGCACGGCGCGCGATAACGCAGCCGATCCACCATCTCCTCAAGCTCGGGCGACAGTACGAGGAGCACGATCACCCCGGCGGCCATGAACCACGACGGCTGCAAGAAGACCAACCAGCCGGGCTCTTCACCCCATATCGACAGCACGGCCATCCCGGTGAGCACCATGGTCCTGGCGATCGAACGCAGCCCGACGGGTGCCGCGCTCACCTCGCCGAAGCATCCGCATCCCGCGTCGGGCCGCCGCCGACGTACCTCCAGCAGGACATAGGTGCACATGGCGAAGAACGCGACCGCCATCCACCTGAAGATCGGAGACGTGCTCACCAGCAGCCCGGTCGCGATCACCAGCTCACCGACCGCGCAGACGATCAGCACCGGCACCTCGATGCGGGCGGGCACCAGCGCCGCCGGCCCCAACCGGGCCAGCGTGCCCATCTCCCCGCCCGTACGCACGGTGGACACCTTCGCCACCGCCCCTAAGACGAGCAGCACGATCAGCGCGGGCAGTTGCGATGCCAGCACGAGCGTCACCCCAATCCGATCTGCGCGTTGAAGCACCCTTTGACCAGGTCGCCGCCCAGCTCTACGTACGAGAAGGGCGACAGCTCGGCGATCCGCCCGCGAGGAGAGGTGTCGCACTCGACGCAGCGGTCGCAGAAGCGCCCGGCGACGCAGCCACACGCCACGATCGGCACGTTAGCGGATCGATCGGTGCAGATGTTCCGTACCTGCAGCATCGACCCGATGGCGAGGTACGGCAGGCCCGTGCACGACACCTCGGCGTCCGGGCAGTCCACGTCAGAGCGCTCGACCATGGGGTACGCGGCCCCCCGATCCTCCTCGTCGAAGACGTCGGACCAGGTGGCGGTCCCGGAGACGCGTGACTGCAGGCCCCCGTAGGCGGGCGGCGGAGCCGGCACGGCCCGCGCCGGATAGGCGGGCTGCGAGGTCGCGGGCAGCAGGGCCAGACTCGCCCCGCCCTTTCTGATGCCGATCGCGTCGAACAGGAACCCCGGCTCGAACCGCGCATGTCGCACCATGATGCGGCCTGTCGCACGGTATGGGATGACGATGGTCCGGCGCCCCCGATGCGGCCCGCAGTCGAGTTGGACCGACAGGTCCTTGCGTCCCTCCACGGACAGGATGGTCCCGGTCAGCCGCGTGATGTCGGCCCAGAGGCGCTCGACCACCCGGCCGTCGCGCAGGGTACGCATGATGACCGTCGAGCCCACGGGCAGATCACTCGGCGACTGGTCACCACCGTGCCAGGCGGTGGCCCAGGGCGCGATGACGAGCCGTTCCTCGGCGCCCTCGGGGGTCTCGATGGTGATGAGATGTGGGCTGATGTCGAGGATGTCCCCTATGACCGCGCGTAAGGGGTCCCCCTCGCCGGAGCCCGGGATCCCGGCCTCCCGGCCCAGCGCCGCGGCCGCGAGCACCCGGCGGCGTTCCACGCTCGGATACCCCATCAGTCCCTCCCTTGTCGCGCTAATAGCGTCACACGGCTCCGGGGGTGCTTCGCGGTACTCGTGCCTTCGAGAGCAAAATACGCACCCCTCGGGGCAGAAGTTGACCCCCAGCGACGTACAAACCGCCACCGACCTTGACCTACCTTTATCGTCGGCGGGCCGAATCCTGAATTCCGGTTACGCCCTATCTTGGCCTTTGGCTGCGATTCTGGCCACGATGCAGACCGCCAGCTGGGAAGAGGAGTTCCGCGAGTACGTTGTTGCGCGCGGAGCTGCCCTGCTGCGCACCGCCCACCAGCTCACGGGACATCCGCTGGACGCGGAGGATCTCCTGCAGAACGCGCTGACCAAGACATACCTGGCATGGGACCGCATCCAGGACAGAGCCGCGCTCGACGGATATGTACGGCGGGCGATGGTCAACATCAACATCTCGCAGTGGCGGCGGCGGCGGCTGGAGGAGTACCCGTCGGAGGACCTGCCGGAGGTCGCCCCGGAAGCGGAAGCCAGCGGCGACCTGCACGATCTCCTGGAGCAGGCGCTGATCCGGCTGCCCACCCGGATGCGGGCCGCGATCGTGCTGCGTTACTACGAGGACATGACCGAACCGGAGATCGCCAGAACGCTGGGGATCAGCCTCGGCACGGTCAAGAGCACGATGTCACGTGCCATGGCCAAGCTCAGGGTTGAGCTGGGCATTCCCCCTCAACAGCTCCGGCCGTAGCGCAGGGCCGTACGACATCCCGGATCGTGCGCAGCGTGGCCAGGAAGGTTTCCAGCTCCTCCGCGCTGAGCAGGCTGGTCAGGGACTTGTCGATGTCCTCGAGGTGCTGCGGCAGCACGATGTCGAGCTTCTCCCGCCCCGCATCGGTGAGCGTGGCGTAGGAGGCTCGGCGGTCGACGGCGCAGGCCACCCTGGCCACCAGACCGTCGCGTTCGAGCCGGTCGACGACCCTGGTCACACCGCTGGTGGACAGGCCCGTCTGCGCGGCCAGATCACTCATCCGCAGGCTCTGCCGCGGCGAGCGCCCTAGCCGGAGCAACGTCTCGAAATCGATCTCGGACAGCCCGGCAGCGCCGAACACCGGCTGCATCCTGGCCGCGAGACCTGCTTGCACCTCCGACAGCAGGCCCATGGCCGTCAACCGGGGGTCATCAATGTTGACCACGTTCATAGCTTAGCCGACGATTGTTGACGAGAGGAATATTCCTCGTGTAGACATTTGTTGCCGCAAACATCCGCACAGCAATCATCCTCCGAGGAGAACCCCATGACGACCCGCACCTGGGAAGGCCTGACCGTCCCCGCCGCCGGCACCTACAACCTCGACGCCGCCCACACCACGATCGGCTTCGTGGTCAAGCACATGATGGTCAGCAAGGTGCGCGGCAGCTTCGGCGACTTCACCGGCTCCGTGACGATCGCCGACAACCCTCTCGAGTCGTCGGCCGAGCTCACGATCAAGACCGAAAGCCTCACCACCGGCGTCGCCGATCGTGACGGCCACCTGCGCGGCGACGACTTCCTGTCGGTCGAGAAGTTCCCGACGCTCACCTTCAAGAGCACCCGCGTGGTGAGCCACTCGGGCGACGAGTTCACCGTCGTGGGCGACCTGACCATCCGCGACGTCACCAAGGAGATCGAGCTCACGGTCGAGTACGGCGGCGCCGGCACGAACCCCTGGGGCCAGGCGGTATGGGGCTTCTCGATCAGCAGCGAGTTCGACCGCGAGGACTTCGGGCTGACCTGGAACCAGGCCCTGGAGACGGGCGGCGTTCTGGTGGGCAAGAAGATCAAGGTCGAGATCGAGGGCGAAGCCAACCCGGCCGCCTGACCCGCTTGACGTCTTTGCTGTGCCCAGCGCCTGACCGCTCGTTTTGCCCAGCGGCCTGACCCGCTTGACGTCGCGTTTTGTACGGCGGACCCGCGTGGCGGGTCCGTGCGCCGAGCCCGCCCCCGGCCGCGCCTTGGGGCGGGCTTGCTGTCCGGCCCGTTGTCCACAGGAGGTTATTCACAGGCAGTGGATAACCTTTGGACAGGCCGGGACGGGGAACCGCTTTGCTGCCTTGGCAGAAGGCCGGTACGCTGTCCTGAGCCGCGTGGCTACCAGGAGGATTCGCCTAGTCAGGTCTATGGCGCCGCACTGCTAATGCGGTTTGGTGGCAACACCATCCGGGGTTCAAATCCCCGATCCTCCGCACGGCGAAGGCCCTTCCCAGTTTCTGGGGAAGGGCCTTTTTCGATCTCTGGGTGGCTCAGGGTTGCAGTTTGGGTTGCAGTTGGCTTCTAGCCAGGGCCCCAGAGCGCCTCGTCCATGCGGTCGCTCGCGTCTCTCATCTGCATGGTTGCTACGTGGGTGTAGCGCTCTGTGGTGGTGACTCGGGTGTGGCCGAGGATCTCCTGAACCACCCGGATGTGGACGCCTTGCTCGATCAGCAGGGTTGCTGCGGTGTGCCGGGCGTCGTGGACTCGGGCGTCTCGTACGCCTGCCTGCTTGAGGATGGACTTCCACTGCTTCCAGTCCTCTGTGCGTTCGATCGGGCCGCCGGTCTGCGTGGTGAACACCAGGTCGTGATCGGTCCACCGATCCCCCGCCTTCAGGCGTTCCGCGGCTTGGGTCTTCTTGTGCGCCTTGATGAGGGCGAGGAGCGCGGGCGGACACTGGAGCGTCAGCTTGCCCTTTCCCTTGCGCTTTCGGAACACCAGGCCGCCGCCAGCCCGCTTCGGGCACTTGTCCGCGTGGCCGGTGCAGTCCTTGGCGCACGGACGCCTGTAGCAGGTGTGGGCGCGCTTCTTGCAGTCCGCCTTGCAGTCTCGGGTGTGCTTGTGGTCAGTGCAGTTCTTCTTGCACGCCTTCCGGTGCCACCGTTCTCCGCAGGCGTGTGGATCGGCGCAACCGTGCAACCATTCGGACCGCTGGATCTGGAACCATGCCCTGATCTCGCCCGTGGTCAGGTTGATGTACGACCAGCGCAGCCCGAGCGCCTCGCCCTGGCGGATGCCGAGCGACAGAGCGACCGACCAGCGCGCCCCGTTCCTTCTCACCTTGGCCACGTCGAGGATGCGCCGGGCCTCGTCTCGGGTCAGCGGTTCGATCTCGGTGACGGTGGCCGAGGGAGCGTCAACAAGCGTCGCGACGTTGCGCGTGATGCGGCCTCGCCGTACCGCGATGGTGAGCGCGCGGGACAGGATGCGATGCACCTTGAGGACAGAGCCCGTCGAAAGGCCCGCTTCCAGCATCCGCGTGTACGCCGTGTCCAGGTGCTCAGGCGCGAGACGGTCGAGGCGATGCTTGCCCAGAAGCGGCACGATCCAGTTCCTCGACTTGGAGCGGTAGTCCGTCAGGGTGCGGGGAGCCATCTTGTCGGAGAGGACGAGTCGCTCACAGATCACGTCGAGGAACTCCGTCATCCACTCCCCTACCGTCGGCGGCCGACCGGGCTTGCCGACGGAGCCTGTCTTTCGCTCGCCCTCCAACTCTGCGACCTTTCTGGTCACCTCCGGTTCTGTCTTGGCCTTGCGGTGGCGTCGGTCCGGTGAACCGTCCGGCTTGATCCCGACCGTCACCCAGCCGTGCCATAGGCCGTCCTTGCCGAGGTAGATGGACGAGCGGCCGTTGGGCTTCCTGGCGGCCATCACACCGCCTCCTTTTGGGCATTGGCCTCAAGGGCACGGGCGAAGTCGAGTAGAGCGGCGGTAGGGATGAGGCGGTAACCGTCGCGCTTGATCGAGCGGAGTTCTCCGGTTTTGATGAGGCGGAAGACGACCGTACGGCTCATGCCGAGGACCGTGGCGGCGTCCCGGGGGCGGTAGAAGAGTCTGTCCATGTCAGGCCGCCTTTTCAGTTGCCGAACGTTCTTGGCCGTCTGCTTGGGCTTGGAGTTGGGCCATGTGGGCGCGCCAGCGTTGTCGTTCGGCGACCGACCGGAGCAGGCGTATGGCGAGAGGCGCGACGTTGGCATCTCCGGCCGGGGCGGGTTTCCAGACGTAGCGGTGTGGGTCGGGTGTCTCGTTGGGCTGGCCGAGGGCTTCCAGGACCCAGGTGCGGCGGTCCTGCCTGTGTTCGGCGAGGGTCTTGTTGGACCACTTGCGCGAGACCAGGACGCGACGGCCCGCGTAGCCGAGGTGGTCGGGCTTGTGGGCCTTGCCGCAGCATCGGCCAGGCGTCATCCCCGGCTTGGCTCCCTTGGGCTGCACTCCATAGCGCAGCCAGTTCGGGCAGGCCGGTGAGCACGGTTCGAAGCGCAGCGCCTCGACCATCCGGGCTGCGTGATCACGCTGAGCGGGGTTGTCCGGGTCGAGGCTGTCGGAGAGCGATTTGGTCAGGTACTTGGACAGGTAGCGGATGCACTGGTCGGCGTCCGGGGTTCCGGCGAGTACGCCTTTGACGTCGATCTGGTCTCCGAAGCGGATCATGTGGAGCGGTTTGGCCGCCTCGTCGGCGTCGAGCTGGTCGAGCGCCTCGTCCCAGGTGGGCAGGACCAGGCCCGTGTCGGGGTCGAGGTAGCCGACGCCGTCCTCCCAGACGGGCAGGTGATCCCCGTCGAAGATGACCTCGTCGGCCGGTGGCCACCACACCTGGTGATAGGTCGCGGCGGCTATCTGCTTGACCTCCGCGCGGGCCAGGGTGCCGCGCACGGCCATGTGCAGGTGCGGCGCGAGCCGCTTCTGAGGTTCGACGGTGGCGAAGTACTGCACGTCATAGCCCGCGACCCGGCGGAGGTTCTGCACGAACCGGTCGACCAGCTTGGAGAAGTGCAGGGCGTCCCGAGCGGCTCGCCTGTAGTCGTAGGTCTCCGGATCGGCCGGGACGCCGTCACGCACCTTGCCGTAGGAGGGGAGGGTGAGGGTGACGAACAGCGATGGCCGGTAGACCTTGCCGTCCGAGCTGGTGAACGTCCGGCCGAGCGTGGTCGCGGCCATCCTGCGTTTGGGCAGGTTGGGGGCGTCCTGCCGCCGCTTGGTCGAACGGGTGCGCTTGGGAGCGGTACGGCCGAGCACGTTGCCACGCATGCCCGCCTCGTTGATCTCGACGTCCAGGCCCTCTATCGCGGCGTCCCAGTCGGCGGTGTCCTGGCCGAGGGATGCGGCCTGGTCGCGGCGGGCCTGGAGGTCGGCGCGGAACTCGACCAGCCACCGCTGATCGTCTGTCGGCTCATCCGGGGTGATGGCCGGCTCATGGTCGAGGTGCCAGCCCTCCCGGCACTGAGCCCGCCGGAGCTGCCGGTTGCGCTTGGCGCACGAGGGGCATTTGGCGTCCAGGGTGGCTCCGCACGGGACGTCTACGATCTCCCAGCGGCCGGTGTGGGTGTCGAGGCGCTTGAGCGGGACGGGCCGGATGCACACGCCGTACGGCTTGGCGACCTCCACCGCCACCTCGCGAGCCAGCGGCATGGCCTGCCGTACGGCACGAGGCAGGTCAGTCATGGGCGCTCCCCTCCTCCTCCGCCAGGTCGGCGCACAGCCGGAACAGGCCGTTGTACGGGTGCTTGAGCGTGCGGGCTTGGAGCAGGGCGAAGACGCGCAGCCGGGGAAGGTCGCGGGAGGTGAGCAGGACCATGAGGGGGCGGCCCGCGACGAGTTCGAGTTCTTCGGCGGTGCCGTGGAAGCAGACCTTCATCAGGCAGCGTCCTTTCCGGCGGCGAAGGTGGCGGCCATGTCCCGGATGTCGCTGTCGGAGACATAGGCGGAGCGGACGCGGATCGGGTCGGGTGAGGTCTCCAGCCGGACGTAGCCAACACCGGCGCCCAGCTCAGGAACGGGTGAGATGTGGTCGGCCAGCGCTCCCCGGTCCCGCGCGCCGTCGCCAAGGACCATGTCCACCTGCTCCGACTCGTCCAACCGGAGGGCGATCTTGTCGGGGAACAGGTTGCGGATGTTCATGACTTCCTTGCGTGGGTCCTGAAGTGCTGCCAGGACGCCGATGCCGACCGCGCGGCCTTGGGTGGTCAGGGTGGCCAGGGCGGCGGAGATCCGGCGTCTCAGCTCTCTGTCGGACTGGTAGGCGGTCAGGAACGCGACCTCGTCGACCACGACCAGGACGAACGGGTCCTGCTCGGTCGGGGTGTGGGAGCGCTGGAGGCCGGCGAAGCGGGCGGCGCGGTTCTGCATCACGTTGACGGCCTGGTCGAGTAGGTCTGCGCACTCGTCGGGGGTGGCGGCGTACCGGTTGCCGAACAGGGCGTGGCCGTAGGACAGCTCCATCAGCTTGGGATCCAGAGCCCAGATCTCGACCAGGCCAGCCTGTACGGCCGGGAGGAGGCCGCGGATGGTGGACCAGATGATCGAGCCTTTGCCGGCTCCGGTGGCGCCCGCGACCAGGACGTGTGTGCCGTGCACCTTGAGCAGCCATGGCCGCCCATCCTCCTGCTTGCCGATCTCGACCGGCCCCACGGTCGGCGCCTCAGGCAGAGGCAAAGCAGCCAGCGGTACGGCGAGCGGATCGGTTCGCGGGAAGGTGAGCTGAAGGTGACCGCCCCGCGTGACCGCCACCCGGCAGGATGCCGCGCCGAAGCCCTGAGCGAGGTGGTCGAGACGGTCGGCCCAGTCCTTGACCGACTGCCCTTTGAGCATGCGTACGGTGACCAGGTCGGCCCATGCCGTACAGGTGAGCTTGCCGAGGCGGGGCAGGTAGTCGCGGCCCCACAGGTGCCGTCCCAGGCCGGAGACGATCATGACGGGTTGCCAGTGCCGCCGGTAGATCCAGGTCAGCCGCCACCAGGCGAGCAGCCGCAGGCCGATCATGCGGGTGAAGCTCAGTCGGTCGGTGAAGGCCCAGGCGAGGAGTCCGGTTGGGATGGGCGCGAGGAGCAGGAGAGCGGTCTGCCAGCCGTAGACCAGGGTGAGCGCGACGGGCGTCGACGTGAGGAGGGTGGCGACGGGGTGGCGCCACACGAGCCGGACGCAGCCGGTGAGGATGCGCCAGGTGAAGATGATCAGGGTCAGGATGGCGGGAGTCCGGATGACGGCTGGGCGGAAGACGACGGCCGTGTCGGGCGTGGTGGTGACGAGGTTGCGCGCCTCATCCCCAGGCAGCCGCTTGAACATATGCTTGGAACCTCTCGTGAGTGAGATCAGGGAGAAACCAGGGGCCGCCGGAAGTTGCCGCTTCCAGCGGCCCCGCCTTGCCTGTCAGGCCGCCGTCTGGTCGGTGGCCTTGCCGGTGGCCGGCTGCTCGGCGTGCAGGCGCTCGCAGTCGGCCAGGTAGCGAGCAGCGGCGCTGTAGATGTCGCGAGCCAGGGTCAGGTCGGCGTCGGTGACCGGGCCGCCACCCGTGGTTGAGACCGAGACGTCCGCCTCCGATGTGCTGAATGCCAGGTACGGGCGGCGCTCGTCGATCACACGGGCGGCTACCCGTACTCCGCTGGTGTGGAAGGAGACGATGAGCCGCGGAGTCTGCGCCTGAGTCATCGAGAGCGTGACGTAGGTGTACGGTCCGAGGCTCACGCCGCCGCCTCCTTGCCGGCCGAAGCCTGCTTGGTGCGCGGCGGGCGCATCCCCGTGGCGCGGATGGAGTAGGCCAGCCGCCCGGTCTGGCCGACGTATGGCGTGACGGTCATAGCGACGAACTCCACCGGAGTGATCGGGAGACCAGGCACGGCCGGCGGCACCGGAGGCTCCGTCGAGGACAAGATCTTGACCGCGACCGTCTTCTGGGAGGCCTTCACGGTCGGGTCACCGTCCATGACCGGGATCTGCCAGACCAGTTCACCGGTCGTCTTGTCCTTGGCGTAGACGGTCCTGCCGTTAGTCGAGGCGTCGAAGTCCTTGACCTGCTCGACCTGCCCCACGAGGTAACAGCCGTGCGGGAAGACCTGCTCGAAGCTGATCGGGATGGGTCCCTGGATTGCCATGTGATTCCTCTCGGCTGCGGCGACGGGCCCTTTGTTCGCTCGTCCACTTGTCCGCATGAGTCGAGAGTAGGCCGTGGCCACTCGTCCGCACAAGTGGTTGAGCCGGAGTGGCGCGGTAAGAACTACCTGACCTTGTAGACATCCTCAAGCTCATGCAGGCTTCCGGGCAGCGCCAGGCCCATGGCCAGCAGTACAGACCCGGCAGGGTCGTGCACGGTCGCCGTCACAGCGAGCACCGGGTTGGACGAGCCGAGCAGTTCCACCTCGTCCTTGGTCGGCTTGCGGGCAGACAGCCGCTCAGCGATGTGATCGAAGCGCAGATGCTTGACCGCCTGGAGATGCCGCCGGATCCCGCCCCGCAGCGGCTCGGCCTTCTCCAAGTCAGTGCCGACCGCGATCTCCAGCGGGATCCACACGGTTTCCACCGCTGAAACGAGGTCCGCCTGCCGTGCCACCCGCTTACGGACGATCACCGGGGTCCGCTCGGCCACTCCGAGCAGCCGAGCCACATGCCGAGACGCCGGAACGCGCGTCACCTCAATGAGGCTGTCGGCGCTCTCGCCTTGCTCCGCAGCGGTCAGGCCTGGCCTCACCATCTCGGCCTCACCGTCCGGCCGGCCTTTCACGAACGACCCACGCCCGTGCTCGCGCTCGATCCATCCCTGCATGGCCAACGTCTGCAGCGCCCGCACCACCGTGGTACGTCCTACGCCCAGCTCGCGGACCAACTGCGTCTCAGACGGCAGCATGTCGCCAGGCGCGTACTCGCCCGACTCGATCCGCTCCTGAATCGCCCTCATGACCTGGGCATATTTCGGCGGAGCGAAGTCCATACTCATGTCAGCCGTCCGTTCACTCTTGCGCTTGACCGCATAAGTACAGTACCGGCTAAGCCAAAACCTGTCAGTGCCCTTTCAGGCAGCGTTCCGTGCCGTTCCGAACTTGCGTCGCCACCTACGGCCGCACACTTCGCATGATGTCGTACCGTCCGGGACGAACGGAACATACCAATCACCGATCGCCACCGGACGCACCGCCGCACCGCACCATGCCGTCGTTCCATCCGTCCGCACCGCGTGCTGCACCAGAACGGAATCACGCCGGGAAGGATCCACCCCGCACACCCAAGAGGCATCTGCACTCATCGCATACCTCGCGCCCGGATCAGGTCAGCTCGGAAATCGACTGCATCGCCCGCAGGATCGCGTAGTACATGGAGATACGACGAGCGGCCCGCTCGGGATCAATCGCCGGATGCCACGCATAGATGACGCGGTGACGTTCGGCATTCCATCCGGTTCGCCACCAGAAGTATTGACCGTCACACCACACGACAAGGCCAACCCAAACAGATACAAGGGCAAGCCCGTATCCCGCGTGGACATCTGCGGCAATGCCGTTCCAGCCCAACGTCTGCCGGAGCAGCTCGGCGGAATGATACGGGTCAATCGCGACCACGCGCGGGGGCGTCATTCGGCCACCCGCTTAAACCGCACCGAGCCCGCCGGGTCGAGATGCGCCCGGAAGACCTCACGCCGAGACGCCTCGTCAGCTACGGCCCCGAGCCCGTAGACGCTGTGCGTGATCCGCCCCCGGACGGACGACCCCTCCGGCATGCGACGCATCGCCTTGCGCAGTTCGTCCATCGCCGTGGCCTGGAACGAGCTCGACCCGCACGCCCTCAGCTCGTCACCGACTCGGACCTCCCACTCGAACGCCTCACCCCCTGTAGTGCCGCGCTCAGGCCCTTCGCAGAGAGGACATTCGGCGACGGCGTTCGACGCCATGCCGAGCATGACCGCCGCCACATTCCCGCGCCGGGTGACGATCTTCCATCCCCGCCCATCGCATTCTGTGCACCTGACTGGAGTTGTCATGCGGCAGAGCATGATCGGGCCAACCGTTTATACATATACCACGGTGATATGCAGCCAGGGCATATAGAGTGCGCGACAAAGCAGTGCACCACCTCGGAGCTGAAATCCGGAGGTTCGCATGCGCCCGAGTGCTTTCGACCGCATCGAAATACCAGACGCCATCTGGGATCGCGACGAAAGCCGGGAAATCCTCAAGAAACGCGACATCGCCGGACTGTTCCGGCTCGCGGCTAAATACGCCGGAGCCAGTCAGGTACGCATCGGAACGGCAACCGGCCTGTCCCAACCTCGCGTCAACAAGATCCTCAACGGCACCGCCGGCCCCATTCAAGAACTGGCCGTATTCGAGCGCGTAGCCACCGGCCTCGCCCTGCCCGACCACGCCCGCATGCTGCTCGGCCTGGCCCCCCTCGACATCGCATCCCCCACAAGCGACTCGGGCGACGAGCACCAGGAGCAGACCGACGAACTCACCGCCCGCCTGGACGCCGCCGCAGCCGTCGACGACACCCTGGTCATGATCCTGCGCACCGACATCAACAACCTCCGCCTCCAAGACCGCCGACTCGGCAGCCTCGCCATCGCCGACAAGATGCGCGCCCAGATGACCCAGATCGAACGAGCCCACCACCACGCCGTACGCCCACACATCCGCGCCCAACTCGCCCACCTGATTGCCGAAACAGCTTCACTGGCCGGATGGCAGGCCATCAACACTGTCGCCCTCAATGACGCCTGGAACCACTACGAACGGGCCAAAGCCGCTGCCCGCGAGGCCGAAGACCCGGCTGTGCTCGCCTACGTGGCCGGCGAACAGGCGTACGTACTCATGGACTTGGGCCGGCCCGCCGAGGCAGCCGAGTTGCTTCAGTACATCCACGCCACGCACCGCAACCATGTACCGGCCCGCCTCAGAACATGGCTGGCCGCAGCCGAGGCAGAAGCCGCCGCCGTACTCGGCGACGAAGCCGCCTGCCGCCGCGCACTCGACCAGGCCGCAGCCGTATTGCCGGAAGGTGATGGCGACCTGGACATGCCCTACCTGTCCATCAACGTCCATCACTTCGCCCGGTGGCGCGGAAGCTGTCTGCTCCGCTTCGGCGACCCCGGCACCGTCGAAGACCTCCGCTCCTCACTCGCCGGAATGGACGGCACCTACAACCGCGCCGAAGCAGGCGTCCGATGCGACCTCGGCCACGCCCTCCTCACCGCCGGCGACCCCGAAGCCGCCCAACCCCACATCCACCGCGCCAAACAACTGGCCACCATGACTGGCTCCCGTCGTCAGCGGCGACGCATCGACGAGCTATCGCAGGCGGTCAACCGCGCCCTTGGCCGTTGAGCCGCTGTTGCGCCTGAAGCAGCCCGATCAACGTCCCCGACGTCCAGATGTCACCGCGGGCAATCATGGCGGGAATGTCGGCCATCGGAATCCACTCGATCCGGTCGGCCTCCACCTCACCCTCCGGCTTACCGACCAGCTCAGCCCCGCGCGCCAGGAACAGGATGTGCTCGGAGTCGACCATGCCGGCCATCGGCTGATAGCTCACCAACTGCTCGACCTGCTTGGGCCGATACCCGGTCTCCTCCTCCACCTCCCGCACAGCCGTGGCCATCGGGTCCTCACCGGCCTCGATCAGGCCGCCGGGAAGCTCCCACCCCCACCGGTCGAACACGAACCGATGCCGCCACATCAGCAACACCCGCTCCCGCTCGTCCACGACAACGGCGATGGCGGCCCGATCCAGATGCACCACGTGATGCTCGAACCGTTCTCCGCCGGGGATCTCCACATCGGCCATCCCCAGCCGGATCCACCGGTTGTCATAGATCAGCCGTTCCCCGTGCACCACCCAGCGCGTCAGCTCAGCGTCATCAGCCACACCGCGAAGCTACCGGCCCACACCCCCGACGTACACGCACTTCCAAGTGACAGCCGAGATCGTTGCCGAATTACTCCTATGGAGATCAAGCGGCGGCGCTCCGCGCCGGCCGGGCATGCGGCCTGGAGGCCGGTCCCGGCCGGCGCGACCTCGAACCGTAACAATGATGGACACGAGCGGTCGTTGAGGCGGACGCAGAGTGTCAGCGATGCCTAGACGCTACTTCGCGAAGTACATGCGATGGACAGGAAATACCAGGAAACAGTACCCAAAAGACCCGGCGGAATTCGCTAGAAAGGCCTAGAGCCATGTACCGAAAAATACTGTCTATCCTCGCGAAAGTCGAGTCGGGCCAGCAGCAACTAGTCGAAGACGATGCGTATGCATACGGCGCCCAACTTCTCAGTGAAGCGCGAGAAGAACTGAATAGAGCGGACGCCAAGGCTCAGATTCTCCTCGGCATTGTTGGACTTGGCACAGGCGCCATCACGGGAGGCTTGATTGCAGGAAGCTGGTCACCATTCTCATTGTCTAACGCAGTAGAATGGCTCTGGTGGACGGGCGCAGCCGCCGCCCTCATGGCCCTCATCTGCTTAGCAGGAGCTGTATATCCACGCATAAGTAGAAAGAGGGTCGGCAAACCTGCTTCGATCGCCTACTATGGCGACATATTGCAGTTCGACTCAGTTGCCGAGGCTCGTGAGGCCATAATCGGGACGCGCACATTCGACCTCGCACGAGTCTGCGATCAGCTCATACAGGTGAGCAGCATAGTGAATCGAAAGTATCGTCTGATACGAACCGCATTCTGGCTGGCGCTGGCTGCGATTATAGCGACGATATCAGCCTTTCTGCTGAACTTGGCATTTCATTAATGGATACCGATTGTACGAGTCCTCGCGCCCGATATGTCTCATCCGATACTCTTCGGCATGCAATCTCAGGGTTGTCAGAGTGGGGATGACGGCGTAGGAAGGTTGCAGGACCCGGAGGAGCATGAGAGATGACTCCCTATGAGCCGCTGGATCCTGTAGGGCACGCTCAACGCCTACCTTAGGAGTTGCGGTGAATCACGATGCTGCGCCCGGGAACACTACGACCCAGCTCCCACCCTATCGTGGTCTCGTTGCGGTGGACTGCATACAGTTCAGCAAGAACCGCAGCGTACATCTGCCTGACCTCAGCGCCGCAATCCCGCAGGTACTGGAGAGGGCACTTGCCCTTTGCGATATACCTCAAGTTTGGGAGAGTCGTCGTTTCTCGCAAGACACAGGAGATGGATTCATCTTCGGAGTGAAAACGAGGCACATTCCTCATTTTATCGACGGCGTGCTACCGCGCTTACAGGACGTCCTGTTCCAGATGGCGCCTGGATTTCGCGCGAAGGACCGAAACCTAAACCTGCGTCTTAGGGTAAGCATCCATATCGGCCCGATCTACGATGCAGGAGATCGCTTAAGAGATCGAAAGAGTGAGCCCACCGTTCATGCGTGCCGGCTACTTGACTCTACCAGTCTCAAGAGCGCCCTCAAGCATAGTGACCCAGACGTCACTTATGTTGGAGCAATCATCTCGCAACGCGTTTTCGAAGACGTCGTGAGCGCTGGCTACACGCAACTTAAGGAGACTGAATTCGAGCAAGTCACTGCAGAAGTACCGGACAAAGAATTCTCTCAATCAGCATGGCTATACATACCACGCCGGTCTGGTAACGACCGGCAGGCCACCACAAGGGATCAGAAAATTACGACGCAAACTACGCCTTCAATTCCAAGCTCAACAGCAATTTTCCATGGCAACGTAGGTGGGAACATCACCGCAGGCCACATCTCCGACGGTGTTCACATCGAGCTTCCGGAAGGCTTCTTCGATACCTCCCGCAGACGTGAAAGGGAGGACTGATGACAGAGCCGGGCAACAGCATCGTTCCTTTGAGCGAGGAGCCTCAACAAGACGAGCCGACTCCAGGGCTTGAATCAACGGACGCCGATCCGCCTGCTGATGTACCACCGGAGGGCGAGCAGGAAGAACCTCTTCTGTCTCAGGCAATCTTCAATGAGGCCGTAGGTGCAGCGTTCGTTGGTTCCCGCATAGACAACCTCTACCTGTCGGAGACCCGACGGACAGTTTCATCCCGCGCACTACACAAAGACGTGTTGAGAAAGCTAAGAGAAGTCTATGTGCGAGTAGACAGAGAGGGCGTAAAAAAGGCTGATGAGATAACCCGCTTTCTTAGGGAAAAACCTTATGTTGTCCTGCGCGGAGAGTCTGGAAGCGGGCGACGGATCGCTGCAATAAATGCAGCCATGGATATCAATATGCGCCCTATCGAACTACTCATAGACCCAGATGATATCGATCAATCCTTGGCATCCGACGCTAACCGCGGCTACTTCATCGTCTTGAGCGAGATAGAGGAACAAGCAATCTCTAAATTCTCAAACGTCTTGCCTCACTATGTGGCACGACTTTGGGGTGTCTCATCAAGGCTAATCATTATTGCGACACCCAATGAATGTCGACTACTCGATTTGGAAGACCATGTCGTAGTGCGTATGATCGGTCCAGCCTCAGAAGATGTCTTCCAGAGTCATCTATCATTTCT
This sequence comes from Nonomuraea sp. NPDC052129, assembly GCF_040680095.1. Classification (NCBI taxonomy): domain Bacteria; kingdom Bacillati; phylum Actinomycetota; class Actinomycetes; order Streptosporangiales; family Streptosporangiaceae; genus Nonomuraea; species Nonomuraea sp. NPDC052129. The sequence goes on along the minus strand of NZ_JBFAVX010000003.1, from coordinate 295,364 downwards.
GACCTCCAGGTCTAAGGCCACCGAGTGGGCTAAATATGCCAAGATTAAGAAAGTGCTTGACGTGGCCAGCACGCGTGAGGCCACACAACTCGCAAATAAGATCAAGGAGAAATCGGTAGAAGAAGGCGTAGTCTCGCCTGAGCTAGTGGAGGAAGTACTTTCCTCATACTACGACCCTGCAGAGCATCTTGAAGCTTCACTATCTGCTATCGGCGACACCGACCCATCCGCTTCAGAATATGCCCAAGCATTGCTTTTCGCAACGGCAACGCTAGAGGGCTCAAGGCCTGAGGATATCTTCACCGCCACCGACAAGCTCGTACAATTTCTGGACATCGAGACTTATCCCGGACGCGGAATTTTCGGCCCAGGAGTTGCGAAGCTGCTGCTTTTGATCGATGCGAAGCTAAGCAATAATGAGGTCACGTTTCGGCGACCGGGTTGCGCATTGCCGGTTATCGACCATATGTGGACAGACCGCATATATCTTCGCAAGCATCTCGGGCAATGGCTGATTCATCTCGGAGCAGAAAGCGAAAAGGCCAGCAGCGCCCTTTTGCATCTTGCTACATCTCAATATGCCCAAGAGCTCGTAACTGAAGCGGTCACAAGCTGGACTGCAAATGCAGTAGGAAGACGAAGAGCAGTTGAGCTCCTTACCGCTGCTTCTCTAAGCAACCGGGTAGGACGCGATATACGCCAAAAGCTTTATTACTGGTCTATTTCTGCCCCAACTGAAGAGGTCCAAATCGCTGTTGCGGAAGTTTGCGGAGGACCTCTCGGCATCGTCTTTCCTCGCATTGCTCTCACACGCCTACGACACTTGGCAGGCCGGCGATCCACACGACTCCGTGGAACGGTATGTGCAGCTATCGCCGAGTTAGGTAGACATCGAGGGCTGCTTAGGGATGTTCTCGTTGAAGTACTGAGTTGGCTCGACAAGAGTGCCGATGAGCAAACCACCGGTGTCCTTGCTTTCTCCACTCTGGCCAATCTGCGCGATGCAAATAGGTTCCTACTCGTGCCCGAATCACCCGGAGATGATGAGACCATTCGTGCGGTGGCCATGGGTTGGCGTACAGCCCTTCGCAACCAAGAAACTGAGCTAGGAGCTGCACAAATCGCGAGCGCCTGGTTAGAGGCGACAGCTCAGGCACAAGCGCCAAGGCAAGTAGTCATTGAGGTATTCGCGAAGGCATGTATCAATAGTTATGACATCGGGATTATAGTACCTCTTGCTCACCGTTGGGAGCGAGAGACGAGCGGTCATACAGAGATTCCGCGGCAGATGATTCGGGAGCAGCTAGAGGCCAGAATATCTGAACTAAACCCACGCCTGTGGGGAAATACGCCTATCACGATTTATAGCGAGATCAAGGAGAGGCATGGGTCTACTGACGTGGATTAAAGAGTTACTGGCCCCGGCATATGACTCGCCACCAGTGAGCTACCATACAACCAGTTCTTTTATTCGCTCCCTTGCTAGCTCGCTCGATAAGGCCTATTTTACGGCTTCGCTCGAACTTACTTGGATTAGCGATGGGCCTGGGCAACCACCTAGTGAAGACACTTATGATGTTCATCGCGGACTGCGCAAGGCCATCGAATCAGCCACTCGGAACTTCTCCGTCCTCTTGCTCGAAGAAGCCCAAGCACAAGCGGATTTTGCCGCTCGTCGGGCGGCCCGCACAATTGATTCTAATGTGGTATCGGCACGAGTCATTTTGTCCGTTGACGAAAAGACAAAGCTGTATGCCGAAAATTACGAAGACATCGTGCGAACGAACGCTCTAACTGAAGCAGATTGGCAGATGAGGGCCCAGCAGGCTCGATATATCCGAGACCATCTCCTTGTTGACGCACAGATGGCGCGCCTTTGGTGGCTCGACGGCCAGTCAGGTAAGCTTCCGGAGCTTCTGAGGATGGGTAGCGATTTCGAGAAAATCGTTGCATTGGTCCAATCAGGCGCAGGAATGATCGCGGAGCCAGAGGAGACCGCAAAAGAGGAGCGTATTGCCCACCTAATAAGGGAATTTCTCGATCCCTTAGGGCCTCAACATCGCGAGGTGCTCCTCAGTCAACTCGGCTCGATGTTCACCAGCTATGACCGTTCAGATCTGGCCGATAGGCTAAATGAGGTTAATGGTGACTCCACCACTACGTAACATCCCGTACGCCAGCCTTGTCATCAGTTGCAAATGATGAGCTGGCTCTACTCCGGATCGCTGTCATCACTGGTGTCTTGCTGCCACAAACCGTCCAACGGTGGTCGCTAGTACGGTTGGCATACGACCTCCAAAGAGCCTCCGGCGGGGGCCTCAGGCTCCGGGATGATCTCGGCAGGCCGTGCGTTCCCAGTGGCTGAGGTGCCCGCTCTTCCCCTCACCGTCGTCCAGAACAAGCCGAGCAGACCAAGGGCTGGAGGCGAAGGTCGTTCTTCCGGCAGGGAGCTCCACCTTCACCTCCAGCCCTTGGCCCGCTCCCCTAACGGGTGGGACGACGGCGACGGGAAGATCCGGCAGGAGGGAGGCGTGCGTCCGCACGGGGAACAGTCCGTGATCGCCGTGCCAGATCCGTGCCAGATGTCAAGGGAACACACGGAGAACCAGGGCACATAGAGGCGATCAACGAGAGAGCCCTCTTACCGCGTTTCCACTGGTGAAGGGGCTCTTTCTGCTGGTGTGGCAGGTGCAAGGTTCGAACTTGCGTAGGCTGAGCCGACGGTTTTACAGCTTTCAGCTCTTGCCATGCCTTCGGTCGAGATGCGCGCCGCTGCAATGCTCGCTCCTGGCGTATGCCTGCGAACTGGCCTAGGCGCATATGCTTAAGGCGTGAAGAGGCGTTCGCAGCGACAGCAAACAACCCCAGTGCGCCGCACCCGTCTCACTCTGGCAGCCGTATCCGCGCTCACCATACTGTGCAGTATCGCCTCCAACTACAGCGATTTCCCTGAAGCGCACCAGGTTGCAGCCGGACTCTTGGCCGTCATAGGTGCGGGTGCCGTTGCCCTAGGGCCAAGCAGCTTTACAAAAAAGCTCGTTATGAGAAATGCCAGGATCTTGTACGTCCGATCCGCTGATTAACAGCCGGCTGCCTTAGATGGACCTGACCCAGGAGCGGGCCACTCTCGCCGGCATACCGAGTTCGACTTGAACAAGCTGGATTGCTTGCTCCTCATACCCGCGGACCTTGAGCTGACGGACGCGCCCGGTGAGCTCCTCGGCTCTGAACCGGTCTGTGTATCGGAGTACGCGACGCTGTCTGAAGACTCGGATCACGCCCACCATCCACACGACGAGGCCGCAGATGAAGAGTCCGGGCACAACGAAGCCGATAATTTCCGGGAGCGAGAGATCGGACACAAGATGATCATATGGCCCTGGCCGCCGCCTCGAATGCTCCCCCATTTGATCGCCATGGGTTGCAGTTTGGGTTGCAGTTCCCCGCCGTACCATCCCGTTCCGCCAAAACCGTCCAGCCGCATCGGTCCACATGAGACGGCCTGGAACGGCCAAGATCCAAGCTGCTAATGCGGTTTGGTGGCAACACCATCCGGGGTTCAAATCCCCGATCCTCCGCATGTCGAAGGCCCTTCCCAGCTTTACGGGAAGGGCCTTTTCCGATCTGTGCGGTCATAGTTGCCGTCAGCCCGAGCGCCAGACCCCCTGTCAGACTCTCGTGAGACCTGGTGACAGACCTCGATCGGATCGGCCGAAGCGGCGCCCGTTCACGCCGGAGCACAAGCTGGAGTTGCTCCCGCACTTGGGCGGGTCGAGGAGAATCTTGCAGCCGGCGATCGTGGCGGGCGGTCAACGCGATGGCAGGCTGCGCATCATGACGCCGATGAACTGCTCGCCCCGTACGAAGCCGAAGTCCCGGGAATCCCAGCTGGAGTCCGGGTTGTCACCCAGCACGACCAGGGCGCGAGGGGGCACGACGGTCTCGGTTACGTCGCGGAGCGCCGGGAAGGCCTGTCTCGGCACCGGTTCGCCGGCCACCGCGACCGCCCGCTTGACGAGCAAATGCCAGCCAGGATCTGATCCCTCCGGCACCTTGTCCTCATCGCCGGGTTCGATGCCCGGCGGCAGACCGTCCAGCGGTGGAGGATTCGGGATCCTGACGACCACGATCTGGCCGGCGCGGACTCGCCTCGTCCGGCGGACGAGCAGTCTGTCCCCGGTGTGCAGGGTGGGTTCCATGCTGGGCCCGCGGACAGTGGCGACCAGGTACTGCCGACGAATCCACCACAGCGACATTCCCAATGTCAGCAAGCCGGATGCCGACAGGAGCAGATTGCCTGCTTTCATCGCACCTCCTGGTATCCCGAGGCCTGGAGCCGGAACAGACGGGCGTAGTGTCCGTCTGCGGCGAGCAGCCTCTCATGCGGTCCCTGTTCGGCGATCCGCCCGTCGTGGAGCACGGCGATGAGGTCGGCATCCCGTACGGCGCTGAGCCGGTGGGAGATCAGCAGGCTCGTACGACCGGCCCGATACTCCCGGATGCTGGTGTGCACCTCGTGCTCGGCCTCCGGATCCAGGCCGGAGCTGGGCTCGTCGAGGATCATCAGGTCTCTGCCGTCGCGGACGAGGGCTCTGGCCAGCGCGAGGCGTTGCCACTGTCCGCCGGACAGCACCACTCCCGTCTCCGGATCGCCCTTGTCGGCCTCGGAGAAGAAAATGCGGGTGAGTAGCGTGTCGTAGCCTCGCGGCAGCCCCGAGAGCGTCTCGTGCGCGCCCGCGCGGATGCCCGCCTCCTTGATCCGGGCCGGGTCGTCCAGGGCGGGCAGGTCGCCGAGGCCGATGTTCTCGGCGGCGGACATGTCGTAGTTCATGTGGTCCTGGAAGACGGCACTGATCCGCTCGCGAAGATCGGCGGGCGGGATGTCCCGCAGATCCACACCATCCCACAGGATCCGGCCGCGTGTCGGGTCGTACATCCTGCACAGCAACCTGATGAGGGTGCTCTTACCGGCACCGTTCAATCCCACAAGGGCAACCGAACGGCCGTGCGGAATCGTCAGATCGACCCCGCGCAGCACCCATGGATGGTCGTCGCTGTAGCGGAACCAGACGTCCTGCAGTTCGATACCCCGGCACAGCGCGGGGGCCGTACCCTCACCCACGCTCGGCAGATCGGGCTCGGTCCTGATCACCGCGACGAAGTGCGAGAAGGTGAGGAGCCGCTCGTGGATGGACGCCATCGAGGAGACGAGCGTGTTGAGCGCGGCCTGCACCCCGCCGACGGCCGCCACGAACATGGCGACGTCGCCGACGCTGAGGGAGTTCTGGCGGGCGGCCGTGATCGCCCACCACAGACCGGCACCCGCGACCGCCGCGCTCAGCGTGGTCAGGCCGCCCTGAGTCACCAGTTCCCGGCGGTCCATCTGCCTTTCGGCGGTGTCGGCCTTGCGCCGCTCGACCATCATCCGTGCACGAAGGAACGCGCCGATGCCGAACAGCCGGATCTCCGTGGCGGCCTGGACGCCGGTGAGCAGCCGGCTGTAGAAGAACTCGCGGCGGTGGATCTGCTCGATGTCCCACTGCATGGTGGCCCGCCTCCGCGACAGCAGCAGTTCGGCGACCAGTGATGGAACCGCGGCCAGCAGTACCAGGGCGGTCATGGCGGGACTGAGGATCAGCAGGGAGCCCACGAAGCCGATGAGGGACAGGACTCCGTTCAGGCTTCCGCAGACTCCGCTGACAAGGTCGCCGGTGCCCCCTGCGCCCTCCTGCGCGAGGCGCAGCCGGTCGAGGAACACCGGATCCTCGAAACGCCGCAGACCGACCTGCCGCTCGGCCGCCGCGAACAGCCGGTCGATCGCATCGGCTCGCGCGAGGCGCCCGGTCTGGGCGCGCAGGTAGCGGCCGATCCCCGGGAGCGCGGCGGCGGCCAGACCGGCCGCGGCCAGCCCGAGTGCGAGGCCCGCAACCGCGCCGTCGGGAGTCGTCAGCCGGTCGATGACCGATTTGGTCAGCCATACGGTGGCGATCGGGGCCGCCGCCTCGGCGAGTGTCAGAAAGACGTAGCCGGTGACCCCTCCTGGCGCCGACCGCCAGGTCAGCGACATAGCCTCCACGGCGGACGAGGCCAAGTCCCGGATCCCGGCCCGTCGGCTCGTACCCGAGTCACTCATGCCGTCGATGCGACGGAAAGGTCCTCCACGCGTCCGCCCGTGGCGATGACGCGGTGATCGGACCCGAGCAGGTAGAGCGCCGGGGTCCACGTGTTCTGGAACGCGTCTGCCACCGGGCCGTCGTAATCCTCCACGATCACCCGGGCCACCGGCACGAGCGCTTCGACCGCCTCCGCATCGTCCCCGGCGACCACCGCGAGCACGTTCTCCCGTCCGAGGGCGCGGGCATGCTCGGTGAAGCGGGGAAGCAGCTTGTGGCAGGGTTCGCATCCGGCGGAGAAGAACCCGACCAGGCCGGCGACCGTATCGTGGGACATCGGCTCGCCGTCGACGGTCACGGCGGCGAACTCGCCAACGGGCGAGCCAGGCCGCAACGCGATGGGAGGCCCGGCGTGCTGGACGCCTCCCCCGCCCATCTGCCTCATCCGGCGGATCAGGGTGAGGGTGAGTAGCAGATTCAACACACAAAGCAGACCGATGAGCACGACGGCGGCGGTCAGGTAAGGCATCAGGCGTTCCTTGCGAAGAGATCGACGATGTCGTCGAAGGAGGCGATCAGTCTCGCCCCGATGAGCCCCGCGGCACCTGCCAGGGCCGCCCCGCCGAGTGCGGGTAGGCCATCCGGCAGCAGTACGCCGAGCGCGGCTGCGATGATCAGCAGGCTGTTACGGACCAGGTGACGGGCGCCGTGCGGGCGGCGGCTGGCCGCCACCCGCGGGACGCCTACTTCAGCCGCATCAGCATTTGCCGACCTTGACCGTCTGGCAACCTTGGTCCAGGCAGCACTGACGGAGGTACTTGACTCCATCCTTGCAGTAGTAGTAGTTGCTGCAGCCGGCCTCCACGGTCACCTTGTGGGCGACGCGAGTCAGCAAGCGGTCGACGAGACCGAGCATGATGTCTCCTCTCTGGCCTTGCGGGGCGAGATGATGATGATCACGATGATCCGGTCTTCCGAATTACGGCGCAACGGTCGAGATTATTTTCGTAAATAATGATCAAGAGGTACAGGTTTTCATAATTTCGGCCAGAAGATATAGCGCCAAAAATAGGACCGAAATGGCCGCCGAACGCAACGGTCTGCTTGGTCAGGCCCGTTGCGACACCAAAGATGATCATGCGCCCGACCGCGAGCGCCCGTGACGCACCGGGTTGCGGTTTGGGTTGGAGTTCACCGCTGTCCCATGCCGTTCGGGGGAGACCAACCCGGCATGTTGGTCCAGATTTAAACGATCGGGACGGCTCTGCTTCGAGCCGCTGATGCGGTTGGTGGTAACACCATCCGGGGTTCAAATCCCCTCAAAAAAGTCAGCTTCTCGCGCAGTTCGGCGTTCTCCCGCTCCAACCGCCCACAACTGATCATGTTGAGGAGTGTGCCTTACACTCATCGCGCATGCGATTGAAGACGATCTTCGCGCTGTTCGCCGTCTACGCCGTCACAGCGGCGCCCGAGTTCCTGCCGGGCGAGTGGCGGGTGATCGTGCAACCCGCTACGGATGACGCGGTCGAGGTCTACTACCAACCTGTGTCCCCCGTGATGCTCAGGTCGTACGAGGGCATCGGACCGTTCCGGCGTGCTCTGGAGGCAGCCGAGCAGCGGGCCAAGACCTACCCGAACGACCTTGCCCCCCCGTACATCCTGCACGAGCCATACCGGCTCGTGGCCCCCTACGTCACCGCGCGGGGACGCGAGCTGGCCTTGCCGCCGATCTCGGGAGTGAACCCATCGGACGGAAGGTTCATCCCGTACACGGTCGGTCGTGCCCCAGGTGCGGCCTGCGGAGAACAGTCAAGCTGAGCTGACCGCGTTGATGGAGAGTGATGGTGGGCCGATTGACGAACCCGAAGTATTCGGCATGGGGATCGAGCCGGAGCTCGCTTTCGTAGAAGAAGCGCATCTTCTCGGACATGACAGGTCAGCTTAATCGTCAGGCTGGCCATGCCATATGGCGAAAGACGCTCGGCTTGGGCAGCCTAGCCGAGCGTCTCGCTATGCTCCTCGCAACGACTAATTGATCAGACGTGTTGCGACGAACCCCTAGAAAGCGCCGATCTGGAGAGGGGCTCTTCGATCTTCAGCCATGCCTGGGCGGACCATTGCCAGACCATTCCGCTGGTGATGATGGTTCTGGCTCCCGGTGGAATCGCCGCAGCAGCAAATCCCGCATGGCGCTGAGCATGTGCATGTAAAATGAAGGCATGCCTAGGAACATGCAGATCCGCGATGTTCCCGACGACATCGCCGACGCGATCGCCGCCCGAGCCCGTGCCAATGGGCAGTCCGCACAGGCCTACATGCTGGGCCTCCTGGCGGCGGATGCACGCCGTTCCCGCAACGTCGACCTCATCGCCCGGTTCGAGGGGCGTGACGACGGCATGCACAGCGCTCCAGGACAGGCCGCAGAACTCGTTCACCAGGCACGAAACGAGCGGGAGGAGCAACTCGCCGATACCACGGGAGACCGTCCATGCTCGTGATCGACGCCTCCGTCATGATCAATGCACTGGCCGATGACGGAGAGGCTGGCCGTGCCGCACGCAAGGCCATCATGACCGATCCCGCCTGGATCGCACCCGCACACATGCCCAGCGAAGTCGCCCACGTCGTCACCCGCCTCGTCAGGCAAGAACTGATCACACAAACGCGTGGGTGGAGCGCCTTTGAGGCGCTCACCCAGGCCGAGATCGATTTGGCGGACATCCGGCCCCTCCTGCCTCGCATCTGGGAATTGCGCGGCAACATCAAGGCCTACGATGCTGCCTACGTGGCGCTGGCCGAGGCTGAGGGTTGCACTCTGATCACCGGCGATGCGAAGCTCGCCAGCCTCCCGGTGGCCGTCGGCTGCGACATTCGTTTGGTTTAACACCTGGAGCTCTAGGGCGCGTCATGGACGGTGGCATCGGCCGCGCCCGTTGGCCCAGGTTGAACCGATCGGGACCTGATCACCTTCATGTCGACGCCGGCCGCCGGCATGATCGTGGTTGCGCAGTGACGCAGGCTGCGCGTGGTCACCAAGTGGTACAGCGGGTAGAGCCGCTCAGCCCTGTTCGCCCACGTGGAAACGCACAACGAGATCGTTGATCCACCAGTGGGCGGGACACCACTGGCCCAGCGCGACGGGATCGTTGCTTGGCCACTGGCGGCGCGGCCCGAGCAGTTGGTCCCCCAGGCGGTGACTTTCGGAACGTTTATCCGAGCTGTTCCGTTACTCAGCACGATGAAGTGAAGATCAGGAGGGGTCGGATAGTGGAGACAGTCCAGATCTGGTGGGACGCGCAAGGGGTAGCGCGGGGCATCAAGGTCACCAGCACGCTGGGGAGCAACCCCTACTCGATCCACTACGACCAGCATGGCGCCCAGGTGTATATCAACGACAAGAAGCTGGTTGCGACTGCCGGATATGTCGCTGATCTGGGGTGCTATCGGTTCACAGCCGTGGGATTTCTGCCCGACCGCAAGCTGAGCGAAGCGCGATGGCCAACCCTGGCCGATGCGGCGGCCGGAGCCGCCCACGCATACACGAAGTGGATCAACGAGCAGAAGGCAGTGGTGTGTATGCCAATCGTGGTGATGTAACGCCATCCTCCCTCTGCCCTCACTAGTGCTACGTTCCCCAAAGCGTGTGGGATTGCCCCCGCCCGGTCAGGGCCGGAAGCTGGCGCGGTACTCCGTCGGCGTGCGGGCGGTCAGCTGTCGGAACGCGGCGTTGAACGCCGACAATGATGTGTAGCCGACCATGAACGCGATCTCGGTGATCGGAGTATCCCCCGCAGCCAGTTCTTCGATCGCGCGTAGCACCCGCATCCGGCGGAGGACTGCCCGCCACGTCATGCCCGTCTCGTCCTCGAAGCGCCGGGCCAGCGATCGTGGTGCCAGGCCCACCTTGTCTGCCACGTCCTCGAAGCGGATCTCGACGCCGAGTCGCTGCTCGGTCAGCCGCAGGGCTCGGCGTAGTTCCGGTGAGCGTCCCACCGGCACGACGACGGGGCTCGGCTGCTCGGCGAGCCGCCAGGTCACTGCGGCGAGCGCGGTGAAAAGCGTCTCTGCGTACGCCGTTAGAGGTTCGTCGCTCTCGCCCCAGGTGCCGCACTCGGTCACCAAGGCGCGTGCCAGGGGACTGAGGTCGAATACGGTCAACGGTGCCGGCGGGGCCGGGGTGAATCTGGTGTCGAACAGTACCGACGCGGTCGTGACCGGCTGCGGGATGCTCACCTGTATCGCGTGGCCCGCCTCGATCAGGGCCGCCCGGGCCGGCGGTAGGAGCCACGACTGGCCCTGCGCCTCGAGCCGGAGGGCACCGGTCGAGGCGCAGAGCAGGTAGTGGCGGTCCACCTTGAGCTCGCGGGCGGGCTCCCGCGGGAACGTACGGACGAAGCTGTACGCCTTCCGGGTCATCCACAGCCTCGCATGAACCAATCGTAGGGAGCCGCCATGACGCCGGTCAGGCGACGGTCTCCAGCAACTCCGCGCGGAAGCGCCGGCTCACTGGCGACCCGGTCATCATCGGGCGAATCACCTTGCCAGAGCGTGCGAAGGAGTCCGACTTCTGGTAGCCGGCGAACGACTCCTCGTCCTCCCACTCGTGGATTATGGTCACCCGGGTCTCGTCCTCCCGGGAGGCGTACACCCGATAGGCAACGTTACCCGGCATCGCGCGTACCTCCTCGCGTACGCTGTCGAGCTGGGCCAGGGCTGCCGCGCGGTCAGCGGCGGCGGTGTCGAAGTCGACAATGGCAATGATCACGAGGACCTCCTGATTGGGGGCGGCGACTGCCGCGAGCGGATGTCTCGATCCTCACATCGAGCCGGCCTGGTCGGCTGCCGCGAGCCGGACGCGTTCACGCTTCTAACGGACACACCCAATCCAGGCCCTGATCTCACCGATTGTCAGGAGTCCGAGAGCTCTCTAGATGGGCGAGCGCGCTGTCCAACGCCGCCGGGGCGTCCAGCTCCGGGTTCTTGGCCCAGTCCAGCCAGACCGACAGCAGGATGCCGAACACCGCGCCTGCGACGGCCCGTACTCGGTCGTCGTGTTGCGGACGATCTAGCCTGGCTGCGACCAGTTCGGTGAGCGTCTGTTTGGTTCTGGTGATGTTGGCGAGGCTGGCCGCCCACAGCGAGGGGACGCTGAGCACCAGCGCCTGGCGCTCCCGCTTCGCGGTCACGTCCGCGTCGGTCAGGTCAGTGAACACGGCTCGGAAGGCGTTACGCAGCGCCGGCACCGGGCCGAGTTCGAGCGGCTGGGCCGCGTACGCCTCGGCGATGAGGGTGTCGTAGTCGTCGAGGGTGACCAGCGCTTCCTTGGTCGGGAAGTAGCGGAACACCGTCCGGTGCGAGACGTCGGCCGCCTGGGCGATCTGCTCGACGCTGGTGGCGTCGTAACCCTGCTCACGGAACAGGCGCAGCGCGTGCCGCTGAATGGCGGCGCGAGTGCCGGCCTTCTTGCGCTCCCGCAGTCCGGGCTGCTCGGAATCTGACATCATGCGAAATCCTTCAGCGGGATGACCGCCCGATACTTTCCGCCGGGGGATTGCTGCGGCGGCTCCTCAGCGCGTTCCAGGATGACATGGTCCAGCTTGTGGTCGGCCAGCAGACCGCCGATCCCGTCACGCACCGCCTGCCACACCGTTTCCGGGTCCGCCCCAGGCGAGGGCCGCAGTCGTATGCGCAGGCTCGCCGGGCTGGTTTGGACGATCTGATACAGCTGTACGCCAGGCGTACGATCCACGAGCGTGTTGAGCATCAGCGGCGCGATGACGACCTCGCCCCGCCCGGTGGCGAACGTGAGCACGTTGGCCACGCGTCCCTGTACCTGTATGGCCGGCAGGGGGTTGCCGCATGGGCACGGGTCAGGCCGTTGCAAGACGCTGTCGCCGAGGTCGTAGCGCAGGATCGGTTGTACGCGGTTGGCCAGATTGGTCACCAGAACGGTGTGGGATCGCCTGCCCGGCGGGGTCGGGGAATGGTCGGCTTCGACCGGTTCGACCAGGGCCCAGTCGCTGTTGACGTGATACCAGCCGTACGCGCAGCCCTCGGTGAGGAAGGGACACTCGCTGGCACCGTAGGTGTCGCGCACCTTGGCATCGAAGGCGCGGGCCATCCGCGCGTAGTCGCCGCTGGTCAGCGTCTCGCCGGCGGGTTCGACCACCACCGGCGCGATGTGCAGCCGTCCAGACTCTTGCTCGGCGGCGAGCATGTTGAGGACGCTGCCGTACCCGAGCAGGAGGGCGGGGCGGAACTCGTTGAGCGCCTCGACCAGTGCGTCGAGCGGGGTGTGCACGGAGAAGAGGCGGATGGTCTTGCGCTGTAGCCGGTGTGCGCGCATGCGGGCGGCGCCGGCCGAGACCAGGAAATGGCCGTTCGTCGCGGCCACGATGGCCATCCGCCCGCCACCTGCCACGATCCGGGTGGCATCGGCGAGGTCCAGCCAGGAGCCCATCATCCGCATGCTGAGGGCGTAGTTGACGGCGATGTCCCGATCGTCCTTGACGAAGATCGCGGGGTTTCCTGTGGTGCCCGAGGTGGTGACCACCAGGTATCGGTCGAGGAACCGTCCGCCTACCAGTTGCGGGTCTGCGGCGAAGGCGCGTGCCCGAGCCATCGTTACTTCGCGGTCGGTGGCCCAATGGTCGTAGTGCGCCATCAGCGCGGTCTTATCGGTGACCGGCAGCGATGCCGAGTCGTCGACGCGGGGAGGCAGGTCGCTGTAGAGATCCCGATAGTAGGGCGAGTGGGTGCGGGCGTGCTCGACGATCTCGGCGAGCCGCCGTCGCTGGACTGTCGCCCACTCGTGGCGCCTTCTGGTGCGGCGTGCGTCTTGCAGCAGCTGTGGAACGCTCTCCTTCATGCCGAACATTCTGTCACATGACTGTCAAAAGTTAGTGGGATGACAAGTTTTACCGTCCAGATGGTCACAGCGAGGCAGGTCGGGCCGAGCTGCCCGGCGGGCGCAGTGCGGTCAGTCAGCCGTACGCAGGCGCGAGAGCGACGGGCGTCAGGGCGATCACCACGGCGGTCGTACGCGACGGACGCCTGAGTGCCGCCAACCCTGCGTCGCCTGCCAACAGGGCATCTCGGCCCGGCGCCTCGTTAGAGTGTTAGCTCCGGATCGCTCTCCCCCGATGCGAGGACAAGCATGGCGGACGAACCTGCCAAGCCACGACGGCTCACTGTCTACGCTGAAGTCGCCGCCATCCTGGCCCTTGTCGTGGCGATTGTCGGCGTTGTCGTTGCCGTTTTCGCGTTCGAGCACGACAAGGAAGTCGCCGATGGCGGCCAAGGGGCCAATACGGTGGCCACGGCCACGCACTACTCGCCAAAGGTCGGCAGCCAAGAAACCGCCGAGGCCGACTCTTCTTCGTCCGGCTTTTGGGGCACGGCCGGAGTGGTGGCTCTAACCATAATCACTGGCCTGATCTCCAGCTTTCTGGTCTTCAAGTCCTGGGAAGAGCTAGTAATCTCTGACTTTATCGTGGTCCTCATCAACGCAGCTATCGCGGGAATGCATACCTTCGTACTGTCCCTGATGGGCATCACCTTGATTTGGGCGATCGTGCTCGCAGTGGTATTCGCGGTGATCGGGTTTTTTGCCAGCGTGTTCGCCACTTAGATCGGAGCTTCACGACGCTGACCGGCTCCCTCCGCCGCCGTTCGCTCGCCAAGCCCCGGCCAAGCTCCCCGGCTGCGCGCCGAGCGCCCCGCTGTGGTTGTACGGCGTGGAAGGGCCTTGGCCGCCACCCGTCCGCTTCGGCCAATGCCTCTCCATGGGCGGCCCGGGCTTTGCCAGAGAGCCTGCGTCTATTGACGGCTTGTTGTCAGTTGGTCACGCTTTGCTGCAATCAGCAGGCGAAAGGCTCGCTCTCCGGCTTTTCTTGGAGCGATGGTCCCATCGGTGTGGGGTGGCTGGTGGAGGCGCAGATTCAGCTCACGGGTGGCGATGAGATAGCTGAGTTCACCGCGTTGTGGCAATGGCTGGCCGACGAGCGGGCGCTGGCAGGACTGCTGCTACTCCGGCCGGGCCGTCCAGGCGCTGTCCGCCGAGGGTGTGGCCGACAGCGCGGGCATCCGGGGCGCCTACACGCTGACCGCCAGCGACCACGCCGCTCATGTTCCTCCGCTGGACCAGCAGGCCAACGCCTGTACTTCGTTCACCGGCGAGCTTCTGGATCTGGTCCGCACCGGCCTGCCCGACGGGCCGGAGTGGCTCACCCTGGACCTGATCTACCCGCATCTGCGCCACCGTCTCCACAGCCGGGGGCTGCCTGAGCCCAACCAGCGGGGCACCGACACCGCCGGCTCCGTCAGCGGTACGCCTGCCCCACCTGGCGCTTCCACCGCACTGACCCGCGCGATCGGCTGACCTACACCACCGGCGATTACATCATCTCCAGCCCGGCGCTGGCCGACGGGACCGTGTACATCGGCAGCAGCGACGACAAGGTGTACGCCCTGAACGCCACGACGGGCCGCATTTGACCTCAGCGGCCGGGACACCCGCGGCGGGCTGGCCAGAGGATCGAACCCTTCCGCCCCGAGGCGCGGGAAGGTCGGAAACCACGAGGTATGCGAATTAGATATTCGCCGAGACGGCGATGCTCCACGGCAGGCGGGAGCGGCTCGAAATGGTCCTATTTAGATATTCGACCAGTTTTTCTTGGGCGTTTCTTTATGAATTAAATCGAAGGCTTCGGGTATCGGGACGATGTATCCCCATCACGAACCTGGTGTGCTTATCCCGGCACTTGAAAGGACATCCCATGACCGCCACCGCAGAGGCCGAGCGTACCGAGACCTCCGAGCGCGAAGGTGAAGGGCGTTCCCTGGAAGCGCTGCTGCTTGCCGCGCTTGCGGCTCGCCGCGGAGAAGGGGAGGAGAGCGGCATCGAGCATCAGCTCCTGCTCGCCATGCTGATGCGCCGCCGCAGAGGAGGCGAAGAGAGCGGAATCGAGCACCCGCTGCTACTCGCCGCGCTGATGCGCCGCCGCGGAGAAGAAGAGGAGAGCGGCATCGAGCACCCGCTCCTACTCGCCATGCTGATGCGCCGCCGCAGAGGAGGCGAAGAAAGCGGCAT
>NZ_JBFAVX010000003.1:0-280063 GCF_040680095.1 Nonomuraea sp. NPDC052129 | reverse complement strand
ATGCGCCGCCGCGGAGAAGAAGAGGAGAGCGGCATCGAGCACCCGCTCCTACTCGCCATGCTGATGCGCCGCCGCAGAGGAGGCGAAGAAAGCGGAATCGCACACCCGCTGCTACTCGCCGCCCTCATGCGCCGCCGCGGAGAAGAAGAGGAGAGCGGCATCGAGCACCCGCTCCTACTCGCCATGCTGATGCGCCGCCGCAGAGGAGGCGAAGAAAGCGGCATTGCACACCCGCTCCTGCTCGCCATGATGATGCGCCGCCGCAGAGGAGGCGAAGAAAGCGGCATTGCACACCCGCTGCTACTCGCCGCCCTCATGCGCCGCCGCGGAGAAGAAGAGGAGAGCGGCATCGAACACCCGCTCCTACTCGCCGCGCTCGCCAACCGGTAGTGGCACGACTCCCGATCGCAGGCAGAAAAGGAGTTCCCCAGCCGGCGTGAATCGACAGCTAGGGACAGCACACATCGACCGCAGAGGAGCAACTCATGGCGTCAGAGGAAGCCGCTGGACCGACCGAGCATGACCCGGTGGAGTCGCTGATCGACGACGTCATTCGCGACATCCTCAATGAGGCCAGCCAGTCCACCAAGGTTCTTGCCCGCGGCGGGGACTCGATGGCCGCCCTGATCGAAACAGCCCTCACATCGGGGACGCACGCGATGCCGAAGGCATCGACAATCGAACGGCTCCTGCTCGCACAGGTTCTGGCCTCCGCTCTCGCCGACTCTCTGGCGCCCGCGCTGGCGGACGCTCTGACTCCCGAGATCATGAAGGTCTTGGAGCAGTACACCGTCAATAGCAAGGCCGGTGACTCGAAGCCTGCAAGGGCCGCCACCACCACAGCCAGAGGAACCAGCAGAAAGAAGACGTGAGACAGCGGAGGCGATGTCGGGTCATGGGCGCCGGTCATCTGGCGCCCATGACTTGTCTTGCCTCGGGCGTGCGTGGCAGCGACCTCGGCGACCTCAGAGACCAACGTGTGGCGCCAGGCGCCGCCCGGACACGGTCGCCGCCGGGCTGGAGGCTTCATGAACGCGTTGCAGCTGGCGTTCAACCGATCCCGGGCCGTGTTAGAGCAGGCGTTCCAGGAAGACCATGATCGTCATGACCATGATGCCGGTGACGATCAGGTTGACGGACCAGCGCAGATTGCGGTGTTTGGTGCGCGCGATCCGCGCGATCCGCAGGGCGTCGGTGGCCAGGAACAGCTCGTAGTCCCTGGTCTCGGTGTTCATCCGCTCGATCAGGGCTTCGGGCGTGGGCTCCTCGGCGTAGATGAGAATTCTCTGCCCGCCCTGTTGGGGCGACGGTGGGCGGATGGTGATCAGGATCAGCAGGACCGCCGCGGACAGCAGGATCAGCGCCAGAATGACGCCGAAGCGCCCGACTCCCGGGAATTGGGCCGGACCGGTGAGGATAAGGGTGACCATCACGCCGTACGCGACGCCCGCCCAGGACAGCAGGAGGCCGGCCCTCTTCTCACTGGCGCTGATCAGCTCGGCGCGGGCCGCGGCGGTGGCGGCGTCGAGCCGATCCCTGAGGAACGCGGACATGGACGCATGCTGCGCACCGCTGTCCTCTCCGGAGTGGCCGGATGCGGCCGGTTCGTGGTTCATGGTGGGCGGGTCCTTTCCATCGGGATCGTGGGCCGATGGGGCTGACTATGAGCGAATGCCGCGAATATGGATGACCCGGTCCGGTTCTCCGATTCCTCGAACCTCAACCCATCCCTTCGGTGAGACATACCCCCGTCGCGCAAGCCGCCACTTCAGACTCCAAGGAGCCAGTTCCTTGTTGAACATCTGGGAGAGTCCTTCGGTGGTGTCGGCGAACACGTACGCGTAGGCGTACACCTGCCCGCGATGAGTCCACTCCCAGCGGTCGACAGGACGTTGAAGGACTGATTCGAACCAGTCGGCGGCCTGGTTGGCCATGACCTCGATCGGCCCCGTCGTCGTCATGGCGAGGCTCGTCGGTCTCTCAGGAAGGGTGCTGAGCTGATTGTGCAGCTCGTCGGCCTGCAGCGTGTTGCCGAGCAGGTGGACGCCTACACAGAGCAGAGTCTGGTTCGCGCTGTCGTCGTCGAGGTAAAGCCCGGCAACCAGCCGACCGTCGCTATCCCAAAACGCGAGCCAGGTGTCATGATGCTCCGTCCAGTGCGCTGCTCGGGCGCGGAGCGTCTCGGCAAAGAGCAAATGCTCGCCTTGCAGCGATCGGCCCGCGTCAAACCACTCAAAACATGACATGTTCTCACATGCTATGGAGAGTCATTCCACTCATGATGCCAAGCATCCTTTCGACCGACCGGCAGCCCTGCACAGAGCCCTCCGCAGACGAACCCCGGGCCCGACGGTTCCAAGCCGGACGCACGTCAGGAGGCGCCTGACGTACAGGTCGGCCGATGGCCTTCCACTGCGGCACAGCCTGCGAAGCGGGGGCTTTCGACGCCAACTGCCCTATCGCTACTATCAGGCCACTAATCGCCTACTTTGGCGATTTGTGAAGGACGCGCCGATCGGCAAGGAGAGTGCCCGCACGTGGCTGGTTTGGGCAGAGTCGGGCGGCGACGTACGGGAACCGTGGACGATGGGGACGGAGCACCGGAGTCGACCAGCGGCCGGCCGCGGCGACTGGCCGGTGCCCGGCGACTGCCCCTGCGTACCGTACTGATCATTGTGGTCTTCGTACCGAGCATCACCTTTGCCCCGGTGCTGGCTTCGGGGATGTTCCAGCTGTTCACCCAGTGGCAGTCGGAGAAGGCCCAGATGGATCTGGCCACCACCACCGCCGGTAGGCCCGCGGCCAACCTGTTCTTCAACCTTGGGCAGGAGCGGCTGCTCACCGCGGAGGCGCAGGCCAACCCACGTAGCGCCGCCCGCGACAAGCTGGCCAAGCAGCGGGCGCTGACCGACCAGGCGGTGACCGCTTTCCGCCCGCTGGCGACCCTGGACACCAGCCGCGGGCAGGAAGGGATCCCCGCGGCCGTCGCCCGCATCGAACGGGGCCTCGACCTCCTCGACCAGCAGCGCCGGGCGGTGGACGCCGGGTGGTCCAGCGAGCAGAAGGCGTTCGACTACTACACCGGCGTCCTCGAGTCAGACCTCGGCCTGCTGACCATCCTCAGCCACACCGAACACGGCGAGGTGAACACCAAGGCGCAGACGCTGGTCGACCTCTTCTGGGTCCTCGACATGCTCGGCCGCGAAGACGCCATTCTGGCCCGTGGCTGGGAGAAGGGGCGCCTGACGGCGGAGGAGCACGACCTGGTCGCCGACGCCATCGGCACCAAGGAGCACCTTCTGCAGTCCCGGGTGGCCCCCAGCCTCCTGGAGAACGAGAGCCAGTACGGAAAGCTGACGGCCAGCAAGGCGTGGCAGAACATGGTCGCTCTGGAGGAGCGGCTGGTCACCTCCGGGACCGGCGAGAGCAGCCAGGTGGCGCTGCGCGAGGTCAGCGCGTCGTGGCGCTCCTCGGTGGACACGATCACCCCGCAGCTGGTGAAACTCCTGCAAGTCCGGCTCGAGAACGTCGCCACGATCGGCTACACCCACGCCGGCACCCTCTTCATCATCTTCCTCAGCGTCAGCGCCGTGGGCGTGCTCGCCTTGGGCCTGGTCATCTTCACCAGCTGGCGCCTCACCAGCATCCTGCGCCGGCGCATCCTCCACCTGCGCGAGGAGGCCCAGGAGCTCCAGGAACGGCTGCCCGACGTGGTCGCCCGGCTGGAGCGTGGCGAGGACGTCGACGTGGACGCCGAAGTACACATGGTCGAGCCCACCCCCGACGAGCTCGGCGAGCTCGGGCATGCCCTCAATCTGGCCAGCCGCAGCGCGGTCTACACCGCCGTACGGCAGGCCGAACAGCACCGTGGCTTCCAGCGCATGCTCCAGCGCATCGCCCGCCGTACCCAGATCCTCATCGGGCTTCAGCTGAAGAAGCTGGACGAGCTGGAACGCAAGCATGAGGACCCCGAGGTGCTGGAGGGCCTGTTCGACCTCGACCACCTCACCGCCCGCCTGCGCCGCTACGAGGAGAACCTGGTGATCCTCGGCGGCGGCCAGCCGCAGCGCCGCTGGCGCAAGCCGGTACGCCTGCTCGACGTCCTGCGCGCCGCCCAAGGCGAGGTCCAGGACTACCGGCGGATCTCGATCGAGGTCGAGGGCGATCCCTGGGTGGCCGAGCGGGCGGTCGGACCGCTGGTCCACGTCCTGGCGGAGCTGATGGAGAACGCCACCGCCTTCTCCAAGCCGATGACCCCCGTCGAAGTACGGGCCGCGCTGGTCAGCCGGGGCCTCGCTGTGGAGATCGAGGACCGCGGCCTGGGCATGGAACCCGCGCAGTACGCCGCCGCCAACGCCCTGCTGAAGTCGCCGCCGCAGCTCGACGTGATGACCCACGCCGATGATGTGCGTCTCGGCCTGTACGTGGTCGCCCGGCTCGCCATGAGCCTCGGACTCCAGGTGGAGCTGCGGCCGTCCGCCTTCGGCGGGACCCGGGTCATCGTGCTGCTCCCGGAACCGCTCGTGGTGGACCGCCCCCGCGCGGTACCCGGACCGACCGCGCTGCCCAGAGAGGTCCCCACCCGCCCCCGGGAAGTCCCGCCCCGCGAGGACGACGCGCCGCTACCGACCCGCTCCAGGGGACGCGCGATGGCCTACGTCACAGCACCGGATACAGCACCGGACGCAGCATCAGATACTGCACGGGATACAGCACCGGATCGAGACGACGCGCCCCCGTCCGCCGAGCGTCCGCCGCTGCCTCAGCGGGTGCGCCAGGCCAATCTGGTCACCGAGTTGAAGGCCCCGGTGGACAGGGATGAAGATACCGACCAGGAAACCTGGGCAGTACGCGAGCAGCCCAGCCGATCCAGTGCCACGATCGGCGCGTTCCAGAGGCAGTCCCGCCGGCGCCGGACCGGTGACGACGCCTTCCAGCCCCGGCCGGACGGATCCCCCGAGCCCGGCTCCCCTACGACGGAAGACCGAAGATGACGCAGCGCACCACCGCCACCGACGCAGACCTGGACTGGCTCCTGGACGGCCTGGTCAATCAGGTCGCGGGTACGCGGCACGCCATTGTGCTGTCCGACGACGGCCTGGTGGTCAGCCGCTCCCGGACCATCGAGCGCTCGGACGCCGAACGCCTCGCCGCGATCGCCACCGGCCAGCAGAGCCTGGCTCGCGGTGTCGGACAGCTCTTCAGCGGCGGCCCGGTCCATCAGGTCATCATCGAGATGGCCGACTTGTGGCTGTTCGTCACAGCGGCGGGCCGTGGCACCCATCTGGCCGTGGTCGCCTCCCAGGAGGTCGACGCGGAGCTGATGGCCGTCGCGATGCACACCCTGGTCCAGCAGGTCGGCCAGAAGCTGGGGACCGACACGCGCGCCCCGGAACCCGATGACGCGGGGAGACACGGATGAGGCATTGGACGGAGAGCTTCGACGACGATGCCGCCGATGAGCCCCTTGTCCGTCCCTATACGATCACTGGCGGACGAACCACCCCCGAGCGGGACGACCTCACGCTGATCACCCTGGTGACGGCGTTGTCCGAGGCCGCCTCTTCGGAGTCCGGACACGGCATGCGGAGGATGCAGCCGGAGCACCGCACCATCCTCGCTCTGTGCACGCGGCCCCTGGCGGTGGCCGAGGTCGCCTCCGCACTGAACCTCCCGGTGTCCGTGACCAAGATCCTCATCGGCGACCTGATCGAGGCCGGTCAGCTGCGGGCCCGGCCGCCGCTGGCCTTCGCGCAGGCGGGTGGCCTTCCCGGTATGACAATCCTTGAGGCGGTGCGGGATGGGCTACGCAATCTCTGACCAGAAGGACACCGCTCCCCTGGCAGTGAAGATCCTTATCGCCGGTGGTTTCGGCGTCGGCAAGACGACCCTGGTCGGCGCGGTGAGCGAGGTCGCTCCCCTGCGTACCGAGGAGTACCTGACCCATGCCAGCGTCGGTGTGGACGATCTGGAAGGGGTGGGCGGCAAGACCACCACGACCGTCGCCCTGGACTTCGGACGCATCACCATTAACCGCGAAATCGTGCTTTATCTATTCGGCACTCCCGGACAGGAACGCTTCTGGTTCATGTGGAACGACCTCGTCAACGGCGCGATGGGCGCCGTTGTCCTGGTCGACACCCGCCGGCTGGACGTCAGCTTCGCCTCGATCGACTTCTTCGAGAGCCGCCGGATCCCCTTCATCGTCGGCGTCAACTGCTTCCACGGTGTCAAGGACCGGACGCAGGAGGAGATCCGCAAGGCCCTCGATCTCGATCCGCAGGTGCCGCTGGTGCTCTGTGACGCCCGCGACCGGACGGCGGGCCGCGATGTCCTGCTGGCGCTCATCGAGCACCTGATGGACACGCAGTCCCGCGCCGCGGCTCACCCCGTGGGCTGACCTGGCCGCCACGTCGTGGACAGCAGACTGGGCACGGCACCGTTCTGGGCGGTTACGACCACGAGGGTCGGTGCGTTCGTGGGCGCCGGGAGCCGGAGCTCGGTGATGGCGCCGCTCGTGGACTGGGCCGGCGCCGGCAGGTCGCCGTCCTGAAAGCTCACGATCCGCTGTACGGTCGGCGCGGCCGCTTTGAGCGCCCAGCCGTTGCCCCCGGGCCGGGCCTTCCGGATCAGTGCGCGAAGTCGCCGACCGGCGGTGCCGCCCGCCCTGCCGCTGAGGCGAATGGTCAGCTCGCCTCCCGAGCCGAAGACGCCCGGTGGTACGGGGTTGACGATGAACAGGCCGGAGCGGAGAGAACGGGTGCCCTGGCGACCGGCGAAGCCACCGCAGCTGATCAGGGACGAGGTCTCGCTGCGTACGCCGTCCCGCGTCTGCTCGGCGGCGGCCGTAGCCTGCTCCCCGGCCGGACTCACGATGAAGTCCACGCTGTCGATGCGCAGCCCGGCCACGCCGTCATGCATGACGGATCCCGCGACGGTTTCGCGGAGTACGCCGGAAATGCCGCGCCCCTCCATGATGTCCAGCGCCTCGACGCAGATCAGGCCGTCGTCCGGCATCTCCTCGGGCAGCAGGTCGAAGACGGCCACGCTCTTCTTGAGGTGACCGCCGCCCTTCAGCAGCACGCACTGGCGCAACCGTCCCTGGGAGCGGATCTGGATGAGCCGCGGCAGGCCCTTGACGGCCTCCGCCGGCGGCTCCGGCTCCCCCTCGTGCCAGCCGCGTACCGAGCCGGCGTCCACCGACAGCGAGACCGTCACCCGCAGCCGGCGGCCCGCGGCGGCCACCTTGAATCCGGCCAGTCCCGAGCGCTCGAACCGGCCCACGATCTGTACGCCACGATGCACCTGGTCGGCCACCTGCAGTGCCGCGTCGTGGCCGCTGATGATCCCGATCGGCGCCTCGGCGGGGACGGCGAGCCGGTCGAAGTCGGTGCCCGTCCCGGCGGTCAGCAAGTCGCTCATGACGCGCTCCTCGAAGCGGTGAGAGCCGTGGCCTCGCTCCGCGAAGCGGTCAGGGCCGTGGTGAGCCCGTGGGGATCCCGGAAGTCGAACCGGCACAGCAGCGGGTCACGCCGCTCCCACATCCTGCGTACCGCGCAGTGGAGCGGGTCGCCGTCGCGCTCCACGTGCCGCAGGCCCGCGACGAGCGTGTGCAGGTACTCGTTGCCCTGCCCGACCTCCCAGTGCGGCACCACCGGCGAGGGCACGTCGGCCCCGCTGCGGTAGAGCCACAGCCACAGCCGGGCCCGCTCCCGCTGCTCGGTCCCCAAGATGGACTCCCCCTTCGCGTGCTTGGCGACGGCCTCGCCGAGCAGCCGCCAATAGTCGTCCCGCGTGCGGGCGACGTGCGACAGTCCGCATTCGCTCCACTCGGACCAGCCGGCCTGGATGACGGGGATGCCGAAGGCGGGCAGCTCGTTGGAGACGCTCCCGCGCACGGTCACCCCCACCTCGGTCATGCTCCACAGCGCGTTCTTCGACAGCGCCAGGCTGGGCATGAAGGCCATGTGCTCATGCGCTGAATGGCGGGCCGCCACCGCCGCGAAATGGCCGGTCGTGTCATACCGGAACTGGCTCGGATGATCCAGGAAGAGCCAGCTCACGCGGTCGTTCGTGGCGGCGAAATCCGCGGTCTCCTCGAACCAGCGTGCCAGATCGTCGAACAGCTCCCTGTTGGCGCCGACCGCGTCGGAGACGGCATGGTGGAAGACGGTGAAGACCGGCCGGTCCGGGTCGATCCCGAGGCGTTCGCAGGCGTGCTGGCGGAGCTGGCGGCGTTCCGTCTCGGTACGTACTTCGAAGTCGCTCACGTTTCCGGCCCGCCACCAGCTCGGCCGGCCCAGGTTGACCTTCGCCCGCCAGGCCACGAGCTCGGCGTTCGGCTTGATGAGGCCCCGGTGCGGCCAGACGTACTCCTCGAAGAACTCGCCGATCTGGCCGGTCAGCTCCTCCCGGAAGGTGCCGAGCCCTCTGCGGCGCTCCGGGAAGAGCGCGTACGCCTTCAGGGCCCCGGTGCTCTGTACGTGCACGACCGGGATCTCCCGGCGCATGGCCGTGTCGACCGCCAGCCCCCACTGGTCGTAGTCGACATGGCTGGTGACCAGCGCGGCGGGCGACCGCTCCGCGAACAGCCGGTCGTAGACGGCGGAGAAGGCCCTGGTACGGGCGCGCCGCGACTGATGCCAGGGCTCTTCGCTGTCCGGCAGTCGCGGCACTCGGCCCAGCCGGATCAGCGTCGCCTTCTCCACGGCGGTCAGCGTCTCGGCGTCGCTTCCCTCCGCCGGGCTGTCGCCTCGGTCGGCCAGCCGGCGATCCACGAGGCCGTGCACGTCGAGCACCTCGGTGGCGCCGAACGCCTCGGCCAGCCGCCGGACCCGCTGGATGTCGTACTCCTGCCAGAGCGTCTCGCGCCAGTCCGGGTCCGTGCCGGTGAGCACGAGCAGCCGGGCCGACAACAGATCGCAGAGCGCGTTCGCCACCAGCAGGTTGCGCACGATGACCCTGATGTCCTCATGAAACGCCTCTGCCACGACCAGTGGCCCGCTGTCATCCCGAGGAGGGCGATGTCCCCAATACGCCCGCGCAGCGATGAGCAGCCGATCGAACTGCTCGCCATCCCCGACAAGGTTCATGCTCTCCCCGACCCCGTACCCGTACCCGTCGCCCGATCAGCACGGCCGCGTCGACCCTGCCAGACCTGACAACCGGGCGGGACGACCTTTGCCCCTGGATCACGTGATCCTTGCCGCGAAATGGTTCCGCACGGCGACGTCGTCGATCGCCGCGATCTCGATCAGCCGAGCCTCAGGACCGGGTCGCTCGGCGCGAGCAGGGACCAGCTTCGGTCGTCTCCCCATATGGAGAACGCGTCCACGTACGGTCGCAGCAACGCCGTGACCTCCGCGTCGCCTTCGCCGGTGAGCTCGTCTTCCGCTATTTTCCGCGCGGCTCCGGCGAGGAGGTCGGCCACCTGGACGCGCGGATCCGTGCGCGAGTCGACGAGCCGCAGGCCGGCCAGCCGACCTTGGGCGGAATGCGCCTCCTCCAGCTCGTCGATGCGGGCTTGCGTGAGGAGGGTCTGCCGGTCATGCACGACCGAGACGGGTCTTCCGGTTTCGCTCCAGTAGACGATGGCCTGGCTGATGGCCGGGAACAGCGGGTTCAGCGTGAGCGACCGCTCCCGGAAGGCGTCCACCTGGGATCGGGACTCCCAGAGCAGGTCCATTATTTCGCCGGCCCGGCTTCGCGGGGTGGCGCGGCGAAAGGTGTCGACCATGGCGAACACCGCTTCGACGGAGGCTCTCGGGCCCCGGCCGTTATTGGTGCGCATCAGGTCGTTGAAGGAGTACAGAAAGGCGTTCCACCTGCCGGGGCCGAACGTCTGCCCGCCCTCTCGGTAAAGGGTGCCGGCCATGGCTTCGCGGTCCTGTACGGCGAGCAGGTCGACGAGCCTGCCAATCGCGAAGAAGGTCTTGTCGATCAGATGGACGTGAGCGTTGCCGAGGAGCGGCGCCGATGGGCCGAGCAGCCACTTGAGGGCGTTCAGGTGTTTCTTACGGCGGATGATGCCCGACTTGTATTCCGTGGTCGGAGAGGGGGCTCTGCTCCGTACTTCCTGGATGCAGTCCGCCGCCGATTCGACGTCCAGTCGTACGCTCGCGTGGGCGAATACAGCGGTATTTCCCCCAATGAGCTTCTCCCCTTCTGAGCCGGACTCGTCACAGGCGATTTCGAAGGGTTGTGCCACGGTCAAGTCTCTCAAATCGCCCATTGCGCCTTCAACGGGATTTCGCACCAGGTTCAGAGGTCGGGTAGCCCGAGGTCGAGATTGGGCTGGTCGATGCCACCGTCGACCTCCAGCACCTTTCCGGTCAGGTAGCGCCCGGCCGGGGACACCAGGTAGAGCACCGAAGCCGCCACGTCCTCTGGCTCGCCGATCCGCTTCAACGGGGTGGCCCGCTCCATCTGGGTACGCAGGTTCTCGTCGGTCATGACGATGTCGAGGGCGGAGGTGGCGACCGCGCCGACGGCGACCGCGTTGACCCGCACCTTGGGCGCCAGGTCGCGCGCGGCCAGCCGCGTGTAGTGCGTGAGCGCCGCCTTGGCGCTGCCGTACGCCAGATAGCCCCGGCCCGCCGTCCGGCCGACGGCCGAGGAGATGTTCACCACCGAGCCGCCGTTCTTCAGCAGGTGCGGTACGGCCGCCCGCGTCAGCTCGTGCGCGATTCCGACGTTGAACTGGAACGCGTTCTCAAGATGTTTCCGGGTGGTGTCGAGGAAGGCGCGGGGCATCGCCCCGCCCACGTTGTTGACGATCGCGTCCAGCCGGCCGAAGGCGTCGGCGGCCTGCTCCGCGAGCCCCTCCATGGCGCCCGGCACGCTCAGGTCGGCGGGCACGATCAGTGCCCGTCTGCCCGTCTCCTCGATCTGAGCCGCGACGGCGCGCAGCTGCTCCTCCGTACGGGCGGAGATCGCCACATCCGCGCCCGCCTGGGCGAGAGCGATGGCGGTCGCCGCGCCGATGCCCCGGCCGGCGCCGGTGACGATCGCGGCGTGGCCGGTGACGCGGAAGCGGTCCAGGATCATGTCATGACCCTATGATCAAAGTGAAACCTGTTTCAATACCAGCGCTAGGGACGGGACTCCAGGCCCAGGCAGAGTTCGAACACCGCGGTGAGCCGGTCGACGTCGGCGGGTGACGGCGTCTCGGGGCCGATGAGGCGG
This sequence comes from Nonomuraea sp. NPDC052129, assembly GCF_040680095.1. Classification (NCBI taxonomy): domain Bacteria; kingdom Bacillati; phylum Actinomycetota; class Actinomycetes; order Streptosporangiales; family Streptosporangiaceae; genus Nonomuraea; species Nonomuraea sp. NPDC052129. The sequence continues at coordinate 268,879 of NZ_JBFAVX010000003.1, read as the reverse complement.
CGAACCGAGCCGATGCCCAGGAAGACCGCCGTCGCCATCCGGGCCCGCGCGTGCGCGTCCGGGCCGCCCAGGAGCGCCGCGATGGGCTCCAGCACGGCGGCGTGCAGGCGCTCGCGTACGAGGGCCTGGATCTCCGGGTCGCCCGCCGACCGTTCGAGCGAGCGCAGGATGGGCGTCTCCGGGTCGTGGCTCATGCGTTGGGCGGCGTACTCGGCCAGCCGCCTGGGCAGGCCCGCCCGGTCGCCCTCGACCACGGCGCGGACCGTCGGCTCGCCCGCCAGCACCTCGCCGAACAGGCCCGACTTGGAGCCGAAATAGCGCCCCACCAGGGCGATGTTGGCGTCCGCCGCCGAGGCGATCATGCGGACCGTCACCTGCTCATAGCCGTATTCGCCGAACAGCATGCGTGCCGCCTCCAGCAGCCGCTGGCGGGTGGCCGCGCGATCTCGCGGCCGGGCGTCAGTCACCTGCGCTTCCATGCCCGAACTCTACTCAGGAGACCCCACTTGCCGCGCGGCTAGTAAACGGGCGTATACTCGCCGAGGAGAAAACGGTAAGAAGGGGATGTGGTGTCTTGGTAGCCCAGACACAGGCCGCGGCCCCCGCGAGGCGGCATTACACCCACCGCGAAATCCTCGAGGTCATGTCCGGGCTCATGCTCGCCATGCTCACCTCGATGATCTCGACGTCGGTGGTTGGCACGGCACTGCCGACGATCGTGGGAGAACTCGGCGGCCAGGACCAGTATTCGTGGGTGGCGTCGGCGACCATGCTGACGATGACGGTCTCCACGCCGTTGTGGGGCAAGCTGTCCGACCTCTGGGGCCGGAAGCTGCTGTTCCAGAGCGCCTTGGGACTGTTCGTCGCGGCGTCGCTCGTGGCCGGTCTGTCGCAGAACATCGGGCAGCTCATCGCGGCGCGCGCCATACAAGGTCTGGGTGTGGGCGGTCTGTCGGCCCTCGCTCAGGTGATCCTCGGTGACATCGTGTCGCCGAGGGAGCGCGGCCGCTACTCGGGGTACATGGGGGCCGTCTTCGGCATCTCCACGGTCGCCGGGCCGCTGCTCGGCGGGTTCATCGTGGACACCGACTGGCTCGGCTGGCGGTGGTGCTTCTACGTGGTCGTCCCGTTCGCGGTGATCGCGTTCGCGGTGATCCAGCGGGTGCTGAAGCTGCCCAAGGTACGGCGCAACACCTCCATCGACATCTGGGGCGCCACCACCATCACGGCCAGCGCGAGCGGGTTGATGCTGCTGCTGACGCTGGGCGGCACGGAGTTCGAGTGGAACTCCTTCTGGACCTACGCCTTGGGGGCCTTCAGCCTGCTCATGCTGGCCCTGGCGGTGCTGTCCGAGCGCACGGCCCGCAACCCGATCCTGCCGCCCAGGCTGTTCAGGAACCCGACGTTCGTGCTCACCAGCATCGCCTCGCTGTTCGTCGGCATGGCGATGTTCGGCGCGATGATCTACCTGCCGCAGTATCTGCAGATCGTCAAGGGGCTGAGCCCCACCGAGTCGGGGCTGATGACGCTGCCCATGGTGGTGGCGTTGTTCCTGGCCGGTGTGATCTCCGGGAAGATCGTCACCCAGACCGGCCGGTGGAAGATCTTCCCGGTGGCGGGCCTGCTGATCGTGGCCGCGGGACTGTTCCTGCTGTCGCGGCTGCACGTGGAGTCGAGCCAGTGGCTCATCGGGTTCGACGTGGGCGTCCTGGGCATCGGGCTCGGCCTGTCGATGCAGATGCTCATCCTGGCCGCGCAGAACGGTTCCGAGCTGCGTGACATGGCCTCCACCACGGCGGGCGTCTCCTTCTTCCGCTCACTCGGCGGCGCCGTGGGCGTGGCCGCGTTCGGCGCGATCCTCACCAACCGCCTCAAGAACGAGATGGCCGACATGCTGCGGGCCGCGCACATCGCGCTGCCCGGCGGCTCCTCGCCCAAGCTGGGCAGCCCCAGCTCCATCCAGGCGCTGCCCGGGCCGATCAAGCACATCGTGCTCGAGGCCTTCACCCGCGGCCTGGAGACCGTCTTCATCGTCGGCGTGCCGATCGCGCTGCTCGGCTTCGTGGCGACGCTCTTCCTCAAGGAGCTGCCGCTCAGAGGCGGCTCGGCCCCCGCGCCGGAGCCCAAGCCGCTCAGCAAGGACGACCTGGTCCTGGCCGGGCTGCTGCTGGAGCTCATCGCCCAGCGGATCGAGCGGGTCACCGACCAGCCGTCCGCGCTGCTGTCCGCGGTCGCCAGGATGGCGCCGCCCGATGACCGTACAGAACGGGAGCGCGCCAGATCGGTCGCGCAGAGCGTGCTGCGTCCCACCTCACGCGCTCTGATCGCACAGGCCGCGCCACCGCAGAAAGACCTCGTCACAGGAGGAGTTTCCGCATGATTCGCAAGTTCGTGGGCGCCGTCGCGGCCGCCCTGACCCTCATGGCCGGGCTCTGGCTGATGATCGCCCCGTTCGCCCTCGGCACCCAGCCGGAGAACGCCGACTGGACCGACCCGACCACATCCGAGTTCTTCACCGGCCTGGGCATCGCCGTCGTCGGGCTCATCGGCGTGGCCGCCTTCGCCGCGGCCATCCACGAGGAGCTCGTGGTGCGGGGCCTGGTGGCCGTACGGCAGAAGCAGGCCGAGCCGGAGCCCGAGCCGGTGGCGGCCGCGCCGCAGGCGTCGTCCGCGGAACTGGCGAGCCTGCTCGCCCCGCTCGTCGAGGCGCTGCGTGAGGACCTGAACACCGCCGGACGCGGCGGCGGCGAGCACCGCCAGAACGGCAAGGCCGCCCTGGTGGGAGTGGAGGACAACCGATGAAGGCGAAAATGGGCGTCTCCGCCCTCATCCTGCTGTTCCTGGCCGGCGTGTGGCTGATCGCGGCGCCGTTCGCGGTGGGCTACCAGCCCAGGGGCGCGGCCTACGCCGACGCGACGGTCAACGACCTGTGGGTCGGCGGCGGACTGGCCGGCCTCTCGTTCGTCGCCCTCGTGATCTACGCGGCCGACGCGCTGCGCGAGCTCGCCGGCCGCGGCAAGCACGTCGCCGACGGCTGACGTGCGAGGCATGCCGTGTTCGGCGAGAGCACAGACGACCGGTGGGAGCCCCTGGTAGGCAAGCTCCCCAGCGGGCAGTTCGAGATCGGCAAGGACGGCACCGGGCTGCTGGTGGTCGGCTTCGACGGATCGGGCCCGAGCCGCAACGCGCTCGCGTACGCGGCCGGGCTCGCCCGGCGGGACAACGCCGCGCTGCTCATCGCGTTCGTGGAGACCCTCAGCAGCGCCACGCTGTGGTTCTTCGCGGGCGCGCCGATCATCCCCGACTCGGCCGGGGACCTGACCGAGGATCTGCGGACGGAGCTGAGCGGGGTCGGAGTTCCGTGGCGGTTCGTCTCGGTACGCGGTGACACCGCGCGGGAGCTGGAGACGCTCGCCGCCTCCTGCATGGCCGACGCCATCGTGGTGGGCCGGTCGCGCTCCACGTGGCACACCTTCGGCGGCTCGGTGGCCGTGGGGCTGGCCAAGCGGGCTCGGCGTACCGTGCTGATCGTGCCCTGACCTCGTACGACGTCGCTGATGAGGACTTCGCTGATGAGGACGTCGCGTAAGGTGGCCGCATGAAACGTACTGCCGCTGCCTTCGTGGTGTTCGCGTCAGTTTCGTGCGGTGGGCAGGCGCCGGTCGCCTCACAAGAGGGACCCCAGCAGCCCCCGGCCGACGCTCAGGCCGCCGGGGCTCAGACCCAGCCGCCCGTGCCCGCGACGCCCACCCCGACGGCGAAGACCGCCTCGCCCAAGCCCGCGGAACCGCCCAGGTTCAGTGCCAAGGTCGCCAAGGTCTCCCGCGCCCGGTTGCCCTACTCGTGGAAACCCGGCTGCCCGGTCTCCTACCAGGACCTGCGCCTGATCACGATGACCTACTGGGGCTTCGACGACAAGGCGCACACCGGCGAGCTGGTCGTGCGCAAGACGGTCACCGGCGACGTCGTCAAGGTCTTCGGGAAGCTGTACGCCATGCGCTACCCGATCAAGCAGATGCGGCTCGTCGACGTCTACAAGGGCGACGACTACGACTCCATCGACGCCGACAACACCTCGGCCTTCAACTGCCGCGCGGCCACCGGGTCCAGCAACTGGTCCAACCACGCCTTCGGCGAGGCGATCGACATCAACCCGCGCGAGAACCCGTACGTCACCGCGAGCGGCAGCACCGCCCACCCGAACGCCAAGAAGTTCGCCAAGCGCCCCGCGAAGGGCGAAGGCGTGATCAACTCGGGCGACCGGGTTGTCAAGGCCTTCGCCTCGGTTGGCTGGGGCTGGGGCGGCGAGTGGTCGGGCACCAGGGACTACCAGCACTTCAGCCGTAACGGCCGATGAGGGCATCGGCCTGACAGAATCAAGTCATGGCGGCTAAGGACGGCGACGGTTGGACCCAGTGCGCCCGCGGGCACCGGCACTGGGGGCTGCACGGGGCTTCTGGGCTCCTGGCCGTACACCATGACGAGCACGGCGTTCCGTACGTGCTCATGCAGAAGCGCTCATGGTGGAGCCACCACGGCGGCACGTGGGGGCTGCCGGGAGGCGCGCGCGACAGCCACGAGGACGCCGTGGCGACCGCGCTGCGCGAGGCGCACGAAGAGGCGGCCGTAGCCGGCGACGGCCTGCGCGTGCAGGGTGTCTACCTGGACGATCACGGCGGGTGGGCGTTCGAGACCGTGATCGCCGAGTCGGCCGAACTACTGGCGGCGGCGCCCGCCAACAGCGAGAGCACCGAACTGCGCTGGGTGCCGCTGCCCGAGGTCCCGGGCAGGAAGCTGCACCCCGGGTTCGCCGAGTCGTGGGACAAGATCCAGCCGGAGCTCACCCCCGAGACCCTGGTGCTCGACGTCGCGAACATCGTCGGCGCCCGAGCCGAGCACGGCTGGTGGAAGGACCGGCTCGGCGCGGCGACACGGCTGCTGGCCGAGGTGGCGACGCTGCGGCTGCGGCATCCGGTGCTCGCGCAGTGGCACCCACGGATCGTGGCGGTCGTGGAGGGCGCCGCGAAGAAGGCGCCGGACGTGCCCGGCATCGAGGTGGTGGCGGCGACGGACAGCGGAGACGACGCGATCGTGGACGTCGTACGGCGGGCGCGGCCGTGGGAGCGGGTGGTCGTGGTGACGGCGGACAGGGGGCTCAAGGAGCGCGTCAGCGCGCTGGGAGCCAGGACGGTGGGCCCCAAGTGGCTGCTGTCCCAGCTGGACGACGCCTGACCTGGTTGCTTGACCGGGGCCTGTTACGGCTGGGCGATCAGGACGCCTGACTCGGTCGGGGCCCGGTCCGTCACTTCTGGGCGATCAGGACGCTGTCGAAGGCGGCCTTCAGGCCGGTCACGTCGAGCACCCGGCGCAGCACCCCCTGCACGCCCGTGAGGGCGAGCGAGCCGCCGCGCTCGCCGACCTCGCGCTGGTGCTCGACCAGCACCCACAAGCCGCTGGAATCGCAGAACGCCAGCGCGGCCGTGTCGATGACGATCGAGACGTGGCCGGCCGCGATCAGCTCGGTCAGAACCTTCCTGAGCCGGGGCGCGGTGAGCTTGTCGAGATCACCGTCGAGGCGCACGCGCGCGTTGCCCTCGGCCCGGTTCACCTCAACGCTGAGATCCGCCACCTCCCGAACGTACACCGGTGTCACCGCAGCCGCTATGGTGGTGTGCGCACTGGAGGGTTCGCATAGTGGACGAGTGCAGCCGCCTTGAAAGCGGCCAGGTCAGCGATGGCCTCGTGGGTTCGAATCCCACACCCTCCGCCACGTTTCAGGACTTCTGCCCTTTTACGCCGGAAAGATCTTTCCCCAGCTCCTTGTTCAGCTCGGCATACGCAGCGTGACCCTGGATTGTCCAGCCAGAACCGCCGCCCCTCCGCCGTGACCGTCAGCCCGAACCGGTCGCGGCGCGGTTCCCCCCACTCCGCCCAACGGAAGTCGGCGGCCACCACGGCGGCGGGGGCGGAGCTGGAGCTGCTGAAGCGCTTGCCGCCCTCGCGCACATCGCTTGCACCGTCGTCAACCTGCGTGACGATCGCCTCGCGTGCGTCGTAGACGGCAGCCCACTACCCCTCCGGGTCGGCCGCCTTGTCGATGACGTAGGCCGGGCTGCCACGCGGGGCGATGCGAGCCACGTCCGGGACGAATCCATCGCGGGGCACAGCCCGCAGCGCCCGCTCGACGGACGTCTGCAGGGGCCCGCAGTGGGATTCGATGTCCCGGATCAGGGCGTCGAGGCGGGTACTCACTTCCGCTTGTCCCCCTCTCCGCTCTCCCGCTTGCCCTCGGATGAAGCGTGGAGTCCCGTTGCGTTCCGGCTGACCGGACGCGAGTGGCCGGGCGGTGGCAGAATGTGACCATGCGGCCACCCCGAGCGAGATACTTCAACACCACCGGACCCTGCGACCCGCAGCACCACCACATGCTGCCCCCCACGCCGCGGCTCCCCCAGGCGCGCGATCTCGTCGAGATGGATCGTTACTTCGTGCTGCACGCACCCCGGCAGACCGGGAAGACGACCACGCTGCGCACCCTGGCGACCGAACTGACCGCCGAAGGCGACATCGCCGCCCTGATGCTCTCCTGCGAGCGCGCCAAGGCGGCCGGTGACGACTATGCCGTTGCGGAGTCGCTTCTGCTGGATTCCCTCCGCCAGGCCGCTGAGCGGTCGGGATGGCCGGAGGAGTTGCTGCCGCCGGATCCCTGGCCGCAGGTCACGCCGGGCAGCCGGTTCGGTACGGCGCTGAGCGAATGGTGCCGCCGCTGCCCCCGCCGGGTGGTGCTGTTCCTCGACGAGATCGACGCTCTGCAGGGCAACAGCATGGTCAGTATCCTCAGCCAGCTCCGCGACGGTCACAACGCGCGGCCGGAGGGTCATCCGTTCCCCGCGTCCGTCGTGCTGTGCGGGTTGCGCGACGTGCGTGACTACAAGGTCGCCTCAGGCGGCGAACCCGGCCGGTCCAACCCGGCCAGCCCGTTCAACATCGTCGCCGAGTCGCTGCGCCTGGGCGACTTCACCGCCGACGAGATCGCCGAGCTGTACGACCAGCACACACAGGCAACCGGCCAGGAGTTCACCAAGGACGCGGTGGACCGGGTCTTCGAGCTGACCCAGGGCCAACCGTGGCTGGTCAACGCCCTCGCCAACGAAGTCATCTTCAAGATGAAGGTGACCGGCACCATCACCGCCGCACAGGTGGAAGACGCCAAGGAGCGGCTGATCCGAGCGCGCGCCACCCATCTGGACGCCCTGGTGGCCCGGCTGCACGAGCCTCGGGTCAAGCGAGTGATCGAACCGATCGTGGCCGGCACGGCGACGAGTATGGACTCCGCTATTGACGACGACATCTCCTACGTCCACGATCTGGGCCTCATCCGCGGGACCATGGACCTGGAGATCGCCAACCCCATCTACCGGGAAGTCCTGCTCCGGGTGCTGGGCGATCGTACGGCGCGGTTGGTCAAGACCGATCCGCACAGCTTCGTGCTCCCCGACGGCCGTTTCGACCTGCCCCGGCTGCTGCAGGAGTTCGTCGTATTCTGACGCGAACACGGCGAAGTCCTCATCCAGCAAGAGGGCTACCACGAGGCCGCCTGTCAGATCATCCTCATGGCCTTCCTGCACCGGCTGGTCAACGGTGGAGGCTACCTCGACCGCGAATACGCCGCGGGCACCAAACGCCTGGACGTTCTGGTCCGCTGGCCGTACACCGGCCCGGACGGCGAACGCCTGATGCAACGCGAGGCCATGGAGCTGAAGGTCTGGCGACCCAGCGCAGAGGACCCGATGCCCGAGGGTCTCGCCCAGCTCGACCGGTATCTGGACCGGCTCACCCTCACCACCGGCGTGCTGGTGATCTTCGACCGGCGCCCCGAAGCCCCGACCTGGAAGGAGCGAGGCGGATTCGAGCAGGCGGCCACACCGTCCGGCCGACAGGTCACCGTACTGCGGGTGTGATGGGGGGGTGGCCGCCTGGACGCTCACTCCCCCTGCGCGGCGAAGCCGTCGCCGACGCAGGCGGCCAGTTGCAGGTAGGCCTCCCTGGTCGGTTCCTGGAGGCGTTCGAGGTCGATCTCGGCGCCCTCTTCCAGGTGCGGGTCGTACGGCACGCGGATCACCGCGCGGCACCGCGCCGCGAAGTGGGCCTCCAGCTTGGAGATGTCGACCGCCGACTTCGAGCGCGGCCGGACGCTGCAGAGCACCACGGTCGCCTCCCTGACCAGGTTGCCGTAGTGGTGCGCCTCCAGCCAGTCGAGCGTCGCCGACGCGGCCCTGGCACCGTCCACCGAGGGCGAGCTGACCAGCACGATCTGGTCGGCGAGGCCGAGCACGCCGCCCATGGCCGAGTGGAGCAGGCCGGTGCCGCAGTCGGTGATGCAGATCGAGTAGAAGTTCTCCAGCACCTGTGAGACGGCCTGATAGTCGGCACCGCTGAACGCCTCGGACACCGACGGGTCACGGTCCGACGCGAGCACCTCCAGCCGCGAAGGCGCCTGCGAGGTGAACGCTCTGATGTCCACGTACCTCTTGACCTGGTCGCTCTCGTTGAGCAGGTCGCGTACGGTCGCCGAGGTCTCCAACGTGAGCTTGTCGGACAGCGTCCCCCGGTCGGGGTTCGCGTCGACCGCGATCACCCGGTCGCCGCGCATCGCGGCGAGGGTGGCGCCCAGGCCGACCGTGGTCGTGGTCTTGCCCACACCGCCCTTGAGGCTCAGTACGGCCACGCGGTGGTGGCCGGTGGCGACCGGGGTGCGGGCCCTGGTCAGCAGCTCACGGCGGCGGCGGACCTCTGGCGGCTCGCCCGGCTTGATCCAGCCGCCCGACGCCTTGTAGATCAGGCGGCGCCAGCCCTTGGAGGGGGCGTTGCGGCGGCCGCGCAGGAGCGACTCGGGGTCGAGGCTGTCGGCCGTGGGCCTGCCGGTGATCGGGGGGCGGGGCGGGGCGTTGAAGACCGGTACGGGGGCGGGGCGGCGGCGCGGAGCGGGGGGCTCTGGCTCTTCGAACGTGCGCGGCTGCGGCTCTTCGAAGGTGCGCGGCTGCTCGTAGGCGCGGTCCTGGTCGTAGGAGCGCGGCTGGTCCCACGAGCGGTCCTGCTCGCGTGAACGGTCCTGCTCGTGGGAACGGTCCTGCTCGTAGGCGCGGTCCCGCTCGCGGTTCTGCTCGTACGGCTTCGGCTCGTCGAACAGCCGGGACGGCGGCTTCGGCTCGTCGAAGGCACGGGAGGGCGGCTCGTCGAGGGTCCGCGACTCCTCGAAAGCGCGGGGCTCCTCGAAAGCGCGCGACTGCGACGGCTTGTCCAGAGCGGACGGCTTGTCCAGAGCCGACGGCTTGTCGAAGGCGGACGGCTGGTCGACGGCCGGGGGCTTCTCGGCGGCCGGCGGCTTGTCGAAGCTCAGCGGCAGATCGAAGCTCAGCGGCTTGTCGAAGCCCGGCTTGTTGAAGAGGGGCTTTTCGGCCGCGGGCTCGTCGAAGGCAGGCGGGTCGAACGCGGGCGGCGTGTCGAAGCTCATCGCCTTGTCGAAGCTCAGCGGCTCGTCGAAGGTCAGCGGCTTGTCGAAGGTCAGCGGGACCTCCAGCCGTGGCTCCGTGGCGTCCTCCGCGGGCGGTTCGAAGGTGCCCTGAGGAGGCTCCTCGACCTTTTCGGCTTTCTCGGTCAGGCGCGGCTCGTCGACCGTCTCCGTCGGGCGCGACCAGTCCGGCGGCACGGGCCAGGCGGACTTCGTCTCCTCCTCCGCCTCCTCGACCACCGGCTTCTTCGCCGGCTCCGGGAACGACAGCAGCGAGTAGGAGTCGGTGTCGTCGGGCCGGGGCAGCGGCTTGAGCGGCGCCAGGAACCCGTCGTCGGACTTGCCCAGGCTCACCGGTGGCGAGACGGGATGGGCGTCGTCCTTCGTGCCGATGTCCTGCTTGCCGAAGTCCCTCGTACCGAGGTCCTTCGTGCCGGACGGCGAGCTACCCCCGTCGGCGAGGTTCTCCGCGGGCGTCGTGCCGTACACGGAGTCGACCGCAGCCCTGAACAGCGGCGTCGGCGTCTCGTGTTGGGTCGGCACCGAGAGCCAAGGGTCCTGGGGGTACGGCGAAGCGACGGAGTCCTCCGAGGCAGAGGCGCTGACCGAGATCGGAGCCTCTTCCGTCTCCTTGATCGCGTCCAGCCAGGCCAGCTGTTCCTCGAGAGATTCCTCTCGATCGTGTCTTGCCACCGTGTTTCTCCCCCTGGTGGGTGTAAAGGGGCAGCAAATACATTGCAGGTTAACGCCATGACTCGCGGCAGTGGTCGCCAACCTATAACTTCCTTGCCCGGCTACGGTGATTGCATGCGAGCCATCGAGATCACCAGGCCCGGACCACCAGAGGTTCTGGAGTGGCGGGAGGTACCCGATCCACGTCCTGACCGGGGGGAAGTCCTCATCGACGTGGTGGCCGCCGGGGTCAACCGGGCCGACCTCCTTCAACGCCAAGGATTTTACGATCCGCCGCCCGGCGCGCCTCCGTACCCGGGGCTGGAGGTCTCCGGCGTGGTGGCCGAGATCGGCGAGGACGTGGAACATGTCACACCGGGCGACGAGGTGTGCGCGCTGCTGGCCGGGGGTGGTTACGCCGAGCGGGTGGCCGTGCCGTGGCAGCAGGTGATGCCCGCGCCCGAGGGCGTACGTCTGGTCGAGGTGGCCGGGCTGCCCGAGGTGGCGTGCACGGTCTGGTCCAACGTGTTCATGGCCGCCCGGCTGCGGCGCAGCGAGACGCTGCTGGTGCACGGCGGGGCGAGCGGGATCGGGACGTTCGCGATCCAACTGGCCAAGGCGTTCGGGTCGCGGGTGGCCGCGACGGCCGGGTCGGCGGCGAAGCTGGAGCGCCTCAAGGAGCTGGGCGCCGACGAGACGGTCGACTACCACGAGGAGGACTTCGCCGAGCGGGTGGCGGCCGACGTGATCCTCGACATCATCGGCGCCAAATACCTGTCCAGAAATATCCGGGCACTCCGTACGGGCGGCCGACTAGTCATCATCGGGCTGCAGGGCGGCGCCAAGGCCGAGATCGATCTGGGCGCCCTGATGGCCAAGCGGGCGACCGTCCACGGCTCCACGCTGCGCGCCCGCCCGGCCGACGAGAAGGGCGTCATCGTACGCGGCGTCGTCGACAACGTATGGCCGCTGATCAGCGCGGGAGCGGTACGCCCTGTGGTGTACGCGGAGGTGCCCATGGCGGAGGCGGCGGAGGCGCACCGAATGATGGAATCGGGAGAGCACATCGGCAAAATCCTGCTAGTACGGTGAGTGTTATGAATGCTGAGGACAACAACACCCCCCACATCGTGGTGGTGGGCCCGGACTTCCAGGGTCAGGGTGATAACGGCGAGGATGAGCGCTCGGTGACGAACCTCGTCGAGCAGCCCGCCAAGGTGATGCGCATCGGCAGCATGATCCGCCAGCTTCTCGAAGAGGTCCGGGCGGCTCCTCTCGACGAGGCCAGCCGTAAGCGGTTGAAGGAGATCCACGAGTCGTCCATCAAGGAGCTCGAGGACGGCCTGGCCCCCGAGCTGGTCGACGAGCTCGAACGACTGTCGCTGCCTTTCACCGACGAGAACGGCACGCCGCCCAGCGAGGCCGAGCTGCGCATCGCGCACGCCCAGCTCGTGGGCTGGCTCGAAGGCTTGTTCCACGGCATCCAGACGACGCTGTTCGCGCAGCAGATGGCGGCGCGCGCCCAGTTGGAGCAGATGCGCAGGGCGCTGCCCGGCGTGCCCCACGGTGACGACTCGCAGCGGCCGCACGGCGGCTCGGGCCCCTACCTGTAAAGCTCTTCGAGTACGAGCGCGACACCGTCGTCGTTGTTGGCCGCCGTCACATGGTCCACGGCGGCCAGTACGTCGGGGTGCGCGTTGGCGACCGCGTAGGACGTACCGGCCCAGCCCAGCATGGGCAGGTCGTTCGGCATGTCACCGAACGCCACCACCTGTGATGGTTTGATCGCGTGGCTTTCGGCGAGCGCGGCCAGGGCGGTGGCCTTTGTCACACCGTGGGCGCTCATCTCGATCAGCCCTCGGCCGCTGGAGTGCGTGGGGGTCACCAGGTGTCCCACGAGCCCGCACACCGCCTCGTGCAGCGGGTCGGGAGCCATGTCCGGGTGCAGGGCCAGCAGTTTGGCGCAGGGTCGTGCGGTCAGCGTCGCCGCGCCGACGCGCAGGCCGCCGATGGCCTTGCTGTCCCAACCACCGAGTGGGAAATCGGACTCATGCGCAAAACCACCTTCATACTCGACCGAAAATGCGAGTTCGGGCACGTTCGCTCTTAGCTGAGCGACGACTTGCTCCAGTACCTCGACCGTGATGAGGTGAGATTCCACTATCTGTTCGGTATGCAGATCGTAGATCAACGCACCGTTTGCACAGATTGCCAACCCTCGGTGACGCACCGCACCCGCCACACTGCTCATCCATCTAGGCGGGCGACCCGTGACGAACACGAGGACGGCACCAGTTTCTTCGACTCTCGCGAACGCCGCTGCCGTACGGGGAGAGACGGTTCCGTCGGTCCGCAGAGCGGTTCCGTCGAGGTCGGTGGCCACAAGACGCGGCGTTGCAAGGCTTCGCATAACAGGTTCCAGTTTGCCCGGTCATGCCGCCGGCCAGAAATCTTCCTAGGGACGGGAACACCAACGCGCCAGAATGGTGTTAGATGTGATGGCGTTGTATTAGCTGATCCCGTAGTGAAAACCAGCATGACTTTGTCTGAGCCACCCCGGGTGCTTGCTGTACGACACACCGGGACTCGCGAGGTGCGGGTCCCATAGATTCACATCCTGAGGGAGAGCTTTTATGGCTCAGGGAACCGTCAAGTGGTTCAACGCCGAGAAGGGCTTCGGCTTCATCGCCCCGGACGGCGGTGCGCCGGACGTGTTCGTGCACTTCTCCGAGATCGTCGGCAACGGCTACCGCAGCCTTGAAGACGGCCAGCGGGTCGAGTTCGAGATCACGCAGGGACAGAAGGGGCCCCAGGCCTCGCAGGTCCGTGCCATCTGACCTGTAGCAGCGAGACAGACCGGGGTTCGCTTCCAGCGGGCCTCGGTCTTTCGCGTTCCCGGGCTCTCTCCTGGGCCGTGATGACAGCCCGGTCACAGGTGTGACTCAACTCACACAGAGGTCGAACCTCTGATCCTTCACCGCCATCGGCCCATATATGAGGTACGCGTGGCTATGTCACCCAGCGACCTTGGTCGCCGTGTTCGTGCTGCTACTCAACGACCATCTGTTAAAACGCCTCTGGCCGCCGCCGGCCTGGTGGCCTCTCCTCCCACATCGACCAGCAGGGCCCTCAGAGGGCCTGACAGCGCCGCTGGAGCGTCGGGCGGATCACTGGTGGCTTCTGGGGCTCTTGGAGCGTCTGGCTGGACTTCCGGAGCGTCTGAGGGGGTTCCCCGCACGGCTGAAGAGGCCCCCGGAGCGATGGCGGGTGGCGGCGATTGTGCCGTTGGCCCTGTTCGCCATGGCGGCGGCCGCTGAGCCGCCTTCCGTGGTCGACTCCGTACAGGTGGACGGAGATCAGATCATCGTGCTGATCGCCGACCGCGATCAAGGCGCTGCCACAGGGATCTCCTCCGTGGACGGCGGGGTCACCTGGTCCGAGTACTACGGCAGGCAGGTGCGGATGCGGCCGCCGCAGACCGCCGCCTGCGTGCCCGGACAGGCGCAGCGGTGCTACCGGGTGCTTCCCGGGCGGCCGGCGGTCGCCGAGTCCGACGACGGGGGCAAGACGTGGCGGCCCTCCTGGAGCCTGTCGGACGATCAGTACGACCGGTTGGCCAGGCGGTACGATCCGAATGCAACGACCACTCCCAGGTCCCTGGCGCTGGCCGTACAGGCTCGGCCCGGAGGCCATGTCGTGGTCGTCGCCAACGGGCTCGACGGCGTGCTCGTACGGGACATAGAAGGAACGTGGCGGCTGGTGGGATGGCCGGAGCCGCTCACGTTCACCGGGGACGAGACGGCGAACCTGGACCCCGAACAGCGCGTGGCGCTGGTCCTCGCCGCCCTGATGCTGCTCGGCGCCGTCGGGACGGGGATGCGGCGGCTCGGCGGCGTCTACGCCGTGTCCGCGTTGGTGGTGTGCGCAGGGCTGTACGCCATGCTCGGCGCGGACCGCGATCCGGCGGCCGGCGTGACAGTGCTCGGGGCCATGGTTTGCTTCCTCGTCGCCATCGCCGGGCAGGCCAGGGGTGTGGCGGTGGCCGTCGGGTTCGGGGCGGCGCCGCTGGTGTACGCGGCCGTGTACATGCCCTTCTACGGCTGGGCCCACGGGATGCCTGGCTCGTACGCCGTGGCGGTGGGGGCCGCTGTCGTCATGACGGCGGGAGTGGTGGCGGCGAGCGGCGCGCTCATCAGACGCGACCTCCGTCGCTGGACGGCCACCTACTGACCGCCTGAGCCGGCTCAGGCCCCAATCGCCTGAGCCGGCAGTTGGTCTACTTGGGCGGTTCCAGGACGTCGAGGCCGACATACGGACGCAGTGCCTCGGGCACCACGACCGAGCCGTCGGCCTGCTGGTGGTTCTCCAGGATCGCGACCATCCAGCGGGTGGTCGCCAGCGTGCCGTTGAGCGTCGCCAGGTGCTGCGGCTTGCCGTCCTTGTCGCGGTAACGCACGCCCAGCCGACGGGCCTGGAACTCGGTGCAGTTGGACGTGGAGGTCAGCTCCCGGTAACGCCCCTGGGTGGGGATCCACGCCTCGCAGTCGAACTTGCGGGCCGCCGACATCCCCAGGTCTCCGGCCGCCGTGTCGATGATGCGGTAGGGCACCTCGATCTTGGCGAGCATGTCCCGCTCCCAGGCGAGCAGCCGCTGGTGCTCCTCGCGCGCGTCCTCAGGACGTACGTAGGAGAACATCTCCACCTTGTCGAACTGGTGGACACGGATGATCCCGCGGGTGTCCTTGCCGTAGGAGCCCGCCTCCCGGCGGAAGCACGACGACCAGCCCGCGTAGCGGAGCGGCAGCTCGTCGCCGCCCAGGATCTCCTGGGCGTGGTAGCCCGCCAGCGCCACCTCAGAGGTGCCGACCAGGTAGAGGTCGTCCTCGGGGAGACGGTAGATCTCCTTGTCGTGGGCCACGTGGAAGCCGGTGCCCTGCATGGTCTCCGGCTTGACCAGCACCGGAGTGATCATCGGCGTGAACCCGTTGGCGATCGCCTGCTGCATGGCCATGTTGAGCAGGCCGAGCTGCAGGCGCGCGCCGACGCCCTTGAGGAAGAAGAACCGCGAGCCGGACACCTTGGCGCCGCGCTCCATGTCGATGGCGCCGAGCAGCTCGCCCAGCTCCAGGTGGTCCTTCGGCTCGAAGTCGAACACGCGGGGCTCGCCATGGGTCTCGAGCACGACATAGTCGTCCTCACCGCCGTGGGGCGCTTCCTCGTCGACGATGTTGGGCACCGACTGCACGAGCTCGTCGAGCTCGGCGCCCAGCGTCTCGGCCTCCGCTTCGGCGGCCTTGACCTGGCCGGCCAGGTCCTTGGCCCGCTGAAGCAGCGCGGCCTTGTCCTCGCCCTGCGCCTTGGAGACCGACTTGCCCAGACTCTTCTGCTCGGCGCGCAGGGACTCGAACGAGGTCAGCGCGGCGCGGCGGCGCTCATCGAGGTCGAGCAGCGTGTCGACGATCGAGTCGTCCTCGCCGCGGGCACGCTGCGAGGCCCGTAGCCGGTCGGGATGCTCACGAAGGGTACGCAGGTCAATCACGGATAAAGGCTACCGGCGCCCGGCTACCGCCCGCCTCAGGATTAGACGCGTCCGGCGCGGATTCGCGCCAGCCACTCGCCCGCCTCGGCGAACTCCGGGTCGGCCGTGCCCTTCTTGATCTGCGGCGCGACACCGTCGGCACGCGGGTAGCTGCCCAGGAAGCGCACGTCGCCGCAGATGCGGTGCAGGCCCGAGATCGCCTCGCCCACGCGCGCGTCGGCGACGTGTCCCTCGAAGTCGAAGTGGAAGAAGTAACGGCCGATGCCGCCGCCAGTGGGCCGCGACTCGATGCGGGTCAGGTTGACCCCGCGTACGGAGAACTCCGTCAGCATCTCCAGCAGCGCGCCCGGATGGTCGTCGGCCAGGAACACCACGAGCGTGGTGCGGTCGTAACCGGTCGGCGCGGGCAGCTCTCCCCCACGACTCACCCGTACGAACCTCGTCACGGTGTCGTTGCGGTCGCCGATGTCGTCGGCGAGCTCCACCAGCCCGTAGTGCTCGCCCGCGATGCGCGCGGCGATGGCCGCGTCGTACGGCGAGCCGGGCAGCGCGACCTCCTGAGCCGCGGCGGCCGTCGAAGGCGCCGCCACCACGACCGCGTCGGGCAACTCCCGGGCGCAGAACGCGCGGCACTGCGTGATGGCCGCGGGATGCGTGTAGACCCGCTTGATGTGCACGATCTCGGTGTCGGGCCTGGCCAGCAGCGAGAAGCGCACCGGCAGCAGCAGCTCCGCCGTGATCAGCAGTGGCTCGCCCCAGGCGAACTCGTCGAGCGTCGTGGTGATCGCGCCCTCGATCGAGTTCTCCAGCGGGACGACCGCGCCGTCGGCCTCCCCGTTACGGGCGGCGGCCAGGGCGGCGCTGACGTTGGCGCGGGGCAGACGCTCGGCTTCAGGCGCGAGGAGCCGCAGGGCCTCTTCGGTGAAGGTGCCTTCCGGTCCGAGATAGGCGAGTCTGGGCATGCTTACAGAGTATCCGCAGGTAGCGGGGTAGTGCGGACCTTTCCTCTCCTTAACGTCCGCCGTTTACCATCGGCCCGCCTGCGCGTCGATCAGCGGCCCGTGACCCAGCCGGGCGGCTCGCACCGCCTGCTCCTCCTCCGGAGACAGCGGCTCCTCTCCCTTGCCGCTCACCACCGGGCGTACGTAGGTGCGGGTCTCGGTTCGTCCGTTGATCGAGGTCAGTACGATGCCGTCGCCCAGTCCGTTGATCATTGCGATCGAGAACGACAACCGCCCGGTCATCTCCTGCAGCGCGTCGTAACGGCACACGGCGACGTCCCGGATGGCCTTGAGATCGCCCTTGCCCTCGCTCGTCTGCAAGACCAGCGTCTCCCGGCATTCGTCGAGAGCGGCCCTGGCCTGCTTGAGCGCTCTGTAGCCAATGGCCACGCCACTCACCCCGGCAACGAGCCCCACCATGACCCATACGGTAATCAGCACGTAACAGAGGGTAATCGTTTGTCACACCACGTCGCGCCGTTTCGGCAACCAGGAGACCAACAACCAGACCAGACCCAGCGCGCCCAGTCCGTAGCCGTCCTGCACGATCTTGTCGAGCACCGGCACTCCCGCCACCTTCAACGCCACGCCCCACCAAGGGATGGGCAGCACGTAGTACAGCCACACCCCCACGGCCACCCGCACCCTGACCGGATCGCGCCCGTCACCCACGATCGCCCCGAGCACCACGACCACCCAGGCGAGATGGTGGATCCAGGCGACCGGGGACAGCAGCACGGCCATGAGCCCGACCAGCGCGACGGCGGTGATCGGGTCCTTCGCCTGGTACGCGGCCCGCGCCCCGCGAAAGCCGTACCAGCCCACGACCGCCACCAGGGCGATCCAGATCACGGACGTCACCGCGTCGGGCAGGTACAGGCGGATCAGCATGCCGCGGATCGACTGGTTGGTGGTGGCGGCGTTCGCGCCGAGCCGGTTGGGATCGAACAGCGCGGAGAACCAGAAATCAGCCGCGTCCTGCGGAATCACCACGAACGGCAGCAACGTGAGCAGCGCCGCGGCGAACGCCGCCATGAAGAACGTCCGCCACTGCCGCGTCACCAGCAGGTAGATGAGGAAGACGCCCGGCGTGAGCTTCACCGCCGTGGCCAGCCCGATCAGGAACCCCCGAGGCCACCACGGCCTCCTGGCCACACAGTCGGCCAGGCACAACGCGACCAGCAGAATGTCCACCTGCCCGAACCGGACCTGGTCGCGGATCGGCATCAAGTACGTGCAGGCCACCATGAGGAAGGCGAAGAGCCACGGGGCGTACCGCGCCAACCCGTCCCGGTGTTCCGCCTGCCCCTCCTGGTGCGCCGCCAGCACCCCTCTGAAGGAGTACGCCACCACGACGGCCAGCGACACGAAGACCCCGGCGGTCCACACCCACTGGGCGGTCTCCCAGGACATCTTGGCCAGCAGGACGGCCAGCATCGCCGCGACCGGCGGATAGGTGAACGGCAGCAGCTGAGGCGCTGGCGTGGCGAACTCGTAGACGGCCCGGCCGTCGAGGATCATCTGGCCGCCGGTCCGGTACACGTCCAGATCGACCAGCCGCTGGTCGTCGGGATTGGTCAGCCACTGCTGTACCAGCGGTGCGACGGCCACCGCGATGACCAGGGCGGCAATCGCCCACGCCCACCACTGCCGCCGGATCGTCGTCGCCCTGCCACCTGTCACGGTGTGGCACGTTACCGTGGCTGTTGTTGATCGAGCGCTTCGATACTGGGGGTCCCGCACATGCCGCACGCCACCTTCAGCGCGGCCTCCCCCACCTCGGACCGCCCTCCCGTGCGGCGAGAATCGCCCGGACGACCGCCTCAAGAAGGCTCCGCCCGGCTGCCTCAAGAAGCCCTCGGACGTCGCGGCCATCGTCCGGCCGTCCTGGTCTTGGTCGCGATGCTCCTCGCCACCGTTCTGGCACCCCTCTTCGGCGCCGGCCCGGCCGCCGCAGCCTCCGCATCCGGTACGGGTCCCGTCTCGGCATCGTCCGCGCGCGGCCGTGTGGCGCTCATCGGGGTGCCGGGGCTCCAGTGGAGTGACCTGGACGAGACCCGTACCCCCAATCTGTGGAAGCTGGTGGCCCACGGCGGCTCCGCGTCGCTGTCCACGCGTGCCGTGCCGCCGCCCGACCGCGGCATCACCTGCCCGACAGCCGGATGGCTGACCGTGTCGGCGGGCCAGCGGGCCGGGACGCCCGGGCGTGGGTGCCCCGCTGTCCCGACGCCCCAGGTCGGCGGCGGGGGCCCCACGGTTCCGGGCTGGTCGGAGTTGGCCGCGTACCAGGCCGAGACCGGGTACGACGCGCGGCTCGGCACGCTGGGCCAGCTCGTGACGTCCTCGGGCGGCCATGTCGCCGCCATCGGGCCAGGCGCCGCAGTGGCCGCCGCCGACGCGACCGGAAAAGTCGCTACATATGTCGACACGCCGGAAGCTCTCGGGGACCCGACTCCCTACAACCTGATCGTCATGGACGTCGCCGACCTGGCCGATGCCTGGGCCCACCAGCCGCTCGACGAGCACGGCGTGCAGACCCCGCTCCCCACCGCGACGCGTCAGGCCGCCGCCGCGCAGGCGGATCACCGCATCGGCGACCTGCTCGGCAGGCTGCCGGGCGACACGACCGTCCTGGTGGCGGGCGTCTCCGACCTCACCCCGGACCCCCATCTCCACGTCGCCATCGCCACCGGCCCCTCCCCGAGCGGCCGGCCGTACCAGCACGGCTATCTGACGGCGACCTCCACCCGCCAGGACGCCCTGGTCACGATCACCGACCTGACGGCCACCGCGATCCAACTGCTGGGCCTGGAGGCGCCTCGCGAGGTGGTCGGGCGCGCCTGGCAGACCGACGGTACGGCGGGCGCGGCCACACCCGTCGACACGGTCAACGAGCTGTCGGACAGTGACCTGGCCAGCCAGGTGCTTCGGGAGGTCCGGGGGCCGTTCTTCGCGGTGTTCGTGACGCTACAGCTGCTCTTCTACGCCTTCGCCGCCCTGGCCCTGCGCCGCCGTCGCCGCTCCGCCGCCGTCTCCGCCGGGGAAACGACCACCGACGCCACGCCTGCGGGAGTCGCGTCCGGTGAGACGACCCCCGTTGAGGGCGGGTCCGACGTGGCCAAGTCCGCTGAGAGCGGGTCTGATGTGGCCGCATCCGCTGAGGCCGGGTCAGGTGTAGCCGCATCCGCTGATGCCGGGGCCGCGGAACCCACCTCCGCGGGGACTCACGGTGACGCCGGAGGGCCGTCCGCGGAGTCTGCGGTGGCTCTGCCGGGTCATGAGACGGCGAGCACTTCTCGACTGCTGGCCGTCGTGCAGGTCGTGGCCGTGGTGAGTGGGTCCATCGCCGTCTCGACGTTCCTCGCGCAGCTGGTGCCGTGGTGGGCCCTGCCCCTGCCGATGCTCGGCGTCATCGTGACCATCCTCGCCTTCGCCGCGCTGATCACCGGGCTGGCCTTCGCGGGGCCGTGGCGAGCGCACGTGCTCGGCCCCCTGACCGTGGTCGCGGGCATCACCTCTGTCGCCCTGCTCATCGACGTGATGACCGGTTCGAAGTTGCAGGTCAACGCCGTGACCGGCTACGAGCCTGTCACCGGAGGGCGGTTCTACGGGTTCTCCAACATCGCCTTCGCCGTGTACGCGACGGGGACCGTGCTCGCGCTGGCCGGAGTTGCTCAGTGGCTGCTCAGGAGGGGGGTGTCGAGGTTCGTGACGGTGCTGGTGTGCGGGGCGTATGGGGCGTTGGCGGTGTTCGCCGATGGGTGGCCGTCGTGGGGGGCGGACTTCGGCGGGGTCCCGGCCTTCGTGATCGGGCTGGCCGTCTTCCTCATCCTGCTCGCCGGGCGGCGGGTCTCGATCGTGAAGCTGCTGCTCGTCGGGGTGGCCGGAGGGGTGCTCATCGGGGGCATCTCGCTGTTCGACTGGCTGCGGCCGGCGGCGCAGCGCACCCATCTGGGCAATTTCGTCCAGCAGATCATCGACGGTCAGGCGTGGACGGTGATCGGGCGCAAGTTCAGCGCGATGATCGGCGTCACCGTCGGGAACTGGTCTCTCACGCTGCTCACGCTGGTCGCGCTCGCGTTCCTCTTCCGGGTGCTCAACCGGCCGTCCCGCTGGGGCGCTCCGGCGCTCGGTCAGGCGTACGCGCTCGCGCCGACGCTCCGGGCGGGCCTGTTCGGGGCGCTGACGTGCGCGTTCATCGGATTCCTGATCAACGACTCGGGCATCGCCATCCCGGCCATGGCGCTCACGGTGGCGGTGCCGTTGACGCTCGCGGCGTCCGTACGCGCGCTGCAGCTCGCCACGACCACCACACCAGAGCCGCCGTCAGCGCGAACAGGGCCCACGGAGCGATCCGCGACCTGACGACCGTACGGAGCCAGTCGAGGTCTTGCGGCATGACCTTGTCGAGGACACGGGCGGGCAGGTAGGCCAGGGACAGCACGAGCAGGTGCGTGAACAGCAACCCGTCGAGCGCCGACGCTCCGATCAGGGCGAGCATCCCGAACGCCAGGCCGTCGTACCAGGGCAGGATGTACGGAGTCGCGAACAGGTAGGCGATGACGATCACGGCGGAGACGACGGGGGCACTCAGCCCGGCCGGCCCGTGGGGATCCGCATAGCCCGGGTAGCCGTCGCGCCTGGACATCAGGCGGAACAGTGACCACGCCACCAGAGCGAGCACCAGCAGCGAACCGATCTGGATCTCGCCCCGGTAGGCGCTGCCCGCGCCGACGATCGACTGCAGCCAGCCCTGGACGAGTTTCCAGAACGAGGCCAGCGAGATCGACTTGCTGGTACGGGTCATCGGGCCGATCGCCTCGGAACCGACGATCACGTAGCCGACCACCACCACGGCCAGCGCGGTGCCCGCCATCAGGGCCAGGCGGGCGGGGCGCCGGCGCAGCTCCCAGGCGGGGCCGAGCGCCACGAGGCCCGAGTTGATCTTCACCGCCACGCCGAGGCCGAGCAGGAACCCTGAGCCGACGGGGCGGCTCCGCGCCAGGAGGGCGGCGACCATGCAGGCGATGGCCAGGGTGTCGACGTGCATACCGGCGACCAACTGGTAGAGCAGCAGCGGGTTGGCGGTCCAGAGCAGGGCCGCCCGCAGCCGCCGGGCGGGATCGTCCCGGGTGAAACGGTCGATCAGCAGGCCCGTCGCGATGAACGCCGCCGCGTTGACCAGCGCCAAGACGAAGATGGTCAGCCGGAGCGAGTCACCGCCGATCCAGCTCGCCAGGGCCTGCACGGCCGTCGCCACCGGGCCGTAGACGCTCGGCTCCTCACGCCAGGGGGCCTCCACCGCGCGGGCGATGGGGTCGGTGGGCAGGTCGACGGCTCCGTGGGTGTACGGGTTGACGCCCAACGTCACCATGCGTCCGTAGGCGGCGTAGTTGAGGTGATCGCCGGAGCCGGATGGAGGCAGGAACGCCAGCAGCGCGGCGACCAGACAGCCGAGGCGCACCAGCAGCCGAGGATCCGGCAACCACTGACCGCCGCCGAACGACCACCGACTACCGCTGAACGACGTGAATCTGCCGCTGGCGGATAGCGGGGCGGCGGGCGAAGAGATGGCGGGCGAAGAGGTGGCGGGCAGCGCGGACGCACGAGAGAGGGCGAGCAGCAGGCCCAGCGAGCCGAGCGCGCCGAACACGATCGCCGCCGCGCCGAGCCCCACCACGAGGTGGGGGGCGGCGTGCACGTTCAGGGAGTACGGCGGCTGCCAGGCGGGGCCGCTCAGGGCAGGGACCATGACGGACGGGCCGAGGAGGCTGATGGCGATCGTCAGCAGGACCGAGGCGCCGATCGCCGCCGTGGCCGACTGGGCGAGCCGGCCTGGCGCCTTTCCGCGCCGCGTCTCCGAAGTCACCCGCAAATTCCAGCACACTCGCCGGAACGCTCAGGCCCGAGCCCGCCGGGCCGCCTACGTCGACGGGCCCTCGCTTCACCTGGCGAAGCGGCCCCGACGGGCGGCCTGCCGAGGGCCGGTGACGGTGGGCGGGCCCGGTCAGGCCGGCTGGGAGGCCAGTTGCGCCAGGAGCCGTGCCTTGCCCGAGCGGTCCAGCCAGGTGTTGAAGTCCGTGAGGGTGGCGTTGGCCTTGCGCAGGGGCTCGAGGTCGGTGTCGTAGTAGGTCTCGTTCGCCCAGGTGAAGACCTTCGCGACCTCGGGGTCGTGCTCCCAGAGGACGTCCAGCGGAATCCGGGTGTGCGGAATCTGGCGCCCAGCCGCCTGGCCGAGCGCGGCGGCGATCTGCGGGGCGGTCAGCCGGTCGCCGGTGATCTCCATCGCCTGCCCCAGGTAGGTGTCCGGGTCCGCGAAGGCCAGCGCGGCGAAGGCGCCGGTGTCGTCGATGGCGATGAGCTGCATGACCAGGTCGTCGTGCCAGGGCACGTTGAGCGAGCCGTTCTGGAAGAACCGGGCCGGGCTGGTGAAGTCCTCCATGAACCCGGCAGGGCGCAGGATCGTCGCGGGCACGCCCAGCTCGCGGATGCGCTCCTCGATCTGCCACTTGTCGATGGCGCCCCAGCCATGCTCCACGTAGAAGCTGTTCTGGCTCTCGACGCCGCCGACCGAGGAGTACACCAGGTGCCGCACGTCCGCGGCCTTGGCGGCGTCCGCGACGTTCATGCCTTGGGCGATCTCGTTGTCGTTGGCGGACTGGACGCTGTAGATGCCGTACACGCCGCGGGCCGCCGCGTCGATGGAGGCGCGGTCGTCCAGGTCGCCGCGGACGAGCTCGGCGCCGGCGGCGGCGAGCGCGGCAGCCGCGGGGGCGCTCTCGTCCCGGACGAGGGCGCGGACCCGCCAGCCGTCGGCGAGCAGGTGGCGGGCGGTGGCGCCGCCCTGGTTCCCGGTGGCGCCGGTGACGAGGACGGTCTTGTCGAGAGTGCTGTTCATGACTCGCTCCAGGGGTTGCCGCTGTGTCGGGGTGACTGTATGACGAAATTTGAAATATAGTCAATCGATAAATATGAGTTGACCAGATCTCGTATGGGGTCATACGGTCCCTACGTGAGCGCCAACGCCGAACGACTCCGAGACCCGCAGCAGCGCGCCGAACGGGGCACCCGCATCCTCGACGTGGCAGCCGACCTGCTGCTGCGCCACGGCTACCGGCGGGTGACCATCGACGACGTGGCCGAGGGAGCCGGCATCGGCAAGGGCACCGTCTACCTGCACTGGAAGACCCGCGAGCAGCTGTTCAGCGTGGTCTTCGCCCGCGAGGTGCTCTACGCCATGGACGAGCTACGGCAGGCGCTGCGGCAGGACGCGACGGTATGCCTGCTGCACAACTTCGCGCGCGCCTACTTCGTGGCCATCACCAACCGCCCGCTGCTGCGCGGGTTCCTCTTGGCCGATCCCCACCTGCTCGGCAAACTGACCAGCTCGCCCGATACCGCCCGCGACGAGCGGCACGGCACCATGGCGCGCGACTACCTCAACCTGCTCACCGAGTACGGGCTGCTCCGCGATGACATGCGCACCGACGAGATCGGCTACGCCTACCAGGCCACGTTCGAGGGCTTCCTGCGCGCCGAAGGCGATGCTCCCGCCGAAGGTCCGGAGCAACGGGCGGACCTGCTCGCGCGGACCGTCCAACGCGCCTTCGAGAACAAGGCGGCCATCCCCGAGGCCAGGCTGCGCGACCTCGCCGCGGCCACCGTCACCCTGCTCAGCGACCTGATCGACGCCGATCGCGCCGAGTCCGGCATCCCCGAGGGCTGACCTCCAAGGACACTTACCGCAGATAGGGCAGGACGGTTCGGAAGTCCCGCGCACCGCGGCCCTCTTCGACGGACGCGCCGCCGGAGCCCGCCCTACGCTTCCGTCCCCGCTCCCGCTCGATCATGATCTCCGCCACCGTCTCCTGGACGCCGCCGCGGATCTCCACGTACTCCAGCAGGCCAGTACGTTCCAGAGCGGTGAGCAGCCGGTCGGGAGGGCTGGCCAGGATGATGCGGCCGCTGTGCGTGGCCCGTACGCGCTGCAACGCCACTGCCAGTGCCCCGATCAGGGAAGAGTCGTAGAACACCACGTCGGTCAGGTCGAACACCAGGATGGGCCCGTCGGACCAGTCCCATACCTCCCGGATGCGCGCGCTCAGGCGCGCCCGGCCGGCGTGATCCAGCTCGCCGCTCGCTCGAAGGACTGTGCAATGAACGTGTCGGATAGTGTCGATTCGCACCGCACGCGCGCTCATGGTTCGCACTCACTTCCAGTAGCGTCACCCTTCTTTCTGCCCGGAAAAGCCGCGTTCAACGGTTGGGCAGCGTGAAGGCCATCACACGCCGGGAAACCCCGTGGCGCCTGGATGCCCGTGGTGCCCTAAACCAGGAACTCGGTGAGGATGCCCGGCGCGGCCCCCTCCGCCAGCGTGGGAGCGTCGCCCGCGGCGAGGTCGGGGATGCGGTAGCCCTGCTCGCCCGCCGCCACCGCGGCCGTCAGCGTCACGACACCGGCCCGCCTGCCGAACGGCGAGGAGCTGAAGGTCCAGGCGACGATGCCAGTACGACGCAGCGCGAGCGTGTCGCGGCTGAACGTGCCGGACCGCGCCACCAGATAGTCGCCATCGACGGCGTGGCCCAGGTTGCGGTAGGCATCCCGGGCCAGCCACCAGACGATCGGCGTCGTCAGGACCAGGAAGATCCCCGCGACGAGCGGCAGGCCGAGCGCGGCCAGGGCGACGGCCACGGGCAGGACCACCAGCGTCAGACCGCGCATGACGCGGCGCCGCAGCGCGACGCGGGGATGGCGGAGCATGGGCCGGTCGGCCGCCTTGCCGGTCAGCCGCTCGACCACGCGCAGGGCCTCGGCGCGGGGCGCGGGCGGCAGCAGCGAGCTGCGGCGCCGATTCTCCTCGTCGTCGCCGAGCCCGCTGGCCACGGCGGTGACCTTGGCACCGCCACCGGCCCGGAGCAGCAGCGGTTCGCGCAGGAGTACGCCACGCAGCCGCTCGCGGTCCATCGACACCGATCGGGTCGTGAACAGGCCGCGGCGCACCGCGAGCGTGCCGGAGTCCGCCCATTCCAGGCGGTAGTTCCACCAGTTCTCGGCGTACAGCGCGGTCGCCCCCACGCTGCCGACGACCAAGAAAACCAGGAACGTCAGCGGGATCGTCACCCAGACCGCGCCGGCCGCGAGGTCGCGCAGGAAGCCGAGGCGCCACGGCTCGATCCCGATGTCGTTCAGGATCCGGTACGCGGTGCCGAGGACCACGAACACGCCGCCGATCGTCCAGAATGTCAGCGGCGCGTACCGCACCCACCGCGGGTCGAACATGGCCAGCACCGGATCGGCGCTCTCCCGCGTATCGGCCCGCCGCAGCAGCTCACCACGCAGCCGGGCCGCGTCCTGCCGGGACAGGGCCTCCAGCCGGAGCTCGTCGCGGTCGGCGGTGCCCGCGCGCACGACGGCGAGGCCGAGGAGACGGTGTACGGGGTTCGCGGTCAGGTCGACGTTGCGGATCCGGCTCAGCGGCACCGAGCGGAGCCTGCGGACGAGCAGCCCCGATCGCACTTCGAAGTGCTCGCCGGTCACCCGGTATCGGGTGCGCAGCCAGCGCGCCAGGCCGTTGGCGCTGATGACGGCGAAGGTCAGGGCGATCGAGCCGAGCGTGATCCAGGCCCGCAGGTCGAACCGGCCGCCGGTGGCGAGCGCGGTCAGCCCGACCGACGCCAGCGGCGCGACCAGCCAGAAGCAGTGCGCCGCGATGACGCGCCCATCAAGCCGCCGCCACTGCGTGTCTTGTCCGTTCACGCGGCATCACCCGGTACGGCCTGCGCAGCGGCGCCGATGCGGCGGGCGAGCTCCTCGGCGTCGGCGTCGGCCAGGCCGGCGATCTTCACGTTGCCGGCCGTCGAGGCGGTGGTCACGGTCACCGTGGCCAGCCCGAGCGACTGCTGGATGGGGCCGCGCATGGTGTCGACCGTCTGCACCCGGGACAGCGGCGCGATCCGCCGCTTCTGCCAGAACCACCCGCTGGCCGAGTAGACGGCGAGCTCCCCCAGCTCCCACGCGTGCACCCGGTAGCGCCAACGCGGCATGACCGTCAGATAGACGATCGCGGGCAGCACCAGGACGACCAGCAGCAGCGGCCCCAGCCAGACCAGCGCCCCGGGAAAGAACAGCAGCGACAGCACGAACAGGCACAGCGCCGTCAGCAGCGCCGGCCCCGACAGGACCACCAGCGCCTGGAGCGTCCACCATCGTCTGGCCCTGGGATCGACCCTGTGCAGCGGAGGGCGGAGGTTGTTCACGCGGCGCGTCCTTTCCAAGTCAGATGTATTGCTTCGACCATAGCAAGACAGCTGACTTGGATCAACCGCCGAAGAGCCGAGCCAGCTGCCCGTCCATCAGCGCCACCGTCTCCTCGGCGGTGTGCACGCCCAGGTGGAAGTTGGCGCGCAGCCCGTCGGCCAGGCTGACCAGCAGCGCCGCCTCGGCCGCCGGATCGCGGGACCCGTCGATGTCGCCCGCCCGCATGGCCAGCGCGATCTGGCCCTCCAGCACGCCACGCAGCGCCAGCGCGCGCTTGCGGGCGTAGTCGCGCAGCGGCTCACTGCGCGCGGCCTCCAGCAGGAAGCTGATGTTGATCAGGCTGCCCGCCTCCGCCGCCCGGTCGACGGGGAGCATCTCCAGGACGATGGCCCGGAGCCTGGCCCGCGGCGCCTGCGAGCCGGCGGCCAGCATGCGCTCGGCCACGCGCTCGACGTTCTTCCTGTTCATGAACTCGACCGCGAAGACCATCATGTCCTCACGGTTGGTGAAATAGTGCTGGAGCTGGCCGAGCGACATGTCCGCCGCCGCGGCGACCTCTCTCAGGCTCACCCGGTCGAGCCCCCGGGCCTGCGCCACCCGCCACAGCGCCTTGGCGATCTGGGTACGCCGGGCCTCGTGGTCCACCTGCTTGGGCACCCGTGCTCCTCTCTTTTTACGTCCCCCAACGGTACTCAATACGTATGACTTGGCATAACCAAAGCGAGGAGAAGTGCACCCCGTACCCGAACGTGCGAACGTGATCTGGTGCATCGCTGAAGGGAGTGCCGGTGGGCATCATTTCGCGCGGCTTCCAGGGCCGGCGCAGGGGCGACGACGACCGGTTGCCGCCCGGCCAATACCTGGTCGACGACTTCCCGGTGCTGTCGACCGGGCCAACGCCGCGGATCCCGCTGGAGCGGTGGGAGTTCGCCATCGACACCGAGGCCGAGCAGACCCACCGGTGGACCTGGCCGGAGCTGATGGCGCTGCCGCAGGAGACGCCGACGGTCGACATCCACTGCGTCACCAAATGGTCCAAGCTCGGCACCGGCTGGCAGGGCGTCTCGCTGGACACGCTGTTCGAGAATGTAGAGTCGGCCGCTGAATACGCGCTGGCGTACTCGTACGGCGGCTACACCACGAACCTCCCCCTGGAAGACCTGCTCGACGGCAAGGCGTGGATCGTCCACAAGTTCGACGGCGAGGAGCTCGCACCCCAGCACGGCGGCCCGGCCCGGTTGCTGGTGCCGCATCTGTACCTCTGGAAGTCGGCCAAGTGGATCCACGGCATCCGGCTGCTCGACGAGGACTGGCCGGGCTTCTGGGAGACCGCCGGCTACCACAACTACGGCGACCCATGGCGCGAGCAGCGCTACGAGGGCGACTAGGTGCGCCGCCTGACCTGGCGACCGGCCAGGCTGACCGCGCTGCGCGACGAGACCGCCAGCGCCCGCACGCTGGTCTTCCAGGTGCCGGGCTGGCCGGGACACCTGGCCGGTCAGCACGTTGACGTGAAGCTGACCGCAGAGGACGGCTACAGCGCCCAGCGCAGTTACTCGATGTCCGCCCCGGCCAACGGCGACACGGTCGAGCTCACCGTCGAACGCGTACCCGACGGGGAGGTCTCGCCGTACCTCACGGAGGTCATAGAGCCCGGTGACCAGGTGGAGATCCGTGGGCCGGTCGGCGGCTGGTTCGTCTGGCGGCCCGAGAGCACCTCGCCAGTGCTGCTGGTCGGCGGCGGCTCGGGCATCGTCCCGCTGATGGCCATGATCCGCGAGCGTCGCCGGGCGGGCAGCCGGGTGCCGTTCCGGCTGCTGTACTCACTGCGCGAGCCCGGCGGCCGCTACTACGCCGAGGAACTGCGCCGTCCCGACGCCGGGCTCGACGTCGGCTACATCTACACGCGGGCCGTGCCGGACGGCTGGCCCCGCCCGGCCGGGCGCATCCTGCTGGACGACCTGGCGGAAGGCGGCTGGCCCGCCGGCTTCGAGCCGGAGTGCTACGTCTGCGGGCCGACGGGGTTCGTCGAGGCGACCGCCGACCTGCTGCTCGCGCTCGGGCACGCGCCCGAGCGCATCAGAACCGAACGCTTCGGCCCGACCGGAGGCTGACCCGACCACCGAAGGCATCGGCCTGTGACTGACCTGACCACCGCGCACCTCGGCCCGACCGGAGGCTGACATGACCGCTGAACACCTGGACGGCAATGCCCTCGCCGGGCCGCTGAGCGAGATCTTCGCCGTGGATGTCACCGCGGCCGTCGGCCGCTGCGCGAGCTGCGGGCTGACCGGCCCCGTCGCCGAACTCCGCGTGTATGGCCCCGAACCGGGGCTGGTCGCCCGCTGCCCCGGCTGCGACGAGGTCGTGCTGCGTCTGGTACGCGGGCCGGGCGCGGCGTGGCTCGACCTGCGCGGCGCGGTGTCGTTGCGCGTGCGACTGCCCGAATAGCGGATCTCACTCGATCCGGCTTAGTACACTCGGCAGGTCCAACCGGCCGAGATCTGTACGGCGGAGGTCTTGGCCATGGGCGGCGGCCCGTTGGCCCTGTCCCATGGGAGTCACGTGAACCGCGGGCTGCTGGACGCGCCACCATCCCCTCAAGCTCCGGCCCGCGGCCGCAAACGCTGGCTGTGGTGGACGGTCGCGATCGTGATGACGATCGTGCTGGTCATCGCGGGCGTCGCGGTCGGCGTCTACCTCAAGCTGTACGGCAACGTGAAGCACGACGCCGTCTCGGCCGAGGACCTCGGCGCGTCCCGTCCGCCCAAGGTGGCGGACACCGCGATGAACGTGCTGATCGTCGGCTCCGACCAGCGCGACGGCAAGAACGCCAAGTACGGCCGCCGTGTCGCGGGTGAGCGTACCGACACGATCATGCTGGCACACGTCTCGTCGAAGCGGGACAACGCCATGGTCGTCAGCTTTCCTCGCGACTCGCTGGTGCAGTTGCCCGCCTGCCGCGCAAAGGCCGGACTGACCGGCCAGCAGCCGCACCTGGGCATGATCAACGAGTCGTTCAACTCCGGCGGCATCGCCTGCACCTGGAAGACGATCGAGTCGCTCACCGGCATCCACATCGACCACTTCGTCAAGGTCGACTTCACCGGCTTCAAGAGCATGGTCGACGCGGTGGGCGGCGTGGAGATCTGCCTGCCCGAGGCGGTCAACGACAAGAAGGCGCTACTCCACCTGGCCGCCGGGCGGCAGACGGTCAACGGCGAGCAGGCGCTCGGCTACGTCCGTGCCCGCTACAGCATGGGCGACGGCTCCGACATCGGGCGGATCCAGCGCCAGCAGATGTTCATCGCGTCGATGGTGAAGAAGGTCATGAGCGGGCAGACGCTCACCGACCCGGCCAAACTCTTCAACTTCCTCGACGCCGGCACCAAGGCCGTCACCACCGACCCCGACCTCACCCCCGGCGTGATGAAGGACCTGGCGACCAGCTTGCAGGGCCTCAACGCGGGGCAGATCCGCTTCATCACCACCCCGTGGCACTACTCGCTCACCCAGCCGGGCCGGGTGGAATGGGTCCAGCCGCAGGCCGGGAAGCTGTTCCAGATCGTGTCCAAGGATGAGAGCGTGCAGGGCGTCAAGGGCGGGCAGACCAAGGTGTCCAGGTCCAAGATGCAGATCGAGCTGCGCAACGGGACCTACCGCACCGGTCTCGGCACGCAGGTGGCCGCCTCGTTGGAGCAGCGGGGCTACCACATCACCAAGATCGGCGACACGGCCCGCAAGCCGAACGCCAAGACGACGATCTTCTACGGACCCAAGGGCGAGACGGGCGTCCCGACCCTGACCAAGGACCTGCTCACGTCCACGACGCGGTTGGTGGCGGGAGCGCAGACGAGCCGGTTGGTGCTGGTGATCGGCGACGACTGGAAGGGCACCAAGCCCATCCGCACCGACGACACCGAGGCGCTGAAGGGCTTCGACGCGACCCACGACACCTGCGCGGCGTCCTGACCGCGCGACTCGCGACCCGCGACACCCGCACGCCCTGATCAGACGGCCAGGGGTCAGGCGATCAGAGGTCAGGCTATGAAGGCCGACAGTGCGGCCAGCGCCTCCACCACCTGGTGGGCGTCCGGGGTGCTCTCCGGGTCCAGGAGCCATTGGATCATCAGGCCGTCCGAGATCGCGATCAGGACCGCGATCAGGGCGTCCGGCGCGAACCCCAGCTCCACCCCCAGCTCCCCCGCCGCCCTGTTGATCATGTCGACGCCCGCCTTCCTGGCCCTGGCGTAGACGGCGGCCAGCTTCTCCCTCAGCACGTCCTCACGCAGGGCGGCCGGGTATGCCTCCACGGCCAGGACCAGCTGCGGCCGCATCTCCGCGAAGACGTCGACCAGGGCCACCATGGCGCGTTCGAGCATCTCCTTCGGGCTCGCCAGCGGTCCCCCGAAGACCGACTCCTCCACGTGCTCGATCCAGGCGTCATAGGCGGCCACGATCGCCTCGTTGAGCAGGGCGTCCTTGCCGCCGAAATGGTAACCGATGGAGGCCAGGTTGGTGCCCGACGCGGCGACCAGGTCGCGGGCGGTCGTACGGGCGTAGCCCTTCTCCTGCAGGCAGCTGACCGCCGCCGCCAGAAGTCTCTCCCGGTATCCACCGAGCTCTGTTCTCGACACGCGTTCTATGCTATCGATATATACGATCGTCTATGACGTACGTATATATACGAAGGAGGGGTCGAACGATGCTTCCCCCTGGACCGAGACTCCCTGCACTGCTCCAGACCGCCTGGCTGCTGAGCGACCCGATAGGCGCGCTCGAGAAGTGCCGCCGCAAATACGGCCCGATCTTCACCGTGCGCCTCTTCGGCTTCCCGCCCGAGGTCTACGTCGCCACCCCCGAGCTGGCCGAGCAGGTCTACCGACTCGACCAGGGCGGCGGACGGGCCGGTCGCGTCCGGCGCGACTTCCTTGAGCCGATGGTCGGCGCGCACTCCCTGCTCACCCTGGACGACGAGCCGTGGTGGCGGCACCGGCGGCTGCTCACCCCGCCGCTCCGTGCCAAGCAGATCGCCGGGTACGAGGGCGAGATCGCCGCCATCGCCGCCGAGAAGATCGCGGCCTGGCCGCTTGGCACCCCGTTCCCGCTGCGCGACCGCATGCAGGAGATCACGCTGGAGGTCATACTCCGGCTGGTCTTCGGCATCCGCGACGCCCAGCGGCTCGACCGGCTACGCGTGCTGCTGCCGAAGCTGATCGAGATCGGCGGCTCGCCGGCGATGATGGTGCTGCCGCCCCGGCTGCGCGAGGCCTCGCGGCGCCTGCCGTTCACGCCGTACGCGCGGTTCCTGCGGCTGCGCGCGGCCGTCGACGAGATCCTGTTCGACGAGATCGGCCGGCGGCGCGCCGAGCCGGGCGGCACCGACGTACTGGGCAGGCTCCTCGAGACCGAGCTCGGGGACCAGGAAGTGCGCGACGAGCTGATCACCCTGCTCATCGCCGGTCACGAGACGACGGCCACGGGGCTGGCGTGGGCGTTCGAGCGGCTGCTGCGCACCCCTGATGTGCTCGACCGGCTGCCGCACGACGAGGAGTATCTCGATGCCGTGGTCAAGGAGGCACTGCGCGTCAGGCCGGTCGTCTTCGAGGCGCCCCGGCTGGTCGATACCCCGCTGCGGCTGGGCGACTATGAGGTGCCCGCAGGATGGTACGCGGCACCGCTCATCGCACTCATCCACCAGGACCCGTCGATCTGGCCGTCACCTGAGGAATTCAGGCCCGAACGCTTCCTGGACGGCGCGGACGCCCACGGCAAGGCGTGGATGCCCTTCGGCGGCGGCCGGCGCTTCTGCGTCGGCGCCCAGCTCGCCCTCTTGGAGATGCGTGTCATCCTCCGAGAGGTGCTGGGCCGCCTGGAGCTCTCCGCGCCGGATCCGGCGCCGGAGGCCAGGCGGCTCAAGCTCGTCACCCTTGCCCCTGCGAAGCTGACACGCGTCAGCGCGCGTGCTCGGACTCCTGCTCGGACGCCGTAGTCGGGTGCATCTCGTCATGCGGCGAGTCGGCGCCCAGCTCCTTGCGGAGCCGGTCGTAGTCGATGTTGTGATCGGTGTACTTAAGCTGGCGAGCGACCTTCGTCTGCTTCGCCTTGGCTCTTCCTCGGCCCATGGCTACTCCCTAGTCCCCGCTGTCATCTTAGCCAACAACGTTACGACTTGAAGAACTATGCAAGTGCGCTGGATTAGTCTGACACTATGCACGTGGAGGTCTACCAGGCCAAGGCCGATTTCTTCCGAACTCTCGGCCACCCCGCTCGCATCAAAGTGCTGGAGCTACTCCAGGAAGGCCCGCTCCCCGTCCGGGAACTCCTGGCCCAGATCGACATCGAGCCGTCGAGCCTCTCCCAGCAACTGGCCGTGCTGCGAAGAGCCGGGATCGTGAGCGCCATCCGCGAGGGCAGCACCGTCGTCTACACGCTGGCCACCCCTGAGCTGGCCGATCTGCTCGGGGCCGCTCGCCGCATCCTCACCGACATGCTCGCCGACCAGGGCGAGCTGCTCGCGGAGCTACGAGCCGAGGTCCCCTGACCGTGGAACGTCACCGTCTATGACGTTGACCACACTGTCAATTCGCCGAAAGTCGGGGTAGGACCTGGTCTTTCCGCAGTGTCGGGCGCTTCGAGCTGCTCGCCGACACGCGCACGAACGCACGCGTCGGCGCCCGCCCAGTCGGCGGCAGGCACCCCTTGGTGGTGCTCTCCCCGGGCTTCACTCTCAACCGCGCCACCCTGACCACGCTCGCCGAGGAGCTCGCCTCCAAGGGCTACGTCGTCGCACTCGTCGATCACGCCTACGAGTCGTACGGCACCACTTTCCCAGGCGGCCGCACCCTGACCTGCGTCGCATGCGAGACGGTGGAGAAGGCTCCCTCCGATGAGGAGGAGAAGAAGCTGCTGGGCAAGGCCGCCGCCGGCCGGGCGGCCGATATCTCTTTCGTCATCGGCCAACTGACCCGCGCCGGTGGACACGCACCTGTCTGGAAGCGCTGGAAGATGATCGATCCGCGACGAATCGGCGCCGCCGGTCACTCGCTCGGCGGCAATGCCGCGGCGAGCGTCATGGCCGCGGACCGCCGTGTTCGCGCCGGGGTGAACATGGACGGCACGTTCTTCGCGCCGGTTCCGAAAGCCGGTCTCGGCAAGCGGCCATTCCTCATGCTCGGCACCAAGGCCCAGCACTCGCCCGACTCCACGGACACGAGCTGGCCGCGAGACTGGCGACGCCTGGACGGCTGGAAGCGTTGGCTGACAGTGGCCGACGCCGGCCATTTCACCTTCATCGACCTGCCCATCCTGGGCGGGCAGGCAGGGATCACCGACCCCACCGCGCCGCTCCCCGGAACGCGGTCGGGCGAGATCACCACAGCGTACGTGGGCGCCTTCTTCGACCAGCACCTACGTGGCGAACACCAGCAGTTGCTGGACGGCCCGTCCACCACCAACCCCGAGGTCTTTTTCCAGAACCCCTAGAAACCGCGTCGAGGACATCGGCCGCCCACATCAGCGATGACGCTCCTGCTTGTCGCTACTTGTCGGCAGCGGCGGCGCGGCGGGCTCGGGCCTGGACGACCTTGGGGTAGCGGGCGGTGAAGACGGCCGGGGCGGCGAACGTGATCACCTTGATGGCGATGACCACGGCGGTCGCGTGCGGCGCGGCGGCCAGCACGAAAGTCAGCGACACGGCGGCGACGGTGAACGCACTCGCCCAGACCGTGGTGATGACCGCGTTGACCCGGTAGAAGGCCGGGGTGTTCCAGGCCTCCTTGGGCGCCATGGTCCGCGCGATGCCGAGCGTGAACGGCCGGCGGATGGCCAGCGAGCCCCAGGCTGTGCCCGCCAGCCAGACGTTGACCAGCGCCGGGCCGTACGGCGTGAGGAACGAATGCGGATCGATCAGCGAGAGGACCGTGAGGCAGGCGAAGAACACCGCGGCGCTCGACTCGATCACCATCTCGTCCCATGCCCGCCCCGCTCGGCGGTCCACGACGACGAGGACCAGCGCGATGACGAGGCCGGTGATGGCGCCCCAGCGCCACTCGTCGCCGGTGGCGATGATCGCGTAGAGGATCCAGGGGGCGAATCCCAGCAGGCCGCGCATGTCAATCTCCCTACGACATTCCTATGTAGACATGTCGAAGGTAGAACCTGCGGGCTCGATATGTCAATATAGGAATATGAGTCTTCGACATGCCGCGCTCGGCCTGCTTTCCGAAGGACCGGCGAGCGGCTATGACCTGATGAAGATGTTCGACGTCTCCCTCGCGAACGTCTGGCCTGCCACGCAGAGCCAGCTCTACGCCGAGCTCGGCAAGCTGGCCGACGCCGGGTTGGTGAGCGTGGCGGCCGAGGGGCCGCGTGGCCGCAAGGAGTACGCCATCACCGAAGAGGGCCTGGCCGAGCTGCGCCACTGGCTCATCGAGGTGGAGCCGGTCCGGAACGTACGCAGCGACATGCTGTTGCGCGTGTTCTTCCTGGCCCAGGTGGATCCGTCACAGGCCAAGGACTACCTGCGGCGGCAGGCGGAGATGGCGGCCGAACGGTTGGCGCACATAGAGAGCATCAGGGACTTCGTGGAGTCCGGGCAGGACAATCTGTCGGTGTACGGGAGGCTTGTGCTGGAGTACGGCCACCACCTCAGCACCACGGCGCGGGACTGGGCCGAATGGGCCGAAGGGCAGATCCGTTAGGCTCCCCCCATGGTCTCCGAACTGTTCGATCCGAAGGCATGGCAGGTGGTCGAGGGATTCGACTTCACCGACATCACCTATCACCGGGCGGTCGACCAGGGCACCGTACGGATCGCCTTCAATCGCCCCGAGGTACGCAACGCGTTCCGGCCGCAGACGGTCGACGAGCTCTATCGAGCGCTCGACCACGCCCGGCAGACCACGGACGTGGGCTGCGTGCTGCTCACCGGCAACGGCCCCTCGCCCAAGGACGGCGGCTGGGCCTTCTGCTCGGGCGGCGACCAGCGGATCAGGGGCAAGGACGGCTACCAGTACGCCGACGGCTCGGCGTCCACCGGCCGGCTGCACATCCTGGAGGTGCAGCGGCTGATCCGCTTCATGCCCAAGATCGTCATCTGCGTGGTGCCCGGCTGGGCCGCGGGCGGCGGGCACAGCCTGCACGTCGTGTCGGACCTCACGCTGGCCAGCGAGGAGCACGCCCGCTTCAAGCAGACGGACGCCGACGTGGCCAGCTTCGACGGCGGCTTCGGGTCGGCGTACCTGGCCCGGCAGGTGGGGCAGAAGTTCGCCCGCGAGATCTTCTTCCTCGGCGACACCTACTCCGCCGCCGACGCGCACCGGATGGGGATGGTGAACGCTGTCGTCCCTCATGCCGAGCTGGAGGAGCGGGCGTTGGAGTGGGGCCGCAAGATCAATGGCAAGTCGCCCACAGCCCAGCGGATGTTGAAATATGCCTTCAACATGGTCGATGACGGGTTGGTCGGGCAGCAGGTGTTCGCCGGCGAGGCGACGCGGTTGGCGTACATGACGGACGAGGCCGCCGAGGGCCGCGACTCGTTCCTGGAGAAGCGCGCACCCGACTGGTCCCCCTTCCCCTGGCATTACTGATCCGCTGTTCCGCTCTTGACCCGTGCCGCTATTCGCCGACCGATGCCGCGGAATTCCGTCCTGGACTCTACCCAATCGTGACCAAGAGCTGGAATTCTGATACGTCCTTTGACTTAGTCGTGGGATGGGGATGAGACAGTTGCCGGCATCCGGGGTGTGGCGCCGCTTCGTCAGGCACGCGTCCGCTCTGTGGCTCGTCGGCGCGGTGATCGCGTTATGCCTGCCATCTTCCGCGCAAGCGCAAGCCATGGCCGACAAGACCCTCACCCTGGCCTACACCTGTACAGGCGGCCCGTTCAGCGACACCTCGCTCAGCGTGCCGCTCACCATGCCCGATACGGCGAGTGGCACGTTCGACGTCAAGTGGCGCATTCCCGCCCTGACGCTTCGCACGGCACCGACCACCACCACGCAGGTCCACGTCGCCGGGAAACTCACGGTGACCGGCGGAACGCACACGGATCTCAGCAAGACCGGCGCGAGCGTCACCTCCGGATCCACCTCCGTACTCGCCGGACAGGTGGCGAGCACGGTGTCGGTGACCGCCACGACGGGTGGCGAGGTGACGGTCCAGGGCTCCACCGAGCAGGGCAGCCTGAAGCTGAGCCTGGCCAGCGCGCCGTCGGACGTGACCTCGTGCACGACCACCAGCACGACCAGCGTGGTGATCACGGTCGGCCAGGGCGGCACCGGGACCGGTACCGGCGACGTGGTCACCTACTCCTGCAAGACCGGCACCGAGGCCAGCCCGCAGACCGTCAAGGTCAAGACCACGCTGACGATGCCGACGACTACTCCCAAGACCGGCGAACAGTTCTCGATCGGCTGGTCGGGCACCTATGAGACAGGTTACGAACTCGAGGCCCCATCGACCGGGCTGCCCGCAGGCAGCAAGCTGTACGCCTACGCCTCGATCTCCGGCATCACCCAGCTGACCTCCGCGACCGGAGTGGGCGAGCTGGCCGCGGTCACCGCGAGCGAGCCCATCACGCTGCCTACCACCGTCGACATGAAGACCACCTCGAAGAACTCGGGCTCGGCGACGGTGAAGCCGGCCGCCATCAACATCGGCACCTCACCGACCGCCCCGGTCATCGAGTGTGAGGTTCAGAGCGACACCAGCCTCAAGACGTACCCCCTCACCATCGGGGCAGGCAGCGGCAGCAGCCCATCGCCGACCCCCACGAAGTCCAAGTCCCCGACCCCCAAGTCATCGACCAAGACCTCCTACAAGTCTGAGCCTTCCGCCACCCCGAAGGCGGGAGCCGACACGGGCGCGGGCGGCGACGCCGGTCCGGACGGCCGCCTGTTCGTACTGACGGGTTCCGCCCTGATAGCAGCGGCGGGCGCGGGCGGCCTCCTCATGCGCCGCCGCTCCGCGACCAGGCCCTGAACGGAGGCACCATTTTCGGTCGACGACCTGGACACCGAGATCGATCTGATCGCCGACCCCGTCGCCTCCTTCGTCAAGCTCGTCCCGCTGGCGGGCGGCTGACTGGTGCGCCTGATCAGCTTTGATATCTACTTCCTTATCGATGGACGATAGATAGCAATATTGGACGCAAGGAGATCGGTTCTGGTCTGCTAAGCGGGCATTGACGTCCATCGGGGTCGTGATCGCCTCCAGGTCTCTGGCCCGTGAAAGCAGGTGTTCGCCCATGTCCTTCGGGCAGTCCAGCCCGTCCCGCCGCGCGTTGCTGGCCGCCGCGGCCCTCCTGCCGCTGGCGGGACGCGAGGCCGAGGCATCGGCGGCATCGGCCGCCGCTCCCAAGAGCGCACAGCACTACTACGACCGCGCGGCCAGGCTGGCCGGCGACGACCCGGTGCTGCGGGCCCTCGTCAAAGTGCTCACGCCGGGCCTCCCGATGCCGTCGGCGAAGCCCCTCGCGCCACTGAAGATCTTCGACGATGTCGCGGTGGTGGGCACCAGCTTCGTCCAGGCCACGGCCCTGCTCACCTCCCAGGGCGTCATCCTCATCGACGCGATGGGATCACCGGACGACGCCGAAAAGATCATCGTTCCCGGGCTGCGCTCTGTGGGAGTGGATCCAGCGAAGATCAAGTACGTGGTGGTCGCCCACGGCCATAGCGATCATTTCGGCGGCGCCCAGTTCCTCGCCGACCAGTACGGCGCCCGAGTCATGATGAGCCGAGCCGACTGGAATGTCATCGCTGCCGAACGTCCGGCCAATGCGCCCAAGCGAGACCTGGAGATATCCGACGGACAGAGGCTCACCCTCGGCGACACCACAGTCGCGTTCCACCACACGCCCGGGCACACGCCGGGCACCGTCTCGCCGATCTTCCCGGTGCGCTGGAAGGGGCTACGACACACCGCGATGTTGTGGGGCGGGACCGCGCCACCCGCCGCGACCGCGGACAAGCGCACCAATCTCTCCTCTGTGCTCGCCTTCGCCTCCAGGATGCGGCAGGCAGGGGTGGACGTCGAGCTGAACAATCATGGAGGCTGCGACAACAGCCTGGCGCGCATCGAGGAGTTGCGGGCCGGGTCCACGGGAGCGACGAATCCGTTCGTCATCGGCCGGTCCAGGACGCAGCGCTTCATGAAGGTCATGGAGATCATGCTGCGCGGCCGCATCGTCCAGGACCAGGAGGCGAGCGCCGGCACGTCTTCAGGCGCCGCGAGCGCCTCACCCGGACGATCGACCAACGTCTGCTGCTGAGAGACGACCGGGCGCCTGGGAACGCCACGCATGCCGCGCGTGCGCTGTCATGTTCCATTCGGGTCAGAGCCAGTTGACCGGGACGTCCGGGCAGAGTCGCCGGTAGGGGCCGCCGTCGCGGGTGATGATGCGCCAGTCGGTGGCGTTGCCGACGTCGGTGCGGCGGTGTGATGCGGCGAGTGCGGTGTGGGCGGCGGGCAGCGAGGCGACGTCGTGCTCCGCCACCAGTGAGCCGACCGTGACGGCGTCATCCCTGTCGAGCGGGTCGACGTGGTGGGCGATCACGTACAGCAGGCCCTGCAGGCGTTCGCGGGCGGGTTCGGTACGGACCTGACGGGCGGCCTCGGCGGCGACGATCGTGGGGATGACGATGGGGTAGCCGCGGCGGACGGCTATGATCACTTCGATCTCGATGTCCTTGGCGAGCCAGTCGGTGAGGGCGGCGTGGTCGAGGACCAGGCCGGTGTCCAGAAAGCGCACGGCTATCGGCGGCTCTCCTCGATACGGTCGAACATGGCGCGGACGCGTGCATATGTTCCTGGGTATGACCTGCCGGTGCTTGCGGCAGACTGGGTAGGTGGAGATCGTGGTGCCTGCCGCTTTGACCGAGTCTCACGTGAAGTACGACGGAGAAGCCGGGCGGTCCTGGTCTGCCGGGTTACCGGCGCTGGCCGAGCGCTATCTCAAGCGATGGGACCTGCGGCTGGACGGTGCGCCCGCGCACGGGGTGGTGTCGCTGGTGCTGCCCGTGGTGCGGGGCGATGGGACACGGGCGGCGCTCAAGCTGCAGCCCGTGAGTGACGAGAACGCCGGCGAGGGGCCGGGGCTGCGGGCCTGGGCGGGTGACGGGTCGGTGTTGCTGCTCGACGAGGACCCCGCCACCGGCATCCTGCTGCTCGAACGACTCGACGCCGAGCGGCCGCTGTCGTCCGAACCCGATGTCATGAAGGCGCTGGAGATCCTCACCGAGCTGCTTCGGCGGCTGGTGGTGCTGCCCGCTCCCCAGGGGATGCGCCAGTTGGGGGACATCGCGGGTGGCATGCTCGACCGCGTTTCCGACGCGGTGGCGGTGCTGCCCAGGGAGCGGGATCGGCACTGGTTGGAGGTCTGCGCGGGGGCGGTTCGTGAGCTGGTGGGTGAGCCGGGCGATCGGTTGCTGCACTGGGATCTGCACTACGACAACGTGCTGGCCGGGGTACGGGAGCCGTGGCTGGCCATCGATCCCAAGCCGCTCGCCGGGGACCCCGGGTTCGACCTGATGCCCGCGCTGCGCAACCGGTGGGAGGAGGCCGTGGCGACCGGGGATGTGCGGCGGGCGGTGTTGCGGCGGTTCGACTTCATGGTTGACGGGCTCGGGCTGGATCGGCGGCGGGCTGCTGGCTGGACGCTCGGCCGGGTGCTGCAGAACTCGCTCTGGGACGTGGCCCGGGGCGAGCCGGAGCTCAACGAGATCCAACTCGCCGTGGCCGAGGCGGTCCGTCACCGCCTGTAGGACAGCCGCCGGGGTCAATCCGACAGGCTGTGGAGGAAGGCTCGTACGAGAGCGGCGATCTGGGGACGGCGGGTTTCCAGGGCGAAGTGGCCGGCGTCCAGGAGGTGGACGCGGGCGTCCTTCACGTCGCGAGCGAACGCCTTGGCACCTTCCGGGGCGAAGATCTCGTCGTTGCGACCCCAGACGGCGAGCACAGGGGGCTGGTGGGTGCGCAGGTAGTCCTGCCATTGCGGGTACGCGGCCACGTTGGTGGCGTAGTTCATGAAGATCGCGAGCTGGATCTCGTGATTGCCCGGACGGTCGAGCAGGGCCTGGTCGAGAGCCTCCTTGTCGGGGTTGACCAGGGAGACGTCGGAGACGCCGTGCGTGTACTGCCAGTGCGTGGCCTCACGTGTGTAGTGGGCGAGCAGCGGTGCGAGGTCGGCTTCGGAGGGGTTCGCCCAGATCGCGCGGAGGTCCTGCCAGAAGGGGGCCAGTCCGTCCTCGTAGGCGTTGCCGTTCTGGCTGATGATGCCGGTGATCCGCTCGGGGTGGCGCAGGGCGAGACGGAAGCCGACGGGGGCGCCGTAGTCGTGTACGTAAATGGCGTACCTGGTCAGGCCGAGCGAGTCGAGCAGCCGGTCGACGACGTCGGCGAGATGGTCGAAGGTGTAGTCCCACTCCGAGGCGGCCGGGGCCGAGCTGTGCCCGAAACCGGGATAGTCGGGGGCGATCAGGTGGAACTCATCAGCGAGGTCGGCGATCAGCTCCTGGTAGGCGATCGAGGAGGTGGGGAAGCCGTGGAGCAGTACGAGCGTGGGGGCCGACGGGTCGCCTGCCTCGCGGTAGAAGACGTCCAGGCCGTCGATGACAGTAGTGCGGTAGCGGGTGGTCATAGCGACTCCTCATAACCTTCTAAATCGGCTTTGATGGTTAAGTGATAGCATGTGATTAACCGGTCAAACCGATTTGAGAGGTTAGGTCCTGTGAGAGTGCGGCCGCTGCGTGGGGAGTCTGTGGCGTTCGACCTGGCGAACACGGTGTGGACGGAGCATGGGGTGCTGGTCGATCAGTTCGACGACCTCGATGGCGTGCAGGCCTGGCTCGACGATCACGGGCTGCCGGGTGGCGACGAGCCGGAGCGCGTACGGGATCGGCTGGTGGAGGCTCGTGCCGCCCTGCGAGCCGTGCTGGACGGGCGCGGGCCTGAGCGGCTCAACGCCGTGCTCGGCCACGGCAGCCGCCGCCCACTGATCCGCACCGGCGAGCCGCATGAGCCGTACGAGCTGGTCGTCGTGGACGAGGCGGCGTGGCATGCGGCGTGGCTGGCGGCGGCGGACCTGGTGCGGATCCTCCGCGAGCGGCCCGAGCGGGTGCGCAAGTGCGCGAACCCGGAGTGTGTGCTGTGGTTCCTCGACACGAGCAAGAACGGCAGCCGCCGCTGGTGCTCGATGGAGGCGTGCGGCAACCGGGCGAAGGTGGGCCGGTTCAACCAACGCCAGCGCACCGCGGGCTGACCGGCCCACCAGCCTCCGGCCGAGCCGCGGCGCGCGAAGGGCCGACCGGCCCGAAACAGCAGCGGAGGGTCAGATCAGGAGGGCGAGTTTGCCGCGGCCGTGGCGGGTCTCGATCTCGCGGTGCGCGTCCGCCGCCTCCTCCAGCCGGTACGTCCGGCGGATCAGGAACTTCAGCTCCCCCTTCGCGACAAGCGCGGCATACCGAGCAAGACGCTCAGCCGTGCGGACGCCCTTCGTGACCATGATGCCCAGCTCGTCCGCCTTGGCGTGGTCGACCATGGTCAGGATGCGGTCACGGTCCGGGACCACCTCCAGGGAGACGTCCAGCGCCGCGCCACCCGCCCCGTCCAGGGCCGCGTCCACCCCGCTGGGCGCGAGCGCGCGTACCCGGGAGGCGAGGCCGTCCCCGTAGGCGACGGGGATGGCGCCGAGGTCGCGTAGGTAGGCGTGGTTCTCCTCGCGAGCGGTGCCGATCACGGTGGCGCCCCTACGGACGGCGAGCTGTACGGCGACCGAGCCGACCGCTCCGGCGGCGGCGTGGACGAGGAACGTCTCGCCCGCGACCGGGTTCAGCTGGCCGATGGCGATGTCGGCGGTCTGCACCGCGGCGGTCAGCGCGCCGGCCACCTCCCAGGGAAGCTCCGGTGGCTTGGGGGTCACGTCGGTGGCGGGGACCACGATGTACTCGGCGTAGCTGTTCAGCAGCGAGAAGCCGAGCACCTCGGCGCCCACGTCGAGGCGCACACCCGGCTCCCCTTGGCCGACCACGCCCGGACTTCCTTGATCGACCACGCCCGGCCCCACCTGGTCGATCACCCCCGCGAACTCGTTGCCCGGGATCCGTGGCAACGGGTCTGTCAGGCCGGGCGGTGTCCAACCGGCCCGCACCGCCGTGTCGAAGAGCTGCATCCCGGCGGCCTTGATCCGTACCCGGACCTGGCCCGGCCCGGCCTCCGGCATGGGCCGGGACATCACGCTGAGGACCTCAGGTCCGCCGAAGTCAGCAAACGCCGCCGCTTTCATGAAATTTCCACTCATGAGGTCGACTGTGCATCCTCAACTGCACTTGAGGTCAAGTCAGATCGCATTTCGGGAACTTTCGGCTTTAGTCCCGCTTTATCTGTATAGAGTCCGACGGACATCACAGGGGGACGGGGTATCCGGGGTTCGATGACCGAGTTCTTACATGTCGTGCTGAGCTTCCCGACGGTGGTATTCACCTTCCTACTCGTCGTGGTCGCCGGCTACTGGTTCATTGTCATAACCGGCCTCTTCGACTTCGAAGACGGCGAGGCGCCCTGGCTGGGACTGGGCGGAGTGCCCGCCGGGATCGCACTGTCACTACTGATCGCGTTCGCGTGGCTGCTCACCTTGGTCGGCAGTCAGGTGGCGCCGGGGATCGCGCTGCCGGCCGTGCCCATCCTTGCCCTGCTCGGGGCCTGGTTGGGTACGCGGGCGCTGCTCAGGCCGCTGCGGCGGCTCTTTCCCGACGCGCGGCGCCCGTCGCGCGGTGACTTTGTCGGCCAGATGTGCGTGATCCGCACCGGCCAGGCGACCGCCGACTTCGGCCAGGCCGAGGTCACCGCGCCCGACGGCTCCTCGGCCGTCGTCCAGGTCAGGACGACGGGCCAGGACCGGCTCGCGCGCGGCGACAACGCGCTCATCTTCGAATACGACGCCAACGGCGAATTCTTCTGGGTCATGCCTTACGAAAGCGAGCACTGATGGACGTCATCTCCACCGGATTCGGCGTATTCCTCGCCGTCGTGCTGGTCATCGTTATCGGCTTACTTGCCGTCATCAGCCGACTTTTCCGGAAGGTCGAGCAGGGCAAGGCCCTGATCATCTCGAAGGTCAACAAGGTCGACGTGACGTTCACCGGGGCCACCGTGCTCCCCGTCTTTCACAAGGCCGAGATCATGGACATCTCGGTGAAGACCATCGAGATCGAACGGACCGGCCGCGAGGGGCTGATCTGCCGGGACAACA
This sequence comes from Nonomuraea sp. NPDC052129, assembly GCF_040680095.1. NCBI lineage: Bacteria > Bacillati > Actinomycetota > Actinomycetes > Streptosporangiales > Streptosporangiaceae > Nonomuraea > Nonomuraea sp. NPDC052129. The sequence continues at coordinate 224,647 of NZ_JBFAVX010000003.1, read as the reverse complement.
TCCGGGCCGACATCAAGATCACCTTCTTCGTACGTGTCAACAAGACCGCCGAGGACGTCATCAAGGTCGCCCAGGCCATCGGCACCGTCCGGGCCAGCGACGAGTCGACCCTGCAGGCGCTGTTCAACGCGAAGTTCTCCGAAGCGCTCAAGACCGCCGGCAAGCAGCTCGACTTCGTCGATCTCTACACCAAGCGTGACGAGTTCCGCGACCAGATCGTCCGGCTCATCGGCACCGACCTCAACGGCTACAGCCTGGAGGACGCGGCCATCGACTACCTGGAGCAGACCTCGCTGGCCGCGCTGGACAAGAGCAACATCCTCGACGCGCAGGGCATCCGCAAGATCACCGAGCTGACGGCGATCGAGCACGTACGGACCAACGAGTTCCAGCGCCGCGAGGAGAAGGAGATCACCCGCCAGAACGTGGACGCCCGCGAGGCGATCCTGGAGTTGCAGCGCCGGCAGGCTGACGCCGAGGTCAAGCAGCGGCGCGAGATCGAGACGATGAAGGCCCGCGAGGAGGCGGAGATCGCCCGCGTGGCGGCCGAGGAGCGGCTGAAGTCGCAGTCGGCCAACATCAAGACCGACGAGCAGCTCGGCGTACAGCACGAGAACCGGGCCCGTGAGGTCGCCGTCGCGGAGAAGAACCGCGAGCGGGTGATCGCGATCGAGACCGAGCGGATCGAGAAGGACCGCATGCTGGAGATCATCGCCCGCGAGCGGGAGACCGAGCTGTCGCGCATCGCCAAGGACAAAGAGATCGAGACCGAGAAGCGGTCGATCGCCGAGGTGGTACGCGAGCGGATCGCCGTCGACAAGACGGTGGCCGAGCAGGAGGAGAGCATCAAGCGGCTGCGCGTGGTCGAGGAGGCCGAGCGTACCCGCCAGAGCGTGATCATCGCCGCCGAGGCCGAGGCACAGGAGAACCTGGTCAAGGGCATCAAGGCGGCCGAGGCCGCAGAAGCGGCCTCGAAGTTCAAGGCCCGCGAGGAACTGACGCTGGCCGAGGCCAGGCAGCAGGCCGCCGAGCTCGACACCCGAGCCAAGATCAGGCTGGCCGAGGGCATCCAGGCCGAGTCGGCGGCTACCGGGCTGGCCGAGGTCCAGGTCAAGGAGCGGGACGCGGAGGCGATCGAGAAGGTCGGCCGCGCGGAGGCGGCGGTCCTGGCCGAGAGGCTGCGGGCCGAGGCGGAGGGCGCCAGGTCCATGGCCATGGTCGAGGGCGACCGGCTCAAGGCGCAGGCGGAGGGCGAGCAGGCGATGGCCTTGGCCGCCGCGACGGCGGTGGGCGAGAAGCTCAAGGCCGAGGCCGAGGGTCTGACCGAGAAGGCCGCCGCGATGGCCGCGCTGGACGACGCGAGCCGGGGGCACGAGGAGTTCCGCCTGCGTCTGGCGGCCGACAAGGACGTACGGCTCAAGCAGATCGACGTCACGCGGCAGGTGGCGGAGTCGCAGGCCAGCGTGCTGGCCGCCGGTCTGGCCAAGGCGAACATCGACATCGTCGGCGGCGACACGATGTTCTTCGACAAGGTCGTGGGCTCGATCACCGCGGGCAAGGTGGTGGACGGGTTCGTGGAGCACTCGCAGGTCGCCGGCACGCTGGCGGCGCCGTACCTCAACGGGTCGGCCAGCCTCGCGGGTGACCTCAGCGCGCTGGTCAACGGGGTGAGCACCGAGGACCTGAAGAACCTGACCGTGTCGGCGCTGCTGCTCCGGCTCATCCAGAACGGCGGACCCGACTCGGGCCCGCTGGGCGAGCTCCTGGAGACGGCCCGCCGCCTGGGCGTGGCCGACTCCCCGGTGGCCGCGCTCACCGCCGCGAAGGTCTGATCGCGCGTGACCGACGACGCACAGCGCCAGGGCTCCCGTACGGCGGAGCCCGGCGCGCCCGCTCCAGCCGGTCAGGTCGGCCTGGAGGCCGGGACCTATGAGGTGCTCAAGTCCCGGCTGGAAGCCCAGGCCAAGGCTCTCGCCGCGGCCACCGAAGGGGTCAACGCCCAGCGCCTGACCGTCTTCGGCGGCACGGAGCTCCGCCTGCTCGGCACCGAGCGCATCCGTACGGACAACAACTGCGTCCCCCGGGACATCGTCTCGCTGGGCGGCGTCATGCTGTTCGGCTACAACGTCTTCATCGGGCTGAAGCCGGAGACCACGGTCGCCGATGTCTTCTCCGTGCACCGCTTCACCAGGGACGGCGACGCCTTCAGGTTCGACCCCGACCGTCTTCCCGCCCTGGAGGAGCCGGCGTTCCAGAAGGACTTCGCCGAGCTGTACCGCTACTACAAGGAGTCCAGGCTCCACCACCTGAGACGCGTCGAGGGCAAGCTGCTGGCCGTCTTCCAGACCGGCCCGGCCGACACCCGGGTCTTCAGATGGACGGTCGGCCCCCAAGGAGTCACGAAATATCAGGACAACAGGGGTGAGCGGGATCATGCCTTCCCGCCTTCGCACGACTTCGTCTGGACCCCGGCCACCCGCGACGACCATGTGCTCGGCCGCCACCCGCACATCTCCATCCGCGACGAGGTGTTCGTCGAAACGGTCGGCGGCGACCTCACCATCAAGATCGAGAACAACACCGAGACCGGCGAGGGCATCTACGCCGAGCCCGTGGCCGAGCCCCTCCAGAGCCTGGCCGACGCCGACGTCGAGCACGCCGTCATCGGCCCGCTCATCCTGATCAGGATCCGGCCGTACAAGGAGCCCGACTGGCGCCACCTGGTCTTCAACACCCGTACCAAGGCCGTGACCAGGCTCGACGGCATCGGCCAGGCCTGCCAGCGCCTCCCCGAGGACCAGGGGTTGATCTTCCCCGGCGGCTACTACCTGGCCACCGGGGTCAGCAAGACGTTCGACACGGACGTCACGGACCTGGAGTTCGACCGCGTGGTCCGCTCCCCCAACGGCGAGGACGTCCTGTACGTCTTCCACGCCAGGGGCGACGGCCGCTCCCTGCTCCTGCCGTACAACGTCATCAGGAAAGAGGTGGCCAACCCCATCGTCTGCCACGGTTACTCCCTGTTCGACGACGGCACGATGGTGGTCTTCCGCGCCACCTCCGAGGAGCCGACGCGGGTCCACCCCATGCAGGTCTGGCAGACGCCGTACGTCTCCGACACCTACGCCGCCGCCCAGCCCACCGGCTCCGGCCCGCTGGAGCGCATCGGCAACGCCGAGCTGGTGCGCGGCATCTCCGACTGCCTGTCGGTGGCCCGCATGATCGGTGAGATGGCGCCGTCGGCCGCCACGTTCGAGGCGCTGATCGCCGCCTGCACACGGGCCTTCGACCACTACCACTGGCTCGGCGAGCAGGGCCTGCGCGACCCGCTCTCCGAGGTACGGGCCACCGCCGAGCAGGTGCTCGACGAGTACGAGCACGTGGAGGCGCTCACCCGGCAGGCCGCCCGCACCCTCGCCGAGGCCACGGAGGAGACCACCCGGCTCGTCCGGCAGGCCCGGGGCGACACCCCCGCCACTGCCGACGCCTGGGTGACGCTGCTGGCCACGCTGCGCCGGGCCCAGGGCCGCCTGGTGACGCTGCGCGAGGTCCGCTACCTCGACCTCGCCCAGCTGGACACGCTGACCGGATCGCTGGCCGACGAGCTGGTGTCCGTAGGGCAGCGGGCCGTCGGGTTCCTCCAGGGGGCCGAGGCGTTCACCGGCTACCACGAGGCGGTCGAGCGGCTGGCCGCCGAGGCCGCCGCGATCACCACCGTCGCCGAGGCCGAGCCCGTCACGGAACGCCTGGCCACCCAGTCCGAGGGGCTGGAGGTCGTCACCGAGGTCGTGGGCTCGCTGGAGATCGCCGACGCCACCGTACGGACCTCCATCCTGGAGCGCATCGCCGAGGTGCTCGGCGGCGTGAACCGGGCGCGGGCCCTCCTGGACGGCCGCCGGCGTGAACTGCTCGGGGCGGAGGGGCGGGCGGCGTTCGCGGCCGAGTTCGCGCTGCTCGGGCAGGCCATCACCGGCGCGCTGGCGGTGGCGGACACGCCTGAGCGGTGCGACGAGCAGCTCGGCAGGTTGATGCTGCGGCTGGAGGCGCTGGAGACGCGCTTCGGCGAGTTCGACGACTTCGCCGCCCGGCTCGCGGCCAAGCGGGACGACGTCTACGAGGCGTTCTCGGCCCGCAAGCAGACGCAGCTGGACGAGCTCGCCCGCCGGGCCGACCGGATCTTCGCCTCGGCCGAGCGCATCCTGGGCAGCATCACCAGGCGGCTGCCGTCGCTGGGCTCGCTCGACGAGGTCAACACCTTCTTCGCCACCGACCCGATGGTGGCCAAGCTCCGCTCGGTCGCCACCGAGCTGCGCGGGCTCGGCGACGCGGTACGCGCCGAGGAGCTGGACGGCAGGGTCAAGGCCGCGCAGCAGGAGGCGGGCCGGGCCCTGCGCGACCGTCTCGACCTGTTCTCCGACGGCGGCGAGACGTTGCGCCTGGGCCGGCATCGGTTCGCGGTCAACACTCAGCCGATCGACCTCACGCTGGTACCGCACGACGGCGACATGCACTTCGCCATCACCGGGACCGACTACCGCTCCCCCGCCCCCGCCGCGTTCGCCGACACCCGCCCGTTCTGGGACCAGCTGCTCGCCTCGGAGACCCCGGAGGTCTACCGCGCCGAGCACCTGGCCGCCTCGCTGCTCGACGTGGCGGTGCCGGGCGGGCCGCTCCAGGACCTCGTACGGCAGGCGGCCGAACAGCGCTACGACGAAGGGTACGAACGCGGCGTCCACGACCACGATGCCACCGCCATCCTCGACACGCTGCTGCGACTCCGGGAGGGAGCCGGGCTGCTGCGGTATCCGCCGGAGGCTCGGGCGGCGGCGCAGCTGTACTGGGCGTTCGGAGTGGACGAGGTTTCACGTAAAACATTGGCCACACGGGCTCTGTCGCTGGTGCGCGCCCGCACGGTCTTCGGCCCCACACCGGAGATTGCCGCTCTGGCAACGGAACTGGGCTCGAACATCGCCGCATTCCACCTTGGCCCCGGCGAAACGGCTTCACTCGCCGGGGAGTATCTCGTCGAAGAGCTCGCCACCCAGCCCACCGGCTTCGTGACCAGCGCGGCGGCCCGCGCCCTCCTCCAGGGCTTCCACCAGACGCTCGGCCCGGCCAGGTCACGCGAGTTCGAGGAGGATCTCAAGGCCGTGGCGCTGCCCGAACGGCTGGAGCTGGCCCGAGCCTGGATCGGCGCCTTCGGCAAGGGCCCAGAGGTGCCCGAGTCCATCGCCGTACAGCTCTGCGACCTGCCCCGCCACGACTCCAGCGCCACACTGACCGCCACGGTGGAGGGCCTGCTGGGCACCCACCCGCGCGTCGCCGACCGCAAGCTGGAGCTGCGCCTGGACGAGACGCTGGCCAGGACCCGCCGCTTCCGTACCGAACGCGTGCCCGCCTACCGGGCCTACCAGAAGCGGCGCACCGAGCTGGTGACCGCCGAGCGGGCCCGGCTGCGGCTGGACGAATACCGCCCGAAGGTCATGAGCGCGTTCGTCCGCAACCGGCTGCTCGACGAGGTGTACCTGCCGCTGATCGGCGACAACCTGGCCAAGCAGCTGGGCGCCGCCGGCGGGGACAAGCGGACCGACCAGATGGGCCTGCTGCTGCTCATCTCGCCGCCGGGCTACGGCAAGACGACGCTGATGGAGTACGTCGCCAGCCGGCTCGGCCTGGTCTTCGTCAAGGTGAACGGCCCGGCGCTCGGCCACGCCGTCACCTCGCTCGACCCGGCGGAGGCGCCCGACGCGACGGCCAGGCAGGAGGTCGAGAAGATCTCCTTCGCCCTGGAGACCGGCAACAACACGCTGCTGTACCTGGACGACATCCAGCACACCTCGCCCGAGCTGCTGCAGAAGTTCATCTCGCTGTGCGACGCCCAGCGCCGGATCGAGGGCGTCTGGAACGGCCGCACCCGCACCTATGACCTGCGCGGCAAGCGGTTCGCGGTGTGCATGGCGGGCAATCCGTACACCGAGTCGGGCCGGCGCTTCCGCATCCCCGACATGCTCGCCAACCGCGCCGACGTCTGGAACCTCGGCGACGTGCTGTCGGGCAAGGACGAGCTGTTCGCGCTGAGCTACATCGACAACGCGCTCACCTCCAACCCGGTGCTGGCGCCGCTCTCCGCCCGTGACCGGGCCGACGTGGAGCTCCTGGTACGGCTGGCGCGCGGCGACCAGAGCGCCCGGCCGGACCAGCTCCGGCACCCGTACGCCAAGACCGAGCTGGACCAGATCCTCAGCGTGCTGCGCAAACTGGTGCGGGTGCAGGAGGTCGTGCTGGCCAACAACCAGGCGTACATCGCCTCGGCCGGACAGTCCGACGCCGCCCGTACCGAACCGCCGTTCCGCCTGCAGGGCTCGTACCGGAACATGAACAAGCTGGCCGAGCGGATCGTGCCCGCCATGAACGAGGCCGAGCTGGAGGCGGTCATCGACGACCACTACCTCGGCGAGGCGCAGACCCTGACGAGCGACGCGGAAGCCAACCTGCTCAAGCTCGCCGAGCTGCGCGGCCGGCTGACCCCCGCCCAGGCCGCTCGCTGGAGCGACCTCAAGGCGGCCTACCTGCGCGCCAAGGCGCTCGGCGGCGCCGAGGACGACCCGATGACCAGGGCTGTGGGCGCAATCGGCCTGCTCGCGGACCGGGTGGGCGAGGTCGGCACGGCCATCAGGGAGAACACGACAGACTGACGGGCCATCAGGGGGCGCGCGCCGGACTGGCGCGCGTCACCGTGGCGAGGTCAGCTGCGTCGTGCACTGTCGCTGGATGGCCGTGGCCCGGGTGAGGAAGTCGAGGATCAGCTCCAGCTGCTCGTCCGAGTAGCCCGCGTAGAGCTCGGACAGCCCGGTCACCAGCGGCTCGAAGACCTCGTCGCCGCCGGCCAGCGCCTCGTGGTTGACCTCGACGATCACCCGCCGCCGGTCCTTGGTGTCGCGGGTGCGGCGCACCAGCCACTTACCTTCCAACCGGTCGATCAGCCCGCTCACCGAGGCGGGCGCGAGGCCGGTGTGCTGAGCCAGCTCCCCCGCCGTCAGCGGACCCAGCCGTTGCAGCAGGTCTAGCGCCTTCTCCTCGGTCATCCCCACTCCCAGCAGCTCGCCGACGGCGCTGTGGAACATCACGGCGGCGTTGCTGTTGTCCCGCCCGGCCATGAACAGGGCTTCGAGCAAATTCTTTCGGTGTTCCGAAATATCTCTGGACACGGTCCTCCTTCCCGGCATATATTTCGTTCGACCGAACGAAAGGTTATCATCATGAAAGCTCTGATCATAGGATGCGGCATCGGCGGCCCCACCACCGCGATGGCCCTGCGCAAGGCCGGTATCGACGCCGAGATCTTCGAGGCCTACCCGGACACGGCCGAGAGTGTCGGCTCGTTTCTCAACGTCGCCTCGAACGGCTTGGACGCCCTGCGCGTGCTGGGCGCGCACCGCCGGGTGCTGTCCGCGGGCATCCCCACCCCGCGGATGGTCATGTGGAGCGGCTCCGGCAAGCGCCTCGGCGAGGTGGCCAACGGCCTGGCCTTGGACGACGGCACGGTGAGCCACACGATCCTGCGCGCCGACCTCTACCGCATCGTCCGCGACGAGGCCCTCTCCCATGGCATCAAGATCTCGTACGGCAAGCGCCTGGTCTCCTTCGACGACACGGGCGGCCAGGTGACGGCCCGTTTCGAGGACGGCACGCAGGAGACGGGCGACATACTGATCGCCGCCGACGGCGTCCACTCGCGGACCCGCGCCCAGCTCGACCCGAGCGCCCCGAAGCCGCGCTACAGCGGCCTCTACAGCTTCGGCGGACTCGTCCACGACCCGAAGTTCACCGGCGAGCCGGGCGTCTACAACATGGTCTTCGGCAAGCGCGCCTTCTTCGGCTATACCGTGGCCGCCTCCGGCGAGACCTGGTGGTTCGCCAACCTGCCCCGCAAGCTGGGCGACGTTCCCGCGGACTGGAAGCCGGTCCTGGTGGAGGCGTTCCGGGACGACGCGAACTTCTCCGCCGAGGTGATCGAGCGGAGCGAAGTAGCGCTGGCGCTGCCGATCCACGACCTGCCGCCCCTGCCGACCTGGCACAAGGGACGGGTGGTGCTCACCGGCGACGCCGCCCACGCCACCTCGCCGAGCGCCGGGCAGGGCGCCTCGCTGGCCATCGAGGACGCCGTCGTGCTGGCCAGGTGCCTGCGTGAGGCGAAGGACCACCGGGCGGCGTTCGAGCGGTTCGAGAGCGATCGGCGCGGGCGGGTGGAGAAGGTCGTCGCCTATTCGCGGACGATCAGCAACAACAAGGCCGCGGGCCCGGTCGCCCGGGTGTTCCGCGACCTGATGATGCCGATCTTCCTGAAGAAGCTGGCCAGCCAGGAGTCACTGTCCTGGATGTACCGCCACCAGGTCAGCCTGTGACGCCAGCCACCCGATCAGCCTGTGACACCGCCTCCGCTCCGGCGGCGAGCAGCGGCAGGCGCACGTCGGGGGTCGGGATCAGGCCCCTGGCGTGCAGGACCCCCTTGACGACGGTCGGGTTCGGCTCGGCGAACAGCGCGGCCGACAGCCGGGCGAGCCGATGACCCAGCGCCCGGGCCCCGGCCACGTCACCCGCGCGCCACGCCGCGGCCAGCTCGACGAACCGGTCGGTGGCCAGGTGCGCCGAGGCCAGGATGCCGCCCGCGGCGCCCAGCGCCAGCAGCGGCGAGATGAACAGGTCGTCGCCCCCGAGCACCTCGAACCCCTCGGGCAGGTCCCCGAGCAGGTCCAGGGCATCCTGGTCGATCCCGCCCGTCGCGTACTTCACTCCGGCGATCATCGGGTGCCCGCCCAGGTGACGCAGGGTCGCGGCACTGACGGCCTGCCCGGTCCGGTAGGGAATGTGGTACATCACCAGCGGCACCGGCGTCTCCTCCGCCAACGCCTCGAAGTGCGCGATGACACCGCGCTCCGAAGGACGCAGGAAGTACGGCACGGTCAGCAGCGCGGCGGAGACTCCTGAGGGCAGCTCCTTCAGCGCCGCGGCTGTTGAGCGCGTGTCGTTGCCGGTGATGCCGACAGTCAGCGGCACCTCGCGTTCCGCGCAGACCGCGACGCAGACCTCGATCACCCGAGCCCGCTCGGCGGGCGTCAGCGCCGCGACCTCTCCGGTGGTGCCCAGCGCGACCAGCCCGGCGGCGCCCTGGTCGAGAACGTGGCGGGCGAGCTTGTCGATCGCCTCGACGGCCACCTCACCCTCTTGGGTGAACGGCGTGACCAGCGGCACATGGATTCCTGTCAGCATGCTCTCAGCCTGACGCGGATCAATACGTTAGGTCCAGCGCGGATTTCTGCTGACGAGCTTAAGCTTGTCTGATGCTCGACCCTCGCAAGCTCCACCTCCTGCGCGAACTCGCCCAGCGCGGCACCATCGCCGCCGTCGCCGAGGCGCTCAGCTTCACCCCGTCGGCGGTCTCCCAGCAGCTCAGCGCCCTGGAACGGGAGGCGGGCGTACCGCTGCTGGAGCGTACGGGCCGGACGGTCGCCCTGACGCCCGCCGGCCACCTGCTCGTCGAGCACGCGCAGGACGTACTCGAACAGCTGGAAAGGGCGTCCGCGGCGCTCGCCGCGGTGCGCAGCGGCCCGTCGGGGCCGCTGCGGATCGGCGCGTTCCCCACGGCGGCCCGCGTGCTGCTGCCGCCCGCGCTCGCCGAGCTGTCCCGCGCGCATCCGGGGCTGCGGCCGATGGTCTCCGAGATCGACCCCGCCGACGTCTCCGCCGCGCTGCGGGCCGGTGAGCTGGACGTCGCGCTCGTGCACGAGTACGACTTCGTGCCGCCGGTCACCGACGCGTCGCTGGAGACGGAGCCACTGTTCGGGGAGCAGATGTACCTCACGGACCGGGCCACGATCGCCGACGCGCGCGATGACGCCTGGATCGTCGGCAAGCCGGGGACCCTGTGCCACGCGATGGCGATCCGGGCCTGCCAGGCGGCCGGTTTCGAGCCGCGGGTCCGTCATCGGATCGACGACTTCGACACCGTGCTCGCCTTCGTCGCCGCCGGTCAGGGCGTGGCGCTCGTCCCCCGTCTGGCCGCGCTCGCGCCACCGCACGGGGTGACGCTGACCGGACTGCCGCTCAGCCGCCGTACCCTGGCCGCCTTTCGCAGGGGGTACGGGGAGCATCCCGCGATCAAGGCGGCCGTCGCGGCCTTCCACACAGCGATCACCCACCTCCCACTCTGAGCGGCCTTTACCCGCGCCCTCTTCTGAGCGGGCCCCCTACGTCCTTCTGAGCGGACCCCCTGCGTCGCCGAGTAGACCCCTGGCCAGGTCGCCCAGAGTGGCGGCGACCCTGGCCGACTCCCCGGCGAGCAGCAGGCTGCCGATCGGCTCCGTGTGCAGCGTGCCGAGCAGGACGTGCCCGGCCAGGTCGGCGTCGACATCCGGTCGCGCCTCGGCGATCAGGGCCGAGACGTGCCGGTGCCACGACACGTAGATCGGGTTGGCCAGCCGCGTCCCGCCCCCGGCCTTCTGGGTCAGCCGGGCGTGCTCGTGCGCGGCGATCAATCCCGCGTTTCGGGTGGCCATCGCGACCACCGCGTCGAGGAAGGCCACCAGCCGTTCCCCGGCCGGCGCGCCCGGCCCCAGCGGCGGCGGCCCGTCCACGACGGCCTGCTCCAACGCGTGCGCCCGCTCCGACATCAGCTCCTGCATGAGCCCGACGCGGCTGCCGAACCGGTGGAACACCGTCCCCTTGCCCACCCCCGCCGCGACGGCGACCCGCTCGACGGAGACCTCCTCCGGCGGATGCTCCCGCAGCAGCTCCTCGGCGGCCGCCAGGATCGCCCGCCTGTTGCGCGCCGCGTCGGCCCGCTCCCGCCGTTCCATCGGATCATTGTCCCCCATAGACAAACTTGACCGCCGGTCCATATATTAACTGGACCAGAGGTTCACTTACGAGGAGTGTGTCCCATGCGCGCGATCGTTGTCCACGAACTGGGCGGTCCCGAGGTGCTCAAGGCCGAGGACTGGCCGGAGCCGAAGGCGGGAGAAGGGCAGCTGGTCATCCGTTCGCAGGCCATCGGCGTCAGCTACGCCGAGACCCAGCTGCGGGCGGGCACGATGCCGATGCCGGTGCCAGTGCCCCTGCCCGCGGTGTTCGGCGCCGAGGTGGCCGGGGTGGTCACCGAGGTCGGGGCCGGAGTCGACGAGGCCCTGCTGGGCACCACGGTCGCCGCTGTGACCGGCGGGGTCGGCTCCTACGCCGAGTACGTGGCGGTGCAGGCGTCACTGAGCTGCCCGGTGCCCGACGGTGTGTCGCCGGTCGACGCCGTCGCCGCCGCCGCGCCGGGCGCCATCGCGCTGGCGCTGCTGCACCGGGCCGGGCTCAAGGGCGGGGAGACCGTGCTGGTGGAGGCCGGGGCGAGCTCCGTCGGGACGTACTTGCTGCGCCACGCCAAGGAGTTCGGCGCGGAACGGGTGATCGCCACCGCGGGCGCCGAGCCGAAACGGGAGCGGGCCCGGCAGATGGGGGCCGACGAGGTCATCGACCACCGGGAGCCGGGCTGGCCCGGCCAGTTGCCCGACGTGGACGTGGTCTTCGACTCGATCGGCGGGCCGTCGGCCAGGCAGGTGCTCGATCACCTCACGCCCGGCTCTGGACGCATGCTCTGCTACGGCCTGCTGAGCGGCGCGCCCGCCGAGGTGAGCGCCGCCGATCTGCTCGCCAGCGGTGTGACGGTCATCGGGTGCGGCGGCCCCGCGTGGGGCGCCGGGGTGTTCAGCGTCAGCTACCCGGAGATGCTGGCCAGGGTGGCCGACGGACGCAGCCGCGCGTACGTCGAGGCCACCCTGCCGCTGGAGTCGGCCGCCGAGGCCCACCGCCGCCTGGAAGGCCGCACGGCACTGGGCAGGCTGATCCTGACACCCTGACGGTCAGGCCCCTTCGAGAACCGCTGACGCTCATGGCCTCTCGGAGGACCACTGACGGCCAGGCCCTTCGAGGACCACCGGCGGTCAGGGCCCTCCGAGGACCGCGTCGAGCACGGCCGCGGCGCTGAGCTGTTCGAGGTTGTACTCGCCCGCCGTCACGGCCACGACCAGCCCGCGTTCGGGTGCCACGTGGATCGCCTGGCCCCCGTTGCCATGCGCGGCGATCGAGGGGCGCTCGCCGGTGCCGACGTACCACTGGTAGCTGTAGTGGGACCTGTCGTCGATCTTCACCCGGGGTCGCCACAGCTCCTCGATCCAGCTCCGCGGCACGATCCCACGCCCGCCGTCGAGCACGACCGTCCCGATGGCGGCCAGGTCGCGCGGCGTCAGCCGCAGCCCTGACGCCGCCATCTCGTCCCCGTCGTCACCCTGCGACCACTCGAACGCGCCGATGCCCAGCGGCTCGAACAGCGCGCTCCTGGCGAACTCGGCCAGCGACCGGCCGGTCCCCTTGACGACGATCCGCCCGATCAGCGCCGTCGCTCCGCCGGAGTAAACCCGCCGCTGCCCCGGCTCCTCCACGATGGGCCGCTCCAGTACGAAGCGGTAGCGGTCGGGCGCGTACTCCATCGCGAGTTCGCTGTTGGCGGTGCTGGTGTACGGAACGCTCTCGTCCCACTCCATCCCGAGCGTCATCGTCAGGGCATGCTCGATGGTGAGGCGGGCCCGCTGGGGATCGGCCGCCAGATCCTGATATTCCGGGAATTGCGCGAGTAATCCCTCCGCCGGGGGCGCCACCAGCTTCTCGGCCAACGCGATGCCGTACAGGAGCGAGACCACGCTTTTGGTGATGGACCGGACGTCGTGCAGCGTGTCCGGCCCGAACGTGACGTGCCCGAGGGGTTCGTTGAGCTTGACGTCCTGGCCCGCGCCGTAGCGTTCGAGGATGACCTGCCCGTTCTCGACGACCACGAGCCCGTGCAGATTCGGCGCCTTACCCGCCCCCAGGACGGCGTCCACTCGATCCGCCAATGCCATGACGACCTCCTCTTCGCTGGGACTTCCCGGTCTATGACCTGACACCGTGTGAGAGTCAACCGCGCTCATGGTGCCAGACGCCCAGGGCCTCACTCCCAACGAGCCGTCCCGCTCGCGGCTTGGAAACTATGATCGCGTCATAGTTTGATCGGATCATAGTTTGACGCTCTGTGATCGCTCCGGCCTGCCGGACACCTTTGAAACGCAGTCGAGCCGTCTGCTCGCTTCAGCGGAGAGCAGACGGCTCGAGAGAGTGGGAGCCGGAACCGCGCCAGGCGTCAGGTCAGGCCCGGAGCGGTTCCGTCAGGTCGCGGGTCGGACCGTCACCAGGGACGATGGGCCCGCGCCCGTGCTCGTCTCACAGCGGAGTTACCTCGTGGCGATCGCCCATGCGCGCTCGGACCCGCGCGCCGAGTCGCGCTCCGACGATGCCATCCAACCGCTCCAGCCGGCGGTACGGATGCCGTTCCAGGCGGTGGACTGAGAGGCGGACTGGGCCGGCTTGCAGTCCTCGGCGCGGCCGGTGTTCACGGCGATGGCGACGGTGGGCCGGACCGCGGTCGACACGGAAGCCCAGGCCGTACCCACGATGGAGGGGCGGACCGTGATCGCGTTGGCGGTCCAGGCCGTACCCACGACGGCGGGACGGACCGTGGCCGTCGTGTTGGCGGCCCAGGTGGTGCTCACGTTCACCGGACGGACGGTGGTCGTGTTAGCAGCCCAGAGCGTGCCCACGATGACGGGGCGGACCGTGGTCGTCGTGTTGGCGGCCCAGGTGGTGCTCACGTTCGCGGGCCGGACGGTGGTCGTGCTGGAGGGGCAGGCCATGGTCACCACGGCGGGGCACGCCGAGCTAACGGCGGCCGGCCGAACCGGAGCCTGCTGAACCGGAGCCGGCTGAACCGGAGCCTGCTGAACCGGAGCCTGCTGAACCGGAGCCTGCTGAACCGGAGCCGGCTGAACCGGAGCCTGCTGAACCGGAGCCTGCTGAACCGGAGCCTGCTGAACCGTGGTCACCGCGGCAGGGCAGGCCGTGCTGCTCGTGGCGGTCGGCCGGACCGTGGCCACTGCGGCGGCACAGGGCGAGCTGGTCGTAGCGGAGGGCCGGACGGTGGTCACCTCGATCGGGCGGACCGTGGTCACGCTGCTCACCGCGGCGGGGCAGGCCGTGCCGGTCGTGGCGATGGGCCGGACGGTGGTCACCGCGGCGGAGCAGGGCGTGCTGCTCGTGGCGGACGGCCGGACCGTGGTCACCGAGTCGGGGCAGGCCACGCTCACCTTGGCGGGGCAGGCCGCGTTCGCGGTGGAGGCGGTCGTGGGGGCGGTGCGGACACCGGTCACGCTGGAGCGGCTGAGGTCGAACGTGCCGGCCTGGACGCCATGCCAGTAGTCGGTGGCGAAGAAGTGGCCTTCTGCCTTGTCGTTCCGCGCCCCGATCGCACTGCTCGGGGAGCTGGTGAAGCCGCTGTCGAACTCGTCGTCGGCGACCGCTGGCCCCGCCGCCAGCAGAAGGCCGGAGGCGGTTAGAGCTAGAGCGGTGATCGCGTGCTTGTACAAGGTCTGTCCCCCAGAAATGGATGCGCTGTTGTTTCGGCCCGCTGGAGCTTACCCCCCAACAATGGAGCATCTATCTCCCAGAACGATCTGGATTTCTTTACACTCGAGGATTTTAACCAGTCGGACGATCTGCCATTTCCCGCAATTACTTTTAGAACCCAGATCTTTCTCCAAGTCACCGTACTTACGAGTAATCGACGGCAATTCGGGCAGTCGGCTGAGAATTTCCTCAGCGTTTCTCAGGGATGGCTCAGCCGCCGCGGAGCAGGCTGGTGACCATGGACCGACTGCTGAACACCCCCGCCATCGCCCAAGGACTGCGCAAGGTCGAAGCCAGGATCCGCCGGCTCAGCGGATCGTCCACACTGCCGGGCATCAACGCGGGCGCCGGGCGGATCATCAACGCCGGCGGGAAGCGGCTGCGCCCCGCCATGACCCTGGCCACGGCGATCGCCTTGGGAAAGCAGCCCGACCGCCGGGTGATCACGGCCGCGGCGTGTGTGGAGTTGATTCACGCCGGTTCCCTCGTACACGACGATCTGATGGACAACGCCACCGAGCGGCGCGGCACCAGAACGCTGAACGCCGAACTCGGCGACGGCAAGGCCCTGGTGATCGGTGACTTCATGCTGGCCAGGGCGGGTTTGGCGGCCATCACGGCCGTGTCGAGACCGGTGGCCGAGGTGCTGGCCGCGACCGTCGTCGAGCTGGCGGAGGGCCAGTACCTGGAGACCACCGACCTGTTCGACCCGCACCGGACCGTGGAGAACGCGCTGCGATCCGTCACCGGTAAGACCGCCGCGCTGTTCCGGGCCGGGTGTCTGGTGGCCGCCGTGTGCGCGGGCGCCTCGCCGGAGGACCGGGCCAGGATGGCGGCGTACGGCGAGCGGTTCGGGCTGATCTTCCAGGTGCTCGACGACCTGCTCGACCTGACCGCCTCCAGCCGGCAGCTCGGCAAACCCGCGGGCAACGACCTGCGCCAGGGCGTCTACAGCCTGCCTTTGCTGATGGCCGGCGAGGACGTGTCGGAATTGCTGGGCAGGAATATGACCGACGACCAGGTGGCGGAAGTCCTGCGTCGCCTGCGCGCCGGCGACATGGTGCCCAAAACTCTGGAATACTGCCGCGGCCTGGCCGCCGACGCGCTCGCCGCGCTACCGGTGATTAACGATTCCGAAACAGCCGGCATCCTGTACGCCTTGCCCACGGCATACATAGAGCAGGTTTCGCAAATAACTCTCCTGGCCACCGTTAATTGAGATTCATTGAAATGATTAGTGGTCGTCCACCGGCACGCCGCGACGCCCGGCAAACGGGCCCGATGGACGAGCGCGGCTGACAGGCCCGGTGAACGGCCGGCAAACGTTCTGCAAGGCCGACCCGCTAGGTTTCGGCAGATGAAGGCCCGCATCACCCAGATCTCCACGTACCTTCCCGCAGCCACGCTGACCAGCGACGAGGTCGAGCGACGCATCGAGGGCTACCGACCGCCGACCGGGATCATCGAGCGGATGACCGGCATCGAGCGCCGCCACGTGGCCGCCGACGATCAGCAGGCCTCGGACCTGGCGGTCGAGGCCGCCAAGGGGCTGGCGGCCGACGTCGATCTGCTGATCTTCGCCTCGGCCTCGCAGGACCTGGTCGAGCCCGCGACCGCGCACATCGTGGCCGCCAAGCTCGGCCTGTCGTGCCCGGTGTTCGACGTCAAGAACGCCTGCAACAGCCTGCTCAACGGGATCCAGGTGGCCGAGGGCCTGATCGTCTCCGGGTCGTACCGCAGGGTGCTGGTGTGCTCGGGCGAGACACCGTCGCGGGCGATCCGCTGGCGGGTGCGGGATCGGGCGCAGTTCGTGGACGCGTTCGCGGGATACACGCTGTCGGACGCGGGCGCGGCGGTGCTCGTGGAGGCCGACCCGCTCCGCGGAATCTTTTATCGCGATTTTTCGGCGGATAGTACGGCGTGGGGTATAGGCACCCTTCCGGGTGGTGGGTCCATGCATCCGCGCGACCCGGAGTACTCCTACTTCCGCGGCGACGGCCGCCGGCTGAAGGAGGCGTTCCAGCTCGTCGGCCCCGACCTCTTCCTCAACGCGCTCAAACGCACCGGCCTGACCTGGGATGATTTCGCGGTGATCGCGGTGCATCAGGTGGCGTTGCCGTACCTGAACGTACTGTCGCGGGCGCTCGACCTCCCCGAGGACCGGCTGGTGATCACGCTGCCCGAGCACGGAAACTGTGCGTCGGTCACCCTCCCGCTCCAACTCACCCACGCCCGCAGGGGTGACCGCGTGGCGCTGCTCGGCCTCGGCGGCGGCATCAGCCTGGGCATCATGCTGGCAGACCTGTGACCAGCCGCGACGATCCGTCCGAGCTTCACGAGCGGCACGAGCGACGCGAGCGCCACGAGCGGCACGTCCGGCGTGGGCGGCGGCACGAGACGCGGCTCTACCTCGCCGCCCACCCCTTCGCCTACCCGCTGATGCGCCTGCTGGCCCGGCTGGGTCCGGTGGTGCGGGTGCCGGGTCTGGGTGTGGTGGTGAACGACGCGGCCCTGGCCCGGCGCGTGCTCATGGACGGCCGCTTCCGGAAGGACGGCCCCGGCTCGCCCGGTGACCTGTGGACGCCCGTGCTCGGCCCGTCGGTGCTGCTCAACATGGAGGGCGAGCCGCACGCCGCGCTCCGCGCCAAGCTGTCGCCGCTGTTCACGCCGTCGTCCGTCGCCGCGCTGGTCGCCGACGTGCTGGCCGGCCCGCTGGACGATCTCCGCGTACGGCTGGCGAAAGGCGACACGGTCGACCTGGTGGACGAGATGCGGCTGCTGGCCGGGGCGGTGATCTGCCGGGTGATCGGACTCGGCGAGGTGCCGGCGGCCAGGGCCAGGCGGCTGTTCGCCGATGGGGAGCGGGTGGTGTCGATGGTCTCGCTGCGTACCCGAGGACTGAACGCCCGCCAGCTCACCGTGGCCCGCGAGGTGCTCGACGGGATCGGCGACATAGCGCAGGCCGCTTACGACGCGGGGGACCCCGCCACAGTGATGGGCCGGATGCGCGAGCTCGGGCTGTCGGCGGCGGAGGCCCGCGGGGCGGCCGGGGCGTTCTTCCTCACCGGGACGGAGACGGTCGCCACGTTCGTACCCAGGCTGGTCGCGTTGCTGCACGACCACGACGCCTTCGGCGCCGACCTGGATCTGGCGATCGAGGAGGCGATGCGGATCACCACGCCGACTCCGGTCATGCTGCGTTCCGTCGCCGAGCCCGTACGCCTGGGCAAGGTCCTGGCCCGGCCCGGTGACCGCGTGGTGATCGTGACGCACAACTGCGCCCGCGCGTACGGCCCGTTCGACCCGTCTCGCCCGCACCCGCCCGAGCTGCGCCGCCTGTGGTTCGGCGCCGGGCCGCACTTCTGCATCGGCTACCCGCTGGCGCTGGCCGAGATCCGCGCGGTGGCCGGGGTCGTGCTCGCCCGCCCGGTCAAGGTGGTGGCGCGACGGGCCGCCCGGGGCGTGCTCCTCCCGACCTACAACCACCTGCTGATCAGGGCCGCATGAGGGTCGGGGTCACCGGGGCGTCCGGTTTCGTGGGTGGCGCGGTCTGCCGGGCGGCCGTGGCCAAGGGCTGGCAGGTGTACGGCTTCGGGCGCCGGCCCACGGAGATCCCCGGAGTGACGTACCAGACGTGGGACCTGACCGGCGACGAGCGCCCGGAGCTGGACCTCGACGCGCTGATCCACTGCGCGGGGAGCGTCACCGACTGGGGCCCGCCGGCCGGGATCTGGCGGGCCAACCACACCGGGACCGCGACCGCCATGGCCGCCTTCCCGCACGCCCGGTTCGTGCACGTCAGCACGGCCAGCGTGTACGACCCGCGACGGCCGACGATCATGGCCCGCGAGCACGAGGCCCCGGTGAGCCGATACGTCAACGCCTACGGCGCGTCCAAGGCGGCGGCCGAACTCCTGGTCGAGGGACGGGCGGTGATCCTGCGCCCGCACGCCGTCTACGGTCCGGGCGACACCACGCTGCTCCCCCGGGTGCTGCGGGCGGTCAGAGGCCGCAGACTGGTCGCGGTCGGCGACGGGCGGCAGCGTGTCAGCCTGACGTCGGTGTCCAACCTCGCCATGGCCTGCCTGCTGGCCGTCACGGGGCCGCTCGGGACGTACAACGTGACCGACGCCGAGCCGGTCGTCCTGGACGACGCGCTCCGCGCCGTACTGAGGGAAAAGGGCATCGACGCGACCCCGCTCTACCTGCCCCGGCGTCTCGCGCACGGCCTGGCCGCGATTTCCGAGAAGCTCGCCCGAGAACCGCGCCTGACCCGCTACGCCGTCGGCCACCTGGCCGTCGAGCGCACACTGGACATCACCGCGGCCCGCCAGCGACTGGGCTACGCGCCGTCGCCGACGTCCTTCACGGGCGCCGCGTCCTGGTGAACCCGCCCTACCTCCGGCACCGCCGACACCACCGCGCCTTCACCGTCGACTGAGCGCGACTCACTATCGGCCGAGCGCGCCTCGCCACCGACCGAGCGCGACTCACCACCGTTTGGACCTGGTTTGCGAGCCTCCAGCATCTCCGACTTGAACCACGGCCCGCCGTACCAGAACCGCCACCCCAGGTCCCGCCTGCGCACATCGACCACACCGAGCTCACGCAGCGCGTCCTCGTAGCACGACGTATACCGGAAATCGGCGATCAGCATCAGCCCGCCCGGACGCAGCACCCGATGCGCCTCCTTGACGGCCTGGTCGCGTCCTTCGGCGGTCGGGATGTTGTGAATGGCCAAGCTGGACACGATCACGTCGAACCGCCCGTCCTCGAACGGCAACTCGCGCATATCCCCCGTGACCAGATCGACCCGGTCCGACACCCCTTCAGCCTCGGCGTTGGCTCTGGTGACGCTCTCGGCGTTGCCCGACTGGTCCTTGCCGCTCCACAGGTCGATGCCGGTGGCCCGGCCGCCGCGCAGCCGCTGGGCCGCGAGCAGCAGCACCATCCCGCGCCCGCAGCCGAGGTCGAGCACCTGCTCGTCGCCCTCGATCCGGCCGAGTTCCTCGCCCCACACGACGAACTTCCCCCGCCGGGTCGTGTAGAGGTAACTCCCCGCGCTGGCCAGTGTGTAGAGCGCGCCGAGCAGGAACGCGATCCCAGCGGCCGGTACGTCGAAGGCGAACGAGACCACGACCAACGCCAGCAGCGCCACCGCCCCGAAGAAGAGTCCGGAGAGGGCCCATGGTGCGTCGAATCCATAGCTTCCGCGTCTCACACACACGTTATATCTCAAGATGGACTTCACCGAAACTTGCCGCGACACTGCCTTTTCACCAAATCGCCCGCCTCCAAACCGTTACTAACCTTGGCCATAGTTCGTAGAACGAGGGGTTGACCAGGGATGACAGTCAGAACACGCGGGTTCGGCCTCGGCTTCAGCATCGCGCTCACCCTGGCCTCAGCCCTGTTGTGGGGAGTGGCTCATCTGGCCGCCGACCGCCGGAAGACCGGCTTCGCCCTCATGGTGACGTACGTGGTGATGCTCGCCTCGATCCTCACCATGCTCACCGTGTTCAGCAGCAGGCTGCTCTCGCTGGCCGTCCAGCCCGCCTGGCTCACCGCTCTCACCATCATGGTGGCCACGCTCGGGGTCGTCTGGACGGGCGTGATCATCTGGTCGTACCTACTCGTACGGCCGGCGCCCGCGAACCGCGTGGGCCGCGCGGTGACCACCGTCCTGACCATCGCCCTGTGCGGGCTCATCCTGGCCCCGGCCGTGTACGCGGCCCGCGTGGCCTACGTGTCGCGGGACGTGGTCAACACCCTGTTCACCGCCAACGTCTCCCCCATCGTGTCGCAGGACCCGTGGAACGGCGCGAGGCGGATCAACCTCCTGCTCCTCGGCGGCGACGCGGCTCCCGGCCGTCCCGGTGTGCGGACCGACAGCATCACCGTGGCCAGCGTCGACGTCGCCACCGGAGCGACGACCCTGCTCGGCCTGCCGCGCAACCTGCAGCGGGTACGACTTCCGGAAGGCCCGCCCAGGGACCGCTTCCCTGACGGCTTCACCGGCGCGGGCCCCGACACTCCCGGCCTGCTCAACGAGGTCTTCCAATACGCCGAGGACTATCCCGAGATGGAGCCGGGCATACGCAAGGGGCAGCGCGGCCCGGCCCTGATCAAGAAGACGATCAGCGAAATCCTCGGCATCCCCGTCACTTACTACGCCCTGGTGGACATGAGGGGTTTCGCGCAGATCATCGATGCGATGGGCGGGGTGACGGTCACCATCAAGGACCCGATCGTCTACGGCAAGTACCGCGAGGGCCTGTTGAGCCCCGGCACCCGCAAGCTCTCGGGCCAGGAAGCGCTCTGGTTCGGCCGCTCGCGTACGGACAGCGACGACTACGTGCGCATGGGCCGCCAGAAATGCCTGCTCAACGCCGTCGCCAAGCAGGCCGACCCGGTGACCGTGCTGAACAGCTTCGAGAAGCTGGCCGTGGCGACGAAGCGCGCGATCTCCACTGACATCCCGCAGAACGTCCTGCCCGATCTGGTGGACCTGGCGCAGAAGGTGAAGGAGCACAAGATCAGGAGCCTGAACTTCGTACCGCCGCTGATCGACACCGTCTACCCCGACTGGACCCTGATCAGACACAAGGTCTCCCAGGCCCTGTCCGAGCAGAGCTCGCCCACCCAGCACCCGCAGGCCGCCCCGCAGACGGGAAGCCCGGAGAACCCGATCACCCTCGACTCGGCCTGCCGTTAGCGGCCCGCCGTCAGGCGCGTCTGAGCAGCAGCGTCACGAACCCGAGCAGGTCACGGTATCCGTCGAGCCACATCTTCCGGTGCTCCAGCGCCGCGGCCATCGCGGCGTCACCGTCGTCGCCGGGATGCCGCAGCGCCCAGTCGATGAGCGTCCCGGTCCACGACCACTCGTAGTCGTACCACTCGCCCCGCTCGCTGACGTGGGCGTACACGGTGTGAAACCCGGCCGACTCGGCCTGTGCCACGGTACCCGGCAGGTCCGCGTACTCGCCGATCTCCGCCTCGATGTCCCGGCCCGGCGGCCGCTCCCAGAACCCCTCACCCACCAGCGCCAGCCCGCCGGGAGTGAGCAGGCCGCCGATCGCCTCCATCGATGGCGTCAGCCCGCCGAACGCGTGCGTGGCACCGATACACAGCACCAGGTCGTACGGCTCAGCTGCGGCAAAGTCGGTCGCGGAGCCATGATGCAGGGTCAGCCGGTCCGCCACCCCGGCCTCGGCCGCCATCCGGCGGGCGTCGGCGAAGCCCGCGTCGGACAGGTCCACCCCGTCGGCGGTGGCATCGCCGTACAGCTCAAGAAGCCGAACGCTCCAGACCCCCGAGCCGCACCCCAGGTCCAGGATCCGCGCGCCGCTCGGCAGCTTGGCCCGGCGCAGCAACCGGGTCAGGTTCGCCTCGCTTATCGGGGAGGCGATCGGGTGGTCGGCGTGCGCGATGTGGCTGATCAGCTGTCTCTCCATACGGACAGATCCTAGTTATCCCCCTATACCAACTTGACGTGCAGGGATTTGGAGAGTTTCATATGCACATAGCCGACTTATTAAGTAGGAAATAGGGAGTAGGGCATGAACGCTCGCCGGGTGCTAGCCGCTCTGGCCGCAACCGCACTCACCGCGCTCGTGGCGGCCTGCGGGAGCAGCGCCTCTCCCAGTGGCGCGGCGAAGGAGCTGCGCCTCGGCTACTTCCCGAACATCACCCACGCCACCGCCCTGGTCGGCGTCGAGAAGGGCTTCTACGCCAAGCACCTCGGCGTACCGGTGAAGACCAGCACGTTCAACGCCGGCCCGGCCGCGATCGAGGCGGTCTTCTCCGGCGCCGTCGACGCCACCTACATCGGCCCGAACCCGGCGATCAACGCCTGGGAGAAGTCCAAGGGCAAGGCCATCAACATCGTCGCGGGCGCCGCGTCCGGCGGGGTGTACCTGGTCGTCAAGCCCGGGATCAACTCAGCGGCGGACCTCAAGGGCAAGAAGATCGCCACGCCGCAGCTCGGCAACACCCAGGACGTCGCGCTGCGCTACTGGCTGGAGAGCAAGGGGCTCAAGACCGACACCAAGGGCGGCGGCGACGTCCACATCGTGCCCCAGGAGAACGCGCAGACGCTGCAGACGTTCGCGACCGGTGACATCGACGGCGCCTGGGTGCCCGAGCCGTTCGCCAGCCGCCTGGTCATCGAGAGCAAGGGCAAGATCCTTCAGGACGAGCGCGACCTCTGGCCGAACAAGCAGTTCGTGATCACCCACCTCATCGTCCGGCAGGACTGGGCCAAGGCCAACCCCGACCTGCTCAAGAAGCTGCTCGAGGCGCACGTCGAGGCCACCAAGTACATCAACGACGACCCCGCCGCGGCCGCGCAGACCGTCAACGCCGCGATCGAGAAGCTCACCAAGAAGCCGCTGAAGCCCGAGGTCCTGCAGAGCGCGTTCAAGAACATCACGTTCACGAACGACCCCATCGCCTCCTCCCTCACCGGCAGCGCGGACCACGCCGTCAAGGTCGGGCTGCTCAAGCCGGTGGACCTGAACGGCATCTACAACCTGAAGCCACTCAACGAGGTGCTGGCCGCGCAGGGTCAGCAGTCGATTTCGGACAGGTGACGCACATGACGACGCAGGTGGTCGATCGTACGGCCGCGGTCCGGCTGGAGGCCGTCTCCAAGGTCTACGGTCACGGCGGCAACGGGCTGCTCGCCCTCGACAAGGTCTCACTGTCGGTACGGCCCGGCGAGTTCGTCTGCCTCCTGGGCGCCTCCGGCTGCGGCAAGAGCACGCTGCTCTCGCTGGTCGCCGGGCTCGACCGGCCGACACAGGGGGAGATCTCCACGGCCGGGCGCCAGGTCGCGATGATGTTCCAGGAGCCGGCGCTGTTCCCGTGGCTCACAGTCTCGGCCAACGTCGAGATGGCCTTCCGCGCCGACAACCTCGCCAAGCGCGAGCGTCGTACCAGGGCGGGCGAGTTCCTTGAGATGGTGCATCTAGGTGGGTTCGGGAAGAAGCGCCCGCATGAGCTGTCGGGCGGCATGCGCCAGCGCGTCGCCCTGGCCCGCGCGCTCGCCCAGTCCTCCTCGTCTTCGTCCTCGTCTTCGTCTTCGTCGGAGGGCGGCGCGGTGCTGCTGATGGACGAGCCGTTCGGAGCGCTCGACGCGATGACCCGCGACCTGCTGCACGACGAGCTCGAGCGGATCTGGCGGGAACAGGCGCTGTCGGTCCTGTTCGTCACGCACAACGTCCGCGAGGCGGTCCGGCTCGGCGACCGGGTCGTGCTGCTCAGCAGCCGTCCCGGCAGCGTGGTCGAGGAGTTCCCGGTCGAGCTCGCCCGGCCCCGCCGCACCGACTCCGCGGAGGTCGCCGGGCTCGCCGCGAGGATCACCGACCGGCTGAAGGAAGAGGTGCTGCGCCATGGCCACTGACGGCACCGCGGTGCACAGGTCGGCCGCGCACGGGCCGATCGCGTACAGACTGACCGCGCAAGGAATGGCCGCGTACGGATCGGAGGCGAGCGATGGCCGTTGACACGCACGCGCGCCAGATGGCCGGGCTCGACGCGCTCGAACTGGCCGGTGAGCAGCGCGCCGGAGTGGCGTCCCGGATCTGGGCGAGGCTCTGGCCGATGCTGACCGCGGTCGCGCTGGTGCTGGTCGCCTGGGAGTTGGTCGTGCTGAGCGGCCGCTGGCCCGAGTACGTCTTCGCCGGACCGATCACCACGTTCCAGGACCTCGGGCACCGTCTCGGCGACCCCGAGTTCTACCAGGCCGTGGCGACCACCATGCGCCGGGCCGTCACCGGCTTCGCGCTGGCCATGCTCGTGGGCCTGGTCGTCGGCGCGGCCGTGTCGCGGGTGAAGGTGCTGCGGGCCGCCTTCGGCGCGCTGATCACCGGCCTGCAGACCATGCCGTCGATCGCCTGGTTCCCGTTCGCGATCCTGCTGTTCGGGCTGACCGAGAGCGCCATCACTTTTGTGGTGATCCTGGGTGCCGCCCCGTCGATCGCCAACGGCCTGATCACCGGTGTCGACTACACGCCGCCGCTGCTGCTGCGGGCCGGGCATGTGCTCGGGTTCCGGCGATTGCAGCTCTACCGGCACGTGATCCTGCCCGCGTCGCTGCCGTCGTTCCTGGCAGGGCTGAAGCAGGGATGGGCGTTTGCCTGGCGCTCACTGATGGCCGGCGAACTGCTCGTCATCATCGCGTACCAGTCGTCGCTCGGCGAGCAACTGGCGATCTCACGGGAACTGTCCGACTCGCCGGGACTGATCGGCACGATGATCGTGATCCTGGTGATCGGCATCGTGATCGACATGCTGTTCGAGGCCGCCGACAGCGCCCTACGCCGGCGCTGGGGCCTTAATCCGGTGTGATGCGGGTCTCCGCGCGAACCGACTACGCGCTGCGGGCGGTCACCGAATTAGCGGCGGCACCGCCGGGGCCGGTGCCGGCCGAGCGCATCGCCTCGGCCCAGAACATCCCGCGCCGCTTCCTCGACAACATCCTGCTGCAACTCAGGCGGGCCGGACTCATCCACAGCCTGCGCGGCCCTGACGGCGGCTACTGGCTGGCCCGCCCGGCGGACGACATCACACTCGCCGACGTGATCGCGGTCATTGAAGGCAAACCGGAGTATCCCGCGCACGGCGGCTACCCGGGTGTCGCGGCCCCACTGGCTGACGTCTGGAGCGCACTGCGCGAGCACGAGGAACGCCTACTCACGGAGGTCACCGTCGCGCAGATCGTCTCCAGTGACTCCGCCACCCGCCCAAGCACCCGCTAGCCAATTGGACTTGGGTGTAGCTCGTCCGTAGTGGTGCGACGCGAGGTCGCGTCGCACCACCGAGAACGAGCTAAACCCATCGAGGATCCCGACGAGCAGGGTTGGACTCTGCGGGGGGAGCCGTCCACATATTCCGTTCAGTCTCGAGAATCGCGGCGCCGTACGATCGCGTCGCTGATCTGCCGTGTCGCTTCGAGCTCGGGCGCCCCCCAGCGCAGGCCGGTGTCCCCCACCTCCGCTGGCTCGGCGATTACCTGCGGCAACGGCCCCTCATCCACACCGGACCGCCACGTTGCCGGGTCTGGCCGCTCCGGCAGATGCCGGAACCGATCGTTCTGCGCCTCATCCCTCATATTGGAGATGACGGCCACAACCCCGCCGAAGTTCCTCGCCAAATCATGACTTCTCCCACACATACCCCAGGCCCGGGCTCGAGGGACCACTCCCTCCAGCAGAGCCGCACCCATTGGACTTCCACTGCCGCAGCGCTGAAGATGCAATACCACAAGCAGGTCTTATGCGGTGCTGGACACGGCAGTCGATCTGTCGGCGATGTGGTGCCGCTGGTGCCAGGCGTTTCAGGGAATGCGCATGTCAGGATTCGACTGCGACATGCACGTATCAATGCCCTGATTGTAGGGCGTGTCGGGGTTGAACAGGGCGTAGGAGTACGAACAGCAGGGATTGTGGCGTTCCCCTTCGGTCGGGTAGTCGGCACCGAACAGGGCCTCGACGCCGACAGCCTCATACGGCCCCGACGGCAGCTTCGGCACCTCGTCGTAGAAGTTCACCAGCCGGAACGTCTGCACGCGCAGGCCGTTGTAGTAGTCCTTGAAATTCGACTCCCCGACCTTGGGGCTGGCCTGGTTGCAATGCAGGATCTTCGCGATGGATATTCCCGCGGAGCAGGCCAGCGGAACGATCAGGGTCGCCAGGGTCGAACCGAGGCTGTGCCCGGTCACGATGAGCCTTGCGCCGCTCTCGGCGATCTGCGACAACTCGGCCGCGAAGGCGCCCTGGTCGAAACCGTTGAAGACGTCATTGAACCCTTTCTCCACCTGGGTGTTCCTGATGGGCGTGCTTGTCGGCGGGTCATAGGGCACCAACTCGGTCTTGCCGTCCATGATGAAGTCGTCGTCCGTCTGGGACCCGCGAAAGGCCAGGAACACGGTGCTGCTGTCAGGCCCGTAAGCGAATATCGCGAAGGGTTCCGCGATCTTCTTGACGACCGGGGTGAAACTGCTCCAGAACGGGCCGCGGAACCTCCACTGGTCAAGCGGGAACGCCGGGCCGG
Source organism: Nonomuraea sp. NPDC052129 (assembly GCF_040680095.1). NCBI lineage: Bacteria > Bacillati > Actinomycetota > Actinomycetes > Streptosporangiales > Streptosporangiaceae > Nonomuraea > Nonomuraea sp. NPDC052129. The sequence goes on along the minus strand of NZ_JBFAVX010000003.1, from coordinate 198,058 downwards.
TGATAGGGCAGCTATCCGAGGGCGTCCAGGAGAACGTGGGAGCACTCGGCTTGCCCGCGGCCTTCCATTGTTCACACATCTCGCAGGCTACGTTGACGACGAAAGAACAGGTTCGGGCGATGTCCAGGTCATAGCCGGGAGGAACCTTGAGTGGCATCTCGTTTCCGTTGGGCACCGGTGCTCCTTGATGATGTCGGGACGGTCGACGGCGATCGCCGTGAACCTAACCACCCCGGTTCAGCGCTACTCATGAGTGCATAGGTTTTGGGGTTATCCATGCCATGTCCATCCAGACCGGCGGCCCGATGGGTGCCACTCCTCGACCGCTGCAGAGGGCCAGTTTCCACTCCCACAACTGGATGATCTTGTCTCAGTACGGTGCCGTCGACGGCCACCGTCAACCAGTACTCCTGTAAGGTGCCAGGCCGTCGGCCGAGCACCAGGCAGGCACCGCCACCCAGCCCGAGGACAACGCTCCACAGCAACGCCCATCCCGGCGCCACCAAAAGTCCCAGGTAGCCGACGAGCAGACGCGGTGGACGGTGCCGTGTCCGTGCAGTCGTCATGATCCATCACGTCACACCGGTGATGGCCCGCCTTTCCAGGTCGATGATCGCGGCGAAGTCGGCGGGGTCGAGGTCGTAATTGCAGAGAATGGCCGAGGTCCAGTTCATGTCGAGGTAGACGGACCAGTTGGTATTGCCGCCCGCTATTCCGCCGCCGTGGCTTATCACCCGCTGGTCATGGAAAATGCCGGAGATGGGGCCATATGCCATGAGGGACTCGTATCCGCCGGGGCGGGGCGGGCTGCCTTCGAGAGGAGCGGGGGGGAATTTCCCGTTCACGTAGAGGGCGGTGTAGGCCGGGTTGAGCAGCTTGTGGCTCAGCAGGGCATGCGCGAAACGGACCAGGTCAGGTGCCGTGGAGAAGCCGTTCCCGCCTCCTGTGCCGATGTAGCTGCGCGCTGAATTGGTTCCGGCGACGCCTCGTGAGCCGCCCTTGTCGAGGTTGCGGAGGCCGTCGATGCGGGAGCCGTCGCTCTGGTACATGTATGGGTGCGCGAAACGTTCGCTGCCCAGCCATTGGGGGCGGATGTAGTAAAGGGAATCCGTCATGCCGGCCGGGCGAAAGATGTGGTCGCGGACATAGTCCCAGAAGGCCTGCCCCGACACCCGGGCGACGATCTCGCCGAGGACCTCGTAACCGGCGGAGCTGTACTGGTGTTTCACGCCGGGAGGGAAGGCGGGTTTCTGTGACTGGAGGCGTTTTCTCATGGCGGCGAGTTGCTCGGCGATGCTGTAGTGAATCGTCGTGGGAATGTCGTCGTCGCGAGTGGGATCGCCCAGGCCGCAGGTGTGGGTGAGCAGGTTGTGGACGGTGACGGTGTCCGCCGTCTCGGCCGGGTAGCCGTCGAGATAAGTGCCCAGCTTCTCGTGGAACTTCAGCTTGCCCTGTTGCGCGAGCTGCACGATGGCCAGGCCGGTGAACGGCTTGGACGCCGAGGCCAGCGGGTAGATGGTGTCCACCCGGTTGGGGATGGATTTTTCCTTGTCGGCCATGCCGTAGGCACGCGACAGCACGGGCTTGCCGCGATAGCTGATCAGCACGGTTCCGGAGAACTTGTCGTCGGCGGCGAGCTGAGCGATGTGCTTGTCGAAGGATCCTCCGGGCCGGACGGCGTCGGGGATACGGGGCGTTTGCGCACGAGCGGCTCCCGTGGCAAGGGGAGCCGCCCCCAGCAGGCCGATCGCGGTACGTCGTGACGGTTGGTTCGCGGTCATGAAGGTGATCGAACTCGGCGGCCTGTTTTCCGGCCGTTTCCGCGCCCTGTGGCACCGGCGAAAAGCTGGGCGCGGTCCTCAGACCGTCTCGTCCAGGTTCTCGGCGTAGTAAGAAATGGCCCTGACGTAGCCGCCCGCCCGGTCTGACTCGGCGACGACCGTGAGCAGCGTACTGAGGGCCTCGCGGGCCCGGCCGGACTCGCCGTCCCACTCGCCCGTCTCGCTCAACCCCGCGGCCTGCGCCGATTCATCGTCACGCACGCACTCAGTGTGGCATGATGAGCACGATCAGAAACGGTAACGGTTTTCATAATCACCATCGGGAGGGTGCTTATGAGAGTGGCGTTCGTCGGCAAGGGCGGCAGCGGCAAGACGACGATGTCGGCGCTGTTCGCGAGATATCTGGCGAGCCAGGGCGGCCCGGTGATCATCGTGGACGCCGATATCAACCAGCACCTGGCACTGGTGCTCGGCATCGAGGATCCGCCGGAGCCGCTGGGCTCCCGGCTCACCGAGATCAAGGACCTGCTGCGCGGCGACAACCCGCGCATCCCCTCCGCCCAGGCCATGGTCAAGACGACCCCGCCGGGCCGCGGTTCCCGGTTGCTGAGCTTCAAGGACCTGGCGACCAGCGAGTTCGCGGTCACCACACCCGAGGGCATGCGGCTGATGGCCACCGGCCCCTTCAGCGAGGACGACCTCGGCGTGGCCTGCTACCACTCCAAGGTCGGAGCCGTCGAGCTGCTGCTCAACCACCTGGTCGACGGCGCGGGCGAATACGTGGTGGTCGACATGACCGCCGGGTCCGACTCCTTCGCCTCCGGCCTGTTCACCCGCTTCGACCTGACGTTCCTCGTCGCGGAGCCGACCAGGCAGGGCGTCAGCGTCTACCGGCAATACCGCGACTACGCTGCCGACTACGACGTGCCGCTGGCCGTGATCGGCAACAAGGTGCACAGCCCGTCCGACGTCGACTTCCTGCACAGCCAAGTTGGCGACGACCTGCTCACCTGGATGGAGCACTCCTCCGCCATACGCGCGATGGAGCAGGGCCACCGCTTCTCTCTCGACGACCTCGAGCCCGCCAACGCCGACGCGCTGGCCATCCTGCGCAAGCACCTCGACGCGCAGGCCAAGGACTGGGCCCGCTTCGGCCGCCAGACCGAGGAGTTCCACCTGCGCAACGCCCGCTCCTGGGCCAACGCCAAGACCGGCCTCGACCTGGCCGACCAGATCGACCCGGAGTTCGTCTACGGCGGCCGAGCGACCACATGACTGTCCCCTCCGGTCATCTGGAAGCCCTGACCGAGCCCGCCTAGCGTTCGCATCAATCCCCGTTGAGAGGAGACAGCATGTCGCTGACCGTTCCGAACGATCTACTCGATCAGGCCAGAGCCGGCGAGGTCGACGACGCGGCGTTCATCGCCTGCGTCCGCGAATCCCTGCCGTACGCCTGGTCGGTGATCAGCGAGCTGGTCCAGCACCGCGACAGGACCGGCGCCGAGTTCGCCGACAACCAGGTGCCGCCGCCGTCCGAGGAGGCTCGCGGCCAGCTCCTGCGCTGCCTGGCCAGTGACGCGATGCGGGGGGCGCTGGAGCGCCACTTCAGCGTCCGCCTGGCCTTCCAGAACTGCCACCGGGTGGCGGTGTTCGCTCCGTCGGCCGCGGACGCTTGGCGAGAGTTCGTCACGCCGCGCGCACAGATCCTCAACCAGAAGCCGGAGCTGGTGGACTGCTAGCTCCATCCGTGGCGGGCCGGTCCTCCCGGCCCGCCACTGAAATGCTGGCCAACGTCGAGGTGTACAGCATTCTCGCTGCGTCTAGAGCGCGTGGAACCGTACATCGACTGAGTCCACGGCGACTCCGTGCCCGTTGGCTCGCGATCGCGCTTCCTCGGTCGAGGTTGACTTAAAAGCCTTTTGGGGAACCCCCTCGGGCTGGTCACCGCACTGCGTGCCGTTGGCCCGCTGGGCTCGCCGTATGCCGAGTACAGACCAGTACAGGCGTGACCCCGCCTCTGGCGAGGGCCCAGACTCCGGCACCGGACGGCTTTGGGTGTGTCAGTTACCACCGGGGCTGAGGCTGATTTCGCCCGTCGCTTTGTCTCGGCGAATGCGCAGGACCACCGGCCCGTAGATGTAGGAAGGTTGACGCGCGTACCGGTCGAGATGGACCACGTGCATGGAACCGACCGCGTCGCCCTCCAGAGCGCTGATCGCGTCGTACAGCTGTGAGGCCGCTTTCAGACCAGTCCCAGCGACTCCACCCGAGCCACGCCCGTGGCTGTCTGTGGCACCCCACACGAAGAAACCGTCCTGATCCGCGCCCCAGATATTCACCGGGCCACCAGCTTGAGAAGCCGTTCCGCCGACACCGCCGTGTCTTCCAGCACCGGTATTCGACACCACGGCATCCAGCCCCACGCGAAGACCCGCTCGCCTTTGTAGAGCCTCGCTCGCACTCGAAGCGGAAAAGGCTGATAAATCACCAGCAGGACCGGACACTTACCGCGCCGAAGATCGACGGCGACGTCCTCGCCGAGCTCCGTCAGCTCGCACCCGAGGTGCCACAGCAGAACGAACTGCTCTTGCGCATCGAAGGAGACACCGTCCACACGATCACCGCCGTCACTTCGAGGCCGCAGACTCCTCAAGATCTCTTTTGTCATTTTGACTCCATCGCCGTGGACAAAATGTCGGATTCTCGCCACGATCCCACTTACAGAACTAGCTTGTTAAACTCAGAGTGCCGGTAGAAGTGGGTGGGCTGCACGCAAGATGGATGGACAGTCTGCCGACAGAAAGATGCATAGGACGTAGCTGAATGTGGGTAGCGTGTAAGTAGATGTCATTGGCATACCGAGACACTTGGAGGCGACCATGGCCAACGATCTCGATCCACGCATGTCGTCCGCCGAACGTTTCGGCCGCGAACTGGCCCGATGCCGTAAAGAGAAAGGGCTGTCACAGCGGCGACTCGCTGACCATCTCGATTGCTCACCGTCTCTTGTAGGGCACATCGAAACCGGCAGCCGTAACCCGCAACTCGATCTCGCAGAGGCGTGTGACCGTTTCTTCGGTCTCCCCGATACGGAATACTTCGTCCGGCTTTGCCGCCGTATCCACCAATCCCCTTACGGGCCGGGATGGTTTCTCCGCTGGCTGGAGGAGATCGAACCCAATGCGGTAACACTTCGAACCTGGGACCCTCTTTTGGTCTCTGGCCTGCTCCAGACCGAGGACTACGCGCGGGCCGTCTTTCGCGGCCACCTCGCAACGCCCGTGTCGGAGGTGGAGGAACAGGCGGCCGCTCGCATGGAACGGCAATTGATCCTAGATAGAGACAATCCGCCAGCCCTATGGGTGCTATTGGACGAATGGGTCCTTCGTCGTTCCATTGGAGGACCCCAGGTCATGGCTGACCAGCTCAGATATCTAGCCGCCGCTGCTGCCCGCCGCAACGTGACAGTGCAGATCGTTCCCGCCGACAACCCCTGCACGGACGGGCTGATGTCCAGCTTTGTCATCGGGGAGCTTCCCGATGCGCCCACCACGGTGTCCGTGGAGTCCGCAGGTAAAGGCGAAGTATCGGCCGAGCATGAACTCGTTTCACTGATCTGGGGCCGCTATGACAGACTCAGGGCAGAGGCCTACCGGCCAGGCGAATCGCTCGACATGATCAAGGAAGCGGCTGAGCAATGGACCGCAAAAACCTGACCACTACAGAGCTCACCGGGGCTGTGTGGAGGAAGAGTTCCCGCAGTGGCAACGGGGGCGGGAACTGCGTTGAGGTTGCTACTAATCTCCCCGGAATCGTCGCCGTCCGCGACAGTAAGAACCGGGGCGGCCCCGCACTTATCTTCACGCCCAGCGAGTGGAGAGCCTTCCTAGGCGGCGTCAAAGACGGCGAGTTCGACCAGCCAGGCTGACCATCCCCGGCAGCGCGACTCTTGTCAGCGCCTCAGAGTGGCATTGCCGTTTCACTGCTACGTACAGAGGCGCTCCGCCCCGGTCCGTCTTTATAGATCATCAAGGGAGCGTGCGACCAATGGGAGCAGCAGACCTGAGCAACATCGACCTGTCCGGGGCCGTCTGGCGGAAGAGTTCCCGGTCCGGCTCAAACGGCGGCCAGTGCGTAGAGGTCGCAAGTAACGTCCCCGGAATCATCGCCGTCCGCGACAGCAAGGACCGTAGCGGCCCTGCACTTATCTTCACGCCCAGCGAGTGGGAAGCCTTCCTAGGCGGCGTCAAAGACGGCGAGTTCGACCAACCAGGCTGACCGCCCCTGGCAGCGCGGCTCTTGTTAGCGCCGCATATGCGTTATCGCCGTTTCAATTTCTTGATCACAGGCGTCCGATCACCTACCGTGAGCGGACGCCCTGCCCCTTTGCGGCAAGAAGCCCGATCAAGATTTTAATCCCCTCTCAGGCGGCGGGCCGCACTGCATGCCTCCGGCCTGCTGCTCTCACCGTAGACGGCGCCGTTTCAGGGTGTCTCGCGCTGAAGGTCTTCCCACGGCATATCGGCGATCGCGCCCACCAGCAGTGGTCCGTTCAGCAGGTCGGCAGTGAACGTGACGCCAGTGAGGCGGGCCGCCATCGCGAACATCCGCGCGAGCCCGTGCTCGGTCAGGTCGTCGTACCGCTGCTCCCACTCCTCGCCCGAGCCCTCTTCCAGGGGCAGGCCGAACTCGCGCATGAGGCCGGCAAGCCGGTCCGGGTCGGCACCGGAGCGGTGCTCGGGAGCGGTCGGGTCGAAAGCCGTGATCACCATGCCGTCGGCGGCGTAGTGGAAGTAGTCGCAGGCGTAGTCATGCCGCGAGACGGACACCACGTCGGTGCCGGCCGACAGCCGCGCCAGCGTCGAGTCGTCCGTCCCCGACCAGCCGGACGGTTCTACCGCCGCGCACCCATCACCGGTTGCGACCACTCCGACGTAACCACCTCCCTCACCGCCCTCGGTCACCATCGTGAAGTCAGAGACCGCCAGATCCAGCTCGGCGAAGCTCATCTCCGTGCTCGTGCGGGCGGCGAAGCGGCGCAGCACCTCGGCCGGGTCGAGCCCGCGCAGCAAGGTCACGCAATAGATCTCGCCGAGTAGATCGCCCTGATCGCCGTACGGCGGTTGCAGCCAGCGGAACGGCGCCAGCGCATCGATCGTCATACCGGGATCTTGGCAGGCCCTACCGACATGGTCAGGCCCACTCCACCCTTGCGCGCGCACCTGCTGTTCGAGAGCGACCTGCTACCGCTGGAATCACTGATAGTCACTACCGCGCTCCTCAGCACCGAGAACTCGCGATATGCGCGCGTTCGCAGTCAGCGCCACGGCTCTTCAGAGGTGCCGGTTCGCTGGTTGTGGTGATCCAGCAGCCTGGACAGCAGCTTGGTCAAATGCTGTCGCTCCTCGGGGGACAGCGGAGCCAGCAGTTCGTCCTGGGTTTCGGCCAGCCGCTTCTCCAGGCGCCGCAGTTGCCGCTTGCCCGCCGCGGTCAGCGAGATGATGTTGCGTCGCCGGTCGGAAGGGTCCGGGGCGCGCTCGACCAGTCCGCCGTCGGCGAGTTCGTTGATGGTCGCGACCATGTCGCTGAGGTGGATGCCGCTACGGCGGCCCAGCGCGGCCTGGCTGGCCGGGCCGGACTCCTCCAGCGTCGCCAACAAGCGGTAGTGGTATCCGCGGGCGCCGACGGACGAGAACCCGTCGCCCACCAGGCGGTGCGCGTGGTTGGCGGTCTGGCTGAGCAGCCAGCTGGGCAGGCCCTGCCATCGGGCGGGCGTGTCCTCGGATGGGTTCTCCATGTGACAAGTCTAACGAATCGTTCGGCGAACTAATGATTGTGATATCGTTCGGGACATAAACGTTAGCCGCCCGAACGTTTGGCGGCCGAATGGACTCCTCTGGAGCTGAGACCATGATCAAGCCGTTCCGCATCGACATCCCCCAAGCCGACCTCGACGACCTGACCGACCGGCTCGCCCGTACCCGCTGGCCCAACGAGGTCGCCGACGCCGGGTGGGACTACGGCTTCCCGCTGGCGCGGCTCAAGGAGCTCGCCGAGCACTGGCGGACCAAGTACGACTGGCGCGAGCACGAAGCCGAGCTCAACAAGCTCCCGCACTTCTCCACCGAGATCGAGGGCCAGAACATCCACTTCGTCCACGTCCGGTCCGCGAAGCCGGACGCGCTCGCGCTGATCCTCACCCACGGCTGGCCCGGCTCGTTCTTGGAGTTCCTCGACGTGATCGAGCCGCTGTCGCGCGACTTCCACCTGGTGATTCCGTCCATCCCGGGGTACGGCTTCTCCGGGCCGACCCACGAGGGCGGCTGGGATGCCTTCCGGATCGCGCGGGCCTGGGCCGAGCTGATGCGCCGTCTCGGGTACGAGCGCTACGGCGCGCAGGGCGGCGACTTCGGCGCGGGCATCTCCCTGGCGCTCGGGGCGGTGGCGCCCGAGCAGGTCGTCGGCGCGCACGTCAACTACCTGCCGACCCGACCGGACCCGGATGCCGGCATCGAACTGTCCGCAACGGATGAAGCCCGGCTGGACAAGGTCAGGCAGCTGATCGCGAACCGGCCGCCGTACCAGGCGCTGCAGGCCCTCACCCCCCAGACCATCGGCTACGCGCTGACCGACTCGCCGGTCGGCCAGCTGGTCTGGATCGCCGAGCGCTTCGCGCAGTGGACGGACCCCCGCTCGCAGATCAGCGACGACCGGATGCTCACCGACATCTCGCTGTACTGGCTGACCGCCACCGCGGCCTCCTCGGCGCGGCTGCACCACGACGCCCCGCGGGGGCAGACCCTGCCGTGCCAGGTGCCGGTCGGCGTGGCGGTGTTCGCGCACGACATCACGCAGTCGGTGCGGCCGCTGGCCGAGCGGCTGTACGACATCAGGCACTGGTCGGAGTTCGAGCGTGGCGGCCACTTCGCCGCGATGGAGGTGCCGGAGCTGCTCGCCGAGGACGTCCGGGACTTCTTCCTGACCCGTATCGAGTAGGGCTAGCCCACTTCGTCGAACAGCCCTTGGAGGGTCTGGGCGGTGGCCGCTCGGGCGAGCCAGGTCTCGAGTTGGGCAAGGTCCGTACAGGTGATGATCCGGGCGTGAATGTCGTCGGGAACGTCGAAGCCACGGGCAGCCAACACGAGCAGCACCGACCTACCAGCCTCTTCCGCCTTGCCCTCCGCCTTGCCACGGCCGAAGTGTTCGCGGGCGAAGGGGCTGTAGACCGGCCATTCGGTAGACGCGGACTTCATGATCTCCTCCAGGAGGCGGCGGATCTCGGGCGTGGACATGCTGTACGCGTATTCATAATACTTCGGAGCGTGTTCGTCGGTCCCGTCTGTCAGCGCGGCGGCGAACGCCTCGACGACCTTGCGGTCGCGGCCGTGAATCATGACCGACATGGCCGCAAGGTCCGGGTGAGCGGCGGCCTCCTGAGGGTCGGTGATGACCGGTACGTCATCCGGCCCCAGCACCCAGGGCCGCAGGCGGTAGCCGGTCAGCCCCGACTCGATCGGCTGAGCGTAATGGTCGGCGACATTGCGGTCGGGGCAGATCATCAGGACCGAGACGTCGCAGCGCAGCATCAGCCACACTGCGGCTGCGTAGCGGGCGATCTGCTCAGGATCCTTGGACTTGTCCTTCTGGACCTCCACGATGATGGCGTGGGCGGCTGTCTGTGGTGGCCCCATCACGAGGACCACGTCGGCCTCGATATCTTCGGAAGGACGGGTGTTGAAGGTGGTCTTCTCCCGTCGGATCAGCGGAGTGGCGGGCAGGTCCACTCCCAGGAAATCGCGCAGGATCTCCACCGCCAGTTGAGGGCGGTCGGTGAACAGCTTGATGAGAGTGTCATGTGGGGGGGGACGGCATGACACTCATTGTTGCATCGCGAGCACACAAAGTGACGATCATTCGCCTCCTTTCGGCCCTCAGCCGGTGACCTGAGGTAGCACCTCTTCCCCAAGGCGGCGGATGTTCTCCAGAGTGCGCTGATGGTCGCCCATTCCCTCGACCATGAGGATGAGGTGCTGGATGCCTGTGGCTTCCGAGGTGCGCAGGATGGACTCCACGCAGTGGGCCGGTGAGCCGACCGGGTGGACGCGGGTCAGGAAGTCCGCGTATGCCGAAATATCCCGTGATGGTGGTTCTCTGTGGTCCACCGGTACGTAGCCAGCCAGGCCGGGCGTCAGCCAGCGCGGCAGAGACTCCTTCAGCTCGTTTCGGGCTTCGGCGGTGGAGTTCGCCACGTGGGCGACGGCCGCTGCCATGTGGGCTTGAGGCGTTCCCCCGTGAGACGCGTACATGGCGATCATCGAGCTCTTCTGCCGGTCGTCGATGTGCATGCCGAGCAGCATCGGGAGGCCGCGCTTCGCGGCCAGTGCCACGGTCGGCGGTGAGGTGCAGGCCAGGACCGGGCGCAGCCTGGCCGGCGGGACCAGTGGCACTTCACGGAAGCTGAAGAACTCCCCCGCCGCCGACACCCGCTCTCCGGAGAGCGCGGCGAGCAGTACGTCCAGCGACTCCTCGAAGCCGTGCTCGAAGCGCTCCAGCCCGGTGCCGAACACCTCCAGGTCCACCCACGGGCCACCCCTCCCGACGCCCAGCGTGAAGCGGCCGTCCGACAGGTGGTGCAGCATGGCCGCCTGTTCGGCCAGGGCGATCGGGTGCTGGGTGGACAGGACGCTCACGGCGGTGCCGAGGCCGATGCGGCTGGTCCTGCCGATCGCCACGGCCGCCAGCAGGGTGGCGGAGGGGCAGACGCCGTAGGACATGAAATGGTGCTCGGCGATCCAGGCATCGGCGAACCCGGCCTCCTCGGCCGCCACGATGAGGTCGAGAGCGCTCGCCAGCACCTGCTCTGACTTCTGGTCCGGAAACCGGGCCACGATGAGAAAAATCCCGATTCGCATTCCCTCGATAATGGTCGATCCCGGCGCCAAGCCAATCGACCCGGCCAACCGAAGAAGCTAACCGAAGAGGCTCGCCTGCCCCTCACCCACCGCCGGATCCCGGTGCCGCTTGAGGTGGCGCCAGCGGGGCAGGTCGTCCAGGTACGACCACGACAGCCGATGGTGCTCCGTAGGCCCCAGGCGGGCCAGCGCCTCCTGGTGGACCGGTGACGGATAGCCGGCGTTGTCCGCGAAGCCGTACTCGTCGCACCCGATCGTCCCCATGTACGCGTCACGCCGTACCTTGGCCAGGACCGAGGCGGCCGCCACCGAGATGCTGGCCGAGTCGCCCTTGACCTCCAGGCGTACCGGCCACGGAGCCCCGATGTAGTCGTGCGAGCCGTCGAGGATCAGCGCGTCGGGCCGCACGGGGAGGGCGGCCAGGGCGCGGCGGGCGGCGCGGCGCAGGGCCTCCGTCATGCCGAGCTCGTCGACCTCGGCGTGGGAGGCGTCGCCGAAGCCGATGCCGACCGCCCATGACTCCAGGGAGGCGGCCACCGTCCCGCGCTTGGCGGCGGACAACTGCTTGGAGTCCGTCAGCCCGGCGGGCGGGTCGGACAGATCGGTGATGACGGCGCACACCGTCACAGGACCGGCCCACGCGCCCCGGCCCACCTCGTCGAGGCCCGCGACCGTGGTCGTGCTGCGCTGGGAGAGCAGCAGGTGCTCGATGTCATAGGTGGGCGCCATGGGCACCAGACGTTATCGCTCCGCGAGCGATACCGGATCCAGATCGGCGGCGAGATAGCGCGCGGCGACGTGGATGGCCCGCAGCGTCACCGACACCGACGGCCGGTGGACGCTGGAGCCGCGCGCGACGGCCCGTATCTCGCGGCCCACCGGATTGCCGGGGAACTGGCGCACCGCGATGCCGCGCACGCCGGCGGCCAGCGCGAGCGCGGGCACGGCGGCGATCCCGATGCCCTTGGCGACCAGCGACAAGATCGTGCCCAGCCCCTCGAACTCCCACGGCGTCGGCCTGGTGCCGCCCACGTCCACGAAGAGCCGGTCGACCGCGAGGCGCGACGGCTCCCCGTCCGGCGTGGCCATCCACGGCTCGTCACGCAGCTCGCGCAGGTCCAGGGGCACCTCGGGGTCGGCCAGCCGGTGCTTGCGCGGCACCACCAGCACCAGCGGGTCGCTCAGCAGCGGGAACGTCCGCAGGCTGTCGCTGTCGCCGACCCGCCCGTACCAGTCGTCGACGAGCGCGATGTCCACCTCGCCCGCCTGCACCTCGCGCATGCCCCGACCCGACCGGCTCTGCCCTAGCCTGAGCGTCAGCTCGGTGTAGCGGCGCAGCGAGCGGGCCAGCGCGGGCGCGAACGCGACCGCCGCCGTGGGGAAGGCGGTCACCACCACCCGGCCGGACGGCGTGCCCGCGTGGGCCGAAAGGTCGGATTCGGCCTCCTCGACCATGGACAGAATGCGTTCGCCGTGGATCACCAGGCGGCGGCCCGCGTCGGTCAGCTCGGCGCTGCGCGCGGTCCGGTCGATCAGCGCGGTTCCGGTCTCACGTTCGAGGGCGGCCAGCTGCTGGGACACGGCGGAGGGACTGTACCCCAACGACTCGGCGGTCGCCGAGATGCTGCCCCGACGGGCAAATTCGCAGATCAGCACCAAGCGCCGCAATTCGAGCATCGGACTTCCTTCCGCCCACCCACAAAAAGCCTCGCTTGTGGTGATGCCTTCATCCAACCACGCTGGGAACGTGACAAACATGACGGTTACCCTCTCCGCCACTCTGGCGACCAACGAAGACATCGAGCGAAGACGGCGCGCCGGGGAACGGGTGCTGCACCTCGCGTTCGGCGAGGCCGGCCTGCCCGTCCACCCGGCGCTGCGCGACAAGCTGGTCGCCGCATCCGAGCGCAACGGCTACGGGCCGGTCGCGGGGGCGGCCGACCTGCGGAGCGCGGCGGCGGGCTACTGGACACGACGGGGGCTCCCCACCGACCCCGAGCTGGTCGTCTGCGGCCCCGGCAGCAAGTCGCTGCTGTACGGCGTGCTGCTGGCGATCGGCGGCGACATCGTCCTGCCCATGCCCAGCTGGGTCAGTTACGCGGCGCAGGCCGACCTCGTCGGCGCCCGTCCGATCATGGTCGCGCCCCCGCAGGGACAGGGCGGCGTACCGGATCCGGAGCGGGTGACCTCGGCCGTGCTGCACGCTCGCGCCCAGGGCAGGACCGTCCGCTCGGTGCTCGTGACGCTGCCCGACAACCCCACCGGACGTCTCGCGCCGCCGCAGACCATCCAACGCCTGGTGGAGGTCGCCCGCGAGCTCGACCTGTACATCATCTCGGACGAGATCTACCGGGACCTGCTGCACGACCCCCTGCTTCCGTTCACCTCGCCCGCGGACCTGGCGCCCGAGCGCACGGTCGTCACCACCGGGCTCAGCAAGAGCCTGGCGCTGGGCGGCTGGCGGATCGGCGTGGCCAGGCTGCCCGACGAGGCGTACGACCTGCGCGCCAGACTGCTCGCGGTGGCGAGCGAGATCTGGTCCGCCCCGGCCGCTCCCGTGCAGGAGGCCGCCGCCTACGCTTTCACCGACCCGCCCGAGCTGGTCGAGCGCATCCTGCGCAGCCAGCGGCTGCACGGGACACTCGCCCGCGCGGTGCGCGACAGGTTCACGGAGATCGGCGCGTCGGTGCCCACTCCCCAGGGCGGGTTCTATCTCTACCCGGACCTGAGCCACCTGCGGCTCGGCGGCTCGGCCGAGATCACCCGGCTGCTGCTCGAAGAGCACGGTATCGGCGTGCTGCCCGGCCACGCGTTCGGCGACGATCCCACCGCCGCGCGGGTACGGGTCGCGGTGAGCCTGCTCTACGGGGACACCACGGAGGAGCGGCTGGCCGCGCTGACCAGCCCCGATCCGCTCCAGCTGCCGTGGATCGCGGCCAATCTGGACCAGCTGTCGATGGGCTTGAAGGAGCTCTCGGTGGCGCGGCTGAGCCCGGTGCGTGAACGGCACCCGGCGCTCGTGCCGACGCCATGTCACAGTTAGGCGAAACTTTGTCCACGGGCCGGTGCGGAGACCCCGCAATCGGCCCGTTGACCTGCATGAATACCCAGGTTGCAACAAGCTGCAAAGAATGGTGGGCGAGTGCTGTTCTCTCCCATACCGAGCAGCCTCCATCATGTGCTCATGCCCGCTCTTGTCACCTTGTCCGGGCGCCTCGTGCGCCTGGAACCTCTCAGCCTCGCGGTGATCGACGACCTCGTCGCCGCGGCGAGTGAAGACCGCTCCACGTATGCCTTCACCCGTGTCCCGGCCGGCCGGGACGAGATGGTCTCCTATGTGGAGGCCGCACTGGCTGAGCAGGCGGAGGGCCGCACGCTGCCCTTCGCCGTCCGGTGGCTGAACACCGACCGTGTGGTCGGTGCCACCCGTCTCATGCACCTGGAGTACTGGCAGGGCCCCATGCCCTGGCCGCCGGGTACGCGGGGCGCGGTGGGCGAGGTCCCGTCCGTGGCCGACATCGGTTACACCTGGCTGGGCGCCTCCGCCCAGGGCACGGGTGCGAACCGGGAGAGCAAGTACCTGATGCTCTCGCACGCCTTCGAGACGTGGAACGTCCACCGCATCACGCTCAAGTCAGACGTACGCAACAACAGGTCCCTGGCCGCGATAGCCGCCTTGGGCGCGCATTTCGACGGGATACGCCGGGCGGAATGCAGGGGCGCGGATGACACTGTCCGAGATACGGCCTACTACTCGATCCTGAACTCGGAATGGCCCGGGATTCGAGAACGCCTGGCCCAGAGGCTTGTCCTCGCGGCCGAGGCAGCATAACGAAGCATCCGTGAAGGCCCCGCCATACGGCGGGGCCTGTGTCTTGATTGCCCCATATATGCCAGTGTCATGGCCGCCCCCGCGTTATCGGGGCCATGCCGCTGTTGACCTTCAGCATCCGCCGCGTGGCTCAACACCCGATTAAAGGCCGATCAACGCTTCGGTTAACGAATGGGCGGATGCCTATCTGTTGCGCAAGGATGGACCTATCATTTGGTAACAAATCTTTCCATTGCGTTGGAGACAGGCGACATGACTGGTCAGAGCGGCGAAGGCGGGCTGAGGTTCGCCGTGCTCGGCCCCGTCCGCGCGTGGCGCGATGGCCAGGAACTCGACCTGGGCACCCCGCTGCAGCGCTCCATTCTCGCCATGCTGCTCCTGCGGGAAGGCCGTGCGGTTACCCCGACCGAGATGATCGACGCGGTGTGGGGCGAGGACGCGCCGCCGCGAGCCCTCGGTGCGCTGCGCACGTACGTCTCCAGGTTGCGCACGGTCCTGGAGCCCGGCAGGGCCGCCCGTTCGCGGCCCGAGCTGCTGACCTCCGTCGGCCGGGGGTACGCGCTGCGGCTGCCCGACGATTCGCTGGACCTGACCCGGTTCGAGCGTGGCATCCATGAGGCCGAGGCCGCGCGCCGGGCCGGCAAGCCGCGGGAGGCCGCCGATGGTCTGCGGGCCGCGCTGTCGCTGTTCGAGGGCGAGCCGCTGGCCGGGGCCGTCGGGCCGTACACCGAGCATCAGCGTGACCGGCTGGTCGAGCGCCGGATCAGTGTGGTCGAGACGCTCATGGACCTGGACCTGGAGCTGGGCGAGCACGCCGCGGTCGTCTCCGAGCTGATCGCGCTGACGGCCGAGCATCCGCTGCGTGAGCGGCTGCGCGCCCAGCTGATGCTGGCCTACTACCGGTGCGGCCGGCAGGGTGACGCGCTGGCCGTCTTCACCGAGACGCGCGACGCGCTGATCGAGGAGCTGGGCATCGAGCCCGGCCGCGAGCTGACCGCGCTGCACCAGCGCATCCTGAGCGCCGACCCCACGCTGGCCGTCACCGAGGTGGCCGAGGAGGAGGCGCCGGAGGAACGGGCGCCGGCGCTCGACCTGCCCCGCCCCGCCCAGCTGCCCGCCGCCGTGAGCGACTTCACCGGGCGCACGGACATCGCCGGACGGCTGCGCACACTGCTGTCGTCGAAGCCGGCCGAGGGCGTGCCGGTGGCCGCGATCTGCGGGATCGGCGGGGTGGGCAAGACCGCCCTGGCCGTGCACGTGGCACACGCGGCCGACGACCTGTTCCCCGACGGTCAGCTGTACGCCGACCTGCGCGGCTACACCGACGAGGCGACCGGGCCCGAGTCGGCGCTGGGCGCGTTCCTGCGCGCGCTGGGCGTGCCGTCCGACGTCATCCCGGAGCGGCTGGCCGAGCGGTCCGCGCTCTATCGGTCGCTGCTCGCCGAACGGCGCATCCTCGTGCTGCTCGACAACGCCCACAACGCCGAGCAGGTCGTCCCGCTGTTGCCCGGTTCGTCGGGCTGCGCGGCCATCGTCACCAGCCGCCACAAGCTGGCCGATCTGCCCTCGGCCCGGCTGTTCGACCTGGACGTGATGGACCCGGACGAGGCCCTGACGCTGTTCGCCTCGGTGGCCGGGCCCGAGCGGGTGGCGGCCGAGCACGGCGCCGCCATGGACGTGGTCGCCGCCTGCGGGTTCCTGCCGCTGGCCGTACGGATCGTGGCGGCCCGGCTGGCCGCGCGTCCCTCGTGGACGGTCGCCTCGCTGGTGCCCAGGCTGACCGACGAGCAGCGCCGCCTGGACGAGATGCGGGTGGGCAACCTGGCGGTCGAGGCGACGTTCGCGCTCGGCTACGGGCAGCTGGACACCGCCCAGGCCCGCGCGTTCCGGCTGCTGTCGCTGCCCAACGGGCCCGACTTCTCGGTCGGAGCGGCGGCCGCCGTACTGTCGATGAGCGCGTTCGCCAGCGAGGACCTGCTGGAGTCGCTGGTCGACGCCAGCCTGCTGGAGGCGCCCGCGCCGGGCCGTTACCGCTTCCACGACCTGCTCAAGCTGTTCGCCCGCCGGACGCTGGAGAAGTCCGAACGGCCGCAGGCCCGCACCATGGCGCTGCGGCGGCTGCTCGGGTTCTACCTGGCCTCCGCCCAGTCGGCGCACCGGCTGGCCTACGAGGGCAGCATGATCGCCGACAACCTCCAGGTGGACGGCAGCGGGCTCTCCTTCAACAGCGTCAACGAGGCCGTCGCCTGGCTGGTCGCCGAGGGCGACTCGCTGTTCGCCGCGATCAACCAGGCCGCCGCCACCGCCCGCGCCCCCGAGCCGCTGCTGCCCGCCGGTGACCTGCTGGTGGCCATGGAGCCGTTGCTGGAGTCGGGCACCCACACCCGCGAGTTCGACCAGGGCACGCGGGCCGTGCTGGCCACCGCCAAGCGCATCGGCGACGCCGGCAGCGAGTTGCGGGCCCGCTACGTGCTCGGCCGGGTGCTGTTCGCGAGCAACAAGCTCACGCAGGCCGAGGAGCAGTTCAGGATCGTGCACGAGCTCTCGGTCGAACGCGCGGAGAAGGTCGTCACCGGCGAGGTGATGAACGCGCTGGCCGTCGTCGTGGGCCGGCAGCGCCGCCACGCCGAGGCGCTGACCTGGTTCGAGTCGGCCATGCGCTGGTATCGCGAGAACGGCGTACCGGCCGGCGAGGCCCTCGTGCTCAGCTACTCGGCCCGCGACCATCTCGGCCTGGGCCGCCCCGAGGACGCGATCGCCGCGGCGGAGAAGGGCCTGGCCATCTTCACCGAGATCGGCAGCGGCGCCGGCACCGCCCGCGCCCGCTACCACCTGGGCATCGTCCTGTCGCGGGTCGGCCGCATCACCGAGGCCGTCCACCACCACGCCGAGTGCCTGGCCTTCTTCCGGGCCAGCAAGCAGCGCGTGTGGGAGCAGCGGGTCTGCTCCCGGCTCGCCGAGACGTTCATCGCCGCCAAGCGCTACCCCGATGCCGTACGGCACGCGGAGGAGGCGCTGGTGGTGTCGAGAGAGATCGGCCATCCCTATGGCGAGGCGCTCTCGCTGATGGTGCTCGGCGAGGCGCTCGAAGGTCTGGGCAGTGCCACGAGGAGTCACGACTGCCTACGGCAGGCCTTCGAGATCTTCTCGCTGCTCGGCGCTCCCGAGGCGGACGACCTCAAGTTCCGCCTCGACAAGGCCTTGATCATCAGGCCCGTCGCCGGCTCCGACGTCGAGCCGGTCGTCAGTCCTGTCGTCGATACGGTCGCCGGTCCCGTCGTCGGTACAGTCGCCGGTCCCGTCGAGCCCTGAGTACAGCTCGTCGTCCAGACGTGTCATCCACACATGGTTGATCAAGGCTGTCCCTTTGGGAGTCACGGATCCCCCGTGATGCGTGCCTGTGGCGCGGATTGCTAGCCCGGCCGGCCATCTGACCGTCACGCGTCGCTAGGGGGCCCGGTTATCCGGATGCTCCGCGTAACGGCTAGCCGCCTCACATCGACGGCCGGCCGGACCCGACACGAGCCTCGAACCCCCCGGGCTCGTGTCTTGGTGAGAAGCCTCCACCCGGGGGGTCAACATCCGATCAACGGCCGATCAAAGCAGGAAATAACCCTCGGCGATGAGCGGCCGGATGGCGTCGGGGTGCAGGATCTCCCCGTCGCCGACCAGCTCGGCGATGACGTTGAGCAGCGGGCCGAGGGCTAGGTCGCCGTCGCAGACGCCCGCCAGGGCCGCCTCGACGGTGCCGACCTCCCTGCTGCGGCGCAGGCCGTCCGTCTGGCGCAGCACGATGCGCATGGGGTCTTCCGCGCCCGGCAGGCCAATGCGCTCGTCCAGCAGGCCCGCCACGGTCCGCAGGTGGGCCGAGTCGAGGAACTGCACCCGGTGGGCGGTCGCGATCGAGTCGAGCACGCCGTCGACGTAGTCGCCGACGGGCAGCGTGACCGGGTGGGTGAGCTGCTCCACGCGGACCACCGGGTCGAGCGTGCCCGCGTTGCGCATGGTGATCCAGCCGAAGCCGATGCCCCGCACCTTGTGCTCGTCGAACCAGGCCAGCCAGCGGTCGTAGTGCTCGGTGTAGCCGGGGGTGCCCTGTACGGCGGCGTCCCGCAGCCACAGCTCGACGTATTCGGCCGGGTCCTGCACGTCCCGCTGGACCACCCAGGCGTCGCAGCCGGTCTCGCCGAGCCAGCCGCCGACCCGGTCGCGCCAGTCCTCGTCCGCCACGTGCAGCCAATTGGCCAGGAAGTGGGCCTGGCCGCCGGGATTGAGGAAGCGGGGGGTTTGTCGTACGAGATCGCGGCAGAACGCGTCGCCGTCGGCGCCCGTTTCGCGATATGTCAGCTCGCCGCCGGGCGAGATGACGAACGGCGGGTTGGAGACGACGAGGTCGAACAGCTCCCCCTCGACCGGCTCGAACAGGGAACCGGCGCGGGCGTCCACCCAGTCGATCCCGGACAGCCGCCAGCTCATCCGGGCCAGCTCCAGCGCGCGGGGGTTGAGGTCGGTGGCCACGATCTCGTCGACGCGGTCCGCCAGGTGCAGCACCTGTACGCCGCAGCCCGTACCGAGGTCGAGGGCCCGGTGGACCGGGCGGCGGGTGACGAGCTGGGCCAGGTTGGCCGAGGCGCCGCCCGCGCCCACGACGTGGTCGGGGCGCAGCGCCGGGTCACCGGGCCGTACCTTGCGATCGGAGACGACGTAGCCGCCGGTCTCCCAGGGCTGGAGGTGCACGGTGGCGCGTACGTGCTCGCCCTCGGCGGCGACCAGGCCCGACGCGAGGGCCTCGTCGAGAACCTCGCCCGGGAACCGCGCGGCCGGAACGGCGGCGCCAAGCCACCAGAGCCGGATCAGCGCGGCCAGCGGGTCGTCGCCGGTCGTGGCGCGCAGAGCCGGGATCAGCTCCTCGCGGGACAGGGCCGTGGCCGCCATGGCGCCCAGCCGATCGCGGACGCCGTCGATCGAGTAGCCGGTCTCGAGGAGGTGCTCGCGCAGTCGTTCCACGAGACCATCCTTTCACCGCAGAATCCCGCGCATGATCCGATACCCACAGTAATCATACTGTTACCGAAACGTCCAAGCGTTTTGCAAGTGGGCCACGATATCTCTATGAAGACCCACGCTCGGTGTTAGAAGAGGAGCGGATCAATGCAGATCCCTTGCCTTGCCTGCGAGTCCCGTTTCTGGCCCGACGACTACTTCCGCGCCTGCTCCGACTACAACCGCGGGCTGGACCTGGTCTCATGGACCTGCCCCAGCTGCGGCAACCGCGACGACCTGCGGGTGCTGCCGGGAGAGCTGGGGTTCGGCTACCCCTGCCGGGGCCGGTTCGACGTGCACGCGCGGGTGCGCGTGCCGGGGTTGCGCAGGCAGCGCGGCGATCTGCGGCTGGACATCTCGCTCGACACGGCCTGCTGGCGGGTGCCATCGCGGATCAGGCCGCTCTCTAGCGCTGCCGCAGGCTCTGCCAGGCGGCTTCACCGAGCCCTTTGATCTCCTCCTCCGTCGGCGTGTGGGCGCCGGCGAACCACAGGCGGCACATCTCCTGCGCCGGTCCGAGCCACAGCACGTAGCACATGGTCGGGTGTACCACCTGGAGCCGGCCGTTCTTCATGTGCGGCCGCCACCAGTCGGACACCTGGCGGAAGAAGGCGCGCCTGGCCTCCGCCACCTCGGCGCCGCCCGGCTCGTTCTTGCGCGGCGGGCGCTCGCTGACCAGGAGTCTCGCGCGCTCCGGGTGCTCGCCGGCCCACCGCATGTGCAGCGCTACGACGGCCTCGATGCCGTCGCGGGCCTCCTCGTGGCTGACCAGCTCGGCGAGGAAGGCCGCCTGATAGGCGGTGAGGATCTCCGCGTAGAGGACGCCGAAGACGTGTTCCTTGCTGGCGAAGTGGTGGTAGAAGCTGCCGACGCTTACGCCGCTCTCCTCACGGAGGCTGGCCAGCGTGGTGGCCGACACCCCGTCCTGGCTGAATCGGCGCAGGGCACCGTCGATGATGCGGGTGCGTCCGTCGCGTCCGTTCTTGGCACTCTTCACGCTGTCAATGGTGGAGCAACAGAACCTTATTCCGCAAATACCTCCGCCCGTTGGATCTTAGCGGTCACCTCGACCGATCCGGAAGTCACCTTCATCTGAGCGTCCGGCCAGAGCCTGCGGATCATCCGGAGCACCCGCCTGTTCTCCCCCAGTACGTCCATGCCGACCGTCTTCGCGCCCCGCACCGCGGCCCTGAACAGCAGCACGTCGATCAAGTACGGCCCGAGCCCTTTGCCCTGCCACTCGTCGGCGACCACGACGGCGATCTCGACGTCGGCCGCGCCGCCCCGGCAGCTCATGGCGTGGCCGATGATCTCGCCGTCCAGGGTGGCGACCAGGGCGTCCCTGTGATCGTCCAATGCCATGAGCACGCGCACCATACCGGCGGGCGGAGTGCCGATGCCGGTGAAGAAGCGCAGGGTCTGCGTGTGCAGGGACAGCCGGGCGAGGAAGCGCCGGAGCCGTTCGGCGTCGTCGGGCCGGGCGGGCCGGATCTGAGTTCCGAGCATGAACCCAGCTTCCCTTGCTTTCCCTGGGTCTGTCAATTGAACTCAGGTATGATATGGCGCATGAACGTGGCATTCCAGGTGAACAATTGCTCCATCGAGCGCACCTTGGACATCGTTGGGGAGAAGTGGACCTTCCTGGTGCTGCGCGAGGCGTTCCGCGGCGTCCGGCGGTTCGCCGACATGCAGGCGATCACTGGGGCGCCCCGGCAGGTGCTCAGCGCGCGACTGGCGCGGCTGGTCGACGAGGGCTTGCTGTGCAAGGAGCCTTATCGCGAGCCCGGCCAGCGCCAGCGTGACGAATACCGCCTGACCGACAAAGGGCGCGACCTCTATCCCCTGCTCGTGGCGCTCATGCACTGGGGCGACAAATACCTGGCCGGCGACGAGGGGCCACCCGTGCTGCTGACCCACCGCGACTGCGGGGCGCCCATCGAGCAGCACTTCCGCTGCGCCGAGGGCCACGAGGTCGCGGGCCCCCGCGAGGTGACGGCACTCCCCGGCTCAGGCGCCGAGCTGAAGTCCGCCTAAATCCCAGCGGCGGTGTCGCGCTGGAGGGCGCGCAGGCACCAGCGGAAGTCGATCAGCGTCAGCAGCGCCGCCCCCGACAGCAGCACCGCGACGGCCGCGGTGCGCACGATGAGGTACGTCTGGATCGTCTGGCTGAGCAGCAGCCAGAGGCTGAGCGAGGCGTTGCCGAACTGCGCGCATCCCCACACCAGCGACTGCCTGGCGAAGAAGCGCCGCATCACCGGCCGCTCGATCACGTGCTCCGGCAGCGGCACCAGGTCCTCCGCCACCCGCTGCGCCAGCGGCCGGCGCAGCCGGGCGGTCGCCAGGAACCCGGCGCTCGCGCAGAAGACGCCCAGGGTCGGCTGCAGGAAGAAGATCACCGCACTGCCGGACAGCAGCGCCAGCACCGCCCTGACGGTGACCGTGCCCGCGGCCAGCAGCACCGCCCCCGGCACCGCCCTGCGCCTGGCCAGCCGCCAGACCACACCCCCGTACACCCAGGCCACGGCCACCACGATCCCGCCGGTGATCCCGGAAAGGATCATCCCGACGTAGAAGACGGCGACGGGCAGGATCATGCCCTCGAACACACGGGGCACGGCGTGGCGCACCAGACGGCCGAACCGGGGCAGCTCGAACGCGGGCGCCTCGGACGGCGCGGCAAGCACGGTCATATGGCTTTGGAGGCGCTCTCTGGAGGGGGAGCTGATCGGACGAATCCCGACCGTACGCGATGAAGCGCCGTTCGGTAAGCGTTTCGACCAGATTGCGATTAGGTCACGCTCCGGCAGGCCGAGCCAGGTGAAGGAGCACCGGCCCCGGTGCCTACCCTTGAGGGGTGTACCGGTTCCTTCTCACGCCCCGCTGGATCTCGCTCCACATCGTGGTGCTGCTGGTGATCCCGGCCTTCGTGTTCCTGGGCCGGTGGCAGTTCGGGCGCTTCGAGGAGCGGTCGGCCAACAGCACGCAGGTCACCGCGAACCTGGCGGCCGGTCCCGTGCCCGTAGAGAGCCTGGTGGGCAAGGGGGCGCGGGAGGCCGACCGGTTCAGGACGGTCACGGCGTCGGGGAGCTACGACACCACCCACGCGCTGGTGGTGCGCAGGCGGCCACAGGAGGGGCAGCTGGGCTTCTACGTGCTGACCCCGCTGGTCACCGGTCCGGGTCAGGCCGTGCTCGTCAACCGCGGATGGGTGAAGGCCGGGGCGAGCGCCGACGCCCCTCCTGAGGTGCCGCCGCCACCGACGGGTCAGGTAACTGTCACCGGAAGGCTACGTCTCAGCGAGACCGAGGAGACGGCCGGGGTCAAGGAGCGCGCCGGTCTGCCGCCCGGTCAGGTGCTGCTCATCGACACCGGGAAGATCGGCAAGGCGCTGCCGTACCAGCTCATGGGCGGTTACGTGGAGCTGACCAAGCAGCAGCCGGCGGCGGCGACCGCGCCCGCGCCGGTGCCCGCGCCCGACGTGGGCGCCGGGGGCGGCCTCAACCTCGCCTACGGGGTGCAGTGGTGGCTCTTCATCGGTGTGGCCATCGGCGGCTGGATCCTGCTCATCCGGCGCGAGGTGGCCGACAGGAAGGCCGCGGAGAACGCGCCGGCCCAGGAAGTCGGGGCGTCCAGCAATTAAGCTGGATAGGGTGATCCGCCACATAGAGTTCGCAAGTATCTACAACTTTCGTGACGTAGGTGGATATGCCGCAAAGGACGGGCAAGCCGTCCGGTGGCAACGGCTCTATCGTGCCGACTCAC
The DNA here is from genome assembly GCF_040680095.1 of Nonomuraea sp. NPDC052129. Classification (NCBI taxonomy): domain Bacteria; kingdom Bacillati; phylum Actinomycetota; class Actinomycetes; order Streptosporangiales; family Streptosporangiaceae; genus Nonomuraea; species Nonomuraea sp. NPDC052129. Next base: position 174,728 of record NZ_JBFAVX010000003.1, on the reverse strand, counting down.
TCGGCTGGCTGGCGGGAGACGATCTCATCACGTTCCAGGCCCTCAAGGTGCGGACCGTCATCGACCTGCGCCATCCCTTCGAGGTGGAGCGGACCGGCCGGGTGCCCGACTCCGACGGGCTCGACTACCGCAACCTGCCCATCGAGGGCCGCCGCTGGGACATCAACACCTACGACGACCGGCTGGGCGTCGGGAGATATCTCGCCGACCGCTACCTCGAGGTGACCGAGGACGGGATCGACAATCTCCGGTCGGCCATCGAGACGATCTCCCAGTCCGGTAGCGCGCCCGTGGTCGTGCACTGTGCGGCGGGCAAGGACCGCACCGGGCTGCTCACCGCGCTCATCCTGAGCCTCGTCGGCGTGGCGGACGAGGACATCATCGACGATTACGCGTTAACGGGCCTGGCCACCGAGCGCTTCATCGCGAGCTGGCAGCGCCGGCACCCGAACGCCACCCGATGGCCCGGTTTCGGGGCGGCCCCGGCCGAGGCGATGCGGTTGTTCCTCGCCGATCTGACCGCCCGGCATGGCTCGGTCGCGAAGTACTGTACGGACGTCCTGCAGGTCGACGCGGGGACCATCGAAGAGCTGCAGAATAGTCTTCTGTCCCAGACTGAACCGATCTCCGGTGGGTAGGCGGCACCGGGGTTCGCAGAGCAGCAACCTCACAAAGCGGACCTCATGGCCCGGGGTCGCCACATCCCCCTCCCAGCGATCCCGGGTCCTCGGGCATAGTGGATACCCAACGGAGACGTCGCAGCTTGTTCGACGTTATGCGGCCGTCGTACGGTTACCTGCGTGACTACGCCGCTGCTCCCCGATCCGGATCCGAGGCGGCGCGACTATGTGATCATCTCCGCCGACGATCACCTGATCGAGCCGCCAGACCTTTTCGAAGGCCGGCTCGCGGAGAAATACGCCGAGGTCGCGCCAAAGGTCGTGGAGACGGAGGGCGGTCACCAAGTTTGGCGCTACGGCGGCGCCACATACCCGTGTGCCGGGCTCGACGTGGGCGCCGGTCTGCCCCGCGAGCAGTGGACGCTCGACCCGGTCAGGTTCGAGCACATGCGCCCCGGCTGCCACGACATCGAGGCCCGCATCGAGGACATGGACCTGGCCGGCATCTGGGCGGCGCTCTGCTTCCCCGGCATGCTGGCCGGCCAGTCGGGCATGCCGTTCGCCAGGACCCGCGACCAGGAGCTCGGCCTCGCCCTGGTCAAGGCGTGGAACGACTGGCACATCGACGTCTGGGCGGGCACCTACCCCGAGCGCATCATCGGCCTGCAGCTGCCCTGGCTGCCCGACCCCGACCTGGCCGCCAAGGAGATCAGGGCCAACGCGGCGCGCGGCTTCAAGGCCGTGGTCTTCCCCGAGTTCCCGACCCGGCTGCGGCTGCCGTCGATCCACAGCGGCCATTGGGACCCGTTCTTCGCCGCCTGCGAGGAGACCGGCACCGTCGTCTGCCTGCACACCGGTGGCTCCAGCTGGTCGCCGGTGCCCTCGCCCGACACGCCCATCGAGGCGATCACCACGCTGATGCCGACCAGCGCGATGTTCGCCTGCGCCGACTGGCTCTGGTCGGGACTCCCGCTGCGCTACCCCAACCTGCGCATCCTCATCGTGGAGGGCGGCGTGGGCTGGCTGCCGATGCTGGCCGCGCGGGCCGACTACGCGCTGGATCACCCCGTGGCGGGCGAGGCGCAGTGGGACGGCGGTCTCAAGCCCAGCGAGGTGCTGCGCCGCAACTTCTACTTCGGCACCCTCGACGACCACTCCCTGTCGGGGGTGCGCCTGGCGGTCGGCCTCGACCACGTGCTTCAGGAGAGCGGCTACCCGCACTCCGACTCGACCTGGCCCGACACCCAGCAGGCGGTGGCCCAGAACCTCGGCACGCTTCCGCCCGCCGACATCGCCAGGGTCGCCTACGGCAACGCCGCCCGGTTGTTCGGCCACCCGCTGCCGTCACGAGCCTGGCTCCGGATGGAGGAGTTCTAGCGGCGGCGCGGTCGCTTTGGGCCAAGCCCGTCGTCGAGCTTGCCCTGGACACTTCCCTGGATGGCCGCGCGCTCCCAGTCCACGTAGCGTCCGCTCTCGCCGAGCAGCGAGGCGATCAGCCAGAGGAAGACCCCGAAGTCGTCCACGACACCGATGAGCACGAGGAAGTCCGGCACCAGGTCGATCGGCGAGATCATGTAGATCACGCCGAACCCCATCAGCGCCAGCTTGCTCTTGCCCATGCCGTCGTACTCACCGCGCATCACGGCGCCGATCATGCGCGGGATCGCTCGTAACCTGGCCATCAAGCCCGGCGTGCCGGGCTTGCTCACTTCGCGGTATGTACGCCAGGCCGCCGCAGCCCGTCCTGCCTTCGCCATCATGTCGCTCCTCATACCCGGGCCTCTCACGACATAACGCGTCGCGGCCGGAACCGAGTTCCCGAGGCTCGGCCCTCTGATGGTCAGCGCAGTGCGGCGTGCTCGAACGGCCGGGCGGCCTCGATCTGTGCCGCGATCCTGACCAGCAGGTCCTCCCGCCCGGCCGCGGCCACCAGCTGGACGCCCACGGGCAGGCCCGCCGCGTTCCGGTGCAGTGGCAGCGAGATCGACGGCTGGCCCGTCGCGTTGACCGGCGCGGTGTATGACACGGCGTGCGCGGTCCTGCCGAACGCGGTGCTCAGGTCGTCCGGCGGGATCCACCCGAGCGGGAACGGCGCCACGCCGAGAGACGGCATCAGCAGCAGGTCGTACCCCGACGCCCACCACCCGGCCATCCGCCTGCGGAACCCGTCGATCCACTGGGTGGCCAGGATGTGGGCGGCGGCGCTGTGCCCACGCCCGGCGCCGACCATGGCGGCGTTGCGCGGCTCCAGCTCCTCCAGCTCGACCGGCTTGCCGCGCCAGACGCCGACGTTCTCGATCTCCGCGGCCAGGTTGTTCGCCACGATGGCACCGAAATGGGCGGGGAAGTCCGGGTCACCGAGCGCCTCGGGGCAGCCGGGGGCCACGTCGTGGCCGAGCGCCGCCAGCAGGGCGGCGGTCACATCGACCGCCTCGGTCAGCTCGGCGACCGCCGGCACGTCGTCTCTCGGGTGCGTGGCGACGAAGCCGACGCGCAGCCGTCCCGGGTCCGCGCCGACCTCCTCGGCGAGCGGCCGCGGCAGGCGCGGGGCGTCGTAGGGGTCGCCCTGTACGTAGCCGGACACGAGGTCGAGCGCCGCGGCGGTGTCGCGCACGCTCCTGCTGACGAATCCCGGGCACGAGAAGCCGCTCCACCCCTCGCCGGCCGACGGGCCCGCGCTGGAGCGCCCACGGGTCGGTTTGAGCCCCACCAGCCCGCACAGGGCCGCCGGGATGCGGATCGAGCCGCCGCCGTCACTGGCCGTGGCCAGCGCCACCATCCCGGCCGCGACCGCGGCCGCCGAGCCGCCGCTCGACCCGCCCGCGGAGTAGGCCGGGTCGTAGGGGTTGCGCGTGGGTCCGTACGCCACGGGCTCGGTGGTGATCGTGCTGCCGAACTCGGGAGTGTTGGTACGGCCCAGCACGACGAACCCCGCGGCCCGCAGCCGGGCCGTACCGTATCCGTCCTCCTTGACCACGACGCCGTCGAGCGTCCGCGAACCCGCGCCGTACGGCTCACCCGCCTGCGGCCAGCCCAGGTCCTTCAGCAGGATCGGCACACCGCGGAAGGGGGCGTCGGCGGGGATGGCGTCGAGCTCGGCCAGCGCCCGCTCGAACCGGCGGTGGATCACCGCGTTCAGCTCGCCGTCGTGCGCCTCGATCGCGGTGATCGCCGCCTCGACCAGCTCGCGCGGCGACACCCGCCCGTCGCGGACGGCCCTGGCCTGCTCGGTGGCGTCAGACCTCAGTACGTCGTCCATCGTATCCTCCCGGCCTGCTCGGTCGCGTCACATCTCAGTACGTCGGCCATCGCATCCCCCGGCCTGCTCGGTCGCGTCACATCTCAGTACGTCGGCCATCGCTTCCTCCCGGTCAGGCCGTGGGGGCCAGGTCGCGGACGGCCTGCGTGATGGTCACTTCGCCACCCGCGATGGGCGCGAGGACGGGGGTGTCGAGGCCGTTGTCGACGTACTCCTGGATCCTGGCCCGGCAGGTCGCGGCGTCGCCGTGCACGACCAGCGAGTCGACCACCTCGTCCGGTATCGCCTTGAGCGCGGCCTGCCGGTCGCCGGCCGCCCACGCCTCGTGCATGGGCCGCAGCACCTCGCCCCGGCCGAGCCAGTCGTGGAAGGCGGCGTAGGCCGGCACGGTGAGGTAGGCGGCCAGCATCCAGCGGGCCAGCGCGCGTACCTTGTCGGTGTCCTCGCTCACGCAGACGAACAGGCGGGCGATGAGCTCGGTGTCACCGATCTCGGCGCGCACCTTCCGTACATCCTCGGGCGAGAGCCAGTTGGTGATCGCGCCGTCCGCCTCCTCGGCTGCCAGGCGCAGCATCCGGGGCCGCAACGCCGCCAGCACGACCTTCGGCGGGATCTTCGGCGCCCGGTCCAGCTTGAATCCCTTGATCTCGAACGTCTCGTACCGCTGCGACACCTTCTCCCCCGTCAGCGCCTCCTTGAGGAAGCGCAGGGTGTCGCGGGTCCGCGCGTACGGCTTGGCGAACTCGACCGCGTTCCAGCGCTCCACGATCGCCGGGGAGGAGGAGCCGATGCCGAGCAGGAACCGGCCGGGCGCCAGGTCGGCCAGCGTGGCGGCCTGCATCGCGAGCAGCGCCGGGCCGCGCGTGAACACCGGCACGATCGCGCTGCCGAGCCGAACCCCCGGCGCCCACTGCGCGGCCATGGCCAGCGGCACGAACCCGTCGACGCCGTTGACCTCGGCCGACCACGCGTCGGTGTAGCCGAGGGCGGGCAGCTCCGCGATCAGCTCCTGCGAGTCCGCCAGTGAACGGTCGGTGAACGGGATCGTCATGCCCCAGTTCTGAGTCATCGCGGCCTCCAGCTTGCCCCTCGCGGGGGGATCAGGCGTCAATGTCAGGTAGGCCGACCATACCAACCGACCGGTATGTAGTCGCCGCCCTGAGCACACTGACCCGCTCCGGCTCAGCCGTCTCGCTAGGTCAGGCGCGCAGCTCGTGGACCGCCGCGATGAAGTCCTTCGTGATCCCCCGCAGCCCCGGCAGGTGCGACAGGCCGACGAGCCGGTCCACCAGCGGGACCGTCACGTCGATCAGGCGATGCGTACGGTCGCAGCCGGGCGAGGTGTCGTGCACCCAGAACAGCACCATGCCCATCGACAGCAGCCACAGCAGCTCCGGCAGCTCTTCGCGCAGCTCGGAGTTCATGCGGTCGCGCGCTCCCTCGACCACCTGCCGGTAGATGTCGATCGACGCCTCACGGGCCGGCGAGGACTGGGCGCTGAATGGACTCAGCGGGTTCGTGGGCTCGGCGGCATGCTTGAAGAACTTCACCGCGAACTCGTGATAGGGCTCCGAGACCCGTACCCACTCGCGCAGCACCCCGCTCAGCCGGGCGGCGAACGACGACTCCGTGGCCAGCAGCTCACGGCAGGCCGCCTCGTGCTCGGCCTGGGCGCGGTCGTAGTACGCCTGGATCAACGCCTCCTTGCTTTCGAAGTAGTAGTAGGCGTTACCGACGGATACACCGGCCTCGGCCGCGATGGCCCGCATCGTCGTCGCATCGAAGCCGCGTTCCCGGAACAGCCGCAAAGCCGTCTCGACAATGACTTCCCGGGTGCTCTCCGGTCCTCGGTTTCGGGCTTCGGACACGTTCGTCACTTTACGTGGTAGTCGTGCGTTAGGTCAGGAAGGATCACGGTGATCGCCACCACAGGGCAAAAATCCCGGTGAGATAGGGGTTAGCTCCTGCGAAGGATGGGATTGATGTTTCTGGCGGAAGGGCTATTCCGCGAAAAGGCATCGACATGTGGATACGTGGAACAGTACGGCTGGTAGCGGTCGTATTCCTCAACATTGAGATCTCCATAATCGCGCTGGCGTCGGCCGCTTCCGCCGCTTCCCAAGCACCCGGCAGGGCGCCGCGGCAGACACCATCACCGATCACTCGGTCCTACCACATCGGGGGGACGATCGAGGCGCGCCGCTGGCACCCTTCGGTGGATCCGGCCGACTTCGGCCGGGAGTCCGCCCTGAACCGCGGGGGCCCCTCCGCCCACGGCCAGAAGTCGATCGGGCGCGACCCTGACACGTTCGCGGGCGCGCCGGAGTCGTCGGTCCCAGAACCGATCACCTTCGGCCCGCTCGCGAACGAGAGCGGCCCGGCCGCGCTCCTGCGGGACCCGGGAACGGCGACCGGCGGCCTGGAGACGGTGGCGGCGGTCATACGTCGCCCGGACGCGGTCGTACGGGGCAGGGATGCGCTTGTGCGGGACCGGGATGTGCTCGTGCGGGGCCAGGATGTGCTCGTGCGGGACCCGGAGCGGGAAGCGAGCGGGCCAGAGACGCCCGTAAACGGCCCGGAGAGGGCCGTACGCGACCGGGACGTGGCCAACCCGCCGACGATGTCACAGGACGCCGTACCAGTCGCTCTGCGACCCGACGCGCCAGTCTCACCGGCCGGGGTGTCCACTACCGCGGCGCGCCCCCTGTCGTCCGTGTCTCACCCGGCCGCCGTGACCATGCGGAAGCTCGAGGCCGACACCATGCGAAAACCCGGCGCCGCCACCCCGCGGAAGCCGGGCGACGCCACCACACGGAACGCCGCCAAACTCCAGAAGGCCGGCAAGTCCCAGAAGGCCGACGTGGACCTGGCCCGCGTCAAGCCCAGGTACGCGACCGTACACATGTCCCACGCGCTGGCCGCCGACTGGCTGCGTGATGAGGGCCTGCGTACGCATTCGTCGGGCCACTGCACGAACAAGCAGGTGTACCACTGCACGTCTCTGGAGGATGTCCGCACCTCGACCATCTCGCGGGTGATCGGCATCAAGCGCCAGAGCGGCTGCCCCGTCATGGTCACCGGCGGCACCGAAGCAGGCCACGCCCCGGGCCCGTACAGCCACGGCAATGGCTACAAGCTGGACATCACCCATAACCCATGTATCGACCGATACGTCACCAAAAATCATGAGAAGTCCGGCACCCGGGGCGACGGGGCCGCCCTCTACCGATCACCCTCGGGCACGGTCTTCGCCGACGAGGTGGACCACTGGGACATCCTGTTCCGGTGACAGGGCCTGGTGACACGGCTTCGTGATACGTCGCCCAGACGACAGGGCCGACGACCCAGACGGCGGCGCGCCGTGCGAACCCGCACGACGCGCCGCCTACTCAGACATCTGGAGGGCCGACTACAGCTCGCTCGCCACCAGCTCGGCGATCTCAGCGGCGTTGAGCGCCGCACCCTTGCGCAGGTTGTCACCGCACACGAACAGATCCAGCGTGTTGGGGAAGTCCACCGCCTGCCGGATCCGCCCGACATAGGTCGGGTCGGTGCCCACGACGTCGATCGGCGTCGGGTAGACCCCGTTGGCCGGGTCGTCCATCAGCACCACCGTCGGCGCCGCCTCAAGCACCCGGTGCGCGTCCGCCACCGTGATGTCACGCTCGAACCGCGCGTGCACCGCCAGCGAATGCGTGGTGATCACCGGCACCCGGACGCAGGTCGCGGAGACCTTCAGGTCGGGGATGCCGAGGATCTTGCGCGACTCGTTGCGCAGCTTGAGCTCCTCGGAGGCCCAGCCACCCTCCTTGTACGAGCCCGCCCACGGCACCACGTTGAACGCGATCGGCGCCGGGAACGGCGACTCCTCGGGCAGCTTGTTGCCCAGCACCTTGCGTACGTCGCCCGCCGCCTGGCCGATCGACCGGTCACCGGCCAGCGCCTCGACCTCGTCGTACAGCCGCGCGGAACCGGCCACGCCCGCGCCGGAAACCGCCTGGTAGGAGGCGACGACGAGCTCCTTGAGCACGTATTCGGCGTGCAGCGCGCCCATGGCCGCCATCATCGACAGTGTGGTGCAGTTGGGGGTCGAGATGATGTTGCGCGGCCGCAGCCGGGCGTCGAGCGGGTTGACCTCCGGCACGACCAGCGGGACGTCGGGCTCCATGCGGAACGTGCCGGACTTGTCGATCGCGATGGCGCCACGCTCGGCCGCGATCGGCACCCACACGGCCGACACCTCGTCGGGCACGTCGAAGATGGCGATGTCGATGCCGTCGAACACCTCGGGCGCCAGGGCCTGCACGACGACGTCCTCGCCGCGCACCCGGAGCAGCTTGCCGGCCGAACGCGCTGAGGCGACGAGGCGTACCTCGCCCCAGATGTCGGCGCGGGTGGAGACGAGGTCGCGCATGACGGTGCCCACGGCCCCGGTCGCGCCGATCAACGCCAGATTGGGCCTGCTCATCGTCCTGAACCTCCGTACACCACAGCTGAGACCTGGTCCGCGTCGAGATCGAAGGCCCGGTGCGCGGCCGCCACGGCCGTGTCCACACCGTCCTGCCCGACGATCACCGAGATGCGGATCTCCGAGGTGGAGATCATCTCGATGTTGACCCCCGCGTCGGCGAGAGCCGCGAAGAACGTCGCCGTGACGCCCGGATGCGAGCGCATGCCCGCCCCGATCAGCGACACTTTCCCGATCTGGTCGTCGAAGAGCAGCGACTCGTAGGCGATGTCACCCTGGATCTTCTTCAGCGCCGTCAGCGCCGTCGAGCTGTCGGTCGTGGGCAGCGTGAAGGAGATGTCGGTGCGGCCCGTGGCCGCGGCCGAGACGTTCTGCACGATCATGTCAATGTTGATCCCGGCGTCCGCCAGAGTTTTGAAGATCGCGGCAGCCTCGCCGACCTTGTCGGGAACCCCGACAACGGTGATCTTGGCCTCGCTCCGGTCGTGCGCGACGCCGGAGATGATCGGCTGCTCCATCTCGGTTCCTTCGCTATAAGGATCAGAAACGACCCAGGTGCCTTCTTTGGTGCTGAACGAACTGCGTACGTGGATCGGCACATGGAAGCGCCGAGCGTACTCGACGCAGCGCAGGTGCAGGATCTTCGCACCGCAGGCAGCCATCTCCATCATCTCGTCATAGGAGATCTTGGGGATCTGCTGTGCCGCGCCCACGATGCGGGGGTCGGCGGTGAAGATGCCGTCGACGTCGGTGTAGATCTCGCAGACATCCGCGCTCAGCGCGGCGGCCAGCGCCACGGCGGTCGTGTCGGAGCCGCCGCGGCCCAGCGTGGTGATGTCCTTGGTGTCCTGCGAGACGCCCTGGAACCCGGCCACGATCGCGATGTGGCCCCGGTCGAGCGCCTCGCGGATGCGGCTCGGCGTCACGTCGATGATGCGCGCCTTGCCGTGCGTGGAGTCGGTGATCACACCCGCCTGCGAGCCGGTGAACGAACGGGCCTCGTGCCCCAGGTTGGCGATCGCCATCGCCAGCAGGGCCATCGAGATGCGCTCGCCGGAGGTCAGCAGCATGTCGAGCTCGCGGCCCGGAGGCAGCGGCGACACCTGCTCGGCCAGGTCGAGCAGCTCGTCCGTCGTGTCACCCATCGCGGAGACGATCACGACCACGTCGTTGCCGGCTTTTTTCGTCGCAACGATCCGCTGCGCGACCCGCTTGATGCAGGACGCGTCGGCGACGGACGAACCACCGTACTTTTGCACAACGAGCGCCACGAGAGTCTCCCGGTTCGGACTGTGAGCTGCCAGTCTACTGGGGGCTTCTCATGGACCTGATGGTTCATACCACTATGTGGATGATCACACCGTCGTGGCTTCCTCCGCCACGTCAAGCCGCGAATGGGCGGCGAGTGCCTGAAGTGCCCTCATGGCCGCGCCCGCGTGGTTGCCCCACGTATTGAAATAGGAGTATTGCCACCACCACAGCGCCTCGTGCGGCCGACCGGCCTGAAAATGCCGCAGCCCGTGGATGAGGTCGGCGGCGACCGCCGTCAGGTCGTCGGAGAGCCGGTATGGGGTGACAACCGTGTCCTTGTACGGGTCGAACACCTCGGCATAGTCGTCGACCGCCTCCAGCAACTCCGACATCGCGGTGCGTACGCCGTCGATGTCGGGATCCTCACTCAGCGGCGGCTCGTAGTTGCCCGAGAGGATCACATCCTCGTTGGCGCCGAGTTTGGCGCCCGCGAGACTTACCTGCGCCACTTCGACCAGCAGCAGCGACCAGATGCCGTCGCCGCCCTCGCCGCCGGCGACCCTGGTCAGGCCGTCCACATAGTTCTGCGCGTGAGTGGCGATCTCCTCCGCCAGCGCGCTCCACTGGTCAGACATCCAGCAGCCTCCGTCCTTCGAACGCGCGGCCCAAGGTCACCTCGTCGGCGTACTCGAGGTCACCGCCCACAGGCAGACCGCTGGCCAGTCGTGTCACTTTCAGACCCATCGGCTTGACCAGACGGGCAAGGTAGGTAGCCGTCGCCTCCCCCTCGAGATTGGGGTCCGTGGCGAGGATGAGCTCCGTGACCCGGCCATCGGCCAGGCGCGTCATGAGCTCCCGGATGCGCAGATCGTCAGGGCCGACGCCGTCGATCGGGCTGATCGCGCCGCCGAGCACGTGATAGGTCCCGCGGAACTCGCGCGTCTTCTCGATCGCGACGACGTCCTTGGACTCCTCGACCACGCAGATCACATGAGTGTCGCGCCGCTGGTCGCGGCAGATGCGGCACTCCTCCTCGGCGGCCACGTTGCCGCAGACCCGGCAGAACCTGACCTTCTCCTTGACCTCCAGCAGGGCGTGGGCCAGCCGCTTCACGTCGGCCGGGTCGGCCGCCAGCAGGTGGAACGCGATCCGCTGCGCGCTCTTGGGACCGACGCCGGGCAGCATGCCGAGCTCGTCGATCAGGTTCTGGACGACCCCTTCGTACATGGCCTAGAACCCTGGCAACTGTCCGAGACCGCCGCCGCCGAGTCCCTGGGCCAGCGGGCCCAGTTTCTCCTGCTGCAGGTCGGCCGCCGCGCGAACGGCGTCGCGTACGGCGGCGATCACCAGGTCGGCGATCGTGTCGGCCGTATCCTGCGGGTCGTCGGCGTCTATGACGCTCGGGTTGATCTTCAGCTCGAGCAGCTCTCCCGAGCCGTTGACCACGGCTGTGACCATCCCGCCGCCGGCCGAGCCCTCGATCTGCGCGTCGTTGAGCTCCTGCTGGGCGCTCACAAGCTGCTGCTGCATGAGCTGTGCCTGCTCCAGCAGCTGCTGCAGGTTGACATCCCCTGGGTTCACCGTCGTGCGCTCCTCGTGGCTCCGCGTTCTTGACTGCCACGAGCCTACGGTGTTTGGGCGTCGTCATGTACTGCGGCATCCCCCGCGTTTCGCCTTGGCCGGATCCCGGCCCCCCTCCAGTGTCCGAGACCCGGCCAACACGTCGGCCGGAGCGGCCGCACCACGCCGACGCGTTGCCGCACGCTAGCCGCGGCAACGTTGCACACACGTTGCGATCGTTCAATCACCCCTTGCAATCCCCCCGAACCGGTTGCGGCCAACAAGCGCGAAGCGGATGCTCACCGTAAGGGGTTGACTACTTGGAGTGGCCCATGTGTCACACACATCCGGAAGCGCACTCTCGCGGGGCGCGCGCGGCGGCGGTTATGGAGGAGGTGTCGGAGGGACTGTACGGGATGGTCACCACAGGGCTGCGCGTCGACCGGGAGACCCCGAACGAGATCGGAAACACCCACGACCTCCGCGATGTGCACCCGTTGCAGCCGCTGCTCCCCTTACTCGCCCAGTCACTCGCCCACATGGCCGGCGAATCTGCCCACATGATGGTGGTGACGGACGCCGACGGCAGGGTTCTGTGGCGCGACGGCAACCCTGAAATCCTGCGCATCGCCCACGAACCCCACCGAACCGATCCCTGTACCGACAGACCCCTCATGCGCGTGCCGCACGTACAGTCACGCAGCGCCGCCCCGATCATCGACCCCGACACCGACCGGGTGCTCGGCTGCGTCGACATCAGCGGCACCGCGCGCTCCCCGCACCCGGCCACGGTCGCGCTGGTCTGCGCCATGGCCAAGCTCGCCGAGACCCAGCTCGCCCTGCGCATGCACGAACGCGATGAACGCCTGCGCCGCCGCTACGAGGCGCTGGGCGGCCACCCGGGCATCCTGCTCTCCCCGACAGGACGCGTACTCTCCGGAGACCCGCTGGGCACGCTCGGCGAACGGCTCCCGCTGCCCGCCCCCGGCGAGCGCATGGTCCTCCGGGACGGCCGTTTCGTCCTCCTCGAAACCTTCTCCGACGGCTACCTCCTGCGCGCCGCACCCCCTGCGTCCGCCCCAGCGCCCGTCCCCACCCGCCTCCGCCTGCACGGCTTCCTCGGCGAAGGCTCGCCGACTGCCCTGGTGGGCGAGCACCGCCTGCCACTCTCCCTCCGGCACGCCGAGATCCTCGCCCTCCTGGCCCTGCACCCCGGCGGCCTCAGCGCCGAACAGCTCTCTTTCCATCTGTACGGCGACGACGGCAATCCGGTGACGATCCGGGTCGAGATCCACCGCCTCCGCGCCGAGCTCGGCAACACGATCGGCGCCCGGCCGTACCGTCTGACCTCACCCATAGAGGCCGACTTCCTGGAGCTCCGGGGCCTGCTGGCGAGCTCGGACCCCGCCTCACTGGCCCGCGTCTACACCGGCCCCCTGCTGCCGCGCTCGGAGTCGCCGGAGATCCGCCGCGAACGGGACGAATTCGAGGTCCAGGTACGTACGTGCCTGCTGCTACGCGGCTCACCCGATGATTTGTGGGCGTACGCGCAGACCTCCGGTGGACGGGAGGACTTCGAGATCCTGCAACGCCTCGCGACCACCCTCCCCGCGACTGACCACCGCGCCGCCGCCGCCCGAGCCCGCCTACGCGCCTGAGACCGCCGGTTCACCGCATACCCGAGGCGGGGTCTCAGAGTTCGCCGATCACCTGGGCGCCGAGCTCGCTCTGGAGGAGGGCCATGCCAGAGCGCGCGTCCACGTCCGCGTCGGCGTCGTTCAGCGGGTCGACCTCGTCGGCCTCCGGGCCCTTCCGGCGGTTGGGGACGACCTCGGGCCAGGCGGCGGAGCTTGCCTGCTGCCTGGAGGCGGGGGCCCTGGGACCCGCCTGGGCGGCTGCCTTCGCGGCCGACCTCGCGGCGGCCAGTCCCGTCCCGGGCGAGCCATTGCCCGCGCCCACGCTCACGGCTTGTCCCGCGCCCTGAGGCCGGACACCGGTAGTCGAGTCGGTGGGGTCCGGGGTGGGTGGAGAGCCGGGACTCGGATCGTCAGGTGCGTCCGGCCAGGACTCGTCCGTCGTCGGGCGGCCACCGTTCTGGGAGGCGTGGTCGGCTGGTCCGGGTGGTTGGCCCGCCTCCTGAGAACCGGAGCCGTCGTCCGACGAGCCATGCGAATGAGCGCGGCCGTGCCCCGACTGAGCACCGCTCTGCGGGGCTGTCGCAGACCCCGGCTGGTCGTACCGGGAAACGCCCGACTGCGACGGATCCGCTTGCGAACCCGCGTGCGAGCCTTGGTGCGGTCCTGTGTGGGAGCCCGGCTGCGGACCCGTGTGCGGACCGGACTGAGGCCCCGGCCGCGGTCCCCCAGAGCCCTGGGGGACCGGGGAGTTGCCCACGACCGCCTCAACCCGCCAGGTGCCGCCGAACACATCGCCCAGCGCGCTGGCCACCACGGCATCCTTGCCGCCACCTGTGAAGTTCTTCATCGCGCCGACCTGGCCGAAGCCGAGCGTGAGCAGGTTGCCCTCGATGCCCACCACCTGGGCATTGGTGCTCACATTGGCCCAGACGACGATGCTGCGCCGCTTGAGCGCGGCCAACACGGCGGGCCACTGCTGCTGGACCGCCCCAGCACCACCACCAACTGGAGCCGCACCCTGGTGGGACGACGCCCCCTGCCCCTGGGACGCCTGCCCATGAGGCGCTTGCCCGTGGGACGCCTGGCCTTGGGCCGACGGGCCCTGAGGCGCGGCCGCGTGCGACGTCGGCCCGTGGGACCCGGCACCGGGCGTCGACGCAGCCTGGGATCCGGCGGGTGACTGCGCGGGCCGCCCGGGGCGAGCCGGCTCCGGCCAGTCATCGGCGCTGCCCCCCTGGGACCCCGCGCTCGCGGACACACCACCCGCGGAACCACCCACCGCCGAACTGTCGGCCTGCGCGCCCCCACCAGCATGAGCGCCGTCCCCAGCCTGCGGAACACCGCTGGCGTACCCAGCACCACCCGCAGGCGCGGGCCCACCGACCTGCGCAGCACCACCACCATGCAGAGGAGCACCACCGACAGGCGTGGCCTGGGCAGGCATGGCCTGGGCAGGCATGGCCCGGGCCGCCATCTGGGCGACGGCGCCGCCCCGTTCGAGGCGTTCGAGGCGGGCGAGCAGGGCGTCCTCACCCTGCGACGCGCCGGGCAGCAGGACGCGAGCGCACATCAACTCAAGCAGGAGCCGCGGCGAGGTCGCGCCGCGCATCTCGGTGAGGCCGGCGTTGAAGATCTCGGCGGCCCGCGTGAGCTCGGCCGGCCCCATGGAGCCGGCCTGCTGGACGAGGCGCTCCAGCTCGTCGGCCGGACGATCGAGCAGGCCGCTGCTGGCGGCCTCGGGGACGTTCGCCAGGATCACCAGGTCGCGGAAGCGTTCGAGCAGGTCGGAGGCGAACCGGCGCGGATCGTGGCCGCCCTCGATCACCCGGCTGACGGTGTGGAAGACCTGCGCCCCATCACGGGAGGCGAACGCCTGGACGACCTCGTCGAGCAGGTCACCATCGGTGTAGCCGAGCAGCGAGACGGCCTTGGCGTAGGTGATGCCGTCGTCCTCGGCCCCGGCGAGCAGTTGGTCGAGGATGGACAGCGAGTCACGCGCGGATCCGGCTCCCGCGCGTACGACGAGCGGCAGGGCGGTCGGCTCGAACGGCACGTTCTCCGCGACCAGAATCTCTTCGAGCAGCGCGCGCAGCGTCGCCGGCGGCATCAGTCGGAAGGGATAGTGGTGGGTCCGCGACTTGATGGTCCCGATGACCTTTTCCGGCTCGGTGGTCGCGAAAATGAACTTCAGGTGCGGCGGAGGCTCCTCGACGAGCTTGAGCAGCGCGTTGAAACCCTCGCGGGTCACCATGTGCGCCTCGTCGATGATGTAGATCTTGTAGCGCGCGGAGACGGGCGCGAAGAAGGCCCGCTCGCGCAGGTCACGCGCGTCGTCCACGCCACCGTGGGAGGCGGCGTCGATCTCGATGACGTCGAGGTGACCCGGACCGGTGGGGGCGAGCGCGACACACGACTCGCAGACGCCGCACGGGTCGGGGGTGGGGCCCTTCTCACAGTTGAGCGAACGCGCCAGGATGCGGGCGCTGGAGGTCTTGCCGCAGCCGCGCGGCCCGCTGAAGAGGTAGGCGTGGTTGATACGGCCCGTGCGCAGCGCCTGTCGGAGCGGATCTGTGACGTGCTCCTGACCCTTGACCTCGGCGAAGGTCCCGGGTCGGTACCTGCGATAAAGCGCAAGGCTCATGCGACCATCCCGCCTGCGAGGGGGCTCTCAACGAAGAGACCCCCCGCACACCCGCCAGAGCCCGCTTATCCTTGCTGCCTTCCGGCCCTGGGGAGGTTCACAGGATGACGCCGCGCGAGGGGTCCTTGGACAGTCTAGCCACATCCAGCAGTGCTCGCTGCAGCCAAATCGTGGTCTCGCCGGACGTAAATCATGGTCTTGTCACGTACGGGAGTCCGGTAAGCTACTCGGCGGAGGATTCGCCTAGTGGCCGAGGGCGCACGCTTGGAAAGCGTGTAAAGGGCAACCTTTCGGGGGTTCAAATCCCCCATCCTCCGCCAGCCCAGAAGGGGTGTGCCGTCACGACGGCACACCCCTTCTGGCTTTCCAGTCTCAGTTGGCGTCATCGCGGCGCCTCAGACGTGTCACAAACGGGGTCAATCAAGGCCCGCCGTCGCGTGTTCGCCCTGCCGCCGTCACTCATCGTGCCCCGCCCCCGGCCCCGCCGCCGCGTGAGTTCAGCCGTACGGTGCCGGGCGCCTGGACCTTGGGAGAGCCGTGCGACTCGCGGCTGATGAGCGCCTTGGCGGCCCGCCGAGTCGGTCGGCGGAAAATGGTTGTACGGGATCGCGTGCGGGTTGATAGCGTGCGGGAACCGTGACAGGCCGCAAGGAGGTGAGACCCATGAACGCTGTATCGATGTGGGTGCTCCCCCTCGTCATCACGGTTGGGCGATTGACGTAGGTGTCGCCGGGAGTGCCTCGACAAGGCAATCCCGAAAGGCAACAACCTATGAACAGTTTTACTTCAGACATGGGCGAGCATCCCGTAGTGGTCGCGCGGCTCGCGGAGCGGCAATGGCACGCTGTGGCGGACGACCGAGTCGTCGGCCGCGGCGACACTTCGCGCAGACCTGACGGACGGATCTTCGTCAGCATCGACGCGTGGCACGGCGCGGTCTTCGACCAACTCGCCGAAGCCATGCTGGCGGACCTGCCGAAGCCGCTGTACACGCTGGTCGACGAAACCGACCTCGACTTGACGTCCCAATGGGAACGAGCCGGCTTCACGACCAGACGCCGCGAGTGGGAGTACCTCGTACCCACCGACCCGCAGGTCACGGGACTCGGCTCAGCGCCACCACCGTCGGACGTGACGATCGTGGGCGTCGGCGAGGCCCAGGAGGGCCCTCTGCGCGAGCTGGACCGCGTGATCCGCGACGAGGTCGAAGCCACCGTCGGATGGCAGGAGATGCCGGCCGAGGTATTGCCCCTCCCGGAGGGCGTTACTGTGCTGGACCCGTCGAAGTACGCGGTGGCCGCACAATCGGATGGATATGTGGGGCTGCTCCGGGTGGCGCCGGTCATCCGGCAGCCACGGATCGGGCTGATCGCAGTCCGGTTCGACCAGCGCCGCCGCGGCATCGCCCGGGCGCTGCTCGCCCATGTGCTGGGTTCGCTGCACCGCCGCGGGATCGAAACGGCATCGGCCGAGGTGAACGAATCCAACGGGGCGGCCATGGCGCTCTTCGAGGGCGTAGGCGCCCGACGTGCGAGCAGCAACCTGGAGCTGGTAATCCGCTGACGCCCCACCCATCGCCGGGCGAGATGGCCGGGTCACGGCCGCCGTCCGCGACAACCGCGCCTGCCGAGGCGCCCCGATCACGGTTGCGGCAACAGAATCCGTTTCCGCACCGACCTCACAGCCACTCCGGAGAAATCATGGCAAGAAAAGCAGGCGGCATCGAAGTGGAGGGCACCGTCGTCGAGTGCCTACGCAACGCCACCTTCAAGGTAGAGCTCGAGAACGGCCACAAGGTGCTGGCGCACATCAGCGGGAAGATACGGAAGAACTACATCAAGATCTTGCCGTATGACCGGGTGCTCGTGGAGCTCAGCCCCTACGACCTCACCCGCGGCCGAATCCTCTACCGATACAGGTAACGACGGGCCCCAGTGTTACAGCCAGATCTTGCGCTGCAGTTCGCCGCGCGCTGAGCGCGGAAGAGCGGCTGTGACACTCCGGGGCAGCGTCCCCGGTATCGCAGAGCACCCGCTCGTGTCAGCCGTCGTTCGGCTTGAGAGCCTGGACGATGGCGGAGTGGAGTCCGCCGCCCGTGTCGTCGGTGAGCGTGACGCGGACGCTGGTGAAGCCCACGTCTCGTAGTAGTCGCTCGTACTCGCGGGCGGTGAGGGTGCCGTTGGCGCAACCGATGTGCTGTTCGGCGGCGATGCGCTGGTCGCGGTTCAAGTCGTCGTCGGCGATCACGTCACTGATGCCCAGGCGCCCCCCGGGTACCAGGACGCGGAAGGCTTCGGCCAGCACTGCGGGCTTGTCGGTGGAGAGGTTGACGACGCAGTTGGAGATGACGACGTCAACAGCGGCCGCGGGCAGCGGGATGTCCTCGATGTGACCGTGCAGGAACTCGACGTTCTTCGCTTCGGCCTGTTCGGCGTTGGTGCGGGCCAGGGCGAGCATGTCGGGGCTGGCGTCCAGGCCGTAGGCGCGGCCGGTGGGGCCGACGCGGCGGGCGGACAGCAGTACGTCCAGGCCGCCGCCGGAGCCGAGGTCCAGCACCGTTTCGCCAGGGCGAAGGTCGGCGACGGCGAGCGGGTTGCCACAGCCGAGGCTGGCGCGCAAGGCTGCCTCTGGCATCTCAGGTGCGTCGCCGTCGGTGTAGGCGGCGGAGCCGAAACAACCGACGGTGAAGGGGCCGGTCTCGCAGTCCAGCGGTGTGCCGCCGGACACGGCCAGCTGGGCCAGCCCGGAGTAGCGCTGGACGGTGGCCTCACGCCTGTCGGTGGGTTCACTCATCGGTATCTCCTGACGCGGGCGTACAGGTGGGCGGCTTGGGAGCGGGACGGCCCATGACGAGATCGGCTGCGCTGGGAAAGTACTCCACGCACACGGTGTTGATCCGGTAGAAGGCCGCGGTGCCGACACGTTCGACCAGCACGAACCGGACCTCGGACAGAATCCTGAGGTGTGCCGAGACGGTGGACTGGCCCACATCGACGGCCTCGACGATCTCGCCCACGCTCATCGGCCTGCCACTCCGGGCCAGCAGCGAGACGATCTGCACGCGGGTGGCGTCCGCCAGGGCTTTGAACCAGGAGGCGTACTCGGCGGCGGTAGGCCGGTCGAGCGGCCCCTTCTCTGCATTCATCGTTAATCGACGATAGACGATGAAGACTGGTCGCGGAAGCCGCAGATGGCGACATTCCATGCAGGTATGAGAGCGGTGAGGCGATCAGTGCCCGCAGCAGAGCCAGGCCGACGCCACGGGGACGCTCACCTGGTCGCTGTGTCCGCGGGAGCGGAGGTCAGGTCAGCGATCAGCGCGCGCACGCGAGCCTCGATCGCGTCCCGGATCGGACGTACGGCTTCGACACCTTGCCCAGCCGGGTCGTCCAGCACCCAGTCCTCGTACCGCTTGCCGGGAAAGATCGGGCAGGCGTCGCCGCAACCCATGGTGATCACGACGTCGCTGGCCTGGACGGCATCGACCGTGAGCACCTTGGGGATCTCGGCGGAGATGTCGATGCCACGCTCTGCCATCGCCTCCACCACGGCCGGGTTCACCTCATCGGCGGGCGCGGAACCGGCCGAACGCACGCGTACCCGGTCGCCGGCCAGGTGGGTCAGGAAGGCGGCGGCCATCTGGGAGCGGCCGGCGTTGTGCACGCACACGAACAACACCTGCGGCAGCACGTCGGGCACGGGTTTTCTCCTATCGGGGCTGATCGGCGGCGGCTTGGTAGGTGGAACCGGAGACGGGTCGCGGGCTGTTCGGGTAGAGCAGAACCAGCAGCAGACCGCCCAGTGCGGCACCGGCCAGTTGGGCGGCGACGAAACCGGGCACGGAAGCGGGGGCGATCCCGGCGAAGGTGTCGGTGAACGCTCGCCCCAGGGTGACGGCGGGGTTGGCGAAGCTCGTACTGCTGGTGAACCAGTAGGCGGCGCCGATGTAGCCACCGACCGCGACCGGTGCCAGCGCGGCGCGGCCTTGCCGGGTCAGGGCGAAGATGACCACGATGAGCCCGGCGGTGGCCACCACCTCACCCAGCAGCAGGTGAGGCGCAGACCGGTCACGAGCCGAGATCTGAACGGCCGGGAGCGCGAACATGGCGTTCGCCAGGACGGCCCCGGCGATGGCGCCTGCGACCTGGGCGGGAACGTAGGCCGCCACCTCCCGGCCGCGTACCGATGGAGCAGCGTCGCGTCGCGTGAGTACCCAAGCCGCCACAGAGACGACCGGATTGAAGTGCGCGCCGGACACGGGTCCGAGGATCACGATGAGCACGGCCAGGCCCGCTGCTGTGGCCAGACTGTTGGCCAGCAGCTGCACGCCGACGTCACGCGACAGATCAGCCGCCATGATGCCGGAGCCGACCACCACCGCCACCAGGGCGGCGGTGCCGGCGAACTCGGCCAGTGCCCGGCGCGCCAGGTTCACCGCGCGTCCGCGACAAGCGTCTCGGGCAGGGCCAGTACGCCGGTCAGGCGCTTGAGCGTGGACGGGACGATCCAGTAGTAGACCCAGGTGCCGCGCCGCTCGCTGTCGATGAGGCCGGCCTCGCGCAGCACCTTGAGATGGTGCGAGATCGTCGGCGCGGTGACCGTGAAGACCTCCGTCAGCTCGCACACGCACACCCCGCCGCCGACCTGGCGCCCACTTTCGTGGGCACCGATCAGGGACAGCAGCCGCAACCGGATCGGGTCGCCGAGCGCCTTGAACACGCGGGCCGTCTCGGCGGCCTCGTCTTCGGTGATCGGCTCGGCGATCAGTGGTGTGCAGCACTCGGAGGCGAGCACCGGCAGCTCCTGCTTCGACATATATCTAATTTGACAGATTTCTAAGCAGGAGCGCAAACTCGAGGCTGCTTAGACATCCGTCGAAACAACGATCGGAGATCGTCATGTCTCGCGTCCAGCTCGCCCTCCGCGTCGCCGACCTGGAGAGCTCGATCACCTTCTACTCCAAGCTGTTCGGCACCGAACCGGCCAAGCTCCGTCCCGGCTACGCCAACTTCGCCATCGCCGAGCCACCGCTCAAGCTGGTGCTGATTGAAGGCGAGGAGGGAGAGGCGACTCGCATGGACCACCTCGGCGTCGAGGTCGAGGACACCGCCCAGGTCGACGCCGCCACCCGGCGGCTCAAGGACGCCGGACTGGCCACCTTCGAGGAGAACGACACTTCCTGCTGCTACGCCCTCCAGGACAAGGTGTGGGTGCACGGCCCGGGGGCCGAGCCATGGGAGGTGTACGTGGTCAAGGGCGACGCCGACACCCTGACCAAGGAACCCGACTCAGCCTGCTGCTCCCCAGCCACCACATCGGGCGACGAACCGGTCACCGCCTTGGAGAACTGCTGCTGAGCGCGATCGATCTCGCTGTCGTCTGTGGGTTGGCGAGTGAGTGGCTGGGCCAGGCGATGTCGTCAACCGCCAGAAACGGCTCGTCCGCCACGGTCGCGGGGGTCACTCCCGTGAACGCCACAACATCCCGATGCAGGTGGGACTGGTCCGTATAGCCGGCGTCGGCCGCGACTCGGGCCGCGCCTTCACCCGCGACCAGCCGATGGGCGGCATGGTCGAACCGGACCAGCTTCACGGCGCGCTTGGGCGGCAGGCCGAGCTGCGAGCGAAACCGGGACCAAAGACGCTTACGGCTCCAACCGACCTCTGCCGCCAGCCCGTCGACCCGGACCAGGCCGCGGCCGCCGACGATCCGGTCCCAGGCCCAGGCCACCTCCGGGTCCACCGGCGGCGCCCCCGTCTCGTAACGGCGGGCCAGC
The DNA here is from genome assembly GCF_040680095.1 of Nonomuraea sp. NPDC052129. Taxonomy (NCBI): domain Bacteria; kingdom Bacillati; phylum Actinomycetota; class Actinomycetes; order Streptosporangiales; family Streptosporangiaceae; genus Nonomuraea; species Nonomuraea sp. NPDC052129. The sequence goes on along the minus strand of NZ_JBFAVX010000003.1, from coordinate 153,516 downwards.
AGCGCGTCCATCAACGCGAAGCGATCCTCCCACGACGAGACATCGCCCAGTCGCTCCCGGATCCGTGACGCCTCCCGGCCCCACAGGTCGTCGAGGGCCACCACGGCGCCGTCGAGTTCGGCGGGGGAAGCGCCCAGGATCGCGCCGGCGATCACCGGGGACAGGCGCACCTGTACGCACTCGACGTTCTCCCCCCGCGCCCAGACCGCGCCCCCGGACCCGATCCCGGGCCCGGCGACGACGCTTCCCAGCTGCTGCCGCCCGGCGGCGTCGTTCAGGATGGGCGAACCGGCGCCGAAGTCCAGCAGCAGCGTCACGGCCGGGTGCGGGACCATCCGCAGCGCGTCCAGATCACGGACCCGGAACCCGGCCATGGTGACACCGGCCACCCGGCTGGGCCGCCGCGGGGATGCGACCTCCCACACAGCCGCACCGTGGACGAATGTCCGCACCGTCCCATGCTACGCACGCCAGGGAGAGGAACATTTGTCCAATCCGCCGGCGCGTACCGGCGGCGACAGTGGCCTTATGACCATTTCTGACGGCGTGAAGGGCCACGCCGAGACCGTGTCCCTGGACGACGACGACATCTACGTGTGCCAGGACGGGCCCGACGACGCCCCCGTGCTCCTGCTCATCCACGGATCCGCGTCCTCGACCCGCTCATGGGACACGCTGGTTCCGATGCTGACCACGTCCCATCGCGTCATCCGCATCGACCTGCTCGGCCACGGCCGGTCAGCCAAACCGGCCGACCGCAGCTACGCGACCCCGGAGCAAGGACGCCGGGTGGGCGCGGCACTGGACCGGCTCGGCGTCGAGCATGCCCTCGTCGTCGGCCATTCCAGCGGCGGCGCGGTCGCCACCGCCCTCGCCGAACAGCGGCCCGACCTGGTGACCGCGCTCGCGCTCATCAACACCGGGCCCAGCCTGGGCGCCTTCATCGCGTCGGAGTCCGCCGCGATCGCGCCCTCGCAGTGGCCGCCGACCGACAAGCAGCTCCGCCAGTTCGCGAGCACCGGTTTCAGCCGCGCGGGCTACCAGATCCCCCAAGAGCTGCTGAACGAGGTGCGCGCGATGACGTACCACACGCTCACCGCGACGATGCAGGGCATCCGCGAGTATCTGGAACAGCAGGCGCTCCCGGACCGGCTGACGCCGCTCGGCAAGCCGCTGCTGGTGATCTTCGGCGAGGACGACCGGAGATGGCGATCCTCATCCGCCGCCGATTACCGCGCCGTTCCGGGCGCGACAGTCGAGTTGCTGCCCGGACTCGGGCACTCACCCATGCTCGAGGATCCGCCGCGAACCGCCGCACTCCTCCTGGCGTTCACCGCGCGAGCGAGCTGATCACTGTCCCCATTTGGGCAACCAGACCTCGGTGTCGGGTACGTCCACTCGCCTGGAGTCGAGGTAGTCGCGGAGTTCGACGAGCGCGGGATGCGGGTTGTCGTCGCGCCAGATCAGTGACATCGGGTAGAGCGGTGCCGGGTCACGTACCGGTATGCGCCGCAGGTCGTAGCTGTCCGGCCACAGATACCGCGAGCCTTCGCCGACAAGGGTCGCCAGTTCCGCGGAGTCCGCGATCTCGGCCAGCAGCGCCTCGATTCCGAAGCTGGGCCCGACCATGTCGATAGTGAGACCGAACGCGGCGGCCAGTTCGTCGTAATAGCCGGCCCATTCGGTTTCTGGGGCCATGCCGGGCATCCAGATTCGGTGCCCGGCAAGTTGCGCGGGCGTGACAGCGTGAGCTTTGGCGAGCGCGTGGCGGGGTCCGACGAGTAGTTGGTGCGGCTCGTCGATCACTCGGGCAGTCTTGATCGGGTCTGGCAGATGCCGCGCGGGAACCGCGACGGCGTGGAGCGTGGCGTCGATCGTCCCAGCCTCGACAGCGGCGATCGCGGCCTCGACGTCGCCCTTCAAGGTCACGACATCAAGCTCGATCTCGGGATGCGTACGGTAGAAGTCCTGCAGCAGCACCCCGGCCGCGACCCGCCGGTTGACGACGTCGACGCGTAGCGCACGCCGACCAGGACGTACGGACGCGTCGGCCCGCTCCTCCACCCGGAGGAGTTCACGGGCGTGGGGCAGGAACGCCTGGCCGTCGACAGTGAGCTGGGCTCCGCGCGCCGTACGGGTGAACAGGCGCACACCAAGGTCTTTCTCCAGCGTGGCGACGCGCTTGGAGACGGCCTGCTGGGTGATCGACAGCTCTGCGGCCGCTTCCTGGAACTGGCCTGCGTCCGCGACGGCGACGAAGGTGCGTACGGCGTTGAGATCCACGCACCACACGCTACTGCCACAACAAATGGTTGTGACTTGCCACCAGTCCCGTTGTTTGATCCGCCTTCTCGGCCTTGCTTTGATCGGAGCGGTCAGCGGCAAGTTGTTCGGAGCGGGGAGATGCGGAGCTTCGTGGCTAGACGATCCTTGGGCCGGCGGTTCGGGTGGCTGTGGGCGGCGTACGCGGTCAGCGCCTACGGCTCCGGCTTGGGATTCGGGGCATTACCCCTGATAGCCGTGCTGGTATTGCATGCCAGCCCCGCCCAGGTGTCCGCACTGTCCGCTGTGGGGCCGGCGGTGGGCGCGCTGATCGCGTTGCCGCTCGGACCGTGGGTGGAGTTTCGGCGCAAGCGGCCGATCATGATCGCGATGGACCTGGCCCGGTTCGCGGCCATGATGACGATCCCGGTCGCCTACGCTTTCAACCAGCTCAGTTTCGTACAGCTGCTGGTTGTTTCGGCGGTGACAGCTGCGGCCAAGATCGCCTTCAACGCGGCCAGCGGCTCCTACCTCAGAGCCCTCGTACGGCCGGATGATCTGCTCGTGGCCAACGCGCGGTTCGAGTCGACGACGTGGAGCTCGATCGCGGTCGGGCCGCCGCTGGGCGGGGCGGCGATCGGCCTGTTCGGGCCGGTGACCACCGTGGTGGCCGATGCGCTCAGCTACCTGCTGTCCGCGCTGGGGATCAGCGCCATTCGCGGTCGAGAAGAACCCCCGCGACGCACGGACAAGAGCCGGGCCCGGGCCGGCGAGCTGCTCGACGGCTTTCGGCACATCCTGCGCCATCCCGGCCTGCGGGCGCTCTATCTCAACAACCTGCTCGTCAGCGGACTGATCATGGCCACCGAGCCGCTACTGGGCGTGCTCCTGCTCCGCGAGCTCGGGTTCTCCCCCTGGGAGTACGGCCTCGCCTTCGCCGCCCCCTGCGTCGGCGGACTCATCGGCTCACGCCTTGCCCGCCGCGTCGTGGCGCGGTACGGCCAACACCGGATCCTCCGTACGGTCGGCACGCTGCGCGCGGTCTGGCTGATCGGCCTGGCCTTCGTCCGTCCCGGCGTCGCCGGCCTCGCGATCGTGATGGCCGTCGAGCTCGCCATCATCATCAGCATGAGCCTGTACAACCCGGTACTCGCCACCTACCGGCTCGAACACACTCCCCCAGACCGCACCGCCCGCACCCTGTCGGCCTGGTCGATCAGCAGCAGCGCCGCCATCGCCATCTTGAGCGCGCTCGGCGGCCTGCTCGCCGACGCCACCAGCCCACGCACGGCCATCACGATCGCGGGGGTGCTCATCCTCGCCAGCCCGCTGCTGCTCCCCCGCCGCCCGGGCCCAAGTCACGGCGAAGCCGGCGCCGGTCTCTCTGCGCCCACGAAGCTGTCGGCGTAATACACCGCCAGGAAAGATGTAGATGAGAGCGAGAAACATCGTCGGATGCGCTTCCCTTCCATCTTGAGAAGCGACGGACGAGGGCGGTAATCCCCTACGCTGTGATCCAATCACCACTTTACGATCAGGTCCGAGTGGTGAAGGATATGTCGGGTGATCATCCCATCCCGTTCTTCCGCCGGCGCCGTCGCGCTCTTATCCGTGCCCCTTTTCCTCAACGGATCAGCGGTCAACGCGGACACGTCTGAAGCGACATCTCCCCCAGCGAAGACCACGACCGTCCCGGTCCCCGTCGCAGTCAAAGAACCTCACATCTCACTGACGGGCGGGATCGGCGGAGGCAGTGGCAAAGGCGGCTTCGAAATCTCCATACAGTTCGGCAACGCCGGCAAGGAGTCCGTGACCATCGTCGGGATTGGGCGCAGCGGGCCAGGAATGCAGCTGCTCAACCCCCAACGACGAGGGCCGTATGTGATTCTCCCTGGTGAGAGCATTGCCCTCCAACTCAAATATCGCGTGACAAACTGCAAGATCGTCCCCCGTGGGACGTGGCCGATACCACTCCGCGTACTCCGGCCGAAGGGCGAGGAAACCATTTATCCCGATCCCTCCTTCGCGGGCAAGGAGGATCAGTGGTACCAGGAATTCGTTAAGAGCATCTGCGGTTCGAGATAGTCCGGTGCCTCGCTGATCGACGCCGGTTCGACCGACTCGAACGCCTGACGCGTCCGTCCTCCACGTCAGCCTGCTCTCCAGCCTCGCAGAGCAGGCCAGACCGCAGCCGGCGACCTTACTCCATCCGTAAATCAAAAAACCTGCGTCCGAATTATCTGGTCAGCGCAGATGCGGCGGCATGAACAGCGGACATGACGCCAGGTGAGCACGTCGATACGCGCCATCAATGCGTCCGATAATAACAACACGTCATGGCACGGGACGCGAATGCACCTGTCGTTCTACAGATCGTCATCCATGTCTGTAAGTGTTGCGTTTCCTTCGGACGGGACGGATCATTTCGATCATGGGTTGTGTCGCCGCCCAGGGGGGTGAGTCCCACACCGTTTCGTGCTCAGGAAGGACGATTCATGATCCGTCGCGCACTGGTCGCAGCAGCCCTGGCCACCACTGCCCTCGTCGCCCTCCCCGCCGGCCCCGCGCAGGCCTCAGCCTGCCCGGTCAACTACCTCTGCATCACCACCTACTACTCCGACGCCGCCCACACCACCGAGATCGGACTGAGAGAGGAACTCTGCGACGGCACCCTGTATGTCTGGGGTGTGCGCAGCAACTACTCGGACTACTATCGAGGCCCCTGCTGAGCGGAACGTGAAACGCCGGGCAGTTCTTTTCCAGCGATCCCGCCGAGACTCCGCCTTCGTGCTGACGAAGGACCATTCATGATCCGTCGCGCCTCATCGCCCTAGCCTGGCCACCACCGCCCTCGTCGCCCTCCCGACCGGTCCCGTGCAGGCCAGGGCGTCGCGGACCTATGAGCCGTTTCCCGGCGACTCTGCCGGGTCCCATCCGCTTTCCCGCAATCAGGAAGGACGATTCATGATCCGTCGCGTACTCGGCATTGCGACCTTGGCCGCCGCCGCCCTCGCTGTCATACCGACCACCGCACAAGCCGGCACGCTGGGTTTCCGCTGCCCGGCCGGCTATGAGTGCAACACGGCGTACTACTCCGACTCCGCGTACACCAACTTGGTCGGAGTCAAGACGGAATTCTGCGACGGTGAGGTCTCGAGCTGGGGCAGCGTCACCCGCTACAGCGAATGGACCAAGAGCCCCTGCGGCTGAGCGATGACCTCCGGCGGGGTCGCGCACCGGCGGCTCCGCCGGATTTTCGTCCCGGCGAAGAGACGCCGGCACCAGCCCACGTTGTGAGCTCGCTCACAACATGTCACAACGAGCAGGGCATTGTCGTCATAGAGGCCATGACAAACTCGGAACAGACCTCGGTATTGATCACTGGAGCCAACAAGGGACTCGGCCTCGAGGCGGCCCGGCGGCTCGGTGAACAGGGTTGGACGATCTTTCTCGGCTCGCGTGATGAAGGCCGCGGGCGGGCAGCCGCCGACAAGCTCACCGACGGTGGCGCGAACGTCGTCATGGTCCCGCTGGACGTGACCTCAGACGAGTCGGTCACCGCAGCCGTGCGGCTCGTCCGGGAGCACACCGATCGGCTGGATGTGCTGATCAACAACGCCGGCGCGCCAGGAAGGGCCATCGCGCCGGCCGACGCGACGGTCGACGAGATTCACTCCGTCTACGACACCAACGTGTACGGACCGATCAGGGTCACGCAGGCGTTCCTGCCCTTGCTGCGGGCGGCCGATCATCCGCGGGTGGTGATGGTGTCCAGCGGCGGTGGTTCCTTCGCGGTCGTGACCGATCCGGAGCAGCCCGTCTCGAAAATGCACGAGCTCGCCTACAGCTCGTCGAAAGCGGCGCTGAACATGATCACCGTCCGGTACGCCCAGGCGCTCCCGGAGATCAAATTCAACATCGCCACTCCCGGAGAAGTCATCAATCGCAAATTCGCCGCCACCGACATGAACCATCACACCGGGCAGCTGACGGTCACCGAGGGCACCGACTCGATCGTGAGACTCGCGACGATCGACGCCGACGGGCCGACCGGCATCTTCATCGATCGTCTCGGCCCCATCGCCTGGTGACCGCCGCGCAACCGTGATCGACGGCCCTCGGATAACCTGCTGGACGTCGTGCGGAGGTGTCCACGTAGGAGAAGGCCAAGGAAATGAGCCGAGTGCCTGGATCCGCGGATGAGACGGGCGCGGTCGCGTACCGGCCGCTGCTGTTCTCCATCGCCTACGGGATGACCGGGTCGGTGGGCGACGCCGAGGACATCGTGCAGGACGCGTTCCTCGGCCTGACTCGGGCGCGCCAGGCCGGAACCACGATCGCCGACCTGAAGGCGTACCTGACGACGACAGTGACGCGCCTGGGCATCGACTACCTGCGGTCGGCGCGGGTGCGGCGGGAGACGTACGTGGGCGACTGGCTGCCCGAGCCGGTCGTCGTGACCGCCGATGGGCCGGGGCCGGTCGAGCACGTCGAGCTGGCCGACTCGCTGTCGATGGCGTTCCTGGTGCTGCTGGAGTCCCTTTCGCCGGTGGAGCGGGCGGTGTTCATGCTGCGCGAGGTGTTCGGGTACGGCTATCCGGACGTGGCCAAGGTGACCGGCAAGACCGAGGTGAACTGCCGGCAGATCTTCACCCGCGCCAGGCAGCGCATCGCCGCAGGGAGGCGGGGGCGCGACAGCGCGCCGTCCCCGGCGTCGCGCGACAGCGTGCCGCCTCCGGCGCGGCGGGCGGAAGGCGAGAAGCTCGCCCGCAGGTTCTTCGAGGCCGCAGCGGGCGGCGACATGGACGCGCTGCTCGGCATGCTCGCGCCCGACGTCGTGTTCATCGGGGACGGTGGCGGCAAGGCGCAGGCGATCGGCAAGCCCGCGACCGAGCCCCGGCGCGTCGCGCAGCTGCTCGTCGGCGGGTTCCGCCGGGTCCAGATGCTCGGCGTCTCCTTCCGGCCGGCCTGGGTCAACGACCGGCCCGGCGCTGTGATGTACGACGCCGAAGGGCGCGTGGCCAGCGTGGTCGAACTCGACATCGCCGACGGTGTGGTCCAGGCGATCCACTCGGTGGCCAATCCCGACAAGCTCGGCCATCTCGGACCGGTATCTGACGTGGCGCGACTGCCGGAGAAGAACTGATCTCGCGTCCGAGCGAGTGGCGAGCGCCGTAGATCCCGGCCAGCCCCGTAGATCCCGGCCAGCCCCGTAGATCCCGGCCAGCGCCGTAGATCCGGGCGAGTCGCAAGCGCGGTGGAACGAGGCGGACTGGGCGCGTCGGGACAAATTGGGCATTGACGAAATATTCTTACATGTTTTGATGGATCAAGTCGGAAAGTTTCACCGCCTCATCGGGGGACCCCCTGCAGAGCCCACCCCAAGGAGGACGCGCATGGTGCGCCGCCAGCCCACTGACCCCCCACCCATCGACTTATACGCCTCCGTCCAAGGAGAGGTCTCCTGGTTCTGCTGCGGCACAGCCTGGGGACCGTGCAGCACCACCGGCAAGGGAGCCTGCGGCACCTGCAACTCGGGCAGCCTCCAGCACGCCTGGCCCAACACCTCCGACGCCTGCTTGGCCATCACCCACCCCGACACCTGCGGTGTCAGCCTCTCCCGGCGGACCTGCGGGTTCCAGCACAAGATCACGGCGCTGTGCAGCGGTACCAGCGTCGTCACCGCCATCGCCGACTGCGGCCCCCAGACGGACCTGTTCTGCGGTGAGAAGAGCTGCTGCGGCGCGACCTGCGCCAGCAACCGCCTGATCGACCTCACCCCGGCCGCCTACAGCAAGATCGCCAGCCTCTCCGCCGGCCTGAGGCCCTGCGAGATCTCGACCCCCTAGGGAGCTGACGATGACCAGTAGACGGCAAATGCTCAAGTCCGCCCTGCTCGGCGGCGGGGCCAGCGTGGTCGCCGCGACCGCGCTCGGCTCGCTCGGCCCCGAGGCGGCGTTCGCCACGGTCAGGGCGCCCGAAGTGGAGCCCGGCACCGTCGACCCCAACTTCGCCGAGGGCCGGATCCGCTCCATCAAGGACAACACGCTCCTCGTCCTGGGCTCGAACATGGTCTTCCACAACATCCGGGTCGTGGACGGCACGAGCCTCTGGAAGCTGGGACCCGTCCCCTTCGACCAGGCCAAGCCGGGTGACGGCCTGTACGCCCGAGGTGTGCGGATGCCCGACGGGGTGCTCGCCGCCGAGTCGGTGTGGCTCAACATCGTCAACATCAAGGGCCACATCAAGAACATCACCAGCGACAAGATCCACCTCGACCACAACGGCCAAGAGGTCCTCTGCCACGTCGTGTCGGGCAAGTCGGTCGCCGTCCACTCCGAGTCACCGCCGTCCGCGGACCTGTCGATGCTGCGGGTGAGCCAGCACGTGCAGATCCTCGGCGCGTGGCGACCGGACACCAACGAGGTCGACATCGCCACCGTCTTCTCCCCCCACTAGGAGCGACACATGCAAGGGATCGCCGCGCTTCAGCCGTACGTGATCGCCCTCTTCCTCGTCTGGGCGGCCCTGATGAAACTGTTCAGTCGTCGAATGCGGGCGGAAGCCGGACGGACCGCACTGGCCCGGCTGGTCGGCTCGGCGCGCGCGGTCCCCACGCTCCGCCTCGTCGGGGTGGTGGAGCTCGCGGTGGCGGCCGCGCTGCTGCTGCCGCCCACCACCCCTGAGGAGGGCGCGGCCGCCGCCGTGCTCTCGGCGGGGTTCCTCGCCTATCTCGCCTATGCGTACGCGGCCGCGCCCACGTCGTCGTGCGGCTGCCTGGGCGCGCACTCCCATCCCGTGGACTTGCGTGCCTTCGCCCGCGCAGGGCTGCTGTGCGTCGCGGGCGTCGCGGCGATCTGGGCAGGGCCGTACCCGCTGGATCCCCCGCTCGTCACGCTGGGCCTGGTGGAAGTCGTCGCCCTGCTGGGCCTCTCGGCGGAGCTGGACCGTTTCTGGCTGAGCCCGCTGCGCCAGCTCCTCGTACGGCTCCGCCGCCCGCTTGCCGTACGCTCACCGGCGGAGATCCCGCTGGAGGTCTCGCTGCACCTGCTCTACCTCAGCCCCGCGTACTGCTCGGCGTCCGCGCAGCTCACCTCGGACGTTCAGGACGTGTGGGACGAGGACGGCCTGCGGTTCGTGGTGTACGGGGCGCGCGAGCGGACGGCCGTCTTCTCCATCCCCCTTGCCGGAGCCGACCCGTCGGCCGTCCGCGTCGCGCTCACCTGATCAGGGCGTCTGGCCGGGCTGATCGACGATCCCCGAGCCCAGTACGGACATGGAGCGGGTCTCGCCGTCCTGCTCGACCTTGATGCCCATGTAGTGGTAGTCCGCCGGGTCGAGGATGTACGTGCCCTTGCCCGCCTCGCCCAGGTCCAGGATGACGCCTATCCCCTTGCGACCGTCACCGTCCGAGATGTTCTCCTGGACGGTGACGTTCGGGATCTTCGCCAGGGCCCGGTACATCGCCGCCGCCTTCTCCGGCGGGATCATCGGCCCGAACTTCAGATACCACCCGATCGCCCCGAAGGCGTTAACGTCCGGGAGCGAGCCTTCGGGGCAGGCGGGCTGGCAGATGGACATCGGATACCGCTCCTCCTTGAGTCCGCGGAAGTGCGCCAGCAGCTCGTCGGCATCGACGGGCAGAGCCTCCAGTTCCTGTGCGGTCTTGCCCGGGTTCGTCGGGCCCTTCTCTCCGTTTCCGATCTTCAGCTTGCCCTTGACCCGTACGGCGTCCTTCGCCCCGTCCATCCGGCTCCAGTGCTCGAAGTCCGGGAGGTTGCCACCCATGTGCTGTGACTCTTTGAGGTAAAACCACTGGCCGGAGCGGATCTCGACGGCCTTGGTACGCGCGGCGACAAGCGCCGCGTTCTCCAGCAACCCGATCGGGTCGGGCTGCCGCACCTTGACCGGCTGCTCGGCGCCGCCGAGTTGGGTCATGGTCACCGCGGCGGCGGCCACACCACAGGCGACCAGGGCAAGACCCCAGCGCGGGCGGAGCGCCGGCCGCTTGCCAGGCGCCGGGGAGCGGCCCTGGATCACGGCGAGCAGCCGCTGCTCCTCGGCTCGCACATCGGGCCGTCGCGGAACCTCGTCGCGCAACTCGTTGAGGAGTTCGAGCTCGTTCATCGGTTCATTCCTTCGTTCGCGTCGGTTGGGTCGATGCCACCGAGCACCCGCCGTAGTTTGCTTCGAGCCCGATTCACCCGCGAACGCACCGTTCCCACCGGAACGCCCAGCGCCTGAGCAGCCTGCTCGTACGTGAGCTCCGCCCACGTCACCAGCAGCAACGTGTCGCGGTGCCCCCGGGGGAGCCCGGCCAAGGCGCCCGCCAGGCGGCGTCGCACGCCGTCGGCGGCCACCCGCTGGTCGACCTCGTCCGTGAACGATTCGGTCACCGAGTCCGCCCCCGTGCGGCTCAGCGCCCGATACAGGCTGATCTCGTGACGCCGGTGGCGCCCGATGAGGTTCGTGGCGATGCCGTACAGCCATGGCCGCGCGTCGGCGCGCGTCAGGTCGTACTTCTCCCGGTGCTGGAACGCCCGCGCGAATGTCTCCGCCACGATGTCCTCGGCCGGATCCGAGCCCAGCCGCCTGATGACGTAGCGCTTCAGCGCCGGGGCGTGACGGGTGAACAGCGTGGTGAAGTGTTCGGGCTCATGCCGGGATCGGGCGATCACCGCGGCATCGTCGGCCGTCTCCACGGCCTCGGGCCAGGGCGGTCTGCCCGTCCGGCTCTCGTGTCGCATCTCGTGCCTCTCGGGTGTCTGTCATGACACGAGTAATTGCCACCAGGAGGCCACGCGGTTCCCGAAATATCGCCCACCGAGCCAAGCCGCGCGGCTGAAGCGGACAGGCTTGAGGCGACGGGCGCCTATGCCGGTGCCAGGGCCTTGGAGCGATCGGCGATGAGGTGGACGGCGATGGCGGCGAGCACGGTGCCCATGAGGTACCGCTGGATCCGCAGCCAGAGCGGGCGGCCCGCCAGGAAGGCGGCCAGCGTGCCCGCCGACACCGCGATCAGGGCGTTGACCAGGGTGCCGATGAGGATCTGGACCGAGCCGAGCGCGAGGCTCTGCAGCAGCACGTGCCCCATGGCCGGGTCGATGAACTGCGGAAGCAGCGAGAGGTACAGGATCGCGATCTTCGGGTTCAGCAGGCAGGTGAGCAGGCCCATGGCGAAGAGCTTGCGCGGCGGCTCGATCGCCAGCTCGCGCGGCTCGAAGGCGGAGGTGCCGCCGGGCTTGACGGCGTTCCAGGCCAGCCAGAGCAGGTAGGCGGCGCCGGCGAGCTTGAGCACGGTGTAGGCGGCGGGTACGTACGCGAAGATCGCCGTCAGGCCCAGGCAGGTGGCCGTCAGATAGACGGTGAACCCGAGCGCCACCCCGATGAGGGAGATCAGGCCGGCCCGGCGGCCCTGGGTGATGGAGCGCGACACCAGATAGATCATGTTCGGCCCGGGAGTGAGCACCATGCCCAGCGACACCAACGCGATTCCCAGCAGACCACCCGTCATATGGGCAGATTAGCGGACATTGCGCCCGGCCAACTGTGAATACTCTGCGTAAGCGCACGGGTATGAGAGGTTCACCGGTGGCATCTATACGCCCCTTTCGGGAAGCTGTCATCCGAGCAGCACCCGAGAAGGGACCTCAGCGATGGACTTCAGGGACGACGCCAACCTCGATTCCTCACAGGTGGAGGACGTTGGCGGTAGTGGAGGGGGCGGTGGCGGTGGCGGGTTCCCGGGCGGCATGGTCATCGGTGGCGGCGGAATCGTCAGCCTGATCGTGCTCGTCATAGTCTTCGTCCTGAACAACCTGAGCGGCGGAATTGACCAGCCGGCGCAGCAGCGGCAGCCGTCCTCGAACCTGTCGCAGCAGTGCCGTACCGGCAAGGACGCCGACCAGTCGGAGAAATGCCGGGTCGTCGGCGTGGTCAACAGCATCCAGGACTACTGGAAGACCCAGATTTCCGACTATCGCCCGGCGAAGACCGTCCTGTACTCCGGCAGCCTGCGCACCGCCTGCGGCGCGGCCAGTTCGGCGGTCGGCCCCTTCTACTGCCCCGGCGACCAGCGCGTTTACCTGGACCTGAGCTTCTTCGACCAGTTGCAAAGCCAATTTGGCGCAAAAGGCGGCCCATTCGCACAGGCCTATGTAATCGCCCACGAGTACGGGCATCACGCCCAGGACCTCCTAGGCGAGCTCTCCCAAGGCAACTCGGTGGCGACGGAGTTGCAGGCCGACTGCTACGCGGGTGTGTGGGCCAAGCACGCCGTCGATACCGGCTTCTACGAAAAGCCGTTCACCACCGCGGAGATGGCCGAGGCGCTCGACGCGGCGGCTGCTGTCGGCGACGACCGGATCCAGCAGCGTACGCAGGGCAGGATCGACCCGGAGTCGTTCACGCACGGCAGCTCCGAGCAACGCGTCAACGCCCTGAATCGCGGTTACAAGATCGGCGACCCGGCCAAATGCGCGCAGGCCGATCTTGTATAACGGCGGCGTAGAACACGAGTAATCGGATTCTCTCCTAAAATCGTTGGGGTGATCTTTAAGCTCGTCGGTGACGGCCGTCCTTATCCCGACCATGGTCTGACGCCCAGAGAGTGGGCGCAGATCCCCCCACGGCAGGTCCGGCTCGACTCGTTGATCACCACGAAGGCCATGCTGGACCTGCATTCCCTGCTCGCCGCCGACTCCACGTTCTACGGCGACCTCTTCCCGCACGTGGTGCAGTGGGAGGGCGAGCTCTACCTGGAGGACGGGTTGCACCGGGCGCTCCGGGCGGCCCTGCACCAGCGCTCGATCCTGCACGCCCGAGTCCTGGAGATGCCCCGCTGAGGGTCCTGGGCTGAAGAAGAATTGTCGGCCCCCTACGGCAGGATGCCTCCATGGTCTCTTTTCAACTGGTGATCGACTGCGCCGCCCCCGGACGGCTGGCGCGCTTCTGGGCTGACGGCTTGCGTTATGAGCTGGAGGAGCCGCCAGGCCACTTCGACACCTGGCGAGCCTACTGGCAGAGCATCGGCGTGCCGGAAGAGGAGCTCCCCGACGGAGACTGCTCCGACAGCATCGTCGATCCGGAGGGCGGGGGCCCGCGGATCTGGTTCCAGCAGGTGCCTGAGGGCAAGGTAGTTAAAAACCGCTTCCACCTCGACATCAAGGTGGGCGGCAAGCGGGAGGAGGTCCCGCTGGCGATCCGCAGAGAGCGCGTGGACGCCGAGGTGACGCGGCTGGTCCGCGCGGGCGCCTCCGTCGTACGCGTGCTCGCCGAGCCCGGCGTGGACCACTACGCGGTGGCGATGGCGGACCCGGAGGGCAACGAGTTCGACGTCGTCTGAGGGGGTCGGCTGAGGGGCCGTCCGAGGAGGTCGTCTCAGAGGGTCATCTGAGAGGCGGTCCGGCTCAGAGGTCGGCTGAGAGTTGGTGCGATGGACGAGGCCATGGCGCGAGCCAAGTTCCTGGCAGCACGCAGCGCCAGGCTGGCCACCGTGGACGAGCAAGGTGCGCCGCACCTGGTGCCCATCGTCTTCGCCGTGGCGGGCGACATGATCGCCTTTGCCGTGGACGACAAACCGAAGCGGACGACAGACCTCCACAGGCTTCGGAACATCGCGAGCGACAACCGGGTTTGCGTCCTGGTCGACCACTACGCCGACGACTGGCGGCGCCTGTGGTGGGCCCGAGCCGACGGCACGGCAGCGCTCGTCGACGACGACACCACACGCGGCCAGTGGCTCGACCGGCTGGCCGCACGCTACGACCAATACGTGGCGCGACGCCCCGCCGGCCCGGTGGTCGCGATCACCGTCGAGCGGTGGAGCGGCTGGGCCTACGACGAGTTGCCGCATGGGCGAAGGGACGACCCAGCAGAGCTGTAACGGCACCCCAGCCATCCCTAGCAGCACCGCCGAAAACGCCTTCAACTCGTCCGGCACCATGTTCTTGGCGTGGGCGACTACGCGGAGAACATGGTGGATCAGACATCGAGCGGCTCCCTGAACATGACGGGATCTAGCGGCCGGGATCCGGCCTGTGTTTCGGGACGCGTAGTTTGTGCGCCTGCACGAGGCGCTCCCACACCTGGCGCGCTTTGGCGTACCGGCCTCGGCCCGTCTCCTCATAGCCGCTGCCGTTGTACCGCAGGATCAGGAACTCACCGCCCTGGCAGGCCCACTCATATTCGCCACAGCACGAGGTCTCGGTGACCCGCAGGCGTTCACTCTCGGCACGCTGGTACGGCTCCCAGTCGATCACGGCGACGCCTCCGTGGCGACGCGGCGGCAGGCACCCGGCCGTCGGAGAACGAGCTCGCCGATCAGTACGGCACAACACGGCCTACTGTCCGGCGAGCGCTCGCCGTTCTGAAAGCAGAAGGTCTGATCGTCACCAGACAGGGGCAGGGAGCGTTCGTGCATTCCAAGCCCCGTGTCAGATTGCTGATCAGCGGGTCGAACTACCAACGACACCGCAGTGCGGGCCTGCCGGGTTTCAACGCTCAGGTGAGCGAACAGGGCATGGTGCCCGAACAGGTTCTTCGCGAAGTTGTGACGATCGACTCCTCTGCGGAGGTGGCCACACGCCTGGAGATCGCCGAGGGCTCGCCTGTTGTCGTGCGCCGCCGTACGTTTCTCGCCGATGGGCAACCCGTCGCGCTGTGCGACAGCTACTATCCCGCCGCGCTGGTCGCCGACACGGCAATCGCGGTACCTCAGAGGATCAAGGGTGGCGTCTACGCGGTGATCGAGGATCCGCATGGGCCGATCCATCGCGAGGTGAGCCACTCGATCGAGGACCTGGTGAGCAGGATGCCCACGCGCCAGGAGGCTGAGGCCCTGGGCCTCTTGCCTGGCGTCCCCGTCGTACGGATCATCCGCACCATCTACGACACCCAGAGCCGACCGCTTGAAGTTCAGGAATCCGTTGTAGCCGCCGACACCCACGAGTTCCGATACGAGGTACAGATGCGATGACCACATCGTCCAGCAGTCGACTTCGCCTCGGCGCCTGTCTGTCGCTGTCAGGCAAGTACGCCCGGTTCGGCAAGCAGGCTGGGCTGGCCCTGGAAATCTGGCAATCCACGACCCAGGGAGTAGACCTCACCATCGTGGACGACGGCAGCGATCCCGACCAGTTGGAAGCCCAACTCCCTCACCTGGCGGAGAGTTGCGACATCTTGCTGGGCCCGTATTCCACGCTGCTGATGCGCCGAGCGGGAGCGCTCGCCGAGACCATGGACCGCCTGATCTGGAACCACGGCGGATCCGGTGACGATGTGGAAACAGCCCACCCTGGGCATGTCGTCTCGGTGCTCACTCCCACGAGCCGATACGCAGAGCCCTTTGTCCGCCACCTCACCACCCGGGAGGACCCGCACCCGCTCTGGATCCTCCAGGGCAAGGGCAGCTTCGGCCGGCAGGTGGCCGACGGAGCCGAGCGCACAGCGCATTCCCTGAACATCCGCACCGCCCGCCTCAAGCCGACCGAAATCCACGATTTTCCGGCGCCGGAGGCGTGGAGCTTGTTCTGCGCTGGCTCGTTCGAGGAAGACGTGGAAACGGTCACCCTGGTCAGATCACTGCCGACGCCTCCACAGACCGTCTGCGCCGTGGCGGCGGGCGTACGCGAGTTCGGCCAGGCCGTCGACAACCCTCTGGGCGTCTACGGGGTCGGGCAGTGGTTTCCCGGCGGAGGCGGTCATGTCGCGTTGTCCATGAGCGAGGACGACTTCCTGAGGGCCTACCGGAAACGCTCCGGGTCACTCCCCGACTATCCAGCGGCCCAGGCCGCGGCCGCTGCCGCGATCGCGACACACTGCGCCCGGCAGGCGGCCGGCACCACACGTGAGGCGCTGTGGGACACCGCCATAGCGCTGGAGACAACCACCATGTTCGGCGCCTTCAAGGTGGATCCCCGCACGGGCGCCCAGATCGGGCACCAGACGGCACTCACCAGATGGGGCGCCGAAGGCCCCGCCATTGTGACGTCAAAGCCACGCCACCCCAAGGCCCCGCCATCGTGACGTCAAGGCCCCGCCACCCCAAGGTCCCGCCGTAGCGGGGGCGCCGATGGCCCCCTCATCGTGACGTCAAGCTCCCGCCACCCCAAGGTCCCGCCGTAGCAACGTCCTCGCTCGGCCTGGCCTCAGCCGAAAGTCAGCTCTGCGGGCGCTCACCCAGGGCCTCGGCCCAGCCCATGTCCTCGTAGGTGATCTGCAATGTCGGCGCCGACTGCCCTTGCGAGCGGAACTCGTAGGAGAGCAACTCCGCCGTCTCGTCGTCCACGATCAGCCGAGACTCGCCCGCACCGTCCCCATCCCCCCCTGTGGTCAGCGCCAGGGCGACGCCGGTGCGCCCCTGCGAATCGGCGACTTCTCCCAGCGACTTGATCGCGGGCTGTTCGGCAAGCAGCCGGTAGAGGGCGGAGCGAGTCCCAGGACTGATCGGACCAGCCAGCAGGTCCTGCGCCGCGTACCAGACATAGTCGGTGAACTCCGGCTTGGCGGGCCACCAGTCGCTTGCGGACTCCTCGTCGAACAGCCGCCGCAACTGGCTCTCCAGCCTGTCCTTGCTGGTCGGCAGCTTGAGCAGTTGCCGGACTGTGAAGTTGTGGTTGCCGATCTGAAAGTGGAGTTCCATGTCGTAGTCGTTGGTCGACGGCTTCTCTTCGGCCAGGGCGGGCGAGCCCAGTCGCTTCCACTTCGCCTCGTCCTCCGGGGAAGCGAAGGCGACCTTCGGGTCCTGACCCGTCACGGTACGGCTGGGCGCGCCTTTTTCGCTCGCGTACCAGCTGTCCTGGGTACCCGTCAGGGTCGCCGAGAAGGGGATCTTCTGCCGTTGCGGCTTTTTGACTTTCTTCATGTACTGATGCACCGGCTGGGAGGTGCGTTGACGCGTGTACCAGTAGGGGCCCGACGTGGCCGGCTCGCGGGCGGCGGTCTCGGCCGCGGCCAGCAGGACGGACCGGGCGTCCAGAGATTGCGTACGGGGAGAATGCGAGGAACGTGAACCGTCTCCGGAGAGCGGCGCACTGGCAATCGATGGCGGGCCGGCCGGGACGAGTCCACCGCTGCCCCAAACCACCACGACGGCTGCCGAGGCAAGGGCCGTTCCGGCGATGGCGCCCACCACGGCACGCGTCCGCCTGGCCCGGCGTCCCCGGCGTACCAGAGCCGACACCGGCGCGGGCGGGACCGGTTCACGCTGGGCGAGAGTACGCAAGGCCTGTGCGAACTCTTCATGATCGTCGTTCATCGCGACGCCTCCTGGTTGTCCCGCAGAGCAGCGCGCAGCCGCGCCATCGCTCTGGAGTGCTGACTCTTGACTGTGCCGACCGTGCAGCCGAGTGCCGCCGCGACCGCTTTCTCCGTCAGGTCCTCGTAGTGCCGGAGCACGACGATGGCGCGCTGCCTGCGCGGCAGGGAGAGCAGCGCGCGGCGTAAATCCTCGTGCGGCTCGTACGGCCCGGACCGAGGATCGGCGTGATCAGGCGGGTCGGCAGTGGGCAGTTCCCGTTGACGTCGCCGCCACCAGCTGACGTTCCCATTGACCAGCATGCGGCGCAGATAGGCATGCGGATCGGTGAGACCTACGCGCCGCCACCGCACGTACAGCCGCACCAGGCAGTCCTGGAGCAGCTCCTCGCCCCGGTGGCGATCGCCGGTGAGCAGGATGGCGACCGCCATGTGCCGGTTCCAGGCCGCCTCGGCGAAGGCGGCGTAGGCGGCGTCTTCCGTTGGATCACTCACATGGCCTCAACGCGGAGGTGCCTAAAAAAGGTTGGCAGAGGACCAGAATTGTTTCCGCGCCCTCGCACCGAGAACGTGTCGATCTGGCCGAGTGGGCCAGGCAGAGCGTCGGGGACAGTCAACCCCTTCGAGAGGGCGTTCCCACGTCCAGGGACCGGGCTCCCTCTCCGGCGATCAAGATGGCATGCAGCCTTTCGTACGTCGGAGCCAATCGACGCAGGCCGGCCGCGAGCGCCATGTCGTCGCCCGACACGAGCGGACCCTGCAAGCCGCCGACAATACGGGCCTGCTCCGCGGCGACGGCAGCGCCTGCGTCAAGGCCGAGGAGCGACAGGCCGGCCGCCAGGTCGTTGAGGCGGCGGGCGCCCACCCGCACCGCGAACGCCTTCCACAACATCCTGATCTCGGAGTCCAGTCCTTCCTCCACGAGTTCGGCCGTGCGCTTGGCCGCCTGGGCCTGCCCCAGCGTTCCGGGAGGGACCTCCACATCTGTCCGGCCGGCCAGCCAGGCCACCCCGGCGGGCAGGGAGCGCTGCAACGCCTCCTCCGAGCCGATCCGCGTGCGCCGGGTGAACCCGTGCCGCATCCGGAACGGCCGCCGCAGATAGGGGATCAACTCTCCGCGCCAAGCCTCGGCGAAGATGCCGACCGGAAGCGTGGCGTACGGGTAGCCCTGCGGGTCGTGCACGAGTACGGTGTCGTCGCTCACCTCCAGCACCACCAGGTAGTGGTCGGCGCCGACCGCCTTGCCCGAGCCGGGTTGGTACGACAGCAGACCGAGCTCGAGCGGCCCGGCCAGCACCGGGCCGTCCTGACAGGCCCGGCGCAGCCGGTCGAGCGCTGCCGCGGCCGTCCCGTCGTCCGCGCGCTCGCACTCCCAGCCGAGCAGGCCGATCGCGGCGTCGAGCCCGATCTCGGGGTCCCAGCCGAACGGGTCGAACAGCGGTAACCGCCCGCCAATGAGCTGCATCCCGTAAGGGGAGCCCGTCAGGACCTCGATCACGGCCGGGGGCGGCGCCTGGCCGCCGACGATCATCGCGAGGGAGTTGGCGTAGCAATACGGCCCGGAGCCCACATAGGTAACAGACATAGCCCGCACCGTGCCGTCTGACACGGTGTCAGGGTCAAGCCCGTCCGCGGCTGCCCCATGACGGAGTTCGGCTGGTCGTCGATGGTGTTGATCAAGCCGGCGAGAGCGTTGATGAGCGCGGACCATTCATCGTCGGGACCGTCATGTCCCAGCCTTTGGCTGTGCTGACCGCCGGGTTCGGCGACCTAATCCTCTGGAGACGCGGGATGCGGCCGGGCGATCGCGGCGAACACCACCGAGCACACCAGGAATCCGGCGCACACCGCCGCGAACCCGGCCCAGAAGGAGCTGAGCGTGGTCGCCACGTCGATACCCAGCAGCACCGCGGTGACCCCGCCCGCCGCCAGGCCCCAGAACAGGGCGGGCGCGTACCGAGGCGGCTTGTGGGCCACTGCGCCGGTCAGCGGCAGCAGCAGCGGGAACAACGCCACCGTCCACCCCGCCTGGGGCTCGCCGAACAGGGCGAGCCTGACCGCGGACATCACGGCCGACACAGCGATCGCCAC
Source organism: Nonomuraea sp. NPDC052129 (assembly GCF_040680095.1). NCBI lineage: Bacteria > Bacillati > Actinomycetota > Actinomycetes > Streptosporangiales > Streptosporangiaceae > Nonomuraea > Nonomuraea sp. NPDC052129. The sequence goes on along the minus strand of NZ_JBFAVX010000003.1, from coordinate 133,908 downwards.
GAGCGCCCACACGACCAGCTTGACGGGGTGGTAGCGGAGGTTGTGCTCTCCCGAGGCGTGCGCGTCCAGACCGAAGGTCCAGTAGGAGAAAAGCTCACCGATCATGGAGCCGATGTCCGGCCTATCATCCTTGGGGCTCTCCTCGGAATGCATACGCCTTCCTGCCTTTCGGTCAGGCTCGACGGTAACAGCCGCTGACCGCCGGGCGGCACGATCGTCCGGGTCATAGACCAAAGACGTATTCGGAGCTCGCGCCGGCCAAGCTGGGCTATGTACTAGGGCGTGTTTTGGAACTCCGGGCCGTGCTTGGGAATCCCGGTCATCCGCGCTGGGCGCACCGGCCGAAGGGCCGGAGCCAACCCAGGATCAGGCCTTCCGCCCGGCACGCCCACCGCGGCGTCTGAACTCCCCAGCCACGACCCGCCGAGGTGAGCCGTCTCAGCACTCTGGGATCATCACGGTGACGTCGAATGGGTCGGATGTCATGCGTCGGTCGGCGTTGATCAACAACTGGATTCCCTGCCGACGCCGCCGTCGATGAGGAGGCCGTCTTATGGAACCCGTCACTGTGGTCACCGGCGGTTCGAGCGGGATCGGCGCGGCCACCGCCCGGGCGCTGCTCAAACAGGGGCACCGCGTGGCGGTCACCGGCCGCGACGCCGAGCGGCTGGCCGCGTTCGCCGCCTCGGCCGGGGCCGGGGAGCAGCTGCTGACGATCGCCGGTGACGCCGGCGACGCCAGTGATGTCGCCGCCACCGTGCGTCAGGTCGTGGACACCTGGGGACGGCTCGACACCGTCATCGCCAACGCCGGTTTCTCCCTGCCTGGCACGCTGGAGGACCACGACCCCGAGGCCATGCGTTCCATGGTCCTGACCAACGTCCTCGGCCCGGCTCTGCTGGTGCGCGAGACACTGCCGTACTTGCGGGAGTCCAAGGGCCGGATCGTGGTCGTCGGTTCGGTCGCGGGCATCAGGAACACGCCCGGCAACATGTACTCGGTCACCAAGTGGGCCGTGCACGCGCTGGTCGAGAACGTCCGGCTGCTGGTGGCCAAGGACCACGTCGGCGTCACGCTCGTCGCCCCGGGCGTCGTGGACAGCCCGTTCTGGGACGAGCGCGGCGGAACCCCGCAGGCGGCACCGGCGCTGACCGTCGAGCAGATCGCCAACGCGATCCTGTTCGCCGTCAACCAGCCCGAGGGCGTCGACATCAGCCAACTTGTGGTGCGGCCCACCGGCCAGCTCGGCTGAGACCCCAGAGCGTGTCTTAGCTTAGACGTCGGCTGACGGCTTGGCACCGTTGCGAGCAGCCATCCAGATGGTGACGTCTTTGGCGATACGGCTGATGTCGCTTTGAGTGGTCAGTTCGTGTTCGCGATGACGGACATCGCGTAGCTCGACTTCGTAGCCGCCCTCGTCCAGCAGGGATACCGAGGCGAACCAGGCTGGGTCGTCGGCGTCGGGCTGGATGACGACGAACGTGTTGTCGATGTGGTTCAGCTCGCCGAACATCATGAACAGCGCGTCTTCAGACGGGTCGTCGATGCCGTCGCCGTTCTCGGCGTCCGCACGGTAGTACGAAGCGGGCATCGACTTCCCCCCAAGACTCTGGCGATCCGGTCGCGACCAGCATCGCAGGTCGCGACCGGGGTTTACAGCCAGTCGGCCAGGGCGGCGATGGTCACGGTGGCAGCGAAGCGGACGGCGAGCTTGTCGTAACGCGTGGCCACGGCCCGGTGCCGCTTGAGGCGATTGATCCCGCACTCCACGGCGTGCCTCAGCTTGTAGTCCTCCCGGTCGAACACCGGCGGCCGACCGCCGGCACTGCCGCGGCGTTTCCGTCCGGCGATCTGATCGCGGCGTTCCGGGATCGTGGCCCGGATACCCCGACGCCGCAGGTAGACCCGGTTGGCCCTCAAGCAGTAGGCCTTGTCGGCCCGCACCCGATCTGGGCTGCGCCGTCGCGGCGGGCACCGGCGGCGTGCTGGTGGGCCCGGCTGATCGTGGAGTCCACCGACACGTCCCAGATGATTCGCCCGGCGGCGTCGGCCCTGGTCTGGAGCTTCGTGAGCAGCATCGCCCACACGCCCTCGCGCTGCCAGCGGCGGAACAGCCCGTACACCGTCTGCCAGGGGCCGTACTCCTCGGGCAGGTCACGCCAGGGCACCCCGGTCCGGACCCGATACCGCACCCCCGTCGATCAGCCTGCGCTGGAACAACGTCGGCCTGCCTGTCGCCGCGACCGGCAACAACGGATCCAGCACCGCCCACTGCGCATCACTCAAGTCCCCTCGCGCCGCACCGAGATCATCCCGGTGCGGCGCGATCAACGCGGCAGGGTTCTAAGACACGCCTTAGCCGCCGGCGGAGGCTCACTGGCGCGTTCGAGGGTGACGTACTCCGAAGTGATCGCCAGGGCGCCCAGTCACGGTGTCCGCACCGATGGACGCGCTCTTCACGCAATGGGTCTTCGACGGGGAGACGCAGCCCTTCCTCGGCAGCACCGACTTCCCCGGCGAGCGGGCCGCCGGCCAAGGTCGTCGAGCGCGAGTTCACGGTGACGGAGTCGACGGGAAAGCCCGTCACGGCGTACATGGAGAGCAGGGTGCCCAACGCCATGTCCTCCGACAAGATGACATACTCCGTCACCTGCACCTGAGAGGAGCCGACAGTGGCCCTTGAATGGACCGCGCTGTCCCCCGCCGACATACCAGCGATCGCCGATCTCGCGCGGCGGTGCGTGGCGCATGACGGCGGGCTCCAGGCGACCGCGTCCCCGTCCTTCCTGGAGCGCAGGTACGCCGCGGGGACGGCGGTGGGCGCGTTCGCCGACGGCCGTCTGGTGGCCTGCGGGGCCGTGCGCCCTGTGGGCGACGCGTCGGCGGCGACCGGCCTGGTCGACCCGGGGCATCGGGGGCAAGGGCTGGGGTCGGGCCTGCTGGACCGGCTGATCGGGGAGGCACGGCCGGTCCGGCTCATCGGGGAGGCGGGGCGGGTCCGGCTGATCGGGGAAGCACGGCCGGTCCGGTTGGAGACCGAGTCGGTGACCCCGGAGGCCCACGCGCTGTTTCTCTCGCGCGGGCTCCGGCAGACGTTCGCCGAGGACGTCTACCGCCGTGACCTGAGCCGACCGCTGCCGCCGGAGCCGGAGCCGGAGCTTGAGGTCCAGGAATGGTCGCGGGACACCGAAGGGGCCTTCTACGAGGCCTACTCCGCGTCCTTCGCCGACCGTCCCGGCTTTCCCGGCTGGTCGCGGGAGGAGTGGGTGGACTGGCTGGTCGACGACGAGTTCCTGCCCGAGTGCTCGCTGGTGGCACGCGGAGCGGGCGGGGCCGCCGGCTTCGTGGCGTGCGCGAAAGGGTTCCTGATCCAGGTCGGCGCCGTGCCCGCGTGGCGGCGGCGCGGGCTCGCGCGGGCGCTGGCGGTCGCCGCGCTCGGCCGCATGCGCACACGCGGCGCGACGGAGGTCTTCCTGGACGTCAACGTCAACAACCCAGCCTCGGCCGCCCTCTTCCGCGGCCTCGGATTCGAAGTGATCGCCCGCCGGGCCCGCTACGAATGACGCTCCCGCGTCAGCGAGCCGCGAGGCGAATCTTCGGCACCGGTCTCGGGGTAGCCGTCTCGTCCTGGTCCACACAGCCCTTGGCGTCCTTGTACAGCAAAAGGCCCCTGACCCGGTCAGACAGGTCAGAGGCCCAATAGGTGGCGGTGGTGGTGGGATTTGAACCCACGGATGAGTTGCCCCATCACACGCTTTCGAGGCGTGCGCCCTCGGCCACTAGGCGACACCACCGTCGACGAGCTTACCGGATCCGCCGAGTGCCGAAGAACTCCTTTAGTACCGCAGCGCACTCCTCACCCAGCACACCCATGACGACCTCGGGGCGGTGGTTGAGCCTGCGGTCGCGGACCACGTCCCACAGTGACCCCACGGCCCCGGCCTTCTCGTCGACGGCCCCGTACACGATGCGGTCGACCCTGGCCAGCACCGCGGCCCCCGCGCACATCGTGCACGGCTCCAGGGTCACCACGAGTGTGCAGCCGCTCAGCCGCCACCCGCCGAGCGACCGGGCGGCCTGCTGGAGCGCCAGCACCTCCGCGTGGGCGGTCGGATCGGCGGAAGACTCGCGGGAGTTGCCGGCGGACGCGAGCACCTCGCCCTCCGGACCGAGCACGACCGCGCCGACGGGGACCTCGCCCCGGGCGCCGGCCGCGGCGGCCTCGGACAGGGCCAGGCGCATCGCGTCGGCGTGGTTCACCGCAACCGGTCGAGCTCGTCGGCGCAGGACAGCCGCTCGGCGATCACCGAGAGGATGTCGGCCGGCAGCACGCCTTCTTCCATGCTCAGCTCCAGCAGCTCTTCCGAGCTCACGCCCAGGTCGCTGAGCAGGTCGAAGTCGCCGGACGGCTTGACGCCCAGCCCGTTGCCGTCCTTGTCGGGTGCCACCCCGGCGAACTCCGCGAACAACTCGCCGAGTGTGTCCGACATGATGGCGTGCGCGTCGGAGAGGAACACCCGCGGCTCGTCGTCACCGCGGTAGCGGACGATGGCGAACCACTCGTCCTCCACCTCGACGCAGAGCAGGGCGAGCTCGTCGCCGGACAGGCCGAGGGCCTCGGTCACCGCGTCGCCGAAGTCGTCGACGATCTCGGCGTCACCGAGATCGACCTCGGCGCCGCTCCAGCCGCCGGAGATCTTGACGAAGGCCGCAGAGAAGGTGTTGGACGCCATGTCCGTGCTCCAGGGGTCAGCCGAAGACCGATTCGATGGCCCGCTCGAACGGCTCGGAGAAGCCGAGTCGCGCGGCGATGCTGGAGAGTACGTCTTCCGGGAGGAGTTCGATGTCGCCGGAGAGTATGCCCAGCTCCATCTCGTCGAGTCCCAGGTCCGCGAAGATGGACAGATCGCCTGCCGGAAGCACTGTGTCCTCGTCCTGGAGGATCTCGTCGAGCTCCTCCTCGTCGGGGATCGGCACGTCGAGGTAGTCGAGGACCTGCTCGGCCAGCGGGAAGTCCCAGGAGGCGGCGATGTCGGACAGGAACACATCGACGCGATCACCCAGGACGCGCAATGCCACGAAGAACTCGTCGCCCACGGCGACCAGGCCGATCGTGCCACTCTCGCTCGGCTGCTGGCGCAGCGCCTTGATCAGCCCATGCAGATCGGACGTCAGCGCGACCGGCAGCAGGCCGGCGTCCCAGCACTCGTCCTCGCGATAGACCACGATGGCGAAGTCGAGCGCATCTTCTTCTGTCATCGTCCACCCCACGACGTGGTCACTACGGGATCCAATCGTTCCAGACCCGGCCACCCCCCGTGGGCTCCTCCGACCAAATTGTGATCAAAACCCATGACGCGACGTGCCGGTTCGTTGCACACAAGATAGCGTTGTCCCTTATGGAAACCCTCGTCGTCGACCATCCTCTCGTAGCGCACAAGCTCACCACGCTGCGCGATGTCCGGACGGACTCGCCGACGTTCCGCCGGCTCGCGGACGAGCTGGTGACGCTGCTGGCGTACGAGGCGACGCGCGATGTGCGGGTCGTGGACGTGAGCGTGCAGACGCCGGTCGCCGAGGCCCATGGAGTGCGGCTGGCCAAGCCCTATCCGCTGGTCGTACCGATCCTGCGGGCGGGTCTCGGCATGCTCGACGGCATGACCAGGCTGCTGCCCACGGCCGAGGTCGGTTTCCTGGGCATGATCCGCAACGAGTCGACGCTGCAGGCCGAGACCTACGCCACCCGGCTGCCCGATGACCTGTCCGGGCGCCAGTGCTACGTGGTCGACCCCATGCTGGCCACCGGCGGCACGCTGGCCGCGGCCGTGCGGTTCCTGTTCGACCGCGGGGCGGTGGACGTCACGGCGATCTGCTTGCTCGCGGCGCCCGAAGGGCTGGCGTACATGGACAAGGTGTTCGCCAACTCCGGCAAGCCGATCCGCGTCGTGACCGCCGCCCTCGACGAGCGGCTGAACGAGAACGGTTACATCGTTCCAGGCCTGGGTGACGCCGGAGATCGTTTGTACGGGGTGGTCTGACTCGTCACGCTGAGCACTCACTTCGTTACATACTGTTGTCTCGTGGGTATGAGGTGAGGGGAAGGCAACTTCCGCACGCGCGTGGGGGGAGCAGCGATGAGCGTTTTTCCGGCTACCGAGGTGTTGTCGTGAGCGACCACACCGAGGCGGAGCCAAGTCCGTACGCGGACGTGGAGACGGCACTCCGCGAGGAGTTCGCCGGCATCCACTCCGCGATCACCGTAACGCGCTGCGTCGAAGCGGCGCACTACGGCGCGCTGGAGGTCACGGGCTACGCCCATCCGAGTCTCGTCGAGCGGATCGCGCGCAAGCACCTTCACGTCCTGGCTCTCGTGGCCAGCGAACGCGGCTAAGCAAGATCAAAACTATCCCGTCAAGTTACCTTTACCCCGGCATTGGGGTGGGTAATGTAGAGAGCGGGTGGAGTAGGTAAGTGGTACGGAGGCGACAGTGCAGGTCAAAAAGGTCCTCACATACGGTGGTATGGCTTTTGTGGCGTACTACCTGTTCGCGCGACCAACCGATGCCGCTGACGCGGTCAGAGGAGTGTTCGACAACGTGATCAACGCGGCCGACTCACTGGCCCAATTTGTGAACAACCTCGCATGAGACTTGTGACCCACGGGGACTCTGCTCCGGCGTCGGTCAACCGCTACCTTCTCCCCCACGAACAACAGGTCATCATGGTACGGCGTCACCCAGCCGTGCTGCTTCGCCCGGTCGCCGAAGTCTTCGGCGGCCTCATCATCGCCGGGTTGCTCAGCAAGATTTTCGGCGGCGAGGGGAGCAGCACGGCCCTCGTCGTCGTCTGGTGGCTCTGGCTTCTGCTCTTGATCCGCTTTGTTTGGAAAGTCGCGGAGTGGTCGGTCGACTACTTTGTGGTTACCTCAAAGCGGATGTTGCTCACCACTGGCCTCATCACGCGCAAAGTCGCGATGATGCCGTTGGGCAAGGTCACCGACATGAGCTTCCAAAGATCTCTCCTTGGGCGCATGCTCGGTTACGGTGAGTTCATCCTTGAATCCGCTGGTCAGGATCAGGCACTGTCAACAGTCGAGTACATTCCGTATCCGGAGACTCTGTACCTCGAAGTGTGCCAGATGCTTTTCCCCAGCAAGGACGACAGCGACGATTAATCCTGCCGTGGGGAATTCTTCACGTGGGGATACCCGATTGCGCCACTTCATGCAATCATTGCGGAGTGTTGACCCTTCCCCGCCTTGAGAGATGAGATGCCGAGTCAGGGAACCATCGGTGACCGCGTCCGAGGACTGCGGCTAAACAGGCGGATGTCACAGGCCCAACTGGCCGGACCCGACCTGTCTGACAGTTATGTCTCGCTCATCGAGTCGGGCAAGCGGACTCCGACTCCGGTTGTAGCAAGACTCCTGGCCGAGCGCCTGGGGTGCACCACCGAGTTCCTCCTGCATGGGATCGAGCCTCGGCAGCGCATCGATACCGAGCTCGGTCTGCGCCACGCTGAGCTGGAGCTACAGCATGGCGACCCCGTCCTCGCGGCCGACCGCTTCACGGAGATCGTGAAGGCGGCCGACGAGGAAAACGCACTGCTGACCGCGCACGCCCGCCTCGGCAGGGCTCGCGCCCTCGAAGCGCAAGGACGGCTCGGCCAGGCGGTCGAGGCGTTCGAGCGGCTGCGCAGGGAGGCGGCGGCCCATCCTGAGCGGCTGGCCGATCTGCCGCTCACCGTCGCGCTGAGCCGCTGCTACCAGCGGGCGGGCGACCGCCTGCGGGCTCGCGACCTGGCCGCGCACGCGCTGGAGCAGGCGGAGCGGCTGGCCGTCACGCAAGGCGAGATCGCCATCGACCTGGCCGCCGCGCTGGTAGAGGTGCGCAGCGGACGCGAGGGCGACTCTCCCGAGCTCGGATTCGTCCGGCGGGTGCTCGACGCCAGCGGCGTGCCTGAGATTGTGGACCGTTCCGCTGAGATTCACGCCCTCTGGCAGGCCAGTGTGGCCGCGGCCGGTGGCGAGGACTCCGCGCTGGCCGTACGCCTGGCCGACGACGCGATCATGGCAGGCCGGCCCGCCAGGCTCACGCTGCAGCTGGCCCGCGTGGCCATGCACTGGGCCAGGCTCGACTCCGCGCCGATCGCCGAAGCCGACCGGTGGGCCGAAGCGGCGACTCGCGTGTTCGCGAGCACCGCGGGCAGCTCGCAGGAGCACGGCGAGAGCCTCATCGCGCACGCCAGGGTCAAGCTGCGGGCGCGAGACGCCGTGCGAGCGGGCGAGCTGGCCACCTCGGCGCTCGACCTGGTGCACGACGCTCCGGGCACGGCACCGGCCGAGGCCCACCTCGTGCTCGCCACCGTCGCGCTCGCCCTGGACGCCGACGCGTCGAGATCTCTCGGCGAGGCTCGGCAGCTGCTCGAGACGCTCAACCGTCCGGTGTTCGGCTCCGACAGGCAGGCCGCACGCTGCTGGCGGGAGCTGGGCGACCTCTACGGCAGCTCCGGGGACAAGGCCCAGCAGACCAGCGCCTATCGCAGGGCGTTGGAGGCAGCCGGAGTCCATTCCGCACTGGCAGGGGTGAAGATCGACGTTTCAGTGAACCGCTAGCCCTCCGGGAGCTCCAGATTTGGTTTTTGAGTCTGGAATAATTAGGGTCTACCAGTCATTGACTCATGGGATGACTGGCACCCCCGGAGGAGGCGGACTGTGAGTCTGCGTACGGCTCAGCGAGCTTCGCTCGTCGACCAGGTGATCGATCAGCTCAAGGAGCAGATCACCTCAGGGTTGTGGCAGATGAACGGCAAGATCCCAACTGAGACGGTGCTCGCGGAGCAGCTCGGAGTGGGACGCAACACCGTTCGCGAAGCCGTACGCGCGCTTACACACGCCGGGCTGCTGGAGTGCCGCCAGGGTGACGGGACCTATGTCCGCGCCACCAGCGAGCTCTCCGGCGCCATGCTGAGGCGCCTGCGCCAGGCCGAGCAGTTGGAGATCCTCGAGGTGCGACGCGCACTGGAGGTCGAATCTGCTCGCCTGGCCGCCACCAGGCGCACCGACGAGGACATCCTGCGCATCGAGGCCGCCCTGGCCGAGCGCGACCGCGCCTGGGAGCTGGACGACCCGGACGCCTTCGTCGAGGCCGACCTGGCCTTCCACATGTCCGTGGCGCATGCCACGCACAACCTCGTGCTGATCGACCTCTATGAAGACTTCTCGGCGGCGCTGCGGGCCAGCATCACGGCCGCGGGCACGTCACTGAACAAGAGCTACATCCCCCACGACGCAATCGCGCGGGCCATCTCCTCGGGCGACGCCACCGCCGCCGAGCGGGCCGGGCATGCCTGCATGGAGCACATTCTCATCGCACTCACCGAGGGCGAATAACCCTCACCAAGGGCGCATGACCCGCAAGGGTCACCCGAGGCGCAGCGACATCACCAAGTAGCGGAAGCTGGGCTGCCCATCGCCAGGAACGTCCTGGATCAGGGCGGCCCTCGTCGGTGACTCCATGTTGAGGCGGGCCAGATCGGTCTCTATTCCGGTCAGGCCGTCGAGAAGGAACTGCGACTGGAAGGCGATCTGGATGTCGTCGCCGCGCAGCTCGCACTCGACCACCTCGGAGCCGCGGCCGATGTCGCCGCCGCCGGCCTGGATGCGCACGTGGCCCTGGCTGAACGACAGCCGGATCGCGGTGTTGCGCTCGGCCACCAGCGCCACCCGCTTGATGGCGTTGACGAACGCGGTCACCGGCACGTCGGCCCTGATCGACCAGTCGGCGGTCAGCCTGGTGCGATAGTCGATGAACTGCTCGTCGAGCAGGCGGACCGTGGTGCTGCGCCCGACGCTCTCGAAGCCCGCCACGCCGTCGCCCAGCGCCACCGCCACCTCGCCGCCACGCAGCGTCTTGGCCACGTCGACCAGCACGCGGGCGGGCACCATGGCGGACACCGCGACGTCGGGCGTGGCCGGGCGCCAGGTGAGGTCGCGGGCCGCGATGCGGTAGCGGTCGGTGGCCGCCATCGTGACCGACTCGCCCTCGATGTCGACCCTGATGCCGGTGAGCATCGGCAGCGTGTCGTCGCGGCTGGAGGCGGGCGCGACCTGGCCCACGGCCGAGGCGAAGACGCCGCCGCCGATGGCGCCGATGCTCGGCGGCATCGTGGGCATGGTCGGGAAGTCTTCGACGGGCATCGTGATCAGGCCGAACTCGGCGCTGCCACAGGTCAGGACCGCCTCCTGCCCCTCGGTGACGATCTCGACGTCCTCGGCGGGCAGGCTGCGGCTGATCTCCGCGAGCAGGCGGCCGGGGATGAGCACCTGGCCCTGCTCGGCCACGTCGGCCTCGATCCTGGCCTGAGCCGAGACGTCGTAGTCGAACGCGGACAGGCTCAGCTCCTCGTCGGCGCCCAGCAGCAGGCCCGAGAGCACGGGCACCACAGGGCGGCTGGGCAGCACCCTGGCGGCCCATGCCACCGCGTCTGCCAGAACATCGCGGTTTACCCGGATTTTCACCTGACCCACCCTTTCGTGTTGCTGCCTCCTATGAAAGGTAGCCGGTGTCACCGACAATGCGGCTATCTGCTGTTGAGGTAGGCGAGCACCGCCAGAACCCGGCGATTGTCATCGTCAGAAGGCGCCAGACCCAGCTTGGCGAAGATGCCGGCCGTGTGCTTGGCCACCGCGCTCTCGCTGAGGTAGAGCCGCTGGGAGATGGCGGCGTTGGAGCGCCCTTCGGCCATCGCCTCCAGCACCTCCCGCTCGCGTGGCGTGAGGGCGGCCAGCGGCTCGTTCCTGGCGTTGCTGGCCAGCAACTTGGCGATCACGTCGGGGTCCATCGCGGTGCCGCCCTGGGCGACCCGGCGTACGGCGTCGATGAACTGCTCGGCGTTGAACACCCGGTCCTTGAGCAGGTAGCCGATCGCGCCGGACCCGTCGGCGAGCAGCTCGCGCGCGTACAACTGCTCGACGTGCTGCGACAGCACCAGGATCGGCAGGCCGGGCACCTGCTTGCGGGCTGCCAGGGCGGCCTGCAGGCCCTCGTCGGTGAAGGTGGGCGGCAGCCGTACGTCCACGATCGAGACGTCGGGGCGCAGCTCGATCAGCCCCTTGAGCAGCTCGGGCCCGCTCTCCACGGCGGCCACGACCGTGAAGCCGTGCGCCTGGAGCAGGTGGACCAGGCCGTCCCTGAGCAGGTAGAGGTCTTCGGCGACGAGAACGCGGTTCATCTGCTGAACCATAGACGGCGAGACGTCGCCTCCGCCCACCAGCGATCCCTGTTGTGGCAGGCCGGGAGCAGGGTGGCCGTCAGGTACATGGCGCAGCCGAGCGCGATCATGAACAGGATGACCGGCCACTGCCACGGCTCGGGCATGTACAGCGCGAGGAACCAGGCCTTCTCCTCGATGCCGAAGACCTTGAAGATGCCCGCCACGATGCCCTGCGGGAACAGCGGGCACCAGGAGGTCAGCCAGAGCGTGACCACCACGGCGGCCTTCCAGCGCGGCAGCTTGGGCAGGCTGCCCGCCCAGTGGTTCGGCAGGACCTTGGGCATGCTCATGGTCACCGTGGTCGGCCCGCCGGGCGGGCTGTTCACCGCGAGCACCCCGTCGAAGGCGGCCAGCCGCCGCTCTATACCCAGGAGGCCGCTGCCCTTGCTGGGGTCGGCGCCGCCCATGCCGTCGTCGATCACGGAGATCCGCAGGTCGGGGCCGTTGCCGCTGATGTCGACGGTGGCCGTGGCCGCCCCGCCGTGCCTGGCCGCGTTGGACAGCAGCTCGCTGACCGCGAAGTAGGCGGCGGCCTCAACCGGCGGCTCCGGGCGGTGCGGCAGGTCGACGTCCACGTTCACCCGGAGCGGGCTGTCGATGGCCAGGGCGCGCACAGCGTCGGCGAGCCCGCGCTCGGCCAGCACCGGCGGGTGGATGCCGCGGATGACGGTACGCAGCTCGGTCAGCGTCTCCGAGGACGCCTCCTTGACCTTGGACAGCAGCGCCTTCGCCGCGGCCGGGTCGGTGTCGACGAGCTGCTCGACGGCGCCGAGCGTCATGCCGATCGCCACCAGCCTCGCCTGCGTGCCGTCATGCAGGTCGCGCTCGATCCTGCGCATCTCCGCGGACTGGGTGTCGGCCGCCAGGTTGCGTACCCGCTGAAGGTGGCTGACCTGCCCCGCCAGGCGGCTCGCCGCGGTCGGGGCCAGCACCAGCTCGCTCCACATGCCGTAGACGCGCAGCCCGCGGTCGGGCAGCAGCAGGAAAAGCGGCAGCAGGCCCAGCTTTACCACCGGGTCCAGGACCAGCCAAAGGCAGTCGCGCCAGGTCGCCGGGTCGGTGACCAGCCACTTCCACCGGTCGTTCCAGGCCGGCACCCGCGGCGACTTGTACAGCGTGCGGTTCGACCGGTACATCCCGTCGGCCTGCCGCTGCGGGGGCGGCGGCTTGGGCAGGTACGGCGAGTCGATCCGGACCCCTAACCACTCCCCGACCAGCCGCCTCCTGTGCTCCGCCACCCGCCTGACCAGCCGCACCTGCGGCAGGAGGAGGGGGACCACCCCGAGGCCGAAGGTCAGGACGAGCAGGCCGAAGGAGACGACGGCGGCGGGCACCTCGACGAGGATCAGCGCCAGCAGCCCCGCGGCCTGGGCGTACCTTCTCAGCATGCTCCCAGTGTGCGCGATCCGGAGCATCCCGCATATTGCACCTAGATACACCTTCACCGGGTACCCAGCCCGATTCTCCGTGAGGGCCGGAATTCCTAGCGTCTAAGGCATGAAAGTCATCGAGGTCAGGAACCTCCACAAGCGGTACCCGAATCATGTCGCGGTGGATGACGTGTCGTTCGAGGTGTCGGATGGCGAGATCTTCGGCATCCTCGGGCCGAACGGCGCCGGCAAGACCACGACCGTCGAGTGCGTCGCGGGGTTGCGCACTCCCGATCGTGGCACCGTACGCGTGACCGGCATCGACCCCCACCAGGACAGGGACGCGTTGCGGCGGGTGCTCGGCGCGCAGCTGCAGAGTGCCGCGCTGCCCGACAAGATCAAGGTGTGGGAGGCGCTGGATCTCTATGCCTCCTTCTATCCGGATCCGGCCGACTGGTCCGAGCTGATCGAGCGCGTCGGGCTCGGCGGCAAGCGGGAGGAGCGTTTCGCCGAGCTCTCCGGCGGTCAGCGGCAGCGCCTGTCCATCGCACTGGCGTTGGTGGGCCGGCCACGTGTCGCGGTGCTCGACGAGCTCACCACCGGCCTCGACCCGCAGGCCCGCAGGGACACCTGGCAGCTGGTCGAGCAGGTACGCGACTCCGGTGTGACGGTCGTGCTCGTCACCCACTTCATGGAGGAGGCCGAGCGGCTCTGCGACCGCGTCGCGCTCATCGACGCGGGCCGGGTCGTCGCCACCGACACGCCCACGGGGTTGATCGCCCAGGTGGGCGGGGCGCAGCGGCTGCGGTTCCGGCCGACCGCGCCCTTCTCCGACGACCTCCTGCTGGCTCTGCCCGAGGTGAGCGAGGTGGCCAGGACCGGCGAGCAGGTCGTGGTGACGGGCACCGGCGACCTCGCCACCTCCGTCATGCTGGCGCTCGCCCGGCACGAGGTCGTACCCGCCGATCTGCGCATCGAGCAGGCCACGCTCGACGACGCGTTCCTCGCACTGACCGGAAGGAAACTGTCATGAGGAAGATCCTCTTCGTCGAGACCAAGCTGCATCTGCGGCAGTGGCCCACGATGGTCTTCACCATCGGCCTGCCGCTTGCCCTGCTGCTGGCGCTCGGCGGCATCCCCGACCTGTCCAAGGCCGATCCGGCGATGGGCGGCCAGCGGTTCATCGACACCCAGCTACCGGCCCAGATGACCTTGCTCGCGGTGCTGACACTCGCCTGCACGGTGCTGCCGGCCGTCCTGGTCACCTATCGCGAGCAGGGGGTGCTCAGGCGGATGTCGACGACGCCCGTTCCGCCGGGGCGGCTGCTGGCCGCCCAGCTCATCATCAACCTGGCCATCGGCACCGTGTCGGTCGTCCTCCTGGTGGTGGTCGGGAACCTGGTGCGTGGCGTCGCGATACCCAAGCAGCTCCCCGGTTTCGCGCTGGTCTTCCTGCTCGGCTCGGCCGCGCTGCTGGCTCTGGGGCTGGTGATCGCCTCGGTCGCGCCGTCGGGGAAGGCGGCGCCGGGGATCGGGTCGGTGGTGATGTTCCCGCTGATGTTCGTGGCGGGTATGTGGATTCCGCGCGAGGTCATGCCGGACGCGCTGCGGGTGGTGAGCGACTATTCAGTGGCGGGGCCGTTCGCCCAGGCGTTGCGCGACACCTGGGCGGGCCACGCGCCGCAGCCGCTGCACCTCGTCGTCATGGCGGCCGGGCTGCTGGTCTTCGGCGGGATCGCGATCCGGTTGTTCCGCTGGGAGTAGTGCTCATTCGGTTGTTTGCGCTGGGAGTAGCGCTGATCCGGTTGCTTTCGCCGGGAGTAGCGCTACGACCAGACGGGGCGGGCGCCCGTGACGTTCAGCATCACCGAGTAGAGCGAGGACGAGGCCGCGATGAAGAGCCTGTTGCGCTTGAGGCCGCCGAACACCAGGTTGGCGACATCGTCGGGCAGGCGGAGTCGGCCGATCAGCGTCCCGTCGGGGTCGTGGCAGAGCACCGCCTTGCCCGCCGCCGCCCACACCCGGCCCGTGTCGTCCAGCCGCATCCCGTCGAAGCGGTCGTCGTCGCCTCCCTGCGCGAAGACCTTGCCGCCCGAGAGCGTGCCGTTGTCGTGCACGTCGAGCACGCGTATGTGCCTGCGGCGGGTGTCAGCGATGTACACACGGGACTCGTCCAGCGAGAAGGCCAGCCCGTTGGGCCGGTCGAAGTCGTCGGCCACGCGGCTCACCTCGCCCGTCACCGGATCGACGCGGTAGACATGGCAGCCGTCGATCTCCGGCTCGGCCCGAAAGCCCTCGTAGTCGCTGTCGATGCCATAGGCGGGGTCGGTGAACCAGATGGAGCCGTCGGAGCGGACCACCGCGTCGTTCGGGCTGTTGAGCCGCTTGCCCTGCCACCGGTCGGCGATCACGGTGATGGAGCCGTCGGCCTCGGTGCGGGTGACCCGGCGCTGACCCTGCTCGCACGAGATCAGGCGGCCCTGGCGGTCGAGCGTGTTGCCGTTGACGTAGCCGGCGGGCTGCCGGAACGGGCCCACGGCGCCGGTCATCTCGTCCCAGCGCAGCATGCGGTCATTGGGGATGTCGCTCCAGGCCAGGAACCGGCCCGCCGGGAAATAGACGGGCCCCTCGGCCCAGCGGGTGCCGAAGTAGAGGCGCTCGATCAGGTCGTCGCCGTTGACCGTGGCGAAGCGCTCGTCGAGCACCTCCAGCTCCGTGGGGATGTTGCCATATGAGGTTTGGTGAATAGGCTGCATAGTCGAATATCATACTGTCATGGATGAGATCGACAAGATGCTGATCGGCCTGCTTCAGGAAGACGCGACGCGGTCGTACGCGGTTCTCGGCAAGGCGGTCGGCCTGTCGAGCGGGGCGGCGCACGAGCGGGTGCGCAAGCTGCGCGAGCGTGGGGTGATCAAGCGCACCACGATCGAGGTGGATCCGGCCGCGCTCGGGCGCGAGGTCGTGGCGTACGTGCTGGTCGACGGCGGCGCCTGGATGGGGGACTCCGCGGCGCGGCTGGCGGCGATCGCGCCGGTCGAGGAGGCACACGTCATCGCCGGTCCGGCCTCGGTGCTGCTCAAGGTCCGTACGGCCGACACGAGGGAGTTACAGCAGGTCCTGCGGCAGGTGTTCGAGGTGGACGGCGTGACCGGGACCCAGACGGTCGTCGTGCTGGAGACGTTCTTCGAGCGGCCCGTCCACGTGGAATAGGGTGCTCAGGTGGCGATTTTTGCGCAGATCAGTGATACCCACATCGGCGGCTCCGACGAAAGCGTCGAGCGTACACGGCAGGTCATGGAGCATCTGCGTACGCTGCGCCTCGACGCCGTCCTGGTCACGGGTGACATCGCCGACCACGCGTCGCCGGAGGAATACGCGATCGCGGAGGAGCTGCTCCGCGATGAGCGGCCGTTGGCCATCTGTCCGGGCAACCATGACGCGGTGCCCGAGTTCGAGAAGCTGCTCGGCCCGGCCAACCAGGCGCTCAGGCTCGACGACCTGACCATCGCCCTGGCCGATTCGAGCGTGCCCGGTCACCACCACGGCTACCTGGCCGACGACACGCTGGCCTGGCTCGACGAGGTGCTGTCGGAGCGGCCCGACGTCCCCGCGTTCGTGGGGATGCACCATCCGCCGATCGAGCTGGGCATCCCGTACGTCGACCAGATCCGGCTACGCGAGCCGGAACGGCTGGCGGACCTGCTGTCACGGCACCCGCACGTGGCCGGGGTGCTGACCGGCCACGCGCACACCGCCGTGTCGGCCCGGTTCGCCGGACTGCCGCTCGTCGTCGCACCCGGCGTCATCTCCACCTGCCTGACCAACGTGGAGACCGAGGCCGAGATCCCCGTCACGTACGACCTGCCGCCCGCGTACGCGCTGCACATCTTCGACGGCCGGCAACTGGTCACCCACTTCCGGCCAGTGTTCCTCAAGTAATCTTGAGGTTATGACCAAGGTGGCGTGGAACTCCAAGGAGCTGACCGTCGGCCAGCTCGCCGAGCGCAGCGGCGTGGCCGTGTCGGCGCTGCACTTCTACGAGGCCAAGGGGCTCATAGGGAGCCGTCGCACCGCGGGCAACCAGCGGCGCTACACCCGTGACACGCTGCGCCGGGTCGCGTTCGTCCGGCTGTCGCAGCGGCTGGGCATCCCGCTGCGGACCATCAAGGACGCCCTGGGCGAGCTGCCCGAGGAGCGCACGCCCACCCGTGACGACTGGGCGCGGCTGTCGGCGGCCTGGCGCAGCGAGCTCGACGACCGGATCGAGCAGTTGCAGCGGCTCCGCGACGACCTCACGGAGTGCATCGGGTGCGGGTGCCTGTCGCTCGACCGGTGCGCGCTGGCCAACCCGCACGACCGGCTGGGCAACGAGGGGCCGGGCGCGAGGCGCATCGACACCCGGCTCACCCCGTTCAAGGAAGGCTGCTCGGCCCCGCAGGCCGCCTGCTAGTGCGGTCTTTCGGGCGGTTCGTCCCGCGACCGTCTCGGTCCCTGTGACGGTCCGTCGTAGTTGGGGTCCTTTTGAGGGGATAGCCCCTTCGGGGCGGGAGAGAGAAGACGGCCCGTCGTGGTGGGGGTCCCTTTGAAGGGATAGCCCCTTCGGGGCGGGAGGGTCCGTCGCGGCTGTCCCTATTGAGGGTCCCTTTCGGGAACGGATACCCGGCGAATCAGTGCTTGGTCGGTGGGACGATCAGGGTCGGCCGGTGGGCGTGGTGCAGCACGTGGTTGGAGACGCTGCCCAGGAGCACGGAGCGTACGCCGGCCAGTCCTCGTGACCCCGTGACGACCAGCGACGCGTCGACCTCGTCCGCGACGTCCACGATCGTCCGCCAGATCGACTCGTTGTCGGCCACCGCCCGATACGTCACATCCGCGAGCCCGGCGGCGATCGCCAGCTCGGCCCCCTCCTTGGCGTACTGCTCGGCCTGGACCCGCCACTCCTCACTGGAGTCGGCGAGGACCGCGGCACCGGCCAGCGGATACCTCTTGAGCTGTACGAGCAGCGGCTCCCACACGGTCACGATGACCGTGGGCTCGGCGGCCAGGTGCTTGGCCGCGAACTCGATGGCGGCGCGCGAGTCGGCCGAGCCGTCGTAGGCGACGAGGATGGTCATGGCGTGCTTCCCTTCAGTTGAAGCTCACTCTCTCGTTGCAGCACTGGGACGATCAGCCGGGATTCCGGGAGCCGCTGTCTGTTGTGTCACACCGGAAGTTGTGTCACAGCTGAAGGACCGGCGAGGATCGGTCTTCGTGACACTCCCCCGCGTGCCCCGCCTCGACATCGACGGTGTCCTGCGAGAGCTCGACGCCCCGCTCGTCTATGAAGGCCCGTGCCCCGGCGGCCAGGTCGGCGCCGCGTACGTGCGCTGGCCCGACGGCCGCCGGTCGGTGCTCAGCCGCGGACCCGATGTCGGCGCGCTGCTGGAGGTGGCCCGCGCGGCGGGCGTCCCTGCGCCGCGCTACGAGCTGGTGCGCCCGCCCGTCGTGGTGCAGGAGCTGCTGCCGGGCTCTCCCCCGCTCGAGCCCTCCCGGGTCACGATCGAGTCGATGCTCGACGTCAACCTGCGCTGCCGCGGCCTGCTGGCCGGCCGTACGGACCTGCCCGGATTCGCGCTCTTCCTGCGCGCCGACGGACCGGGCTTCTGCCTGCACGAGCCGCTGCGGACGTACGACAGGCGCACGCGGCGGCTGCTCGACCAGGTCGAGGAGATCGGCGCCGCCCTCCCCGAGCGGCTGGACGGCGACGACCTCGTACACACCGACTTCCATCCCGAGAACGTGCTGGTCGACGCCTCGGGCACGGTCACCGGAGTGATCGACTGGGATGGCGCCACGCGGGGTGACGCGGACTTCGATCTCTTCACGCTGCGCTTCGACCTCACACACCGGGCCCCGGAGCTCGCTCGGCCCCTCGACGGAATGGTGTCCGAGGAGGCGGCGCCGGCCTGCTGGGCGCACATGAGCCTGCGCATGGTCGACTGGGCGATCCGGCACTTCACCGCCACCGAGGTCACCGTCTGGCTCGACGTCGCCGAACGGCTCCGACCGCTCTGACCTCCGCCCGACGCACGTCAACGGCACCCGCCAGGACGACATGTCGGTCAGCGGTGCCGTCCTGACCGGAAACGCTTCGGGTCGCTCGGTCCAAGTAGAGGTGTAGGGCGAGCGACGAAGGGAGCGAGGCCTGTGCGCCTCAACGAGGACCCCGAGGCCTTTGAGGCCTTTTATCGCCGCCATGTCGATGGCGTCATGCGGTTCGTCGTACGCCGGGTGAGCGATGCTCATCTGGCCGCCGACCTGACTGCCGACATCTTCCTGGCGGTCTTGGACTCCGGGCACACCTACCGCCCCGGCCGAGGCAGCGAGACCGGTTGGTTGTACGGCGTGGCGCGCAACGTCGTGTCCGCCCAGTATCGACGCACGGCCCGCGAGGCGAAGGCGACCAGCCGCGTCGCGGGCCGGCGAATGATGGACGACCACGACCTCGACCGCATGGAGGAGCGGATCGACGCCGAGCGCCAGATGCGGCGCGCGCTGGCGGCCATGGGCGACCTGCCCGAGGGCGAGCGGGCCGTGCTGGAACTCGTGGCGATCGATCAGCTCACCGTCAAGGAGGCCGCCGTGGCCTTGGGCATCAACGGGGTGACCGCCCGAGTCCGCCTGCATCGGGCCAGACGCGCCCTGGAAGACGTCGCTTCGCCGTCGGCTGTGTACGTGGAGGGACAGGCATGAACAACTTCGAGGATCGTCTGCTCAGCGCGCTCAAGGAGGACATCGCCGCCAGGAGGGCGGACCCGGTCGTCCAGGCACCGGCGCGACGCCGCAGGACCGGGCGTGTCGTGGGACTGGCCACCGCGGTGGCGGGAGTCACAGCGGCCACCGTGGTGGCCATGAATGTGTATGGCGGCGCCGCCACCCCGGCCTTCGCCGTGACCAGGAACGCGGACGGATCAGTCGAGGTGCGGATCAGCGAGTTCCGCGACCCCGGTGAGCTGACGGCCAAGCTGGCCGCGGCGGGGGTGACGGCGGTGGTCGACTACCTGCCGGCGGACCAGACCTGCAAGAACCCCCGAGGCGGGCACGGGGCCGGCGACGGGCGGGCCAAGAACAGCTTCCTGATCAGGACGGTCGGCACGGGGATGGCGTTCCTGATCGGCAAGGGGCAGGCGGGCTCCGGCCAGACGCTGGTCCTGGCGGTCTCGGTCGACCAGGCGGACAAGCCGCCTACCGCGATCTCATTGGAGGTGGTCAAGGGGGCGGTGGCCCCCTGCGAGGCAATCGCGCTGAACCTTCCCCCGGCTACTCACTCGACCGGCGACGGCCCGTCCACCAGTGAGAAGACGGACGACTCCACCGGCACCAGTGAGAAGACGGACAGCACCGTCGGCGGAGGCTGAGGCCCGCCGGGGCGTCAGCCTCCGCGGAAGACGGCTTGTCATTCGGGCGGCCCGACGCTTGTCACGGTCGTCAGTCCCGCCCGACGGCAGGACTCGCGCATGCCGCCCGGCAACGCCGCCGAGGGCCTGCGAGCCGCCGTCGAGCCGCGGCGGCGACCGTCGCGGGTCATGCCTCGGATTCGATGCCCAGTGACCGGACGAGCTGGGCCAGTTCCTCTTGGAAGAGCTTGTCGGGACTGATCGTCTGGGTACGCAGGTGTCCGTAGATCTCCAGTGACACCAGGCCGTGCAGATGGCCCCAGATGCGCAGCGCGAGTGCCACGCCGGCCGGCGGCAAGGTGGGGAACGCCGGGCGGACCTTGCCGAGAAGCCCGCCGTCGAAGTCGGACCACTGGAAGTCGCTGTGCGCGTAAAGGCGTTGGGCGTGCGGCCAGGCGGCATCCGCCAGAGCGGCGATGCCCGTACAGACCCGGTGCGCGGCTTCCGGGGCGGCGCCGCCCTCGGGAGCGTGGTAGCCGGGCACGGGGTCGCCATAGATGAGGCGAAATCCCTCGGGATTGGCCAGAGCCCAGTCCCGGAAGGCGCGCGCCCATGTCTGGATCCGAGTGGCCGGACGCGCGGCCGGGGCCTTGGCCCAGGCGGCGTCCACGGCGTCGGCCAGCGCGGTGTAGACCTCGTTGATCAGCGTCGTGACCAGATCGTCGCGGGTGGCGAAGTAGCCGTAGATCGCATTGGCGGTCATGCCCATCTCACGGGCGATGGCCCGCAATGTGATCGCGTCGGGTCCGCCCGAGGCCATCAGCCTGAGCGCGACCTGCTGAATCTCCGTCGTCGTCTCGACCCGCAGCCGTTCGCGGCGCCCTCCCGTACTTCCCACAGCGGCCACTCTACAGCGTCACTAGACTGCTTGCCGTGTAAAAACTTCACGCCGTATAGTCTCGTCGCGTCTGACAGCGAAGCACGCGTCTGACAGCGAACACATAGGGAGACCCATGCGCATCGGCATCATCGGAGCCACAGGCGGCATCGGAAGCCGCGTCGTCACCGAAGCCCTCCACCGGGGGCATCACGTCACAGCGTTCAGCCGCGACGCCACCCGGATCAGCGAAGAGCGCGAGAACATCGTCTGGAAGAGCGTCGACGTCCTCGATGCCGGAAGCGTCGCCGCGGTCCTGCCCGGGCTGGACGTCCTGATCAGCGGATTCCAGCCTGGCAACGCCGCCGACGACTTCGCCGACACCGTGTCGCGTTCGATCGCCGATCCCACGGTCTACGCCACCGCCGCCCGAGCGTTGCTCAGGGCGCTGGAGAGTCACCCCCGGACCCGGCTGATCGTGATCGGCGGCGCCGGCAGCCTGGAGATCGAGCCTGGCCTCGTACGAGCCGACTCCGACGAACTCCTGCACGAGAGTCTCGATCAGATTGGGCTGCCGAGGGAGTACGCCGCCGCCGTACGCGGGCATCGGGACGCCCTGAACGTTCTGCGCACGTCCAACCGGCTCTGGACCTACTTCAGCCCTGCCGAGGACATCGCTCCCGGCCAGCGCACCGGCCGCTTCCGGATCGGTGGCGACCAACCGGTCCTCGACGCCGACGGACGCAGCCGTATCTCCTCGGAGGACGCCGCCGTCGCCCTCGTCGACGAGGCGGAACTGCCGCGCTTCGTCCAGCGGCGCTTCACCATCGGCTATTGAACCGGCCGGGAGTTGCCGCCCCGCCTTTATGCTCACGGAATCCATGCTCACGGAATCGCGGAACCTCGGTTCCTTAGGTGGTCGTCACACAATCGTCTCAATCCCCTTGACGGTCCGTGGCGGTTGAGGTCCCCATGGGGGATACCCCCTCCGGGGGCGAGGAAGAAGCAGGTCCGGAGCGGTTGAGCTCCCTATGGAGGGATACCCCCTGCGGGGGCGAAGAAGAAGCAGGTCCGTTGTGGCCGGGGTCCCTACGAGGGGACCTCCTCCGGCGGTAAGACCTGTCGCGTCCGGGAATCCCCTTGGATACCCCTTCGAAAGATTACGCTCCGCGATGTCGGACCGGTGAGAAGATCGAGGGTGCTCCGAATAGCAAAAGCAGTGCTCGAAAGATTACCGGACCCGCTGCACGCCCTTGCGCTGAAGCACCGCGAGCTCCTGAAGTTCGCGGTGGTGGGTGGAACAGCGTTCTTGGTGGACAACACGGTGTTCTACGGGCTGAAGCTCACCATTTTGGAACCGAAGCCGGTGACCGCGAAGATCATCGCGGTGCTCGTGGCGACGATCGTGTCCTACGTGTTGAACCGCGAATGGTCGTTCCGGACCAGGGGCGGCCGCGAGCGCCGCCACGAGGCGGCGCTGTTCTTCCTGGTCAGTGGCGTCGGTCTGGTGCTCAGCTCCGCGCCGCTATGGATCTCCCGGTACGTGTTTCACCTGGAGACCCCGGATGTGAGCCTGGTGACCCAGGAGATCGCCGACTTCATGAGCGCGCAGATCATCGGCACGCTGATCGCCATGATCTTCCGCTTCTGGGCGTTCCGGAAGTGGGTCTTCCCCGATGAGAAGACCCAGCCCGGCAGCGTGCGACTGGCGCCCACGCCCGATCCCACGGACGAGGCGGCTTGATGGCAGCGAATCCAGAAGCCGTTTCGGCGATTGGACTGCTTCATGCCGCTGCTGCGCTCCACGAGCTCGGCCGCGCGGATGGCCGCCGAATAGATAGCGAACAAAAGTCCCCTAAGTCCGACGACACGGAACGTTATCAAGCTCATGATCACGCGGACTTGCTCGGACTGTGCTCATGATCAGCCGCACTTGCTCACGGAATCGGCCAGAATACGACGGGCGACGTCTGCTTTGCGATCCAGCACGGTTGGGGCATCGCCGTACAACAGATGGATGATCTTCTTAGCGGGCTTGCCAGTTGTTCCGATGATATGGATGCTCTTGTGCGGGCGCACCGTGAGACCCGTCATGCCGTGAGACGCGAGGAACTCGTTGAAAGCCTCCAACAGCCGACGCTTTCCGACCAGTCTCACTTGCGCCTTCCCGCCGTACTCACCCACCGAGCCGTCTCCATCCAGCACGCCGCGCCAAAAATGGCGTGACTTGGCAAGCGTACGATCTATGGGCCCGCTGTAACGACCAAGAGCGAGGAGTCTATCTGCCAGCTTTTCAGATCGCACCGAGAAGGTGCACGCACGATTGGAAGATATATCCGAAATTGCGTGAGTCGAGCCGAGAAAATCCCGTAACTTAACAAGATGTTCTCGGTCTCGCTTCGACAGACCTACGCCAATATGAGGCTTCCAACCCTTCCGAAAATATACAGTGCCGTCCGCGAACAAGAATCCGATCCAGTACGCGGCATCAGCCGAAAGATCATCAAATGCGTCCTCTCGAAGAGAATGCTTGCCACGTATCGCGACTCCACGTCTATGGAGAATGCCCAGGATGGCCATGTCCGAGACCTTGAAGGCGGCTGCGATCCGAGTAGAGCTTTCACCCGCTATATAGCGTTCGACAGCCGCCGCTTTCTGCTGTGAGGTCAGCTTCGTGTTGACACGTATTGCGATGCCACGCCGGCGAAGGATGCCCACGACGGCCTGACGAGTCACCCGAACGACTTCGCGATTCTCGAGGCGCTTTCTCCCGCCGCATAACGCTGAACAACATCCGCCTTCTCTGACTCGGCCAGTTTTCCTCCCATAGACTTCGAATAATACTAGTGGGTGGCCATGTCAACAAAGCGTGAATAATGTCCCTGGAAGGCAACAGTGACGGTGGCAGTTGGACCATTTCGATGCTTAGCAACTATAAGGTCCGCCTCACCTGCTCTGGGCGACTCACGCTCATAAGCATCCTCGCGATGGAGCAAAATGACCATATCCGCATCTTGCTCAATACTTCCGGATTCGCGCAGGTCGCTGACCGCGGGCCGCTTGTCCGTGCGCTGCTCGGGGCCTCGGTTGAGCTGGGAGATCGCGATGACCGGCACCTCCAGCTCCTTTGCCAGCAGCTTGATCGCACGGGAGATCTCCGAGACCTCGTTCTGGCGGCTCTCGGTCTTCTTCGGCGAGCTCATCAGCTGGAGGTAGTCGATGACCACGAAGCGCAGGTCGTTGCGTTGCTTCAGGCGCCGGCACTTGGCCCGGATCTCCATCATCGACATATTGGGCGAGTCGTCGATGAACAGCGGCGCCTCGGCCACCTCGCTCATCCGCCGGGCCAGCCTGGTCCAGTCGTCGTCGCCCATGCTGCCCGAGCGCATGCTGTGCAGCGCCACCCGCGCCTCGGCCGACAACAGACGCATCGTGATCTCGTTGCGCGACATTTCCAGCGAGAAGATGACGGTGGTCATCCCATGCTTGATCGCCGCGGATCGGGCGAAGTCGAGCCCCAAGGTGCTGTTGTGGGTGGGGACGCACGTCCTGCCCGCCAGGTAGAGGTGGTCGGCGTTGTCCACCTCGACGCAGCGGACCGGCTGCGAGGGGATCGGGCGTACGTCCACGATGGAGCGGGCCTTTGTGGTGAAGTCGAGCGAGTAGCCGTGGCCGGCGCGCATGGTGGTGTTGTAGCCGAGACTCAGGACGAGCTCGTGCACGTCATGAGCGAGCCGCCGGCTCGCCACGGCGCCCCCGAACAGGATCCGCCCCTTTTCCACAGCGAAGCCGTCCGAGGCGAGCAGGCCGGCCAGCAGGTCGCGTCGCTGTCTCTCTGAGGCGCGCAGGTAGGGCGAGGGGATGTGCTTGTCCGGATCGGCGCTGCCGAGGTCGCCGAGGCGGACACCGAGCTCGTACGGCGGCACGGGAAGCTCCCGCTCGTCGAGCGCGAACGGCGCCGACACCGCGATCGCGTGGGCCGCCCCTCCGTCAGCCTTGAAGATCTCCTCTGTGGTCAGCACGCCGTGCGCCGTCCGCCACTGGTGCCCGGCGTCCGCGACGATCACCGTGCCGTCGCTGAATTCCACCTCATAGCACGGCCTGTCGTACATGACCTCGGTGGCCGCGACCACCCGTGTCGGCCTGCCGTCGGCCCCGAGGAGCCACTCACCGACCGCGACCTCGCCCATGGTCGTCCAGCCCGCTGGGGTGGGCAGCGGCGTGTCGAGCGCCAGCGCCTTGCCGATGGCCGGACGGGCGGCGACGACGATCATCTG
Organism: Nonomuraea sp. NPDC052129; assembly: GCF_040680095.1. NCBI lineage: Bacteria > Bacillati > Actinomycetota > Actinomycetes > Streptosporangiales > Streptosporangiaceae > Nonomuraea > Nonomuraea sp. NPDC052129. The sequence continues at coordinate 108,731 of NZ_JBFAVX010000003.1, read as the reverse complement.
GCCCGGGTGCAGGCCGTTGGTGAGCTGGTCGAGGTCCTGGAAGCCGGTCGGCACGCCGACCATCTGGCCGCTGCGGCTGCCGATGGCCTCCAGTTCGTCGAGGGCGCCCGGCATGATGTCGGCCAGCGGCGCGTAGTCCTCGGACGTGCGTCGCTCGGTGACCTTGTAGATCTCCGCCTGCGCGCGGTCGACCAGGTCGTCGACCTCTTCGTTCTGGCCGCCGTAGCCGAAGGAGACGATGCGCGTGCCGGCCTCGATGAGGCGGCGGAGGATGGCCTGCTCACGGACGATCTTCGCGTAGTAGCCGGCGTTGGCCGCGGTGGGGACGACGGCCGTCAGCGTGTGGAGGTAGGCGGCACCTCCGACGCGAGCCATCTCGCCGCGCTTCTGCAGGTCGTCGAAGACCGTGACGGCGTCGGCGGGCTCGCCGCGGCCGTAGAGGTCGGTGATGACGTCATAGATCATCTGATGGGCGGGCCGGTAGAAGTCGTCGGAGCGGATGAGCTCCACCACGTCCGCGATCGCGTCCTTGGACAGCAGCATGCCGCCCAGCACTGACTGCTCCGCCTCGATGTTGCTGGGCGGCGTACGTTCGAACCCCGGGCCTCCGCCGCCCTCTTCGTCAATGCTCACCGCGCCCCCTCAACACCTTGCAGGCGGTCGCACCACCCCCACTTGTAGTCGACCGGTGTGACAGTTTCGCGGGTTCGCGGTGAGACGGCAACGCGGCCTGTGGACAACCCTGTGGTCAAGCTGTGCACTATTCGGCTCAGGGTGTGAAACAACTGTGGACGGAGCTGTGGATAACTCTGTCCACAATCCACAGCACCCCTCTTGACCTGCGAAAACTTTGTCCACCGGCTGTGGAGGAAAGAAAGTTGGCCCGACACGCCGTGTAATGGTCATAATGGGTAAATGCCCATTACGCTGCAGGACAGGGAGATTCTGCGCCTGGCCGTGCCCGCGTTCGGCGCGCTGGTCGCCGAGCCGCTCTTCCTGCTCGCCGACTATGCCATCGTGGGGCACGGGCTGGGCACCACCGCCCTGGGCGCCCTGGGCGTCGCGGGCACGATCCTGGCCACGGTGGTGAACCTCTGTGTCTTCCTCGCGTACGGCACGACGGCGTCCGTAGCCCGCCAGACCGGTGCGGGCCATCATGCCAGGGCGATGCGCAGCGGCATGGACGGCATCTGGCTCGCGCTGGCCATCGGCGCCGCCCTCATCGCGGTCTGCTGGCCGCTCGCCCCGCCGATCGTCGGGCTGTTCGGGGCGGTCCCGGAGCAGGCCGGGCAGGCTACGACGTACCTGCGCATCTCGCTGCTCGGCGCGCCCGGCATGTTGGTCGTACTGGCCGGGACGGGCGTGCTGCGCGGCCTGCAGGACACGGTCACGCCGCTGACCGTCGCGGTGGGCTCGTTCGCGCTCAACGCGGGGCTGAACGCGTGGTTCGTGCTCGGGCTGCACTGGGGCATCGCGGGCTCGGCCTGGGGCACCGTGCTGGCTCAAACGCTGGGTGCGGCCGTCTACCTCGTCGTGGTGGCCAGGGGCGCGCTGCGGCTCGGCATATCGCTCACGCCGCACCTGGCGGGCGTCAAGCAGGCGGGTACGGCCGGCTTCGCGCTGCTCATCAGGACCCTCTGCCTGCGCGTCGTACTGATCGCGGCGACCGTGGTGGCCACCAGGATGGGCCAGGCCCAGCTGGCCGCGTACGCCATCGCCACCCAGGTCTGGACCCTGCTGGCCTTCGCCCTGGACGCCATCGCCATCGCCGGACAGGCCATCACCGGCCGTACGCTCGGCGCCGGAGACGTGGCCGCCACCAGGGCCGCGACCCGGCGCATGGTGCAGTGGGGCCTCTGGTCGGGGTTCGTGCTCGGCGTGCTCGTCGTCGCGGCCCGGCCGCTGCTGCCCGGCCTGTTCGACGCCGATCCACAGGTGACCGAGCAGTTGCTGGCCGTGCTCTGGCCGGTGGCGCTGTTCCAGCCGGTGTGCGGCGTGGTGTTCGTGCTCGACGGGGTGCTGATCGGCGCGGGTGACCAGCGCTACCTCGCGTGGGCGGCCCTGTGGACGACGCTCGCGTACCTGCCGTGTGCCTTTCTCGCCTCGGAATTCGGCATCGTCGCACTCTGGTGCGCGCTCGGGGTGTGGATGATCGCACGTTTGATCACGCTGGGACAGCGGGCGCTCGGTACGGCATGGCTGGTGACCGGGGCGTAATCGTCCCGTGCTTGCTGTTACGCATGTGGTGCGGCACTGTGGGCGGGTTCCCTGAGCGGGGTGTGCCTTTGTCCACGATCCTCCGGCGGCTGCCGCCCGAAGCGGCGACCGGGTTACGCACAGGCGCGCGCCACAGCCTCTCCGAGCTCTACCGGCCCGCCGATCTGGTCGTGCTCGGGCTCGGCGTGATGATCGGCGCGGGCATCTTCAGCATCGCCGGGCAGCAGGCCGCGACCATGGCCGGCCCCGGGGTGATCCTTTCGTTCATGATCGCCGGGATCGCCTGCCTGCTGGCCTGTCTGTGTTACGCCGAGCTGTCGTCCACGATGCCGACCTCGGGCAGCGCCTACACCTTCACCTACGTCATCTTCGGCGAGGTATGGGCGTGGATCATCGGCTGGGCGCTGATCCTGGAGCTCGAGCTGGCCGCCGCCGTGGTGGCCAGGGCCTGGGCCCTGATCACCGTCCGGGCGATCACCGGGTTCGGGGTGCGCCTGCCGTACCAGAACGTGGTCGAGGACGTGTTCGTCCTGTTCATCCTGGTGGTGCTGACGAGCGTCGTGGCGCTCAACGCGCGGGTCGGGCTGCGGGCGCTGTGGGTGATGGTGGCGGCCAAGCTGCTGGCCATCGGGGCGGTCATCGTCGTCGGGGCGCGGTACGTCAAAGTGGCCAACTTCGGCGACCTCTACACCGAGCCGAAGCCCACCACCAGCCCGGCGGCGACCGTGCTCGACGTGGTCGTGGGGCAGAGTCACGCGTTCGGCTGGTTCGGGGTGTTCGCGGCGGCGTCGGCCATCGCGTTCGCGTACATCGGCTTCGACGTCGTCGCCACCGCCGCCGAGGAGACCGTGAACGCCTCCAGGGCCATCCCCAAGGGCATGATCCGCAGCCTGGTGATCGCCACGGTCATCTACCTCGCGGTGGCCGTGGTCATGGTCGGCATGATCCCCTACACCGGCATCTCCCCCGACTCGCCGCTGTCCAGCGCGTTCCGCGTTGTGGGTGTCGACTGGATGGCGCACGTCATCGACATCGGCGCGGTGCTCGGGCTGACCACGGTCATCCTGGTGCTGATCGTGGGGCAGACGCGCGTACTGTTCTCGATCGCCCGCGACGGCCTGATGCCGCGCCGTCTGGCCACGATCAGCCGTAAATATCACACCCCCACGCGGGTCACGCTGCTCATCGGAGTGATCGCGATCCTGCTGGCCGAGCTCGTACCGGTGTTCACGCTGCAGCAACTGGTGGTGATCGGGACGCTGTTCGCGTTCATGTTCGTCGCGGCGGGCGTGATCGTCATGCGGCGCCGGATGCCGCACCTCGACCGCGGCTTCCGCGTCCCGCTCTCGCCGCTGCTGCCCGCGCTGTCCCTGGTGGCGACGCTCTGGCTGATGGTGAATCTGCAGGTGCTCACCTGGGCGTGGTTCGCCCTGTGGATGGCTTTCGGGCTGCTCGTCTATCTTGTGTACGGTCGGCGCCACAGCCTGCTGGCCCAGCCCGAGCTGCCTCCCCTGAACCACGCCAGAGGGCGCCATCGGCGTTAAGCCCGGGTGCTTTGTCACAACCGTCTCAATCACTGTGACGGTCCGTGGTGGCTGGTGTCCTTCGGGAGGGATACCCCCTCCGGGGGGCGGACAGAACGGTCCGCCGTGGCTGAGGTCCTTAGAAGGTAACCCCATCGGGGAGAAGCGGTCCGTTGTGGTCGGGGTTCCAGGAAGGGACCCCCTTCGGGGAGCGGATACCCGCCCGATGTTCGTGGGCACCGCTCTAGAGCCGCCCGGAGTCCAGCACCGCCCGCAGGAAGTCCCTCGTACGGGCGTGCTCCGGATCGGTGAAGATCATCTCCGGTGGGCCCTTCTCCAGCATGACGCCGCCGTCCAGGAAGCACACCGTGTCGGAGATGTCGCGGCAGAAGCCCATCTCGTGCGTCGCCAGGATCATCGTCATGCCCGAGTCCTTGAGCTCCCTGATGACCTGGAGCACCTCCACGACCAGCACCGGGTCGAGCGCCGAGGTGACCTCGTCGAGCAGCATCAGCCGTGGCTTGGTGGCCAGCGCGCGGACGATGGCCACCCGCTGCTGCTGGCCGCCGGAGAGCTGGTCGGGGTAGGAGCGGGCCTTGTCCGCCAGCCCGAACCTGGCCAGCAGCTCGCCCGCCTGCTCCTCCGCCTCGGCCTTGGCCACTCCGTGCACCCGCCGGGGCGCGAGTGTGATGTTGTCGAGCACCGTCATGTGCGGGAACAGGTTGAACGCCTGGAACACGATGCCCAGCCGCCTGCGTACGTCGTCGACGTTCGCCCGAGGGTCGGTGATCTCCTGCCCGTCGAGGTGGATCGCGCCGTCGTCGATGGTTTCCAGCAGGTTGACGCAGCGCAGCAGCGTGGACTTGCCCGACCCTGACGCGCCGATCAGGCTGACCACCTCGTGCGGGCGTACCTCCAGGTCGATGCCGCGCAGGACGCTGTGGCCGCGGAAGTTCTTCCACACCCCGTCGATGGTCAGCAGGCTCATCCGCGCCTCCTTCGCGTACGGGCGGCCAGGTGATCGGTGAAGCGGGCCATCGGGATCGTGAGCAGGATGAACAGCAGCGACGCCACCAGGTAAGGCGTGTAGTTGAACTTGCTGGCCGCGATGATCTGCGCCTGCCTCAGCGCCTCCAGCGGCCCGATGGTGGCCACCAGCGCCGTGTCCTTCTGCAGGGAGATGAAGTCGTTGAGCAGCGGCGGGACGACCCGGCGAGTGGCCTGCGGGAGCACGACGAAGCGCATCGCCTTGGCGTGGCTCAGACCGAGCGAGCGGGCCGCCGCCACCTGGCTGGGATGGACCGACTCGATGCCCGCGCGGAACACCTCGGCCACGTACGCGCCGTACGAAAGCGTCAGGCCGATGATGCCGAGCGTGGCCAGATCCGTCGGAATGCCCTGCAGCCTGAGCGCGGGCAACCCAAAGCCGACCAGGTAGATGACCAGGATCGTCGGCACGCCGCGGAAGATGTCGGTGTAGAGCGTGGCCAGCGCCCGGATCGGGAAGAAGGCGGGCGCCGTAACCGTGCTGGCCAGGGCCACCAGCACACCGACGAGCAGGATCAGCGGCTCCGCGATCAGGAAGATCTTGATGTTGAGCAGGAACCCGGCCAGGACCTCCGGCAGCGCCTTGACGAACCACTCGGGGTTGAAGAACGACTCCCGCACCCGCGGCCAGCCGGGCGAGTGGGTGACCACCACCGCCGCCAGGACGAGGAAGACGATCGTCGAGGCGCCGGCGATGGACGTCGAGCGCCGGGCCCGCGACCTGCGGATCCGCTCGCGTTCGAGCTGCCGCTCGCTCTTGACCCAGCCCACAGCGTTCTCACTCGCTGAAGGCTCGCTCACAGAAGGCTCGCTCACTTCAGCTCGGGCGCGCCCGCGGCCGCGCTGAGCCACTGCTGCTCGATCTTGGTCAGCTCACCCTTGGACTTCAGCGCGTCGACGGCCTTGTCGACGCACGGCTTGAGCGCGCTGCCCTTCTCCATGACCAGGCCGAACTCCTCGGGCGTGCCGCCGGTCGAGCTGAACTGGCCCACGATCTTCGACTTCTCGACCTGCGCGGCCGTCACGTAGAAGGCCGTGGGCAGGTCCACGACGATGGCGTCGACCTGCTTGTTCTTCAGCGCGTTGATGGCGTCGATCTGATCGGTGTAGACGTTGGGCTCGGCCCCGGGCTTGATGACCTCCTTGACCGCGTTGAGGGAGGTCGTGCCGACCTGTACGCCTATCTTGGCGTCCTTGAGCTCGGCCAAGCTCTTCGCGCCGGCGAACTTGCCGTCCCCCATGGCCACGATGGCCTGCTTGACCGTGTAGTAGCCGTGGCTGAAGTCGACCGCCTTGGCCCGGTCTGGGGTGATCGAGACCTCGTTGATGTCGAAGTCGAACTGCTTGGCACCCGGTGCGAAGGCCGAGTCGAACTTGACCGTGCTCCACTGAACCTCGGTGCGGTCGAAGCCGAGCTCGCCCGCGACGGCGAACGCGACCGCGCTCTCGAAGCCCTGGCCGTTGCTCGGGTCGTCGTCCTTGAACCACGGCTCGAAGGCGGGCTTGTCGGTGGCGATCGTCAGTTTGCCCGCGTTGACGAGCTTGAGCTGGTCCTTGGTGCACGCGGTGGACGCCGTGGGACTGAGCGGGGCGGCGCTCGGCGAAGTGTCGGCGGGGGCGCAGGCGACGGCCGCCGCCGCGAGCACGCCAAGGGCCAGCAGCATCGAGGGTCGGGCCATGGCTGGGGGCCTCCAGGGAAGGGGCGCGGGAAGAACGAGCAAATCCTACGCTGCGGGACGGTGCACCATGTCCCCCACCTGCACCCATACCGGCCATAGAGACAGCGCTGCCCCCTCTCGCAGGCGAGAGGGGGCAGCGGCGAGGCTGAGAGTCGTCAGCCGGCGACGACCTCGACGTCGACCGACGCCGAGACCTCGGGGTGCAGCTTGACGCTGACCTTGTGCGAGCCGACGCTCTTGATCGGGTTGACGATCTCGATGCGGCGGCGGTCGAGGATGGGACCGCCGGCGGCCTTGACGGCCTCGGCGACGTCACCCGTGGTGATCGACCCGAACAGGCGGCCGGAGTCGCCCGCGCGGGTGACCAGGCGGACGCGAAGGGCACCGAGCTGGCCGGCGACCTCCTTGGCCGTGCCCAGGTCGCGGATCTCGCGAGCGTCACGAGCCTTCTTGATGGACTCGATCTGCTTCTCGGCGCCACGCGTCCAGCGCATGGCGTAGCCGCGCGGGATAAGGAAGTTACGGCCGTAGCCGTCCTTGACCTCGACGATGTCGCCAGGGGTGCCGAGGCCGGAGACCTCGTTGGTGAGGATGAGCTTCATATCGACAGTCCTCCCTTAGCGCGCGGTGCTCGTGTAAGGCAGCAGGGCCACCTCACGGGCGTTCTTGATCGCGGTCGCCACGTCACGCTGGTGCTGGGTGCAGTTGCCCGTCACCCGGCGGGCCCGGATCTTGCCGCGGTCGGAGATGAACTTCCGCAGCAGAGCCGTGTCCTTGTAGTCGACGTAGGAGATCTTGTCGTGGCAGAACAGGCAAACCTTCTTCTTGGGCTTGCGCAGTGCCGGCTTTGCCATCGTGGTGCTCCTTTCAGAGCCCCGCCGTCAAGCGGGAATGGACTCGGGCTGGTGAACTGGAATTAGAAAGGCGGTTCGTCGCTGAAGTCGTTGCCGCCGCCGCCGAAACCGCCGGAGCCGCCGGAGCCGCCCTGCTGACCGCCGCCCTGGTAGCCGCCACCGCCACCGCCGCCGCCGCCCTGGGACGGAGCGGGCGACGCGGAGGCCCACGGGTCGTCGGCCGGGCCGCCGCCGAAGCCGCCGCCACCGCCGCCGCCGCCCTGACGGGTGGTGCGGTTGACCTTGGCCGTGGCGTTACGCAGAGACGGGCCGACCTCGTCGACCTCGACCTCGTAGACCGTGCGCTTCTCGCCTTCCTTGGTCTCGTAAGACCGCTGCTTGAGCCGCCCCTGCACGATGACCCGCATGCCACGCTGGAGGCTCTCGGCGGCGTTCTCCGCCGCCTGCCGCCACACGTTGCAGGTCAGAAAGAGGCTTTCGCCGTCTTTCCACTCGTTGGTCTGGCGGTCCATGAACCGCGGAGTGGACGCGATGCGGAATCGAGCCACGGCTTGACCCGTGGGGGTGAAGCGCAGCTCCGGATCGTCGACAAGATTGCCGACGATGGTGATTACGGTGTCGCCTGCTGCCATGGCTTGCGCTCGCCTTCCTGCACGCCTTCGCTTTGGTTACGGCTCAGAGTACGGCTGCCGCCCGACAAAAAGCCGGGCAACGGCTGCTTAGTGCACGTCGGGGCGGAGAACCTTGGTGCGCAGGATGCCCTCGTTGAGGTTCATCTGCCGGTCGAGCTCCTTGACCGTCGCGGGCTCCGCGGACAGGTCGATGACGGCGTAGATGCCTTCCGACTTCTTGTCGATGTCGTAGGCGAGACGGCGACGGCCCCAGACGTCGACCTTCTCCACAGTGCCGCCGTCGTTGCGGACGACGGTGAGGAACTGGTCGAGGGACGGCGCCACAGTGCGCTCATCGAGCGAAGGGTCCAGAATGACCATTACTTCGTAACGACGCATGCGGGACTCCAACCTCCTCTGGACTCTTGCGGTCACGACACTCTGCCGTGACAGGAGGACGCTGACGTCAGGACCCGGACACCCCTTTCGGCGTCTCAGGCTGATGGATCACCCATCACAACGCAGCTTGACCAGGTTACCAGCCGCTCGCGGATGGGAAGGACCTGTAGGAAACCCATGGGGGTGACATTAGTGCCGCACATCCTGCAACCTCCGGAGACCCAGCGGTTCAGACTCACGCTCAACAGCGACGGGACGCCGCACCCGATCGAGAACGTCCTGGCCGTCGCCACGCTCGTGTGCGGGCTGGTGGCCTTCATCTCGACGTTCTTCGTCGCCGCCCACCCGATCTCCGCGTGGTTCGGCACGCTCGGATTCGGGATGGGGCTCTACTCGCAGTACGTCTCGGTGACCACGCCCCAGCGCTCGCTGAACATCATCGGCCTGGTGGCGTCGTTCGTCGGCGTGGCGCTCGGCATCGCGCACGGCGGCTTCCTGCCCTGAGCGGCCGGTGCCATACGAAACGGTCCCGGCATGGCCGGGACCGTTCGCCTGAGGTCATTTACCAATATGCAGATCCACACCGAGCAGCACCAGGAACCACAGGAAGACCGCGAGGAGCGCCTCGGCGATGTTCCGGAGGATCCCCGGGGTGATGTAGTGGTAGACCCAGGCCACATAGATGCCGATAAGTACCCAGATTAAGAAGATCAGTGAGCGCCAGCGCCAGCGCGTCATATCGTTCTCCTCGCGTAGGGGGCGCCTGGCGACTTCCCTGAGCCCTCTGCTCCAAACGGATAAGCTCGTGACATGGTGCGCATCGGAGCTCACGTAGGTCAGGACGACCCAGCCGCCCACGCGGCCGCGATCGGGGCCGAGGTGGTGCAGTTCTTCCTGGGCGATCCACAGGGCTACAAGAAGCCCGTGCTGCCGGCCGAGCCGGTCGAGGGCGTCGACATCTACATCCACGCGCCCTACCTGATCAACGTGGCCACCACCAACAACCGCATCAGGATCCCCAGCCGCAAGCTGCTCGCCCAGCACCTGGAGGCGGCGGCCGGGCTCGGCGCCAAGGGCCTGATCGTGCACGGCGGCCACCTCAACAAGAACGAGGACCCGCAGATCGGGTTCGACAACTGGCGCAAGGTGTTCGAGCGCATGGAGTGCCCGATCCCGGTCCTGATCGAGAACACCGCGGGCGGCGACAACGCGATAGCCCGCAGGCTCGACCGCATCGCCCGCCTCTGGGACGCCCTCGACGGCTTCGACGTGGGCTTCTGCCTCGACACCTGCCACGCGCACGCGGGCGGTGAGGAGCTCCTCGACCTGGTCGACCGGGTCAAGGCGATCACCGGCCGCATCGACCTGGTGCACTGCAACGACTCGCGCGACGAGTTCGACTCCGGTGCCGACCGGCACGCCAACCTGGGCAACGGGAAGATCGACCCCGAGCTCATCCTGGCGGTCTGCCGCGCGGCGGCCGCGCCCATCGTGGTGGAGACGCCCGGCGATGGTCAGGCCGACGACATCGCGTTCCTGAGGAAGAACCTCTAGCGAATACACACAGCCTGTGGATAACTTCCCTGGATTACCGAGTCCTGAAAGTGGGTATGGAGATCATCCTGCCCAGGCGCCGCTCAGGAAGCGGACCACGTCGAGCAGCATGAGCGGCCCCGCCACCAGGGCGTACACCACCATCACCCATGGATGGCGGGTCACCAGCCGGCCGAACGCCACCCACAGCGGGAACCACAGCAGCAGCGAGCGCGGGATCGACAGGTAGTACGCCGAGGTCATGAGCGCCCCCGCCTGTAACCCCGTGTAGACCAGCTCGCTCCACCGGCGCATGACCAGCAGCCAGACGAGCGCGGCCACGGCCACCACCGCACCGGCCAGCTCCATGCGGAAGGCGATCGCGAAGTCACCCGCGCCCATGGCCGACTGCCACGTGGTGCTCCACGCCTGCCACGGCCACACCATCTGCCGTCCCCACCCGGCCTCCTGGGCGTGCTTCCAGGCGAGCCAGTCCCCCGAACGGCTGTAGTGGAAGAAGGAGTACGCCACCAGCGGCAGGAAGGGGACCAGCAGCCACGGCGCCCGCCGGATGGGCTGCCTGCTGGTGAGGAACTCCACGATCAGCGCGAACGCCAGGAACAGCCCGGTGATGCGTACACAGGAGGCGCCCGCGGCCAGGGCGGCGGCCAGCGGCCAGCGGCCCTGGCGGGCGGCCAGCCAGGCGGGGATCGCGAACGCCAGGAACAGCGCCTCGCTGTAGCCGGCGACCAGGAAGACCGCCATCGGGAACAGCAGCAGCCCGGCCACCGCGGCCCACCCCGAGCCGCCCTCGAACTCCGTCAGCCTGGCCAGCGCCACCACCGCCACCAGACCGGCGACCAGCGAGACGATCAGCCCGCAGGCCGTCCAGTCCGGCACTACGAGGTGGACCACTCGCATCGCCAACGGCAGGCCGGGGAAGAACGCGGGCAGCCCGGCGTCCGGCGGCCTGCCGGGATCGCCGTCGTAGCCGTGCTCGGCGATCGTGATGAACAGCCCCGCGTCCCACTTCCGCCACGTGCCCACGTAGTCGTGCAGCGCGACTCCGAGCAGGGTCGCCACCAGCAGCCCGCCGCGCGAGGCGAACCAGAGGAGCGTCGCGTCGCGGTCGGCCGAGCGGGTGATCATGGCTAGGCCGGGCGCAGGGTGAACCGGTCCGGGGCCCCGTCGAAGACGCCGCCGGCCTGGTCGTCGATGCCGGTCTGCCGGATGACGTCCTTGTCGGGACGCAGGATGTCACGGACCACGAAGGCCATCATGATGGCGATCGTGAGAACCCGTCCCCATACGGCGGTGAAGTAGGTGTTGTCGCCAATGCCCAGGTCGGGACGGCTGACCGGAGACTGGGAGAGCAGATAGAGCCAGATCGCGCAGAAATACCAGATCTCGGCGACCTGCCAGAGCGCGATCGGCTTCCAGTTGGGCCTGGCCAGCACCGCGAAGGGCACCAGCCACAGGACGAACTGCGGCGACCACACCTTGTTCGTCATCATGAACGCGGCCAGCGCGAGGAAGCAGATCTGCGCCAGCCTCGGCCGGCGCGGCGCCATCAGCGTGAGGGCCGCGATGCCCAGGCACAGCAGACCCAGCGAGACCATCCCCAGGCGGCTGACGTCGGTGTCACCCAGGATCGGCCAGCCCTTGTTCTGGAAGAACAGCCAGGGCGAGCCCCAGTCGACGCCGCGTTCCTCGGAGAAGACGTAGAACCGGCGCCAGCCGTCCCAGGCCAGCACCATGAACGGCACGTTGACCACCAGCCACGACCCGGCGGTCGCGCCCATCGTGACGAGGAACGGCCGCCATCGCGCGGTGCGCATGGTGAGCAGCAGGAGCGCGCCGACGAACATGATCGGGTAGAACTTCGTCGCGATCGCCAGGCCGAGCAGCACGCCGGCCAGCACCTGCCGCTGCCGGGCCCAGGCCAGCAGCATGCCCATCGACAGCGCGCCCGCGACCAGGTCCCAGTTGATGTAGGCGGCCAGGACGATCGACGGGGCGAGCGCGTACCAGAGCGCGTCCCACCGCCTGGTCGGTCCCGCCACCGCCGCCATCAGCAGCACGCCGGCCACCAGGCAGACGCCGAGCAGGATGACGGTGATGTCGTAGAACCTGACCGCCTGGGCGACCACGTCGCGCTCCAGCCAGCGGGCGATCCAGCTGATCACCTGCATGACCTCGCCGAGGACCACCGGGTATTCGACGTGCTTGTCGAAGGGCACGTCGGCGAAGTAGGGGTTCTGCGTCGCCAGCTGCCGGTCGAAGTAGAGCGGGTAGATATCGGTGTAGCAGAAGTTCGTGTACGTCGAGACCTGGTCGTTCCACCCGCCCGTGCGGCAGGGCAGCCGCACGATGTAGGCGAGCGTGGCCCCCAGGGCCGCGAACAACCCCAGGGGAAGGTACGGCACGGCCCGGTTCATGAGCGGTGGGCGGACCTCGGTGCTCGACTTCACCAGTCCTCGCGCCTGCTCGGCATCGGTCCGGGAACGATGACCGGGTTGGACCCCTGGCTCTGGCGGCCCCGCCCGTCGAAACCGCCGCCGTCGTCCTGCGGCTCGCCGTTCTGGTTGGGGTCGACCGTGATGATCTGGTCGGGGTCGTCGCCGTTGCACGGCGGGACGACGCCGCAGTTGGCGTTGGGGTCCTCGAGCGACGGGTCCTCGGTGGCCTTCGGCGTGGGCGTCGGGCTCGGCACGATGTTCTCCGGCTGCCCGATGTCGGCCCTGGTGGGGAACTGCTCGACCTGCTTGTTCTGGAGTGCGGCGGTCATGAACGCGCGCCAGATCGTCGTGGGCGTGTCCGCACCCTCGAAGCCCAGCGAGGTCTCCTTCGCCGTGGTGTACGGATTGTTGAGGTTGTATTTCTTGTGCGGCTTGCCCCCCGGTGTGGTGGGGCAGTTTGAATTGATGGGCTGGACGATCCGGCCCTTCTTCGTCCTGCACACCTCGCGGTACATCCCTACCGCCGTGGAAAGCTGCGGGGTGTAACCGACGAACCAGGCTTCTTTTTCCTCGTTGTTCGTGCCGGTCTTGCCCGCCGCCGGGCGGTTGCCCAGGCCCTTACCCATCGCGGTGCCGCTCCGCAGCACCTCCTGCATGGCGACCGTCGCGTCGGCGGCGGCCTCAGGGCTGATCACGTTCTTGGAGGGCTTCTGCTCGGGGTAGGCGACCTGCTTGTTCAGCTTGATCTCCTTCACCACGTGATATTTGGTGTACCTGCCGGCGTTGGCGAAGATCGAGTATCCGGCCGCCTGCTCCACGGCCGTGACCGGTGCGCTACCGATGGCGAACCCGTAGCCGTGGTCCTTGACGTCCTGCTCCATGCGCCGCTCGCTGAACCCGGCCGCCTCGACGAGGCTCTTGACGTCGTTGATCCTGTCGGGCAGCGCATACGCCATAGACACGTAGGCGGTGTTGACGGACTGCGCCGTGGCCTTGACCACGTCGATCGAGGCACCCACGTTGTGGCTGTTCTTGAAACCGCCGGGCTGCTGCCCCGGCAGTTCTTTCGGCACCGTGACGCTGCCCGGCACGTAGCTGTTGATCGAGTATCCGGCCTTCAGCCACGCGGCCAGCACGTAGGGCTTGAACGCGGAGGCGGCCTGCTTGGCCGAGTCGAAGGGCTCGTTCCACGGGTCCTTGAGGTAGTCAGTACCTCCGTAGAAGGCCACCACGCGGCCGTTCCTGGGGTCGACGGCGGCGAGACTGGTGTGGAACTCCTTCGACATACCCCTCGTCGACTCCTGCACCGCGGTCTTGGCGGCCTGCATGAGCCTCTTGTCGAAGGTGGTGACGATCTCATAGCCGCTGCTCTTGATGGCCTCCTCGGTGATGCCACGCGCCGCGAGTTCCCGAGTGACCGCCTCGAGCATGTAGCCGTTGAGATCCGCGTAGGCGCTGTCCGTGTTGGACTTTTTGATCTTGGGCCACTCCGCCGTCTTCGCTTCCGCGGCGTATTTGTCCGGCCACTGCTTGGCCATGTAGTCCAGGACGGTCTTCCAGCGGTATTTGAGCGCGGGGTCCTCGGAGCCCCAACTCGGCGTCTGGATGTGCGCGGCCAGGTAGGCCGCCTCCGACAGGGTGAGGTTCGAGGCATGCTTCTTCGGGCCGAAATACGCCTGGGCTGCCGCCTCGACGCCGTAGGCCCGGCCGAAGTTGACGGTGTTGAGGTAGGTCTGGAGGATGTCGTCTTTGGACTTCGTCTGGTTGATCTTGACCGCGATGAAGATCTCGCTGACCTTGCGCTTGATCGAGACTTCCGAGCTGAGGCCGCCGTAGTAACCGCGGGCCATCTGCTGGGTGATCGTCGAGGCGCCCTGCAACTGCTGGCCCGTCGCGGTCATCCACAGCGAGCGGGCCATGCCGGAGATGGAGATGCCGGAGTCCTCGTAGAACGTGTCGTTCTCGATGGCCACCGTGGCGTCCTTGAGCTTCTGGGACATCTGGTCGATCTTGATGATCTTCCGGGGCGTGCCGAGCTTGGCGATGACCGTCTTGCCGTCTGAGTAGTAGACGGTGCTGCCCTGTGCGGTCGCCCCGGCCTGCGTGTTGTTCTCGTCGGGCACCGGGGTGTTGGCGTAGGCCACCGCGATCATGCCGAAGATGCCGGCCGCGAGGACCGTCATCGAGGCCATGACGATCTTCCAGCTGGGGATGAAGCGGCGCCACTTCGGCCGCTCATCCTTGGGCCGCTCAGGGCCCTCAGGACCGCCGGGGCCGCCCGGCCCTTGGGGTCCGCCGGAGCCGCGCCCGCGCGCCCGCCTGGGCGCGTCGCTGATCATGGTCTCCTGGTTGCTGCGGGCGCGGGTGTCGTATTCACCTTCGCCGCGCGAACGCGAACCCTCACGGCTGCCCTGGCGCCGCCCCGGCTCGCGCGGCGCGCCCTCGCGCCGCCCCGGCTGGCGGGGGCCGGGACCGCCCGGACCCGGCTGCTGCTGGGGGCCTGGTTGCGGCATGCCCGGCTGCTGGGGGCCCGCGTATGGCTGGGCGGCCATCGCGCCGGTCTGCTCGTACGCGGCTTCCGGCCGACGCTGAGGCTGTGCCGCCCCCCAGCCTGCTTCGCCGGTTTGCGGCGAATTGTCTTGGGGCACAGAACGGGATGAGTTGGAGCGACGGCGCCTTCCAGGCCGGCCCGTCCCCTCATTGCTGCTGTTACTCACACGTCCTCACAACGTCGTCGGATAGCACGGCGGATGGGCGTGGGGCTCCTTCGCCGTCCTCGGTCTTCTACGGTCGCCCGACGCGGTCCGGCGGTCCGTTGCCGAGGACGAACGACACCGTCAGGTGGTTCCAGGAACAACCTTGGCAGACCTCGACGACGTACACCCGGAACTCATCGTAATCATGGGCCATATCGGCGAGTTCCGACGCGACCTTTGCCTCACCGGCATGGCGCCCCGGGGAATCCCCGGAGACGTAGGTCACGCTGGTGACGTTCTCCCCCTCGCACACCGGGCAGAGGTGTTCGGTCGGTTCGCCGAAGTGGCGCGCCGCGCGAAGGAGGTATGGCTGTGAGTCACGAAAATCCCCAGGCGACCTACGCCTGGGGTGCGGGAAGTCGACCACCGCCCGCTTGGCAAGGCCGTAGTCCACCACCTTTCCCTGTGACCACATGAGCGCCAGACTACGGCGTTTTGCTGAATCCTCCCAACGCCTTGGCAAAGTCGTTAATTGCGGCGATATAGCGGCGCGACGTATCATCGGGATGTATCGGCTCGATACATCGACGTGAGAGGGGGCGGTTCCAGTGGCCAGCGGACAGGGCAGAGTGCTGGAGCTGGCCGTGCTCGGGTCGCTGCACGAGACGCCGCTACACGGCTATGAGCTGCGCAAACGGCTCAATGCCTTGCTGGGTATGTTCCGCGCCTTCTCCTACGGGTCGCTCTACCCCTGTCTGCGCTCGCTGCTCGAACAGGGCCTCATCGTGGAGGAGCAGCCGGCGCCCGCCGCGATCGTCGGGGGCCGGTCGAAGATCGTCTACAAGCTGACCGCGGAGGGCAAGGAACGGCTCCAGGACCTGCTGACGCAGGCAGGGCCGTCCGCGTGGGAGGACGAGAGTTTCGGCGTCCACTTCGCGTTCTTCAGGCATACGGAGGCGGAGGTGAGACTGCGGATCCTCGAAGGCCGCCGCAGCCGCCTGGAGGAACGCCTCGACAGCGTGCGCACCGCCCTGGCCCGCACCAGGGAGCGCCTCGACAGCTACACGCTCGAACTGCAACGTCACGGGCTCGAATCGGTCGAACGCGAGGTGCGGTGGCTGAACGAGCTGATCGCGACAGAGAGACGGGGCTCCTCTGAGGAGAACCCCGAGAGATCAACTGATGAGTAAGGGAGCGAGTGCGATGGGTTCGGTTCGCGTGGCCATTGTCGGTGTTGGCAACTGCGCGGCGTCACTGGTTCAGGGCGTTCACTATTACAAGGACGCCGACCCGGCCACACGGGTGCCGGGCCTGATGCACGTGAAGTTCGGCGACTATCACGTGGGCGACGTCGAGTTCGTCGCCGCGTTCGACGTCGACGCCAAGAAGGTCGGCCGCGACCTGTCCGAGGCGATCGGCGCCAGCGAGAACAACACGATCAAGTTCGCGGACGTGCCGCCCACCGGGGTGATCGTCCAGCGCGGCCATACCTTCGACGGACTTGGCGAGTACTACCGCGAGATCATCGAAGAGTCCGACGAGTCGCCGGTCGACGTCGTCCAGGCGCTCCGCGAGAGCCAGGTGGACGTCCTGGTGTCCTACCTCCCGGTGGGCTCCGAGGCGGCCGACCGGTTTTACGCCCAGTGCGCGCTGGACGCCAAGGTGGCGTTCGTCAACGCGCTGCCGGTGTTCATCGCCTCCGACCCGGAATGGGCGGAGAAGTTCACCGCGGCCGGTGTGCCGATCGTCGGCGACGACATCAAGTCGCAGGTCGGCGCCACCATCACGCACCGCGTGCTGGCCAAGCTGTTCGAGGACCGCGGGGTCGAGCTGCTGCGCACGTACCAGCTCAACGTCGGCGGCAACATGGACTTCATGAACATGCTGGAGCGCAAGCGCCTCCAGTCGAAGAAGATCTCCAAGACGCAGTCGGTCACCTCGCAGATCCCGCACGAGATGGCCAAGGCCGACGTGCACATCGGCCCGTCGGACCACGTGCCGTGGCTCGACGACCGGAAGCTGGCCTTCGTCCGGCTGGAGGGGCGCTCGTTCGGCGACACGCCGCTCACCTTGGAGTACAAGCTGGAGGTGTGGGACTCGCCCAACTCGGCGGGGATCATCATCGACGCCGTGCGCGCCGCCAAGATCGCCCTCGACCGGGGGATCGCGGGGCCGATCCTGAGCGCGTCCTCCTACTTCATGAAGTCGCCGCCGGTCCAATACTCCGACGACGACGCGCGCGACTACGTCGAGAAGTTCATCCGCGGCGAAGTGGACAGATAGGTCCGTGGTCCGGCGCCGTGCACTCCGCGCGGCGCCCCACAAAGCCCACAAAGCCTCACAAAGCGGTACGGGCGGCGCTTCGGGCGGCAGGAGGCAGCTCCTCCGCCGAGGCCGGGCGCCAGTCCAGGGGGTTGGTGCCCAGTTCGTTCAGCATGGGGACCTGTTCGCGGCACCACGGGCTGATCGCCAGCAGGGTGCTCAGAACTCCGTCCGCGAACTCCTTCCAGGGCATCCACCGGATTTCGTCAACCTCGTCCGGGTTCGGGATGGCGGAGGCGTCGACCGTGACGCGGTAGACGGGGCAGAGTTCGTGTTCGACGATGCCGTTGGGCATGACCGCGCGATACGTGAACGCCGGCAGCATGAGATCCGCCCGGTCCACCGTCAGACCGAGCTCGTAGGACAGCCTGCGGATGACCGCGTGGTCCAGCGGCTCGCCGGGTAGCGGGTGGCCGCAGCAGCTGTTGGTCCACACGCCCGGCCAGGTCAGTTTGCCCGCGGCGCGCCTGGTGAGCAGGACGCGGCTGTCCTCGTCGAAGACGTAACTGGAGAACGCCAGGTGGAGCGGGGTCTCCTGGCCGTGCACCGAGCTCTTGGGAGCGGTGCCGATCGCGTTGCCGTCGCCGTCGACCAACACCACGTGTTCTTCCTTCGTCACGCTACGAAGCGTACGTGATCATGTTGGCCACTGGCGACGAATGACTGCCTGCTGTACCAACCTGTGAATCGGGCGGAAGTAGGCTGACTGCGTGTCATTCGTCGCCGATCTTCGCGTGGTCCTGAAGGGCAGGGACTTCCGACGGCTGTTCGCCACCCGGCTGGTCTCCCAGTTCTCCGACGGGGTCTTCCAGTTCGCCGTGGTCGGGTTCGCCTTCTTCAGTCCGGAGACGCAGACCACGGCTCTGCAGGTGGCGGCCGGGCTGGCCGTGCTGCTGCTGCCGTACAGCATTCTCGGCCCGTTCGTCGGCGTCTTCATCGACCGCTGGTCGCGGCGGCAGATCCTCGTCGTCGCGCCGATCGTGCGCGGCGCGCTGTTGGTCGTGGCGGCGGCGCTGGTCGCCGCCGACGTGCCTGACACGGTCTTCTACGCGGCCGCGCTCGGCGTGCTCGCGGCCAACCGGTTCTTCCTGGCCGCCCTCGGCGCGTCGCTGCCGCACGTGGTGCCGGAAGATCGGCTGATGGCCGCCAACGCGGTCACGCCCACCTCGGGCACGGTTTTCACCTTCCTCGGCGCCGGGGTGGGGTTCCTGCTGCGTGAGCTGTTCGGCAGCGGCGACTTCGGCGTGGCGCTGCTGCTCGTCGTCTCGGGCGTGGTCGCCGGGATGAGCGCGCTGATCGCCCGCACGATGGAGCGCTCGCTGCTCGGCCCCTCCTTCGACCCAGAGCGGCCGCAGGCCCGCCAGGCCGTACGCAACGTGCTCATCGGCCTCGTCGACGGCGCCAAGCACCTGGTGAGCCACCGCACGGCCGCCGCCACGATGGGTGCGATGGCGACACACCGGTTCATGTACGGCATGGCGACCGCGCTCGGCATCATCCTCTACCGCTACTACTTCTCCGGCGGCGACTCCGAAGTGGCGCTGCGTGGGCTCAGCCTGGTCGTAGCCACCTCGGGTGTCGGTTTCTTCC
This sequence comes from Nonomuraea sp. NPDC052129, assembly GCF_040680095.1. Classification (NCBI taxonomy): domain Bacteria; kingdom Bacillati; phylum Actinomycetota; class Actinomycetes; order Streptosporangiales; family Streptosporangiaceae; genus Nonomuraea; species Nonomuraea sp. NPDC052129. Next base: position 89,801 of record NZ_JBFAVX010000003.1, on the reverse strand, counting down.
TCGCGGTGATCGTCACTCCGTGGGCCACCGCGCGGTTCACGATCGAGCGGTGGGTGCCGATCGCGCTGGTCGTGGCCGGCGTGCTCACGGCGGTGCTGGTCGTGCCGTTCCAGACGTGGAGCCTGCCGATCGCCGGGTTCGTGCTCGGCATCGCCGGGCAGAGCGTCAAGATCTGCGCCGACGTCACGGTCCAGCGCGACGTGGAGGACGTCTACCTGGGCCGGGCCTTCTCGATCTACGACATGCTGTTCAACGGCATGTACGTGCTGGCGGCCGCCCTGTCCGCGGCGATCCTGCCCGCCAACGGCAAGTCCTACGCGGCCGTGGTGATCGTGACGGCCGGCTACCTGGCGGGCGCCCTGATCTACCGGATGATCATCCCGACGCCGCGCGCCACGGCCTCACGCTGATCATCCGGGGCGCCGCGCCACTGCCTTCTGCTGAGATCAAGCCGGCGCCGTGTCGCCGGCCGGTGACGCACCGCTCTCCCGCGCCCACTCCAGCAGCGCCTCGGTGGCCGTTTCCTTGCCGACCATCCCCTTGTCCAGGCGGAGCTCCAGCAGGAATTTGTACGCCCGCCCGACGATCGGGCCGGGACCGACGCCGAGGATCCGCTGGATCTCGTTGCCGTCGAGCTCCGGGCGGATCTTGGCCAGCTCCTCCTCGTCGGCCAGCCGGGCGATGCGCTCCTCTAGCTGGTCGTACGTACGCGACAGTGTGGCCGCCTTGCGCTTGTTGCGCGTCGTGCAGTCGGCCCTGGTCAGCTTGTGGAGCCGGTCGAGCAGGTGACCGGCGTCGCGCACGTAGCGGCGCACCGCGCTGTCGGTCCACTCGCCCGTGCCGTAGCCGTGGAAGCGCAGGTGCAGCTCCACCAGCTGCGACACGTCGGCCACCACGTCCTTGGGGAACTTGAGCTCGGTCATGCGCTTCTTGGCCATCTGCGCCCCCACCACCTCGTGGTGATGGAAGGAAACCCGGCCGCCCGCCTCGTGCCGCCGCGTCTTGGGCTTGCCGATGTCGTGCAGCAGCGCGGCCCAGCGCAGGATCCGGTCGGGCTTGCCGTCGTCCTCCTGGGCGATGGCCTGGTCGAGGACGGTCAGCGTGTGCTCGTAGACGTCCTTGTGCCGGTGGTGCTCGTCGATCTCCAGGCGCAGCTTGGGCAGTTCGGGCAGCACGTGCGCGGCCAGCCCGGTCTCGACCAGCAGGCGCAGGCCCTCTCGCGGGTAGGTGCCGCAGGTCAGCTTGTCGAGCTCGTCACGGATGCGCTCGGCCGAGACGATCTCGATGCGCTCCGCCATGTCGGTCATCGCCGCGAGGGCCTTGGCGTCGACCGTGAAGCCGAGCTGCGAGGCGAACCTGGCGGCGCGCAGCATGCGCAGCGGGTCGTCGTCGAAGGACTGCTCGGGCGTGCCCGGTGTGCGCAGCAGCTTGGCCGACAGGTCGGTCAGGCCGCCGTAGGGGTCGACGAACTCGTGCCCCGGCAGCCGCACGGCCATCGCGTTGACCGCGAAGTCGCGCCGCTCCAGGTCGGCCTCCAGCGTCTCGCCGTACATGACCTCCGGCTTGCGGGACTTGGGGTCGTACGACTCGCTGCGGTAGGTGGTGATCTCCAGCAGCGAGCCGCCCTTCCGCACGCCGACCGTGCCGAAGTCGATGCCGATCGTCCAGACCGAATCAGCCCAATCACGGACCATTTCCAGGACCCGTTCGGGCCGGGCATCGGTGGTGAGGTCGAGATCGTTGCCCACGCGGCCGAGCAGGATGTCGCGCACCGGGCCGCCGACGAGGGCCAGCTCGTGCCCATGCGCGGCGAACAACCGGCCGAGCTCGTCGGCCACCGGAGCGATCTTACGGAACAGGTCGGTCATGGCCCGCTGCTGGCTTTCGGTCAGATTTGAGTCGGACAAGCTGGGTAGGTCCTTTGATTCCGGAACATATCCCCCGAGCAATATCCAGTCGGGGTTACCGTCGGTCAGGGGACCGTCGGGGGCCATGGAACCAGGCCAGGAGGTCTTCTATGAAGGACGCCCTCGCGATCCACCGCTGGCTCCTCGCACACCAGGTCCATCATGAGATCGTACGCCTTCCGCGCCCCATGACTTGCGTGGACGAGTTGCCCGAGGCGGTCTCCGCCGCGCCCGGGCGGTGCGTGGCGGTCACGGTGTTCGAGGTCGCCACGAGAATCGGCCGCGAGGTCGTCGTCGCCGTCGTCTCCGCTATCTCGGACCCACCGCAGGCCGGGGCCGTCTGCGGCGCGCTCGGCGTGCGGCAGGTACGCCTCGCCCCCGACTTTCTGGTCAATTCCGCCACCGACTACGCGGCCGGGCTTGTCAGCCCGTTGCTGCTGCCCGAGGGCCTGGCCGTGGCGGTGGACGACCGCCTCCGCGCCGATGCCGACGCGATCTTCACGGCCACCGGGGAACGCCACACGGCCCTCTCCATGCGCGCCCTTGACCTGCTGACACTCCTGCCCGGCAAGACCGTGAACCTCCGGATCCCGAGGCCCAGAGGATCCCGTCAGGCGGTCGCGATACGGCACTGAGCCCGTACCATTGCGGGCGTGCGTCGTACTCCAGCTCGGGCGGACGCGTGATCCGTAAGGTCTCGCTCCTCGCCGTACTGTCCGCCGCGTTGCTCGCGCCCATGGCCGCGACGACGCCGAGTACTGCTGCCACGAAGACGCCGGGTGCGGCCGCCGGGAAGGCGAGCAGGCAGTCGATGGACGTGTCGATCACGTCCATCACGCCCGACACACCATCGAGCCTGACCACGCAGATCAAGATCGCCGGAGTGGTCCGCAACGACACGGCCGAAGCGATGACCAGCCTGCGGGTCCGGCTGCGTTACTCGGCGCAGAAGTTCACCGACCGGGCCATCATGTCCGCCTACCAGACCGACCAGAACCCGGCGACCCTGCCTTCTCAGGTCTCTACCCGCACACCCGTCTCCTTCATGGACATCCCGGCGCTGGAGGCGGGTGCCTCCAAGACCTTCGAGCTCCTCGCGACGCCCGTGCAGCTCGGGCTGCCGTCGTTCGGCGTCTATCCGATCGCCGTCGACGTGGCCCGGTTCGACGTGCCGATCGTCACGCAGCGCACCTACCTGACGTACGCGCCGCCGACGCCCCAGAAACTGCCGCGCAACCGGCTGGCCATCGCGCTGCCCATCATCGACCAGACGCATCGCGCCGAGAACGACAACTTCGTCGACGACAAGCTGGGCGCGCAGCTGACCGGCAAGGGCCGGCTCGCCGAGCTGGCCGGCATCGCCGCCACGGCGCCAAAGAGCGTCACCTGGTTCGTGGACCCCGCGCTCCTCGACGACGCGCAGGCTCTGTCCCGCAAGCACCGGCTCAAGTCCAAGGACCAGGCCGCCGACCCCAACGCCACGACGTGGCTCGACTCGCTGCGCACCGCGCTGGCCGACTCACCGGTCGTGGCCACGCCGTACGCCGATCCCGACGTCGCCGCGCTCGCCCACCAGGGCCTGGACGGCCAGACCGGCAAGGCGATCGAGATGGGCCGCCAGATCGCCACCGAGCTGCTCAAACGCGACGTGCCGCTGACCACGAACTGGCCGGTCGGAGGCGTGCTCGATCCCGACGCGCTCGACCTGCTCAACGTCGCCAAGGTCGACCGGGTCCTGCTCAACTCGACGAACCTGCCGCCACAGCCACCGGTCGCGTTCACGCCCGACGCCGTCACCACGCTCGACGCCGTCGAGGGGCCGGTCACCGCGCTGGTCGCCGACGCGGAGCTCACGCGCACCTTCGAACCCGACTCCAGCGCGCCGGGCTCGGTCTTCCTGAACAAGCAGCGCTTCATCGCCGAGACCGCGATGATCGCCGCCGAGCCTGGCCAGACCAATCCCCGGTCGCTGGTCATCGCACCCTCGCGCCGCTGGGACCCGAACCCGAAGCTGGTCAACAGCCTGCTCAAGACCGCGAACCGGCTGCCGTGGCTGACGCTGACCCAGCTCGGCTTGCTCAAGCCGAGCAAGGCGTCCGTGCCCAGGGCCGCGCTCACCTACACCGACCAGGACCGCAAGGACGAGCTCAGCGCCAAGTACCTCGGCCCGCTCAAGAAAGTGGCCGAGAAGGCACAGCTCACCGCCCTGATCGCGGACGAGCCCAAGCTGCACTCCGACTTCGACGCCGCGGTGCTCAGGCTGGCCTCCTCGTCCTGGCGCAACAACACGCGCGCGGGCCGCGCCGCCACCAAGCTGGTCGAGGGGGCCGTCCAGGCCCAGACGAACAAGATCTCGATCACCGGGGCCGACCCCGACCGGCCGCGCACGCTGGCCGGGAGCAACGGCCAGGTGCCCATCAGCGTGAAGAATTCGATCGGTGAGACGGTCGCCCTCTACATCGACGTCAAGAGCAACAACCCCGGGCTCCTCCAGATCGACACCACGCAATCCAAGAAGCTGCTGACGATCCCCAATGATCAGAACGGCGGCGTCCAGGTGCCGATGAACGCGACGACCAGCGGTGACGCCACGGTGAGCGTCCAGCTGATGACCAGGAACGGTCTGCCGTACGGCAAGCCCGTTAAGCTGACGATCCGCACCACCGGCTACACGGGGATCGCCCTGGTCATCGTCGGGGCGGCGCTGGCGGTCATGCTCGCCGCGGTCGTGACACGGGTGCTACGGCGCAGATCGCAGCGACGGCTCGCTCGGGCCGCCAAGAGCCGGGAGAGTGAGACCGTATGAGCCGCATGTTGCGGGCCAGCGCCATCATGGCGGCGGGCACGATGGTGTCCAGGGTCACGGGGTTCGTGCGGACGATGGTGCTCGCCTCCGCGATCGGCACCTTCGCCATGGGTGACGCCTACAACGCCGCGTACGCGATTCCGTACAGCATTCTCGACCTGCTGCTGCTCGGCGTGCTCAGCAGCGTCGTGGTGCCGATGATCGTCAAGGCGCAGCAGCGCGACTACGACGGCGGCCGGGCGTACGAGCAGCGCCTCATGACGCTGGCCACGGCCGCGCTGCTGGTCGTCGCCGTGCTCGCCGTGCTGGCGGCCCCGCTGCTCATCGACCTCTACACCACCGACTGGCTGCCCGGCAGCCGCAAGTTCGAGGTCGCGGTGCTGCTCGCCAGGTTCATCCTGCCGCAGCTGGCCTTCTTCGGCGTCGGCGCGGTCGCCGGGGCCATTCTCAACACGCGTGACCGCTACGCGGCCCCCATGTGGGCGCCGGTGATCAACAACCTCGTGGTCATCTGTGTGCTCGTGCTCTACATGGTGGTGGCCGGCAAGACGGGCGGCGACATCGCCCTGGTCACCGACGGCCAGATCGCGCTGCTCGGCCTGGGCACCACGGCGGGCATCGTGGCCCAGGCCGCCGTGCTGATCGTCGCGCTCAAGCGGATCGGGTTCTCCTTCGTCCCGCGCTTCGACGTGCGCAACGCGCGGCTCGGCGAGATGGGCCGGGCCGGGATCTGGACCATCGGCTATGTGGTGGTCACGCAGCTCGGCTTCATGCTGACGACCAACCTGTCCAGCGCGGCGGGCGACGCGGTGCTCGGACACGGCATCAGCCCGTACACCCTGGCCTTCCAGCTCTTCCAGCTGCCCTACGGCGTCATCGGCGTCTCGGTGATCACGGCCATGCTGCCCAGGATGAGCCGGGCGGTCGAAGCCGGGCAGCTCGACGAGGTCCGCTCCGAGTTCGGGTCGAGCGTGCGGCTGATCAGCTCGGTGATGGTCCCGGTGTCGCTGCTGCTGATGGTGCTCGGCCCGGCGATCACCGTGCCGTTGTACGCCCACGGCGTCAACTCGGCCGACGCGGCCGTCTACATCGGCAACGTGCTGCAGGTCTACGGCCTGGCGCTGGTGCCGTTCTCGATCTTCCAGTTGCTGCTGCGGGTCTTCTACAGCTTCGGCGACACCCGGACGCCCGTCTACGTCGGCGCGGCGACGACCGCGGTCAACGCGCTGCTGATGGTAGTCTTCAACGTCCTGCTGCCGGCTCGGTACACGGTGATGGGGTTGGCCTTCGCCTACGCCGTCGCCTACACGATCGGGGCCGGCGGGGCCTGGATTCTCGCCGCCCGCCGGGTCAAGGGGCTGGGCGGCTGGAAGATCGGGATGGCTCTGACGAGGATGTACCTGTCCGCACTGCCCGCGGCGGCACTGGCGCTGGTGGCCGTCTGGGCGGTTCAGGATGTGTTCGGCGGGCTCACCTTCCTCAACTCGGTGATCGCCTTGGCCGTGGGCGGCGGTCTGGGCATGCTGTTGTATCTGGGAGTCGCCCATCGCATGCGCATCCCGGAGATCAACTCGATCGTTGGGATGGTTGCCGGGCGGGTAGGCAGGTAAGGAACGCGGGTGGAACCGGCGCGGCACTAGCATGGTGCCGACACGGCGCGAATGGAAGCAGGAGGGGCGTGGGCGGATCCACCCGGCATAGCGCGCCTACGTGGTACACCCCCACGCAGGTGAGTCGAGTCATGAGCACCCCCGAGCGGCCGAGCGGAGTGAGTCAGTGAGCACGTCGTCGGTCGAACCCGGCACCCGTCTCGCCGAACGCTTCCGGCTGGAGGACCGGGTGACCGAGTCCGATGGAGCCACCCTGTGGAAAGCCATCGACGAGATCCTCGCCCGGCCCGTCGCGGTCCACACCTTCTCCCCTGACTTTCCCCGCGTCCACGAGGTGGTCACGGCCGCCCGCGCCGCCAGCAGACTCACCGATCCGCGCCTGACGCAGGTGTTCGACGCCGCCGAGCACGACGATCATTCGTACGTGGTCAGCGAGTGGGTCACCGGCGACACCCTGTCCGACCTGCTCGCGGCCGGGCCGCTGGAGCCGGAGCGGGCCGCCGGCCTGGTCGCCGAGGCCGCCGAGGCGCTGACCCACGCGCATGAGGCCGACCTCTATCACCTGTGCCTGCGCCCGGCGCACCTGGTGTGGACGACCGGCAACACGGTCAAGGTGCTCGGCGTCGCGGTCGACGCCGCTCTGTCCGGCCTCACCACCGACCAGCCCGCCCTCGACGACGCCGAGGGGCTGGGCCGCCTGCTGTACGCGGGGCTGTCCGGCCACTGGCCGGGCGACGAGGAGGAGGGCGGCCTGCCCACGGCGCCGATGATCGACGGGCACTTCTGCACGCCCCGCCAGGTCACCGCCGGGGTGCCCGGTTATCTCGACGCGGTCACCATCAGGTCCTGCCTGCCCGAGTCCCGCAAGGGGCAGGCCGCCCTGTCCAGCCCGTCCGAGATCGCCGACGCGCTGGCCAACGTGGCCCGGCCCATGCCGATCCCGATCGCCTATCCCCAGACGCCGGCGGTGCAGTCGGTCTCGCACTCCGAGGGCATCGAGACCGAGCGGCGCCCGCCGCGCCCATCGCTGCCGACGCAGCCCAGGCCCATGCCGCCCCGCGCACCCAGCGGCGGCAGCATGCTCAACCGGGTGCTGATGACCGTCGTGGTGCTGCTCGTCATCGCCGCGGTCGGCGTCGGGGCCTGGACGATCGGCCGCAGCCTGGGCAGCCCGAACTCCCCGCAGGCGGAGACCTCCCCGAGCACCTCGGCCTCCGCGTCGGCGCAGCCGATGGTCGTCGTGAAGCCGGAGAAGGCGACCGGCTTCGATCCGCTCGCCGACCGGGATGAGAAGAACGAGATGGCGCCGCTCGCCATCGACGGCAAGCCCAGCACGCTCTGGAAAACGGAGAACTACAACAGCGCCGACCTGGGCAACCTCAAGGCCGGGGTGGGTTTGCTGCTCGATATGGGCAAGAGCATGCCGATCGGCGACGTGGTGGCTACGCTGGCCGATGCATCGGGCGCGAGCGTCGAGCTGAAGGTCGGCGATTCGCCTGAGCTGGGCTCGCTGAAGACCGTCGCCAAGGAGAAGAACGGGTCCGGAAAGATCACCTTGAAGCCTGATCAAGCCGCAAGCGGCAGGTACGTTTTGATCTGGTTTACCCGTCTTCCGGCAGATGCGGGCAAGTTTCATGGCACCATCTATGAAGTAGTGGTGCATTCTCCCGGATCGGCATAACCCAGGAATCCCTCTTGTGAACTCCCCACCCGAGCCACCCTCCTCCGCGGAGCGGCCCGCCGTCACCGACGCCGAGCTGCTGACCGCGCACATCAACGGGGATCCTCACGCCTTCAGCGAGATCGTCAAGAGACACCGTGACCGCATGTGGGCCGTGGCCCTGCGCACGCTGGGCGATCCCGACGAAGCGGCCGACGCGGTGCAGGACGCCTTCGTCTCCGCCTACCGGAAGGCGAGCACGTTCCGCGGCGAGGCCGCGGTCACGACCTGGCTGCACCGGATCGTGGTGAACGCCTGCCTCGACCGGATGCGCCGCAAGTCCGTCAGACCGGTCGCCGATGACGAGCTCATCGAGGCCGCCGAGCGTGACACGCCGATGCCCGACCAGACGGGTGAGCGTGAGGTTTCGATGGAGGTTTCGGCCGCGCTGAAACTGCTTCCGACCGACCAGCGCGCCGCGCTGGTGCTCGTCGACATGATGGGCTATTCGGTCGAAGACGCAGCTCAGGTGCTTGAAGTGCCCAGCGGGACGGTGAAGAGCCGGTGCGCGCGGGGGCGCGCGAAACTTGCCCCAATTCTTTCGCATCTGCGGAACCGATCGGACCTCAGTCGCGTCTCATCCGCGAAGGGAGCAGAACTTCGTGACGGGTGATACGCACTACGATCTGGAAATCCTGGCCGAGTTGGCCGAGGGTCTCCTAGACGCTGGCACGGCCCGCCAGGTCCGCGAGCATCTCGCGGTATGCGACCCCTGTGGGGAGCTACTGGCCGACCTGGCAGCGGTTCGCGAGGTGCTCGCGGCGACTCCGACACCGGCCATGCCGATGGGAGTCGCACTGCGCATCGACAAGGCGCTGGCCGCCGAGGCGGGATCCGCGCGCGGGGGTGGTATCGGCCTGGCGGAACCCCCCAACTGGGATGAGCTCATGCGGGACTCCCCGTGGGAGCAATCCCCGCGGGAGCCGGAGCCGGTACGCCTCGGGGTGGTCTCCGACGACGGCACCATCGTCCCTGCCAAGCACACGGCCGCACGACGGCGCCGATGGGCGATGCCCGCGGTCGCCGCTGCTGCCGCGGCGGCTGTGGTGGGCACCGTGGTGCTCTCCACCAGCCTGCTCGCGGGCGGTGGTGGTGGCACCATCGCCAGTGGGAAGCAGTTGCAGACCGGTCAGGCGTCGTCGCCGCCGCCCAAGGCGGAGGTGCCGCGCAGGGCGTACGCGCTGACCGACAGCGGGCACAACTACAGCGAACAGGAGCTGCGGCAGCCGCTCGAAGGCATCTTCGGGCCCGCGCCCATAGCGGGTGGTGGTTCCTCGGAGATCGACGTGGTCGACAAGTGCGTCAGCCGGGTGGCCAACCGTACGAAGCTCAAGGTATTCGCGGTCGACCAGGGCCAGTTCAACGGGTCGGAGGCCATCATCATGACCTCCTGGAAGAACAAGGCGGCCAAGACGCTCCGCGTCGACATCGTCGATCCGTTCAACTGCAAGAGCCTGCGTAAGCCCATGGTGGGGCGCTGGTAGTTCGGTGATCCCTTAATTGCCCACGTCAGAGCCCGCTTCGGCGGGCTCTTTCGTTTTGGGCGTGCGTTGAGGACGGGGCCGGGAATCACGGCGGCCTAGGATCTGTTGAGGCGACAGGCAAGAGCAGACTAGGAAGGCGTGAGAGCGTTGAGCGACGTGCGTAACGTGATCATCATTGGATCCGGCCCCGCTGGATACACGGCGGCCGTCTACTCCGCGCGCGCCGAGCTCAAGCCGCTGGTCTTCGAGGGCTCGGTGACGGCGGGCGGCGCGCTGATGAACACCACCGATGTCGAGAACTTCCCCGGTTTCCCCGACGGCATCATGGGCCCCGATCTGATGGACAACCTGCGTAAGCAGGCCGAGCGGTTCGGCGCCGAGCTGGTCGCGGACGACGTACTCGAAGTGGACCTTGAGGCCAACCCCAAGGTGATCAAGACCCACAGCGAGACCTACTACGCCAAGTCGGTCATCCTGGCGATGGGCTCCGGCTACCGCGAGCTGGGCCTGCCCAACGAGAAGCGCCTGTCCGGGCGGGGCGTCTCCTGGTGTGCCACCTGTGACGGCTTCTTCTTCCGCAACAAGGACATCGTGGTCGTCGGCGGTGGTGACACCGCGATGGAAGAGGCCACGTTCCTGACCCGCTTCGGCCGCATGGTCACCGTCGTGCACCGCCGCGACGAACTGCGCGCCAGCAAGATCATGCAAGAGCGGGCGTTCGCGAACGACAAGATCCGCTTCATCTGGGACAGCGAGGTCGTCGACGTCCTCGGCGCCGACAAGGTCGAGGCCGTCAAGCTGCGCAACCTCAAGACCGGCGAGGAATGCGAGCTGGCCACCGACGCGCTGTTCCTGGCGATCGGCCACGACCCGCGCAGCGACCTGGTCAAGGGCCAGATCGACCTCGACGACGACGGCTACGTCAAGGTCGACGCGCCCAGCACGGCGACCAACATCGACGGCGTCTTCGCCGCGGGCGACGTCGTCGACCACATCTACCGGCAGGCCATCACCGCGGCCGGCACCGGCTGCTCGGCGTCACTCGACTCCGAGCGCTGGCTGGCCTCGAACGAAAACTAAGGAGCGCACCGTGAAGGCAGTAACCGACGCCACCTTCGAGGCTGAGGTCCTCAAGAGCGACAAGCCCGTGCTCGTTGACTTCTGGGCCGAGTGGTGCGGCCCATGCCGTCAGGTATCGCCCATCCTCGAGGAGATCGCCAAGGAGCACGGCGACAAGCTGGAGATCGTCAAGCTCAACATCGACGAGAACCCGGATGTCCCGCGCGACTACGGTGTGCTCCAGATCCCCACCCTGAACGTCTACAAGGGTGGAGAGGTCGTGAAGCAGATCATCGGCGCCAAGCCGAAGGCCATGCTGCTGCGCGAGCTCGAGGGCATCATCTGACGACGCCCGCAGCGTTTCAGTGAGAAGCCCCCTGGCGATGGTTCGCTCAGGGGGCTTCTGCCTGTTCGCCGTTGGCGTCCTTGAGAAGGCGTCAGACGGGGCGAAGGGCGCGTTCCGGGCTCATGGAGCCGAGTAGGCGCTCCAGGGCCACCTCGACGTCCTCGCGCCACGAGACGGCCGTCTTCAGCTCCAGCCGGAGCCGGGGGAAGCGCAGATGCGGGCGTACCGTCTTGAAGCCCACGGAAAGCAGATAGTCGGCCGGGACCACGCAGCTCGGCTCCTCCCACTTGAGGTCGCCGAACGCCTCGATGGCCTTCACGCCACGTCGTGTCAGGTCCTTGGCCACGCCTTGGATCAGCATCCGGCCCAGACCGCCGCCCGAGAACTCCGGAATGATGTGCGCGGTCATCAGCAGCACCGCGTCGGCGCTGACCGGCGAGGTGGGAAAGGCCACCGAGCGGGGGCTGTAGAGCGGCGGGCTGTAGATGACGAATCCGGCGGGCACCCCGTCGACGTACACGATCTTGCCGCAGCTGCCCCATTCGAGCAGCGTGCCGGAGATCCATGCCTCTTTCTCCAGCTCTGGACCACCGGAGTCGATCGCGCGCTCCCCGCTGACCGGGTCGAGCTCCCAAAAGACGCACCGCCGACAGCGGCGCGGCAGATCATCCAGATTGTCCAGGGTTATGTTGACCAGCCGACGCGACAACTACGGCCCCAATCGTTGACCCGGAAAAGCGCGCGAAAAACGCGTCCCCAGCTGGCATCGTAGCCCAGTGACGTCCCGCCATCGGGTACCACGACGGTCGAGCCCGGTCACAGCCGACATGTCCGACTGCCGTAATCTGGTAGTTCAGCGACAAATGACACCAAGGAGGTGGACCGTGACAGGAGAGCTGGATCACGGTCAGACGCCCGCGACCCAAGGGTCGCGCATCGATGCCTACGTCGATCGGTACGCCGCGCGAGCTACCGGGATGGTCGCCTCCGAGATCCGAGCTCTTTTCGCCGTCGCGTCGAGGCCCGAGGTGGTCTCGCTCGCCGGCGGCATGCCGTACGTCACGGCCCTCCCCCTCGACATGGTCGGCGAGCTGGTGTCCGATCTGGTCACCAGGCGCGGTCCCGTCGCGCTGCAGTACGGCTCCGGCCAGGGCGATCCGCACCTGCGCGAGCAGATCTGCGACGTGATGCGGCTGGAGGGGATCCAGGCCGGGGCGAACGACGTGGTCGTCACCGTAGGTTCGCAGCAAGCGCTTGATCTGGTGACCCGGATCTTCATCGACCCGGGTGATGTGGTGCTGGCCGAAGGCCCGTCGTACGTAGGCGCCCTCGGCACTTTCGCCGCATACCAGGCCAAAGTAGTGCATATCGCTATGGACGATCAGGGCATCATTCCCGAGTCTCTCGCGCAGACCATCTACGCGCTGGAGACCGCGGGCGCCCCGATCAAGTTCCTCTACACGATCCCGACCTTCCACAACCCCGCCGGTGTCACCCTGAACCTGGCGCGGCGGCAGCAGGTGCTCGACATCTGCCAGCGGGCCGGTGTCCTGATCATCGAGGACAACCCGTACGGGCTGCTCGGCTTCGACGGCGAGCCCATGCGCGCGCTGCGGGCCGACAATCCCGACGGCGTGGTCTATCTCGGGTCGTTCTCCAAGACGCTCGCCCCTGGGTTCAGGGTCGGCTGGGCGCTGGCGCCGCACGCCGTCCGCGACAAGCTCGTCCTGGCCATGGAGTCGGCCGTACTGTCACACTCGTCCTTCACCCAGCTGGCCGTAGGCCAGTACCTCGCCACGCAGCCATGGCAGGAGCAGATCAAAACGTTCAGGGAGCTCTATCGCGAGCGACGTGACACGCTGCTCGACGCGCTCTCGGCGCTCATGCCCCCCGAGGTCACCTGGACACGACCGGCCGGGGGCTTCTTCGTGTGGGCGACGCTGCCGGAGGGCCTGGACTCGAAGGCCATCCTGCCGCGGGCGGTGGCGGAGCGGGTGGCGTTCGTGCCGGGGACCGGGTTCTTCTCCGATGGGAGCGGGGCTCGGCAGATGCGGCTGTCCTACTGCTTCCCTGAGCCGGACCGGATTCGGGAAGGGGTCCGGCGGCTGGCTGGGGTGATCGAGCAGGAGATCCAGCTGCGGGACACGTTCGGGACGGGGTCGGCTCGGGGGCATGCGGGCGTGGACACGCCCGGGCCCGACCTAGCCTGATCCTCTTTTCGCCTGATCCTCTTTTCGCCTGATCCTCTTCTCGCCTGCCGGCGTCTCGGTTGGGACGCCGGCTCTTCCCTCGCAGTGCATATCTATGCATTCCGTTGGTCATGGCCCGCACGGTAGAAAGCGCCTGCCGTACACCATTCCACCCCAGCCCCGGTACGGTTGGACAGCGTGCGATCAGCGGAGGAGAACAAATGAGCGATCTGGGCCACGTGCTCGTGCTGGCCGGGGGCCTCTCCTATGAACGGGAGGTGTCCCTGCGCTCCGGTCGCCGGGTGAGTGAGGTGCTGCGGGCGGCGGGCATCGACGTGGAGGCCCGCGACACTGACGCGTCCCTCGTGCCGTCCATCCTGGCCGACCCACCGGACGCGGTCTTCGTCACGCTGCACGGCGGCGCGGGTGAGGACGGCGCCATCCGTTCCATCCTCGAACTGCTGAACGTCCCTTATGTCGGCGCCGACCCCGACGCCTGCCGCGTCGCCTTCGACAAGCCGACCGCCAAGGGCGTCGTACGATCGGTCGGCCTGCGCACCCCCGAGTCGGTCACCCTGCCCAAGGAGACCTTCCACGACCTCGGCGCCACGGTCGTCCTGGGCCGCATCGTGGCACATCTCGGCCTCCCCCTGTTCGTCAAGCCCGCCCGTGGCGGCTCCGCCTTGGGCGCTTCGATCGTCCGCACCGCCGAAGAGCTCCCGGCCGCGATGGTCGGCTGTTTCGCGTACGGCGACACGGCGCTGATCGAGCGTTACGTGGCAGGCGTCGAAGTAGCGGTCTCGGTCGTCGACCTGGGCAACGGCCCGATCGCCCTGCCCGCCGTCGAGATCGTCCCGGACGAGGGCGTCTACGACTACGCGGCCCGCTACACCGCCGGCCACACCGAGTTCTTCGCGCCCGCCCGCCTCTCCGCCGAAGCAGCCGCGGCCTGCGCCGAAACCGCCGTGACGGCCCACACCGCCCTGGGCCTCCGGGACATCTCCCGCACCGACCTCATCGTCGACGCCTCAGACCAGCCCCACTTCCTGGAGGTCAACGTGGCCCCTGGGATGACGGAGACGTCGCTGCTACCGATGGCGGCCGAGGCCGCGGGCCAAGACCTGGGCGACCTCTGCCGCATCCTCCTCCAGAACGCCGCCTCTCGCGTACACGCTTGACGTCTACGCGTCCCCCGCTCTCCCCTGGCACTAACCTCACGCCACCTTCCACCCTGGGGTACGACCCCTACCTCCGTTTTGCAGGGCCAGCCTCTGCCCCGTCTGGTGTTTTGCAGGGCTGACCTCTGTCTCGTCTGGCCTTCCCGCAGGCCCGGTGCCGGACTGACCTCGGCGTCGCATGCCCCGCGTCGGAGCTACCTCGACTTCGCGCACCCAACACCGGGCGTAGCTCCGCTTCGCACGCCCGACCCCTTCACCCCCTTCACCCCCTCGGACCCGCACCCCCTCGGACCCGCACCCCCTCGGACCCTCACTCCGCGTGGACCCACACCTTTTGAGCGGGTCCACGCGCGGTGAGGCCGACGCCCGGTGGGCCCTCGATGTCCGATCCACAGCTTGGACCCACACCGTCAGCTCACGCTGCCGATCCACATCCCCGGCTCCCACCCACAACAGGAGGCAGCACCGCCGACAGGAGGCATCACTCGCCAGCAGAGGATCACCGCGAACTAGCAACGCAGCACCCGAGCCAGCGGACACCTCCCGACCACCGGGCCCACCCTGCCGATCGTCTCTCGCCTCTCTCAATCTTGTGAGTCGTGAAAGTAGCCTGGGCATGTGCCGATCGATTCGACCTATCCCAAGAGCTTCGCCAGCGACAATCACGCAGGCGTCCACCCCACCATCCTCGAAGCCATGGCTGCGGCGAACCACGGGGACGCACCCGCCTACGGCGGTGACCGCTGGACATCAACCTTCGAGGACCACATCAAGGACGTCTTCGGCCCAGGGGCGGAAGGCTTCCCCGTCCTGAACGGAGCCGGCGCGAACATGGTCGGCCTCGCCCCCATGCTCGGCCGCTACGACGCCATCATCTGCGCCGACACCGCCCACATCGCCACCCACGAAACAGGCGCGACAGAACGACTGCTCGGCGCGAAGCTCCTGACCGCCCCCACAGCCGACGGCAAGCTACGCCCCCAGGACATCACCGCACGACTCGACACCTTGGGCAGCCACCACAACTCCCAACCCCGCGTGGTCTCCATCTCCCAGGTAACCGAACTCGGCACCTGCTACTCCCCCGAAGAAATCGCCGCCCTCGCTGATACGGCCCACGCGGCCGGCTTGCTCCTCCACATGGACGGCGCCAGACTGGCAAACGCGGCCGCCCACCTGAACGCCACCCTCAGCGCCATCACCACGGAAGTCGGCGTAGACATCTTCAGCTTCGGCGGCACCAAGAACGGCGCGCTGGCAGCTGAGGCAGTAATAGTCCTCTCCTCTTCTTCCCTCGCCCACGCCATCCCCTTCCTCCGCCGCCAGTCCCTCCAGTTGGCCTCCAAGATGCGCTTCGTCTCAGCCCAACTCTCGGCCCTCCTCACGAACGACCTCTGGCGTCATAACGCAACCCACGCCAACGAAATGGCCACCCGCCTCGCCAACGGCATAGCCGACCTCCCCGGCATCACCCTCGCCTACCCCGTCCAATCGAACGCCGTCTTCGCCACCCTCCCCAAACCAGCCGCGGCCGCCCTCCTCACCCGCTACCAGTTCCACTACTGGGACGAGACCGCCGGGACCGTCCGCTGGATGACCGCCTTCGACACCACCCCGGACCACGTAGACGACTTCCTCGATGACATCCGCAAATCCCTCGTCCTCCCCTGATCCTCCGGCCCTGACATTCGCGTGAGCTCCCGGCCCCACACACGCCCCAAGCCTCCGGCCCACGTTTCACGTGAAACAACTCTCCCCAGGCCGCCAGTCGGACGCACTGTTAGCGGCTACCAGGAACTCCTGGTAGCCGGACCCCACGTGCCAAGCGGATGGCCAGACGACTCCAGCCAGGTTGGGCGACCACGAGAAATCCCGGTGGACGGACCACGGACCTGCTCACCGGGGTCTGCGCTGGGCCTCGTTGAGGGTGCTTCTGGACCGAGTTCGCCGACGCCGTTCGGGTCTCGGTGAGTCGCAGGGGGGACTCCGATGCCGTGGGGCCGAAGAAGGCGGTCTCCTGGCGCCGATCGCCCCCGGCTATTGCCCTACGCCCGCCACCCCCGGCGATCACCGTGCGGGGCCGAAGAAGGCGATCCCGCGGCACCGATCACCCTCCGTCTGTTGCCCTACGCCCGCCACCCCTGGCGATCGTGAGGCCCTGGCCGCTCCGACCTTGCCACCAGTCCGGCCTTCTCGATGTCCGCAGAACCGAAGACCACATGGCCGTGTGCCTGGAGAACCGATGTCTTTGGACCAGGATGTCCGTGTCCATCCACCTGGCGTGTCTCGTGTCCATTCACAGGCACCACCGACGCCCCTGTTTCACGTGAAACCATCCACCCGCCAGCACGGCGGCAACCCATTCACAGCCCTTCCCCCGGCGAACCTCCATGGATGACGTCCCGCAGAGCGGTGTAGTTCTCCCCCGCTCGCCCCTGCTCGCCCACATCGGAAACGCACAACGAGATCGTTGATCTGCCGTGGGATGGGACACCGCCCAACGGCGGTGAAGTCCCGAAAGCGAGGGAGGCGGTGGGCGATGGGGAGTGCCCCTTCTGGATGAAGTTGGCGGCCGGGACAGGTTATGACCGGCGGTACGACACCTTGGCCTGGTCAGTTTCGCGCGGGTTGCTGCAGCCCTCCTGTCGGCGAGAGGGACGCGAACGTCCGGGAGTAGATCGCCATGAGCACTGGTGAGCTTGGTTGGTCCAGGCGCTCGGAGGTTGGTTGGCCCGGCGTCAGCCGGAGGTTGGTTGGCCCAGGCGCTCGGAGGATGGGCGGGGCCGGCTTCCCAGGGCGTGAGAATCAGCGCGCGTGAAAGCATTCTCACCGTCGCGGCAAGAAGTAGGTGTGATCGTGTACAACACGCGTAGCGGGAGAGATCAACCGGTGGTTCCGGCCGATCTCTTCGACCGC
The DNA here is from genome assembly GCF_040680095.1 of Nonomuraea sp. NPDC052129. Lineage (NCBI taxonomy): Bacteria > Bacillati > Actinomycetota > Actinomycetes > Streptosporangiales > Streptosporangiaceae > Nonomuraea > Nonomuraea sp. NPDC052129. The sequence goes on along the minus strand of NZ_JBFAVX010000003.1, from coordinate 72,586 downwards.
TACTTCGCCGAGATCCACCGGTACATCACCCGTCGCCTGCCTGCGGACGACGCTGACGACCTAGCCGCCGAGGCGTCCCTCGCGGCGTTGCGCGGCGGATACGACCCAGCCGTGGGAGAGATCAGGCCCTGGCTGTGCGGCATTGCTACCAACCTGGTCGCGCGGCACCGCCGTACCGAGACCACGCGGTGGAAGGCGCTCAGCCGCGCGGCGGAGCGCGACCGGGACGGCCGCGAGGACCCCGCACTGAATCGAGTGCTCGATCGGGTGGACGCCGCGCGCTTCACCGCTCCGCTCGCGGGGGCACCGGCCGCGCTGAAGCAGCGCGATCGCGACGTGGTGCTGCTGATCGCGTTGGGCGGCCTGAGTCACGCCGAGGTCGCTTCCGCCCTGAACATTCCCTATGGAACCGTCGCGTCCCGGCTCAACAGGGCACGCAAGCATCTGCGCGCGGCGCTCGGCGCGCTGAAGGAGGACATCGATGGATGAGCTCGAACTGCTCGCCCGGGCACTGCCCGACGCGCCCCCGCCCTCGCCCGAGGTGGTCGCTCGCGCTCACGCCCGCTTCGCCGCTCACGCCCGCTTCGCCGCTCACGCCCGCCTCGCCGCTGACGGCGAGCGCTCCCGCCCTGCCGCCGGCCGTTCCCGCACTCGCGTGTGGTGTGGGCGCTGAGTTCGGCCGTGGCCACGGCCCGCGATGGTCATAGCGGCCACACTGGTGGCCAACCTGGTTTCTGCGCCTGCTCCGATGCTGGTCCAACCACGGAACAGCGAGTTGCTCGATCTAGCCGACCGCGCGGCTCCCCTCTGAGGGCCCCGCTCGGGACCCCCGCTCGGGGCGCCCGCTCGAGACCTCCACTCCGCGCGTCCGCTCGGGATCTCCACTCCGCGCGTCCGCTCGGGGCGTCCGCTCGGGGGGTTCAGCTCGGGGGGTTCAGCTCGGGGGCTTCAGCTCGGGACCCCCAGTCGTGGGGCTCGGCTCGGGGGTTCAGCTCGGGGCGTCCGCTCGGGACGACCGTTCGGGTGTTCGCTCGGGGCGCCCGACGAGGTCGTTTCTCGAGGCTCGGGGGCTCGCCAGTACGAGTGGCGGCCGTTGATGGAGTCGGAGCTGGTGGTGTTTCACGTGAAACACGAGCTATTCCGGCGGACAGCCACGGATCGAAAATCGGGTTCAGCGGGCCCGGCGTACCGCCTCGCCGGGCGCCGAAGGACTTCTCGACCTCGGTCACCAACATCGATCGCGAGCACCCCCCTGATGTCGGGGCCGGGCTTCCTGTAGATGCTCGCCGTCGTTCCTCAGGCGACAGGGCGCCTTAGGGGCCATGGCTTCACGTGAAACGGCCAATGGTTTCACGTGAAACAGGGGTCAGTCTTCGGCGTCCTTCATGGCGCGTACGGCCTCGGGAGCCATGGTGCCGATGATGCGCTCAAGGTCATCGATCGTCGCGAACTCCACCACGATGCGCCCCTTTCGGCGACCGAGGTCGACTTTGACCTTGGTCTCGAAGTGGTCTGAGAGGCGGTCTGCGAGGTGGACGAGGCCGGGCGCGGAGGGCTTGTTGGGCTGGCGGTCGCGGGTGGCCTTGGGTGCCGCCTTTGAGCTGCCGAGGGAGACGATCTCTTCGACGGCCCTGACGGAAAGAAGTTCGGCGACGATCCGCTTGGCGAGTTGGATCTGCTCTTCCGAGCTATCGAGGCTGAGGAGGGCGCGGGCATGGCCGGCGCTGACGGTACCGGCGGCGACGCGGAGCTGGACCTCCGGCGGGAGGTTGAGCAAGCGAAGAGTGTTGGTGATGTGAGAACGGGATCGGCCGACCTTCTGGGCGAGCTGTTCATGTGTCGCCCGGAAGTCGTCGAGCAGTTGCTGGTACGCGGCGGCTTCTTCCAAGGCGTTGAGCTGCTCGCGCTGGAGGTTCTCGATCAGCGCGTCTCTGAGGAGCTCGTCGTCCTGGGTGTTGCGGACGATCGCGGGGATCGGGTCGAGTTCAGCCAGTTGGCAAGCGCGCCAGCGGCGCTCCCCCATGATCAGCTCGTACTTGCCGCCACCCACCGAGCGCACGACGATCGGTTGCAGCAGACCGACCTCGCGAATGGACGCGGACAACTCATGGAGGCGCTCGTCGTCGAAGACATCACGGGGCTGGCGTGGGTTGGGGACGATCGCGCTGAGGGCGATCTCCCTGAAGTACGCTCCGGCAATCGGCTTGGGGCCGGCGGTCTCCCCCGTTGCGCCATTCGCGGGGGCTACTGTCCCCGTGCCGTCAACGATGGGACCGGTCGGGATGAGTGCCCCGAGTCCCTTGCCCAATCCCCGCCGATGCTGACTCACTGCTTCTCCTCATCCACCGGGCCGATTCCGGTCACTCCAGGAGAGGTTACCGTCGTCAACGCAACAGGGTGCCCGCTCGCCACACGCGGTTCCTCCGGATTTACACCGCCACAACCTCACGCGTACACATCCGACCAGGCATGCACTCTGCAGGCCCTCTACCCCATGACTTTGGCCGCCAAGACAGACCGTTCAGAAAGATTCGGATCTTGGAGCGGGAGTTTGGGGTGTGGGTGTGTGAGGAGGTGGAACGTGGGTGGAGGTGCGGGAGTCGGGGTGCGGGAGGTGTGAATGGCGTGGGTGGTGTGGGAGGTGGAGGTGAGTGGGGTTTGGGGAGTTTGGCTGAGGTAATGGGCATCACCGCGTGCCGCGCGTCGCTCGCACGCCGTTTTCGCCGCGCTACCCCTCGCACGTCGTCTTGTCGACGCCCCGCATCACGCACCCCGTGGGCGTGTCCGGACTTGGAGGGCATGGTGAGCGGCCCAGGGTCCATGAGTTGGGCCCTACGAACCCGCCCCGCGTGCACGGCTTCCACGGGGCCGTCGGGGCGCCGCCAGGTCCTACGCGCGTGTATGCCGTGTGGTGTGCCCCGTGTGCCTTGTGCATCGGTGTAGATCGCTGTGTGCCGACGTGTGCTTCCTGTGATGCCTCCTATGCATGAGGCGCTAGCGGTGCCTGTGGTCAGCTAACTCCTGTGGTGCGGGCAGCGCCTGTGGTGCAGGTGGTTTAAGGCGCAACTTATGGTGCAGGCGGTGTAGGAGTTGCCTGTAGTGCAGGCGGCCTGTGCTGTGGTGCAGGCCGCCTGCGCCCTGTGGTGCGTTGTGTAGTACGTGTGGTGGGTGTGCTGTGCATGCGCTTTGGTAACGCCTTGCGAGCCCCGTTGGGCAGCGGAGTGAGCCGCCTGTGGATCGTCGCGAAAAGCAAGCATGGCGTCGGGGAGACGAACGGAAGCGCTCCATACGGACGCGGGGAGATGAACGGGAGCGGTCTACACGGACATGGGAGGCAGGCGGAGAGGACCGTGCGGCTGCCAGAGATGAACGGTCAGGGCCGTGCGGGTGCGGGAAACAAGCGGCAGGGGCTGGTCTGTATGGATGTGGGAAACGAGCAGCAGAGGATCGTCCCTACGAATACGGAAGTAGAAGAAACCGGGACCAGCCCCAGGCGAGAGCCATCGGTGGACAGCCCGTGGAAAACGAACCCAGGAGAAGGGCGGGTCGCAGAGCGGCCGCCGCATTCAGGCCGTACGAGATACCTACGGCCGCACAAACATCAGCCCTACGACACGGCAACAGGTCAGACGGCGGCGCGGTGGGCGATTTCTCGGGCGGCGTCCATGTAGGCCATGGCGCCGCTCGAGCCAGGGTCATACGTCATCACCGACTGCCCATAACTGGGCGCCTCAGAAAGGCGGACGCTGCGCGGGATGACCGTGCTGAGGACCGTCTCCCCGAAGTGGGCGCGGACCTCGTCGGCGACCTGGGACGCCAGCCGGGTGCGGCCGTCGTACATAGTGAGGACGATCGTCGACAGGCTGAGTGTGGGGTTCAGGTGCGCCTTGATGAGGTCGACGTTGCGAAGGAGCTGGCCCAGGCCCTCCAGCGCGTAGTACTCGCACTGGATGGGGATCATGACCTCTTCGGCGGCGACCAGGGCGTTGACGGTCAGGAGGCCGAGCGACGGCGGGCAGTCGATGATGATGTAGTCGAGCTCGATCGCTTCGAAGGCCCCCAGTGCGCGGCGGAGGCGGGCTTCCCGGGCGACGAGTGAGACGAGCTCGATCTCGGCGCCGGCGAGGTCGATGGTGGCGGGGGCGCAGTAGAGGCCCGGCATGTCCGGCACCTCCTTGACGATGTCGGCCATCGGCAAGTCGTCAACGAGCACCTGATAGACATCCGGGACATCGCCCCGGTGTTCGGTGGCCAGGGCCGTGGAGGCGTTGCCCTGGGGGTCGAGGTCGACCACGAGTACGCGCTGGCCGTGCATCGAGAGCGCGGCGGCGATGTTGACCGAGGTCGTGGTCTTTCCGACGCCACCCTTCTGGTTCGCCACCGCGATCACTCGGCACTTGGGCGGCCTGGGCCAGGCGCCGTCGCCTCCCCCGGACGCTTCGCCCGCCTTGGCGGCGGCTGTTTGGGTGGCAGATGTTTCACGTGAAACCACTGAGCTGAGCGCCTCTCGTACCAACGGCGAATCACCGGGGTTTAGGGGGGTCTGGGTCACGTTGGCCATCCTTTCAACCAGTGGCAGGCCGGTGCCAGGAATTCGCTGTCGCGACACGCCCATTTCGGGCCAGCCAACCCCGCTGGGACTCTCGGACAGAGGGCTGTCCGGCCAGCCAAGACCGCTTGACGCGATTGGCACGACCGTCACCTCCTTCGTCGCCGCCTACCGGGCTCCGGCGCGCGACCTGCTACCACCCGAACCAATGTTGCAGGCGGCTCGACCTTACCGCGCCCGACGGTCACAAGCTCGGCTGTCCTCGCCCCACTGGCCCGCAATTGGGGCTCCGCCTCGGCAAGTTCCTCCGCGGCTCGCTCCCCCTTCATGGCGATCAACTCGCCACCTTCGCGAAGAAGTGGCATGGCCCACTTCAGCAGCCGGTCAAGCGGCGCGACCGCGCGGGCGCTGGCGACGTCGAATTCGCGCTTGCCCGCCAGCTCTTCCGCGCGGCCGCGCAACACTTCGACGTTGTCCAGTTTGAGCGTTTCGACGCACTCCTCCAGGAAGACGGTACGGCGAAGCAGCGGCTCCAACAGGGTCACCGTGATGTCCTGCCGTACGATCGCCAGCACGAGGCCCGGCAACCCGGCGCCCGAGCCGATGTCGACCAGCCGCACCTCCGGCGGCACGGCTTCGGCGACAACGGCGCAGTTGAGCAGATGACGATCCCAGATCCGGGGGACCTCGCGGGGGCCCAGCAGCCCGCGTACCACCCCAGGGCCGGCGAGGAGCTCGGCGAACGCCTGTGCGCGGCCCCAAGCCTCGCCGGTGAAGACCTCTCGCGCCACATCGGGCGGAGGCGGCAGCTCACGCGCTTCGTCGGGCGGAGGCGGCAGCTCGTCGGTCACTGGTGGGTGGCCCTTCCTCGGGGGTCATGGGCGATGGTCTCTACTCAAGGCTAGGTGAGCGATCACTTGGGAAGACTAGCGGGCCGCCCTGAATGAGGGCCGCGCGCCACACTCTCTGCACTCCGCACCGACCCGGAATGCTCCAAACTTCACGAAAGACGTCAATTAGCTATAAAGCGGACAAGCTGTACGTACATCAAGAATGCCCTCACGCGAACCGGCCGCCGTCCCCGAGTGCGGGACGGCGGCCGGTCGGCGAGCGAGTGTGCGTACGTGCGGTCAGACCGGGAGTACGACCACGTAGCGGTGCGGTTCCTCCCCCTCGGACTCGCTACGGAGCCCGGCGGCCGCCACCGCGTCATGGACGATCTTGCGCTCGAAGGGCGTCATCGCGTGCAGCGCCTTGGGCTCGCCCTTCTCCTTCACCTCATTGGCGATCTCGGTGCCGAGCTTGGTGAGCTCGGCGCGGCGCCGCTCGCGGTAGCCGGCGACGTCGAGCATCAGCCGGGACCGCTCCCCCGTCTGCCGGTGCACGGCCAGGCGGGTCAGCTCCTGGAGCGCCTCCAGGACCTCTCCCTCGGGCCCGACGAGGCCGGTGCCCTTGAGGCCCACGACCGAGACCAGCGCGCGGTCACCTTCGACGTCCATGTCGATGTCGCCGTCGATGTCGGCGATATCCAGGAGACCCTCGACGTAGTCTGCCGCGATCTCGCCTTCCTGCTCGAGCGCGTTGAGATCAGGAGTCTTCTCCTGCTCGGCCTCGGTCATGGCCGGCCTCTCCTTCGTGTTCACGACTTCTTGCTGCCGGTGCGCTTGCTGCGGGGCTGACGACTGGGCTGCTGCCGAATGATCTTAGGCTCCGGCGGCGCGGAAGGCACTTCCTCTTCCGGAGTGGCGCCCTTACGGAGTTTCGAGAGCAGACCGGTCTTCGGCTCGACCGGGACCATGTTGCCCTTGGCGTCGAACTGCGGCATCGGGTGGCGACTGTAGAACCAGTGCTGCTGACCGAGCGTCCACAGGTTCGTGGTGACCCAGTACATGATCAGACCGAGCGGGAAGTTGAGGCTGAAGAAGGCGAACAGCGGAGAGATGTACATCAGGATCTTCTGCTGCTGCGCCATGGGGTTGTCCGGCATCTGGGCCATGGAGCGGGTGACGCTCTGCCGGACGGTGAGGAACGTGGTCAGCGAGCTGATCGCCACGAAGACGCCCAGCACGATCTTCGTCGTGACGACGGTGGCCCCGAAGCTTTCGACCTGGGCCTGCGACATCCAGAAGTTGGCCGGCAGCGGCGCGCCGAAGATGTGCGCGGATCGGGCGCTGTCGACGAGCTGCTGCGTCATGCCGTAGACCGGGCGGCCGTCGGCCATGGCCCGCAGCACGGTGAACATCGAGATGAAGATGGGGAACTGCGCGACCACGGGCAGGCAGCCACCGAGCGGGTTGGCGCCCGCTCCCTGGTAGACCGCCATGACTTCCTGGTTCATGCGCTGCTTGTCGTTCTTGTAGCGCTTGCGGAGCTCCGCCACCTTGGGGGCGAGTTCCTGCATCTTGCGCGACGAGCGCATCTGCTTCAGGAAGAGCGGGAAGATCAGGACCCGCATGAAAACGGTCAGCGTGATGATGGTCAGGGCCCATGTCAGCCCGCTGTCCGGGTTGAGGAATGTGCTGTATCCCTGATGGATCCAGATGATGACATGGGCTACGGCTTCATAGAGCCAGCTCAGCCAGGACAGCTCCACCGAGCTATCTCCCTTGCGTTTCGTGGGACCGAACCGGGCGTGGGGGCACCGGGTCTATACCTCCGGGATGGAATGGGTGGCACCGCCCGATGCGCCGGACAGTCAGCCATGTGCCGCGCAATGCACCATGTACGGCTATCGCTTCGAGCCCGTAGGCACTGCACGACGGATAGAAACGGCAACGTGGACCGAGCATCGGGCTGATAAAGGCCCGATAGAACCGGATCGGGATGATCAATGCCCGAGCGGGGAGGCTCGGCATCCCTTGCGGCTGCTCCGTCATCTGTGTCCATCCATCGCGGACTCGCGCCGCCTGAACAAACGATCCAACGCGAGGTCGAGCTCGGCGGCAAGGTGCTCGTATCGCGCTGACGCGGCCGGTGGATTGGCGCGTACCACCAGCAGGCTACCTCGCGGGAGCCGGTCGAGACGGTCCCGCATCAGGTGTCGGAGCCGCCGCTTGACCTTGTTACGGACGGCGGCGCCACCCACAGCTCGGCTCACCACGAAACCAACCAGAGGCGTCGAATCCCCAGAAATGCCTAGATGCACTACCAGGGTAGGACGGCCCGCGCGCTTCCCACGCTTGACGGCCGCCTCGAACTCCTCCCCGCGTCGCATGCGGGATTGACGGGAAAGCACCATATACGCCTATCGCCCGCCGGCGGACTTCACCGGCGGGCGGACTATCGGACGCGAGTCGATCAGGCCGACAGCGTTTCGCGGCCCTTACGGCGGCGAGCGGCCAGGATGGCGCGACCGGCCCGGGTGCGCATCCGCAGCCGGAAGCCGTGGGTCTTCGCGCGGCGACGGTTGTTCGGCTGGAAAGTACGCTTGCTCACGGGTGGGCTCCAGGCTTGAAGGTGCGCCGCAGGGGCGCTGATACACACATGGCTGGCTTGCCAAGAGAGCGAGGGCACGCGAAATAGCCGTCGCGTGACAAGCCGACCATGGCACGTTACGGGGCAAGCATGCCCCAGGTCAAACTGGCGACCGGGCGAACGGGTTATCCACTAATCCACATGCGGGTTTTCCACATCCTCGGCCACGTCCACAGTATGTGCACTCAGGTACCACTAGGCTGTGGACAACGCTTGAACACAGCTGTGCACAGAGCTACTGTCAGCCCTCCCAGAGCCGCTCAAGGCCTGTGCATAACTTGTGGATGGCCTGTGGATGGTGTGGGTGTCCAGCTCGGCCGACACGCTGTGGACCAAGGCGCCGGCCGCCCCTGCGGGTGGGAGCTCCATGTGGATAACTCGCCCCGGTGGACAGCCAGTGACGGTGCACCGACGACTTGTGACGTACGTGTGCGAAGCGCCAATAACCAGGCCGCAACAGGCCAATGCCCGCACTGGGCAGGCGGTAAACGATCGATCGCGGGGGGCCGCGAGAGGAAGGAGGGGCACCGCACATGAACCATGTCGACCTCGGCAAGGTATGGGCGAGGGCCCTGAGCAACTTCCTCAACGAGAACGTCCCCATACAGCAGCGCACCTGGCTCTCCATGGTGCGCCCGATCGCCCAGGCCGACGACACGATCGTGCTGGGCGTCCCCAACGACTTCCTGAAGGACCTCATCGAGGGGAAGCTGCGCCCCCTCGTGGCCCACGCGCTCTCTCAGGAGCTCGGCCGGGCGATGCGCCTGGCCGTGATGATCGACACGACGGCCCCCGAGCAGCAGATGCCGGACCTTCATCCACAGCCTGTGGCTCAAAATTATCCCCAGGGCCTGGACCCCCAGCCACGTTATGCACAGCCCCCATCGGCCCAGCACTACCAGGCTTCCGAGCCTCCGCAGTTCTATTCTCCACAGCCGGACCCGGCCCAGATATCCACCGAATATCCACAGCCCACGTTCACTTTTGAACAGGGGCAGTCCCCTGTGGAGAAACTGCCGGAGCCGACGCACAACCGCTGGGAAGCGAAGAGCAACAAGCCCAGCGAACCCGCTCGGCTCAACCAGAAGTACACCTTCGAGACATTCGTCATCGGGGCCAGCAACCGATTCGCCCACGCGGCCGCCGTGGCCGTAGCCGAATCCCCCGCAAAGGCGTACAACCCTCTCTTTATTTATGGCGACTCGGGCCTGGGGAAGACCCACCTCCTGCACGCGATCGGGCATTACGCCCAGAGCCTGTACGACGGCGCGCGGGTGAGATACGTGAGCTCGGAGGAGTTCACCAACGACTTCATCAACAGCATCCGCGACCACAAGGCCGACGGCTTCCGCGGCCGCTACCGAGCGATCGACATCCTGCTCGTGGACGACATCCAGTTCCTGGAGGGCAAGGAGCAGACGCAGGAGGAGTTCTTCCACACCTTCAACACCCTGCACAACGCCAACAAGCAGATCGTGATCTCCAGCGACCGGGCGCCGAAGCAGCTGATCACGCTGGAGGACCGGCTGCGCAACCGGTTCGAGTGGGGCCTGATCACCGATGTCCAGCCGCCCGAGCTGGAGACCCGCATCGCGATCCTCAGGAAGAAGGCCATCCAGGAGGGCCTGGCCGCCCCGCCCGAGGTCCTGGAGTACATCGCCAGCCGCATCTCCACCAACATCCGCGAGCTGGAGGGCGCCCTGATCAGGGTCACCGCCTTCGCCAGCCTCAACCGGCAGGGCGTCGACCTCCAGCTGGCCGAGGTGGTGCTGAAGGACCTGATCACCTCCGACGGCGGCCACGAGATCACCATCGCCACGATCATGGCCAAGACCGCCGAATACTTCGGCATCAGCATCGACGACCTCTGCGGCAGCTCGCGCAGCAGGGCTCTGGTCAACGCCAGGCAGATCGCGATGTATCTGGTACGCGAGCTGACCGACCTGTCGCTGCCGAAGATCGGGCAGCAGTTCGGCGGCCGCGATCACACGACCGTCATGCACGCCGAGCGCAAGATCCGCTCGCTCATCGCGGAGCGCAGGTCGATGTACAACCAGGTCAACGAGCTAACAATGCGTATCAAACAGACGTCGCGCGGATCCTGACCGTCATGCACAGCCTGTGGATAACACTGTGGATCAGGGGAAACGTCAGATCGCGGCGGCCGTACGCCCCATCTTCGCCTGAAAAATCCTGCGCGATGCCTGGGGATAAAGTTGGGGACATCCTGAGGACAACCTGGGGACATCCGGTGGATGACTTGTGGACGGCCTGTGCACAGTCGAAAAAGGGTCTCCCGCGAGGCCGTTTATCCCGTGGATAACCTGTGGAAAGCCGGTGGATGACCAGTGGATGAACGCACCATGATCTGGGGACGAGCTGTGGGCAACGAACCTTCATCCCCAGGCGGCGAAGTTTCCCCCAGGCGTAATCCACCGAGCATGTGGGCGACGCCACGCAAGCTGACCAGGGGAAACGCCCGTTGTCCACACTATCCACAGCCCCTAGTGTGAAGACCACCTATCTCTCTTACTAAGAAACTCAAGACCCATAGAGGGGTTCTCCCGGAACTCGGGTGCGGGAGAGGCAACACTTGAATCAACGACGAACTCAGGAGGCTGATGACCGTGATGTTCCGAATCGAGCGAGACGTCCTCGCTGAGGCGGTGGCATGGACGGCACGCAGCCTGCCCGCGCGACCGTCGGTCCCCGTTCTCGCCGGAATGCGGATGGAGGTCACCGAGGACCAGCAGCTCAAGCTGTCGGGCTTCGACTACGAGGTCTCCGCCGAGGTGACGCTCGAACTCCACACCGGTGAGGCCGGCGTCGTCCTGGTCTCCGGCAAGCTGCTCGCCGAGATCACCCGCGCGCTTCCCGCACAGCCTGTGGACTTCGTCGTGGAGGGGGCCAAGGCGGTCGTCACTTGCGGCAGCGCCCGGTTCACCCTGCTGACCATGCCTGTGGAGGACTACCCGTCGCTGCCGGCCATGCCGCCGGCCGCCGGCCGGGTGGGCAGCGACGTCTTCGCCGCCGCCGTCGGCCAGGTCGCCGTCGCCGCGGGCAGGGACGACACGCTGCCCATGCTCACCGGCGTACGGATGGAGATCGAGGGCGACACCGTGACCCTCGCCGCGACCGACCGTTACCGCCTGGCCGTACGCGAGCTGAAATGGCAGCCCGACCAGCCCGACTTCGCGGCGATCGCGATGATCCCCGGCAAGACGCTCGCCGACTCGGCCAAGGCGCTCGGCGCGACCGGCGCCGAGGTGGAGATCGCGCTCAGCTCGGCGGGCGGCACCGGCGAGGGCATGATCGGCTTCTCCAGCGCCGGGCGGCGGACCACGACGCGGCTGCTCGACCCCGAGTTCCCCAAATACCGCTCGCTGCTGCCGACGGAGTTCTCGGCGCGCGCCGACCTGTCCACAAGCTCGTTCGTCGAGGCGGTCAAGCGCGTGGCCCTGGTCGCCGAGCGCAACACTCCGGTACGCCTGGCGTTCAAGAGCGGCGAGGTCGTGCTGGAGGCCGGCAGCGGCGACGAGGCCCAGGCCGTCGAGGTGCTGCCGGTGGACTATGAGGGCGAGGAGATGAACATCGCCTTCAACCACCAGTTCCTGCTGGAAGGGCTGGGCGCGATCGACTCGGACGTCGCCCGGCTGCAGATGACCACGTCCACCAAGCCCGCCATCCTCACCGGTGGAAAGCCTGTGGATGACGGCGGAGTCCCCGACTACCGTTACCTGATCATGCCGATCCGCTTGTCGAGCTGAAAATCCCATCGGGGATTATGGAGGCCTGACTAGGGGAGTTGGTACATCATGCAGATCGGCATGGTCGGACTTGGCAGGATGGGCGGCAACATGGCCGAAAGGCTGCGCCGCGGAGGTCACGAGGTCGTGGGCTATGACCACAACCGGGAGGCCAGCGACGTCGGCAGCTTGAAAGAGCTGGTCGACAGGCTGGAGGCGCCGCGCGCGGTCTGGGTGATGGTCCCGGCCGGCAAACCCACCCAGCAGACGGTCGACGAGCTCGGCAAACTCCTCTCCGAGGGCGACATCGTCATCGACGGCGGTAATTCACACTATGTGGATGACCAGAAGCACGCCGCCGAGCTCGCCGAGCGCGGCATCCGCTTCGTCGACTGCGGCGTGAGCGGCGGCGTCTGGGGCCTGCAGAACGGCTACGCGCTGATGTGCGGGGGCGACGAGCCCGTCGTCCAGCACATGATGCCGATCTTCGAGACGCTCAAGCCCGAAGGCGAGGACGGCTTCGTCCACGCGGGCGAGGTCGGCGCGGGACACTTCGCCAAGATGGTCCACAACGGCATCGAGTACGGCATGATGCAGTCCTTCGCCGAGGGCTGGGAGCTCCTGGAAGCCTCCGACATCGTCAAGGACGTCAAGGGCTGCTTCAGCAGCTGGCGCACCGGCACGGTCATCCGCTCCTGGCTGCTCGACCTGCTGGTGCGGTCGCTCGACAGCGACGAGCACCTCGAGGAGCTGCGCGGTTACGCACAGGACTCCGGCGAGGGCCGGTGGACCGTGCAGGCCGCGGTGGACCACGCCGTGCCGCTGCCGGTGATCACCGCCGCGCTGTACGCCAGGTTCGCCTCGCGTCAGGAGGACCCGCCCGCGATGAAGGTGGTGGCCGCGCTGCGCAACCAGTTCGGCGGCCACCCGATCGCCTCGGCGGAGGGCTCGACGGGCATGGGCGCCGACTCCCCCGGCGCCGACGTGACCCCGCCGAACGTGCGCTGACCCCGACACCGGTTTTCCACAGGTGCAAGCCGGTGACCCCAGTGACCTGCGTGGCCCACTAACCTTCTTGGGGTGCACGTCGCCCATCTGTCGCTGACCGACTTCCGGTCCTACGCGTCCGTGGAGCTCGGCCTGGAGCCGGGCGTCACGGCGTTCGTGGGGCCCAACGGCCAGGGCAAGACCAACCTGGTCGAAGCCCTCGGCTACGTCGCGACGCACTCCAGCCACCGGGTGGCGAGCGACGCGCCTCTCGTACGACGGGGCGCGAGCCGGGCCATCGTGCGCTGCGCCATCCACAGGGACGATCGGCGGGCGCTGGTCGAGCTGGAGATCAACCCGGGGCGCGCCAACCGCGCGCGGCTCAACCGCTCCCCCGTGTCCAGGCCCCGCGACGTCATCGGCCTGCTGCGCACGGTGCTGTTCGCCCCCGAGGACCTGTCGATGGTCAAGGGCGACCCCTCTGAGCGGCGGCGCTTCCTCGATGAGCTGCTGGTGAGCCGCACTCCGCGGTTCGCCGGCGTACGCGCCGACTACGACCGCGTGCTGAAGCAGCGAGGAGCGCTCCTGCGTGCCGCCTCCCAGGCCCGCAGAGGGGCCAGGAGCGCCCGAAGGGCCGAGAGTGACACAGGATTCTCGGCGGCGGGCGCCGGAGACGTCCTGAGCACTCTGGAGGTCTGGGACGCGCATCTGGCGAGACACGGCGCGGAGCTTCTCCAAGCGCGGCTCGATCTCATCGACGCGCTGCGCCCGCTGGTCGCCGGAGCCTATGCCGCGCTCGCCCCCACGAGCGCCCCCGCGACCCTGGCCTATCGCAGCACTTTGTCCACAGGCACCGACGCGGCTGAGGACGAAGTCCCCGGTGAGACGGGATCTTCCGATACACAGACGTTATCCACAGACTTGGGGAAAACCCTTGAAGAACGACTCCGCGAGCGGCTATTGGAAGTACGCGCGGCCGAGCTGGAGCGGGGTGTCACGCTCGTCGGCCCGCACCGCGACGACCTGATCCTGGGTCTCGGCGAGCTGCCCGCGCGCGGCTACGCCAGCCATGGCGAGTCGTGGTCGTTCGCCCTGGCGCTGCGGCTGGCCGCCTACGACCTGCTCCGGGCCGAGGGCGGCGACCCGGTGCTGATCCTGGACGACGTCTTCGCCGAGCTCGACAGCCAGCGCAGGCGCCGCCTGTCCGAGATCGTCGCCCCCGCCGAGCAGGTGCTCATCACCGCGGCGGTGGCCGACGACGTGCCCGGGGAGTTGATCGGGGCCAGGTTCGACGTCGCAGAAGGGAGCGTGACGCGTGTCCGCTGACAGCAACCCCCGCGGGTCCGCTGAGAGCAACCCAAGCGGATCCGCCGGCGGCACCTCCCGGGTGCCCGCCGATGACAACCCCACGGCCAGGGGCGCGGCGATGGCCAGGGAGAAGCTGGCCCAGGCCAAGGCCGACGCGGCCAAGCGCGGCCAACTCCCCCGCCGCGAGCCCAGGCGCAGGGCGGGGGCGCGCAGGGACGCCGGCGATCCACAGCTTTTCGGACGCGCGATCTCCGACCTGCTGGCCGACCGCGGCTGGGAGCGGTCGGCGGCCGTCGGCGGGGTGTTCGGCCGCTGGTCCGACATCGTCGGTCCCGAGCTCGCCGCGCACACCAAGCCCGATTCGTTCGACGACGGCGAGGTGCTCATCCTGGCCGACTCCACCGCCTGGGCGACCCAGGTACGCCTGCTCGCGCGCACTCTCGTACGCCGGCTCAACGAGGAGCTCGGACACGGCACGGTGACGAAGGTGAAGGTCAGAGGCCCGCAGAACGCACCGCGCGCGGCCGGGGGCCTGAGGGTGACCGGCAGCAAGGGCCCAGGAGACACCTACGGCTGAGCCGGATCGGTGGGAAACCCATGGGCCGGATCCGCGAGAAAACCCATCAGAGAGCCGCAGACGCGATGACCCCCATTCCTGTGGGGGGATGCTCGAAGAGGGGGAAATCAAGCGACAGGCCGTTACAGGCGCGTTCAATGCCACCTTGGGCCCTCAGAGCCGGTAGAATGAAACTGGATTCCGGACACGTCCGTTTGCGTGTCACCCCCGGCACGCATACAGCGCCGATTCCCCCGGGTGATCAACGCAACGGGGCACTCACGACGGTGACGGGCACGGCAGGGGCAGCTTGACATGTGTCGCCTCCCCAGCCGCGTGTCCGCGGCAGGAGGATTTGGCACTTGTCCTACGACGCTAGCTCAATCACCGTACTCGAAGGGCTTGAGGCGGTTCGCAAGCGCCCGGGTATGTATATCGGCTCGACCGGTGAGCGCGGTCTGCATCACCTGGTCTACGAAATCGTCGACAACTCGGTGGACGAGGCCCTCGCCGGCCACGCCGACCGCATCGACGTCACCCTGCTCGCCGACAACGGTGTGCGGGTCATCGACAACGGCCGCGGCATCCCGACCGGCATCCACCCGGTCGAGAAGCGTTCCGCCGTCGAGGTCGTGCTGACCACGCTGCACGCGGGCGGCAAGTTCGACGGCAAGTCGTACGCCGTGTCCGGAGGTCTGCACGGCGTCGGCTCGGCCGTCGTCAACGCGCTGTCCACCGCCATGGAGGTGGAGGTCAAGCAGAACGGCCACATCTGGCGGCAGCGCTACGAGCACTCCAAGCCGACCGCGCCGCTGGCGACGGATGGGGAGACCACCGAGACCGGCACCACGATCACGTTCTGGGCCGACGAGGCGATCTTCGAGACCACCACCTGGAACTTCGAGACGCTCTCGCGGCGCTTCCAGGAGATGGCCTTCCTCAACAAGGGCCTGACGATCGTGCTGCGCGACGAGCGGCCCGACCACGTCAACGGCGAGGTCGTCGAGGTCACCTACTGCTACCAGGGCGGTCTGTCCGACTTCGTGACGCACCTCAACTCCAAGAAGGAGCCCGCGCACGCGTCGGTCATCGACTTCGAGGAGCACGGCGACGGCGTCTCCGTAGAGATCGCCATGCAGTGGAACAACTCCTACAGCGAGTCCGTCTACACCTTCGCCAACACCATCAACACGGCTGAGGGCGGCACCCACGAGGAGGGCTTCCGCGCGGCGCTGACGTCGATCGTCAACCGCTACGCGCGCGAGCAGAAGTTCCTCAAGGAGGGCAAGGACGACAACCTCTCCGGCGAGGACGTCCGCGAGGGCCTGACCGCGATCGTCTCGATCAAGCTGGCCGACCCGCAGTTCGAGGGGCAGACCAAGACGAAGCTCGGCAACACCGAGGCCAAGTCGTTCGTGCAGAAGGCCTGCAACGACCACCTGCGCGCCTGGTTCGAGCGCAACCCCGGCGAGGCCAAGGACATCATCAACAAGTCGCTGCAGGCCGCCAGGGCCCGCCTCGCGGCTCGCCAGGCCCGCGACCTGACGCGGCGCAAGTCGCTGCTGGAGTCGGGCAGCGGCCTGCCGGGCAAGCTGGCCGACTGCCAGTGGAACGACCCCGACAAGTGCGAGCTGTTCATCGTCGAGGGCAACTCGGCCGGCGGCTCGGCCAAGGGTGGGCGCGACTCGCGGTTCCAGGCGATCCTGCCGATCCGCGGCAAGATCCTCAACGTTGAGAAGGCCAGGGTCGACAAGGTCCTGCAGAACACCGAGGTCCAGTCGCTGATCACGGCCATGGGCACCGGCGTGCACGACGAGTTCGACATCAGCAAGCTGCGTTACAACAAGCTGATCCTGATGGCCGACGCCGACGTCGATGGCCAGCACATCACCACGCTGCTGCTGACGCTGCTGTTCAGGTTCATGCGCCCGCTGATCGAGGGCGGCCACGTCTACCTGTCGCAGCCGCCCCTCTACAAGATCAAGTGGGACCGCAAGGGCGACGACGCCTCTTATGCCTACTCCGACCGCGAACGCGACGCGATCATCGAGGACGGCATCGGCCGCGGCAAGCGCGACCCCCGTGCCCACGACGGCGTCCAGCGGTTCAAGGGTCTCGGCGAGATGAACGCCAACCAGCTGTGGGAAACCACCATGAACCCCGACAGCCGCGTCCTGCTCCAGGCCACGCTCGATGACGCGGCCCAGGCCGACGAGATGTTCAGCGTGCTCATGGGTGAGGACGTTGAGGCACGCAGAGCCTTCATCATCCGCAATGCGCGAGATGTCCGTTTCCTAGACGTGTAGCGCACCGCCGTACAGTAGAAAAGGATCTTCACACGTGACGGAAGTGAACACTCCGCCTCCACCGTCTTCGGACCGCATCGAACCGGTCGACATTCAGACCGAGATGCAGCGCAGCTACATGGACTACGCGATGTCGGTCATCGTCTCGCGTGCCCTGCCGGACGTGCGTGACGGTCTCAAGCCGGTGCACCGCCGCGTGCTCTACGCGATGTACGACGGCGGCTACCGCCCCGACCGCGGCTACTTCAAGTGCTCGCGCGTCGTCGGTGACGTCATGGGTTCCTACCACCCCCACGGCGACTCCTCGATCTACGACGCCCTCGTACGCCTGGCGCAGCCCTGGTCGCTGCGCCACCCGTTGGTCGACGGGCAGGGCAACTTCGGCTCTCCGGGTAACGACGCGCCCGCGGCGATGCGCTACACCGAGTGCAAGCTCGCGCCCATCGCCATGGAGATGCTGCGCGACATCGACAAGGAGACCGTCGACTTCCAGCCCAACTACGACGGCCGCTCCCAGGAGCCCGTCGTACTCCCGGCGCGCTTCCCCAACCTGCTGGTCAACGGCTCGGGCGGCATCGCGGTCGGCATGGCGACCAACATCCCGCCGCACAACCTGCGCGAGGTGGCCGAGGCCGTCAAGTGGTCGCTGGACAACCCCGAGGCCTCCGAAGAGGAGCTGCTCGAGGCGGCCATCGCGCGGGTCAAGGGCCCCGACTTCCCGACCAAGGGCCTGATCGTCGGCCGCCGGGGCATCGAGGACGCCTACCGCACCGGCCGCGGCTCGATCACCATGCGCGCCGTTGTCGAGGTCGAGGAGGACAACAAGGGCCGTCACGCCCTCGTCGTCACCGAACTCCCCTACCAGGTCAACCCCGACAACCTCTCCTA
Source organism: Nonomuraea sp. NPDC052129 (assembly GCF_040680095.1). NCBI lineage: Bacteria > Bacillati > Actinomycetota > Actinomycetes > Streptosporangiales > Streptosporangiaceae > Nonomuraea > Nonomuraea sp. NPDC052129. The sequence continues at coordinate 54,772 of NZ_JBFAVX010000003.1, read as the reverse complement.
CAAGATCGCTGAGCTGGTCAAGCAGGGCAAGGTCACCGGCATCGCCGACGTCCGCGAGGAGTCGTCGTCGCGGGTCGGCCAGCGGCTGGTCATCGTGCTCAAGCGCGACGCCGTCGCCAAGGTCGTGCTCAACAACCTGTACAAGCACACCCAGCTCCAGGACACCTTCGGCGCCAACATGCTGGCCCTGGTCGACGGGGTGCCGCGTACGCTGCGGCTCGACCAGTTCATCACCTACTACGTGGCGCACCAGATCGAGGTCATCGTCCGGCGGACGCGCTACCTGCTGCGCAAGGCCGAGGAGCGGGCCCACATCCTGCGGGCGCTGCTCAAGGCGCTCGACCGGATGGACGAGGTCATCGCGCTGATCAGGCGCTCGCCGTCGGCCGCGGAGGCCCAGGGCGGCCTGATGACGCTGCTGGAGATCGACGAGATCCAGGCCCAGGCCATCCTCGACATGCAGCTGCGCAAGCTCGCCGCCCTGGAGCGCCAGGCGATCCAGGACGAGTTCGACACGCTGATGACGGCGATCGCCGACTACCAGGACATCCTGAGCTCGGAGCCCCGGCAGCGCCAGATCGTCGGTGACGAGATGGCCGAGATCGTCGCCCGCTTCGGCAACGACCGCCAGACCGAGATCGTCGCGTACGACGGCGACATGTCGATCGAAGACCTCATCGCCGAGGAAGAGATCGTCGTCACCATCACCCGCGGCGGCTACGCCAAGCGCACCCGTACCGACCTTTACCGGGCGCAGAAGCGCGGCGGCAAGGGCGTCAGAGGCGCGCAGCTGCGCCAGGACGACATCGTCGACCACTTCTTCGTCACGACGACCCATCATTGGTTGCTGTTCTTCACGAACAAAGGCCGCGTTTACCGCGTCAAAGCGTACGAACTCCCCGACGCCGCGCGCGACGCGCGAGGCATGCACCTGGCGAACCTGCTGGCCATGCAGCCCGACGAGACAGTAATGGAGGTCCTCGACCTGCGTGACTACGACGTCGCCCCTTACCTCGTGCTCGCCACCCGCAGTGGCCTGGTGAAGAAGACCCGCCTGTCGGAGTACGACTCCCCCAGGTCCGGTGGTCTGATCGCGATCAACCTGCGGGACGACGACGAGGTCATCGGGGCCCGCCTGGTCTCCGAGGAGGACGACCTGCTGCTCGTCTCCAAGGGCGCGCAGTCCGTCCGCTTCACCGCCTCCGACGAAGCGCTGCGCCCGATGGGGCGGGCGACCAGCGGCGTCATCGGCATGAGATTCCTTGATGGTGACGAACTTCTCGCCATGAATAGAATTGCCGATGGTCAACATGTGCTTATCGCCACCAAGGCTGGGTACGCAAAGCGGACACCCGTCGAGCAGTATCCAGTTCAAGGACGTGGCGGTAGGGGCGTGCTGACTGCGAAAATCGTCAGTTCCCGTGGCAAGCTGGTCGGAGCAGTCATGGTCAACCCAGAGGATGAGGTCTTCGCGATCACATCCGCCGGCGGGGTGATCCGGACGAGTGCCGGCGAGATCAAGCAGTCCGGCCGCCAGACCATGGGAGTGCGTTTGATGAATCTCGCCGAAGGCGACAGCGTGGTGGCCCTCGCCCGGAACGCCGAGTCCATGGAGGCTTCGGTGGAGAGTGAGGAAGACGGGGGAGGAGAGTAGGTCATGAGCGCCCAGGGTGGCTCCGCCAGGACTAAGGCGGCCCGGGACAACGGCCAGCAGCCGAAGAAGTCCAATGAAACCGAGATCTTCGACGGAGCGGTCGACGAGGAGAAGGCGACGCCTCCGCAAGGAGTAGTGCCGCCGGTCACGGGTCAGCCAGGGGAGGAGCAGACGACGGAGGGCAACGAGACGGTCCGCCTCCGTCCCTCGCTGACTTCCGAGGCCCCTCCGCTTGTCGAGATGCCCAAGAAGAAGTCCTCCAGTTCCGCGGGGGCCCGTCTCCCCCGCAAGGCCCACCTGGTCCTGCGTCGCGTCGAGCCGTGGTCGGCCATGAAGTTCAGCTTCGTGGTCTCCCTCGTCTGCTTCGTGGTGCTGTTCGTGGCAGTGGCCGTCCTGTACGGCGTGCTGTCCGCCTTGGGCGTGTTCGACTCGCTGGTGGACCTGGTCAACCAGCTCGGCAAGGGTGAGCAGGGGCAAAACTCGATCCCGATCGACATCGCCTCTTGGTTCGAGCCGGTCCGCATCCTCGGCTACACCGCCCTCATCGGCGCGGTGAACGTGGTGCTGATCACGGCACTGTCCACGCTGGGGGCGGTCATCTACAACGTCGCCTCCGACCTGGTGGGCGGCGTCGAGGTGACCTTCAGCGAGGCGGAGTAGCTTTCGGTACATGGTTCGTGGTTCTGTGGCTCGTCGTTTTGCGGCTTTTGGCTCGCGTCGTCGTCGATCTTTCGGGGGCGGCGCGAGCAACTACGGAGAGGCGGTAAGCTTTTCCTCGTCCGAACAACCGGTTCGCCTTCCCTGGTGGGGATGCGATACGGTTTGGCGTACGCGGGGCTATAGCTCAGACGGTTAGAGCGCTTCCCTGATAAGGAAGAGGTCCCAGGTTCAAGTCCTGGTAGCCCCACACAGATGACCAGCAAGAAAGAGTCGCTTTCGAACTAGGAAGCGGCTCTTTTTCGTTGGTTGGGAGAAATCTGGGAGATGACCTTGTCCGCCGTCCCTCCCGCCACTTCGCCCACAGGGTCTAGACAGGGCGCTCGGGAGACGGTCGCGGATGTCATTCGCGGCGGCCAGGGGGACAGGGGATGCGGGCCTGGGCCCTGTATTGAGGGCTCAAGCGTGGCGGCCGGGCCGTCTATGTGCAGTCGGTGATACGTCCCCACACCCAGCTCAGCCAGTCCCAGCCGAGCAGTCCGCACACGATGATCACGGCTCCGACGTCGGCGGATAGACCGAACGCGGACAGTATCTGCAGGTCCATTCGAAGCTCCTCAGAGGGGTTGTGAGAGGGGGTCTCCGCCACCGTCCCTCCAGATCCGGACGGAGACCCCAGGCCCCGGTTCGATCGTCGCTTTGACGTGCCACGGGCTCGCCGGGGAGATTGTCCCGGCCGCCATGGAGGGTTCGGCATGTCGGCCGGGCTGTCTAAGGGGCCTGCTTGGGCAGCAGGTTCGATACGTGCACGATCAGGGCCCTGGCAAGCGTGAACTCCAGCGTGTGGAGATCGGTCAGTGGGACGTCCTGGAGAGTCGGCCTGCCGGAGGCGGAGAAGACGGTTCCCTTCACGCCCCACAGCTCGTAGTCGGGCGAGGTGTAGACGTGGGCTTCGCGCTGTAGATGCGGGCAGGCGGTTCGCGCCTCGGGGATGCACCGCAGACACGTTGGCGGCTTGCTGAGCTGGCCGGCCTCGGCGTGCGCTTCCTCGTGGAACACCCAGGACAGACGCCCGGTGCCGGGATCCATCGCGGGAGCCTGGCACACCTGGCAGAGCCGGTGCAGCATGCACTCCCGCTGCCGGAGCGCGTGCATCTCCTGGTAGTTGACCTTCCCGTGCCGTTCGAACTTCTGCCGGGCCCACAGCACGCCCATGACCCAGTCGCTCGCCGCCGGATCGGCGTAGGACAGCCGACGCCCGTTCAGCGCCCAGACGTCGTGGATGACGGCAAGGTTGAGCGCGACGGTTTCGACCTCGTAGGCGACGACGTACGGCACCTGAACCGCGGTCGTGGTCATGGCCTGGTGACCTGGGGAAGTTCGCACCAGGCGCGGTGACCGCCCTCGGTGGAGGAGGCACCGAAATTCAGCACGCCGCGGCTGATGTCCGCCCAGCCGCCAACGTCGGGATCGAGGGCCGGCGCGCCGGGGTCCTTCACCTCGATCACCATGCCGCCCCGCGCGGCGGGAGTGACAAGGATCTCGACGAGACCGCCCTTGGGGGTGTGCCGGACGGCGCTGGCCACCAGCTCGCCGATGATGTGAACGGCGACGGCGACCTCGACCTTGGGGTGCTCGCTCTGTACGACCGTGCGGATCCAGGCGCGGGCATCGTCTACTGCGGCGGGTACGCCTGGCAGCGTCTGGTGAAGCATGGGGGACCACCTAATGCTGCATAGTCAGTTGTCAGCGTGTCATATGAAGCTTGCAGCCTGACTATGTAACCCGTCAAGCTGTACGCGTGAATCACCCCGTGGATCGCCCGAAGTACATCCGCATAGCGGACGAGCTGCGATCCAAGATCGTCTCTGGAGAGCTCGCCGTGGGAGACCGGCTGCCCTCCATCCCGGACATCACCCGGGAGTACGGCGTCGCACGCAACACCGCCGCCGACGCACTCGACGTTCTGACGTCCGAGGGGCTCGCCGTGGCTCGCCCGGGCTCAGGCACCTATGTGCGAGCGCAACCCGAGATCCGCCGTCTCGTACGCAGCTGGAACCGCAACGCCCGCGGCGGCTCGCCGTTCGCCGGCGAGATGGCCAATCAGGGCCAGACCGGGACCTGGGACTACGACTCCCGGACGGCGCAGGCCTCCGCCGCGGTGCGCGAGCGCCTGGCCCTCGACGAGCCACCAGCTGACGACCCCGACGTGGTCAGGACGACCTATACATTCCGGGGCGACGGAAACCCGGTGATGCTCTCGACGAGCTGGGAGCCGCTGGCCTTGACCCGCGGCACGCCCATCGTCCTGCCTGAGGACGGCCCGCACGCTGGCGTCGGCGTGGTCGAGCGGCAGCGGCAGATCGGGGTCCAGGTCACGCACTCGGCCGAGGTTGTGTCCGCGCGGCCCGCCACCGCAGACGAGGCCAAGCGCCTCGACGTCGCGCCCGGCGCCATTGTGCTGACGATCGAGCGGACCTACTACGCCGACACCCGGCCGGTCGAGACCGCGGACATCGTGATCCCGGTAGACCGCCACCAGGTGGTGTACGGCACGTCGATGTGGGACGAGCCCGCAGGGGAGTAGCCTCCCGCGCATGACCGACCGACACGCGGTGAGTGAGGCAACGACCGCCCTGTGGAGGGTGGACTTCTACGAGGGTGTCACGCCGCTGGACACAACCCTCTTGGTACGGCGTGGACGACGTACTGCTGTGGGCGTCAAACTCGCTACGCGGGAATCCGGGAGGTACGTGGCACGGACGTGACGATCCACCTGTCGCTGATCGAGTCCAGGTCCGGCAACGGCAGCTCGGCCACGACCACTCCTCAACTCGTACATACGACCATGTGGGCTGAGGATAGCGACCAGGAACGCCGGAGGGAATCGATGGATCACCCGAACACGCACTCCGTCAGCGTGGCAGGTGTCATCATCGACGATCAGGGACGTGCGCTGTTGACCCAGCGCAGGGACAACAGCCATTGGGAGGCGCTAGGCGGCATCCTCGAACGCGGCGAGGACATCACCACCGGCCTCCTCCGAGAGATCCGGGAAGAGACCGGCCTGGACGTCGAGCCCGTCACCCTCACTGGCGTCTACAAGAACATGACCCGGCACATCATCGCCCTCGTGTTCCGCTGCAAGGTCATCGGCGGTCACCTCGTCGAGACCAGCGAGACCCGTGCCTTTCGCTGGGCCACTGCCGACGAGGTGCGATCGCTGGCCAACGAGGCATTCGGCATCCGTGTCCTGGACGCCATGCAGCACAACCCCGTGCCAGCCATCCGCCACCATGACGGGGTTCACCTCTGCGAGGGCGCCGCAAACCCGAATGTGTCTGGTCACACCGGTCCGCATCGCCTTCAGGCAGTCGACCAGGCGCCATCGGGCCCGCATGCTGCGCTGGGCGCCGCTTGTCCGGTTGGCGCACATCAAGACCGGCGACGACGTGACGCTTCCCGACACGGCCGGGCACGACGTCCCGCCCGGCGGAGCCGGAGGGCTACCCGTTGGCCGGGAGACCCGTCGTGGGGGTGTCCGTCGGCGGCTGGGCCGTGCCCTCGCCGCGAAGGGTGATGAGGGTGGGATGGGCGCCGACGTTGTGGTGGATGACCAGTGTGGCCTGAGCCGTGCCGCCCTCGGCCGGCGAAGTGAAGCTCACACCGAACGAGCAGGACACACCGGGAGCCAGGTTCTTGCGCTCGCAGGCGCCGTCCTGGCTGAAGTACGCCTTGCCGTCGCCTCTGATCTCCATGTAGGTGACCTTCAGCGTGGCGTCGCCCAGGCTTTCGATGCGCACCTCGCTGTCGCAGCCGCCCTCGGCGGTGCAGGTGATCTCGCCCGGGGTGATCTCCACGTCCGCCTTGCCGGCGGGCACCTTGATGATCTGCTTGCTCTCCCCGCCACCGGACTGCTGCTTGGTGGTCGCCTTGTCGGGGCCGCACATGAAGTCGGGACAGATCGGCGCGTGCGTCGTGATGAGCGCCGCGACGATGACCGCTCCTGCCCCGATGAGAGCGACCGGGATACCCGCTCCCTTACCTGACACGAACTCCTCCGATAACCGGGATGAGGGCCGAAAAGCGTAAATGATCGGTGGGTGAGCCGACCGTCGTCAGCACCGGTTTCTTCATAAAAGGGGAGAAGCCGGTCCCCGCGACGGCCGTCCTGCCATGCGAAATCGCGAAGTCTCCTTCCCCGGTGCCCAACCAGCGAGAACCCCGGGCCCGAATCCGCACACGTCAACGATAAACACGTTCTGGTTGCAATTCACATGAATACTTCTGTCACCGTCCCGGCCGGTGCCAGACCCCCTTCCCGCGTGTGGCGGGGCGGTGATGCGCGTGCGAGTGATCGTATGAATTGCCCACAACTCAGCGGTTTTCGGGCTAGGGTTGCCAATTCGCGATCATGGAGGAAGCACTATGAAGCAGACCATAGCCCTGCGGATCGGCCGGTCGGCGCTCGTGGCGGCGTTGGCCGGAGGGGTCGTGCTGGCGGGCGTCGCGCCTGCGGCGAACGCCGCCCCCGCCGCCCAGAAGGCGACGTTGGGGCCGTTCGGGTACGGCAGCCTGAAACTTGGGATGACCGAGGCGCAGGCCAAGGCGACCGGGCTGATCGTCCCTAAGAGCATCAACGCGCCCACCAAGTGCTCGGCCTATGACCTGAAGACGCAGCGCTACGGCGGCGACCGGGCGGGCTTGTTCATCTCGAAGAAGCAGGGCGTGGTCACGATCTCCGGGCCTGGCACCGTCAAGACGCCTCAGGGCATCGGCAGGGGCTCCACCCCCGCGCAGCTGAAGGCCGCCTACCCCAACCTGAAGCAGAACGCGATGTTCGGGACCTTCGCCACCGTGCCGGGCAATCCCAAGGCGTCCTACATCTTCCTCGTGTCGAAGAGAATGGTCGTCGGTGTGGTCCTGGTCCTAACCGCGCAGAACTGCCTCAGGTAGCGGCCCGTCACGCGCCGGTGGGGGTCAAGGCGCCGGTCCGAAGGTCGGCAGCGTCGGTCCCCCGCTGTCTCGGGCGGAGGTTTCGGCGGCGTCAGGCGGCATCGGCAGGCGTACACCCACCACCGCGGGCGTCGTGCCCGCGAGCGGACCTCAGGACGGCGGCCAGGAGTGCCAGGCCCACAGCGATGCCCAAGGCGTGCTCGACGATCGCGACCGCCGTGTATTCGCCGGTCACGAACCCGCCAGGTCGCAGAATCACCATCGGCAGCTTCCAACCGCTCCACGCGAACAACGAGCCGGACGCCCCGAAGGCCAGCGTCATCGGAACCCACCGCCGGAGCCGGGCGGGGCGGCCACGCGTGAGCGTCCACACGCTCCAGGCTCCGAGCAGCGCCCACAGTCCGGAGCTCCCGCTCAACAGCCGATCGTTGAGCTCCAATTGACCGCGGGACGCCGGGTCGAGGCCCAGTGTCCCGCCCAGTGCCCAGGACCACCAGAGCAGGCCCAGCCCGGCGGCCACCGCCATCGCCGCCGTCACCAGCGCCGATGAGTGTGCCGGGCCGTCACCGGCCCGGCCCAGGAAGGGCCGCGGCCATCGCTCCCTCAGGTAGATCGGCAAGGCCACGGCCAGCCCCACCGCCATCCCGGCGAAGCCGATGGCGATGAAGGCCTCCTCCCCCTGCGCGGCCGAGCCGGAACCGCCTCCGAGGAGGCTGCTGATCATCACGTACGGAAGCATCGGGACCAGAAAACCCGCGCCCGCCCAGGAAAAGAAGATCACCGGTCCGGCCGCCAGCCGACGGCCCCACGGCTGGGCCAGTGCCAGCCCGAGCGCGATCCCGGTCGCCGCCATCACCACGGTGACGACGTTCAGCAGCACCCAGTCCGCGGTGCCGTAACCATCCGGAGCGTCCCCGGACAGGCCCGCCGCGATCCAGACGACCTTGACGGCCAAGTACAGCGCCATGCTGAGCGCCGCGCCGTAGCCGGCGAGCCTGCGTGCCAGGCTCCATCGCGCACCTACGGTCGAAACGTCCGCTGAATCCTGTACGACCTGCACCCGAACCTCCATCAACCGGCTGATCTCGGCACTACCAAGCCTTCCGGAGTCGTCGGTCGGGCCGTATCCCCTCATGTGGTGATCGTGCTCCCCCGCACGGGGGAGCACGATCGTCGCTGCCCAGGTCGGTCAAGCCATCAGGCGAGAGCCGTGAGCAGGCCGATCGTCAGAGCCAGGCGCTTCGGGATGTGCTCGACCAGCAAGTGCTCGTGCCGAGCGTGCGCCCCGTCGCCCACCGCGCCCATGCCGTCCAGGACGGGCCGCCCGAGCGCCGAGATGAAGTTGCCGTCGCTGGCGCCTCCGACCGACACCTCGTCCAGCTGCCACCCGAGCCCGTGCGCCACCTCCTGGGCCTCCTTGAACAGGCGCTGCGAGGCGGGGTTCGGGGTCATGGGCGGCCGGTTCCACTCGCCGGTCACGGAGATCGTCACCCGCGGATCGGCGGCCCGCAGGCCGGCGAACACGTCGTCGATCCGTCCCATCTCGGACGGGTCGGTCACTCGCACGTCGATCCCGCAGCTCGCGTGACCGGCCGTGACATTGCGGCCGGTGCCGCCGGTGACCACGCCGATGTTCACGGTGGTTCCGCGCTCGCGCGAGGCGGAGCCGGCCAGGGTGGTGACGATCTCGGCCAGGGCGTGGATCGCGTTCGCCCCCGCGTACGGGTCGAGCCCCGCGTGCGCTTCCACCCCGGTCACGCTCAGGTCGAACAGCCCCACGCCCTTACGGGCGGTCTTGAGCGCGCCGTCGAGTGACGCCTCGAAGACCAGGCTCGCCAGCGCGTCCGCGCTCGCGGCCTCGATGTGCTCGCGTGAGGCCGGGCTGCCGATCTCCTCGTCCCCGTTGAACAGGAAGCGCACGCTCGGATGCGGCAGCCCCAGCTCGCGCAGCCCGCGCAGTGCCCAGATCGACTGCACCAGGCCCGACTTCATGTCGAACACGCCCGGCCCACTGGCCTTGCCGTCGACCACCGTGAACGGCCACTCGGCCAGTGTCCCCGTGGGCCAGACGGTGTCGTAGTGGCTGAGCATCAGCACGGTGCCGGGCGCGGTGCCCTGGTAGGTCAGCTCAAGGATGTCACCGTACGGCCCGCCGTCGTGCAGGATCTCCGCGCCGGGCGGGCCGAGGAGGTCGACGGCCCGGGCGCGGATCGCGTGTAGTCCCTTGACCAGCATGGCCTTGTCGGAGCTGTGGGTTTCCAGCTCGACCACTGCTTTGAGGTCGTCGAGCATGGCCGGGAGGGCCTGCCGGGTCCAATCGCTGATCAAGACGGGGATCCTTCCAAAGCGGGGATTTCTCAAGGCTGCCGCTGGTGGGGACGTTTCTCATCGTCCGTTCGGCCAGCAGAACTATCCGCGTTCGTATCCTCGTACGAACCTGGCGCTTGGCGACACTTCCCCATTCACCGGCGACGTGGGATGCTCCGGGCTGTGAACGAGCCTGACAAGCCCGCTCGGCGCATCGACCCCCCGTATGACCGCGACGGTGTCGAGAGCACGCATACGTACGGCGCGGTGCTTCTCGGACTGGGACTCGCGCTCTGCGTGGGTGCGCTCATCGTTGAGAACGGCCACCCGCCTTGGCAGGTGCTCGGTGTCTTCGCGCTCGTGGCGATCAGCGGCCTGGTGATGCGCATCGAGGCGGCGATACAACGACGTTCGCAGTGACGCCGCGCTGTTCGGTGGCGTCGATGTAGTCGTGGAGGACCTGGCGGGAGCGGGTGAGCAGGTCGATGTGCTCGTCCAGGCCGTGCATGCGGGCTTTCAGGGTGTCCAGGAGTTCGGGGCAGGGCTCGAGGTCGGGGGCCGCGCCGGTGGCGCAGGGCAGCAAGTACCCGATTTCCTGGGTCGACAGTCCGGCTTCGAGCAGCCTCCGGATCTGAGTCACGGTCAGGACGGCATCGCTGGTGTACTCGCGGTAGCCGCTGGCGGCGCGGCGGGGCTCGAGCAGGCCCTGGGCCTCGTAGTAACGCAGTTGATGCGTGCGGACTCCGGTCCGCCGGCTCAGCTCCCCGATCAGCACGCGCGCTGCTCCTTGACCTTTATATCGGTGTGAACGTTGATGATTCTGCCATGACCACTCAAACCCACCGAGGGAGCAGTGCATGATGCGGAATCGCGACGTGACGGTCATTGGTCTTGGCCTGATGGGTCAGGCGCTGGCTGGAGCGTTCCTGCGCGGCGGCTACTCCACGACCGTGTGGAACCGTACGGCGGCGAAGGCCGAACATCTTGCCGCCCAGGGGGCCAAGGTCGCCGACTCGGTCCGCGACGCCGTCCTGGCCAGTCCGCTCGTGGTCGTCTGCGTGTCGGACTACGAGGCTGTGCACACGCTTCTCGATCCGCTGGGCGAGGAGCTCGACGGTCGCGTCCTGGTGAATCTGACCTCCGGTACGTCGCTGGGGGCCCGCGAGACCGCGGAGTGGGTGACGCGGCGGGGTGGCAGCTACCTCGACGGCGCGATCATGGCCACCCCCGCGGCCGTCGGGGCGGAGGCCGTCCTCCTCTACAGCGGGCCACGGTCGGCCTTCGACCCGCACGAGCCGGCCCTGAGGAGCCTTGGCGAGGGTACGACTTACCTCGGCGACGACCACGGCCTGTCGGCGCTGTACGACGTGGCCGTACTGAGTCTGATGTGGAACATCCTGAACGGCTTCCTGCAGGGTGCCGCCCTGCTCGGCGCGGCGGGTGTGGACGCCACGGCGTTCGCCCCTATCGCGAGCAAGGGGATCGAAACCGTGAACGGCTGGGTGTCCGCCTATGCGCGGCAGATCGACGACGGCACGTACCCGGCCGTTGATTCCACCATCGACACTCACCTGGCCGCGATGGAGCATCTCATCCACGAGAGTGAGTTTCTCGGGGTGAATGCCGAACTTCCGAGGTTCATCAAGGCCCTGACCGATCGGGCAGTGGCGGATGGGCATGGCGGCAGCGGGTACGCGGCGATGATCGAGCAGTTCCGTTCTGTAGGTGCCGTCGTCAAGCCGTGACACTCCGCTGCCGTCCTTGCCCAGGACGGCACAGGACGGCAGCGGAGTCCGGCCGGCCGCTATAAGTCGCTGATGTGGGGGATGATCTCGGTCAATACCCAGAGGGCCAGGCCGAGGGCGATGAGGTTGACGCGGCCGCCGCCGACGTTGAAGGCGGCGAGCACGAAGCAGGCCAAGGCGAAGATGAGCAGAATGAGGGTCAGCATGCTGGGCTTCCGTCCGTCCGGTGTTACGGGTGTGGTTGCTCAGCGCTACCCATGATCGCCTGGTTCAGGCGTGGCGATTGATCACATGCCCCGAACTGTGACCCAGCCGCCTACCGCGACTCGTGGTGACGCGGATCTCTCATCAGGCATGCGAACGAAAGATCCCGGCCGACGGGTGTCCAGGACCGTGGCGGCACACCATGGGCGTGCGGGGATCGGAAGTCTGCGGGTTCGAGTCGTCGGTGACCTCTCCGGTGGCCGGCTCGACCGGAACTAGCCCGGGTTCGTGGAGAAGCCTGAGGAGGAGCCCAAGGAGGAGTACGCGACGGCCTGCCGGCTCGTCTCCGGCAGGGTGCCCAGCTTGTTGACCTCGTTGGTCAGCCCTTCGAGGACCGCGCGCAACTGCACCTGGGTGACCTCCGCGAAGGTGCGCAGGTAGGCGATGCGGCGTTCCAGTTCCTCGGCTTCGACCGACTGGACCTCTCCGCTCGCCCGATAGACGTTGACCGCCTGGCTGGCGGCCTCCTCCGCCTGCTGCTGCGCCTCCTGGAGGATCTGCTCGTACTGCTGGCGCGCTTGGCCCACCAGCCTGCGGGAGTAGTCCTCCGCCTCGGCTATCTGGGCGTCCGCCGTCTGCTGAGCGCGGGAGAGGAGGTTGACCGCGTCGACGTTGAGCCTTGCCGAGGCGCCCGGGGAGGTGTCGTGGCCGTGGTCCTTGAACCAGTTGCGCAGCCGGTCGACCTCAGCGCGCAGGTCGGCCTTCTCCGTGTCGCTGGCCGCTATGTCGTCGGCCATGCGGAGGAGGAACGTACGTACCTCATCCGCGTTGTAGCCGCGGCTCCCGAGCTTGGCGCGTGAGAAGTCCTTGTTCCGTACCCGATCCGGCGTCAGCGGCTGGCGGTCGTTCGATGGGTTATGTGCCCATGGCGTCTCTCCCGTCACTGCTCTCTACCTCCAGCACTGGTGAATTCGTCGAAGCGGATTTGCTCGGCCGGCACGCCGGCGTCCAGCAGCCGGGCGATCGTGCTCTGAACCATCTCTTCAGAGCCGCATACGAAGACCTCCTGGCCACGCCAGGCCTTCAGGGCGACGTCCACCACATAGCCGCGCTCACCGCGGTAGAGCCCGTCATGGGACACGACGGGCACGACACTCAACCATGGGTGCTCGGCGTCCAGCTTGGACAATGCCTCGATGTCGTACAGCTCGCGGGCTGTCCGGGCACCCACGAAGAGGCGGATGTTGCAGCGCGCCCCTTCGTAGGCCACCTGCTCCACGAGCGCCTTGAGGGGAGCCAGGCCCGTGCCGCCGGCGATCAGGAGGAGATCCTTGGGCAGGCTCGTGTCGAGCGTCAACCGGTCGCCCAGCGGTGCGCCGATCTTCAGGGCGTCACCGCGTTGCGCGCCGTGCACCAGGGCCGTGCTGACCGCGCCACCGTCGACCACCCGTACATGCAGGTCAATCGTGTTGTCGCGACGCGGCGCGTTGGCGAAGGAGTAGAAACGCCACATTCTCGGTCGCAGCCCGACCGAGATCGACGCGAACTGGCCCGCGCGGAAGGGGTAAGGGTAGTTCAGGCGAGCCCGGATCACCGCGATGCCGGGGGCGCGCGACTCATGCAGGATGATCTCGCCGTCCCACCAGGGCGGCGTCGTGGCCGACGCCTCTTCGGCCGCTTCGGTCATCACCTTCGCGACCAGCCCGTACGCCTGGGTCCAGTCGTTGGCCAGAGCAGGTGTCCAGCGATCGCCGAGGAAGTGCTGCAGAGTGGCCAGCAGTGCCTGGCCGACAGCGGGATAGTGCTGCGTGACCACGGCGAACTTGCGGTGGTCGCGGCCGAGCTGCTGGAGAAACGGCACCACGTCTTCCACATGGTCGACGTTGCTGACGACGCGTCCCAGCGCGCTGACGAGCCGATCCCGCTGAGTGGCCATGGACACCGGGAACAGGGCCCGCGTCTCGGGGTACATCAGGAACAGGGCTGAGTAAAAGAACAGCGGCACCTGATCACCCGACCGGGCGACCTGGTGCCAGCTGTCCTTTAAGGCTTGCGTGTCCACTTACCCGGCTGCCTCTGCGGGCTTCTCCACGATGGAGCCGCGCACCTGGCCCAGGACCGTCACGACGTTCCGCACGACCTCCTCAGGAGCGCCGAGGTCGCGGAGCACTGTGACGAGTATGTCGCCGACCTGGTCATAGTGCTCATCGGTGATGCCCATGCCACGGTGCGCGTCGGCCAGGTCGTGGCCCTCGTACACCTCGGGGCCGCCGAGGACGGAGCACAGCAGCATGACCATGTGCCGCTTGAGCCGCGCCATGTCGATGCCGTCGAAGTACGGCTTGAGGTCGGGAGTGTCCAGCACGACCGTGTAGAAGCGGTCCACCGCTTCACGGACGGTGGGAGCGCCACCGATCTTGTCATAGTCCGAAACCACAGCTACCACAAAACCTCCCAAATCGGACACACATGTACGTGCGGGTACATGGGGTCAATTTCCTTGGTTCTCCGCTTGTTGCGGGCACCCGTCCGGCTCGACGGGCGTCAGTCGGCGGTCTGGGCCTCCCACTCGGTGGAGGTCACGTCTGTCTTCTTCCTGCGGGCCACGACCGGCTCCGCGCGTTCAGTGCACGGCAAGGGTCGGTGGGCATGTCGAAGGCGGCGGCCTCGGGCCGCGGCGGTGGGATCACGCCGCACTCCATTGCCGCCGGCACCACCACGGCCGAAGCCGTGCGCGGTCTGAGCGCCATTCATGCCCCCATAGAGCGGATCCTGTGCAGGCCGAATGCCTGTACTGGCCCTTAACCCTTCAGGTGTCCGAACACGTGAATATGCTTCAGGCACACTAGGGGGTGACCAAGGTGCTGGCAACTCGTCGCTCACGGAGCGTGTCGCCTTTTACACATAGCCACTCCGCGGTCAATTCCGGTCGTTGCCCTGACTTCTCCATGACTACCTGTGGCACAACCGGGTCTGACTCTATCGGTTCATGACGATCTAGCTGACAATGTCAAAGGAGAGCGCCTCTTCGCGGTGCGGGTCAGGGGCTGGGCCTGGGGTGCGACCTCGAAGCGGACGTCCTGGTCGATAGCACGCAGCCGGCCGCGGCGGCTGATGAGTGAGGGACCGTTCCATTTAGGTGGCGCCGTGGTGTCCGCCCTTTCAGGAATGGCTGAGTCAAGTCGCACTGGGTTACCTCAACCCCGTCCGGAAACGCGAACCGGGCTGTTCATGATTTCCTGCTGACCTGGGGTAACGCGGCTTATTCGCGGCATTGAGACATGCACATTCATCACTGAATGCGATACGGCAAAAACAGAGCGACGGTCCGCTTGTGGCGGGGCCGTCGCTCTCCTGGACGCTGCTGCCTGCGGTTATTCACACAGGGCGGTGTCGAGTGCGGCTTCGAAGTGTTTGAAGGCGGACAGTTCGGTGGGCAGCGCGGTGACGGCGATGGTGGCGGCCCGGCCGTCGTCGGTGATGGCGTTGGCGGTGGCGTAGCCGGGGGCGGAGCCGCCATGGGACCAGGCAAAGCCGCCGCAGCTGAGTTTGAAGGTGGCCAGGCCGAGCCCGTAACGGGAGCCGCCGACGGAGTCGAAGCCGGGGGCGTCAACGGTGGTCTTCATCTGCTTGAGCTGCTCGGGCCCGAGCAGCTTGCCGCCCAGTAGTGCGCTCATGAAACGGTTGAGGTCGGTGGGGGTGGAGATCAGCTGCCCGGCCGCCCAGGCCATGGAGGGGTCCATCGTGGTGACGTCGGTGTACGGGTCGCCGGACTTGGCGGCGTAGTAGCCCTTGGGGTGCGGGCCGCGGATGGACTGGTCACCGAGAGCCGGCCAGTACGTTTTGCGCAGCCCGAGCGGCTCGATGATCCGCTGGGTGATCTGCTCGCCGATCGGCCGGCCGGTGACCTTCTGCGCGATGAGCCCGGCCAAGATGTAGTTGGTGTTGCTGTAGCTCCAGCCGTGAGCGGGGGAGTTCTTGCTGGTCAGCCCAGCGTCCACCAGCTCACGCGGCTCGTAGTGGGTGTGCTGGATGGCCAGATAGTCCTTGATCAGGACGTCGTCATAGTCGGCCAGGCCGCTGGTGTGCTGCAGCAACTGCCGGACCGTGATCTTGCGGCCGTCGACGCCCTTGCCGCGCACCACCTTGGGCAGGTACTTCTCGACCTTCGCGGCCAGGTCGATCTTGCCCTCGCCGACCAGCTGCAGCACGACCGTGGCGGTGAACATCTTGGTGTTGCTGGCGATGCGTACCTGCCCGTCGACAGGGACCTTCGCCTTGGTCTCCAGGTCGCCCGCTCCGGCGGTGTAGTTGCGAGTCCGCCCGTCACGGCCTCGTACGGCCGCCAGCGCGGCAGGGTACTTGTCGACCTTGACCAGGGCGTCCAGGCTCTTCTGCACGACGTCGGTGTCGGCGCTCGCCGGTGTGGCGGACAGGCCCAGGCCGCTCAGCGCGGCGACGGCCACCGCCGCCAGGGCCAACCGGCTACGACGCTTGGTGGAGGGGTACGACATCGGGGGGCTCCCTGCTTGCTGGCTCGTTTGCGATGCCACAAGCCTGTCGGCCGGACCACCTCGTGATCGATCCCACTCGCTGGAGTTCAGAGGTATAGCCAGCGCTACCGGCGTTCGGGCGGGCCGTCACGGCCCGCCACCCGGCATCGCGCTACCAGTCGCCGCCTTCCTCTTCCTCGCCGCCCTCGAAGATCTCTTCGGCCACCTCGGCCGCGACGAACCCGCCCACCAGGCCCGCGGCTCCGGCCGCGGCCACCGTTCCCCAACCGGGACCGCCGCCTCGGTGGTGGTGGTCGTCATCGTGGTGATGTCCGTAGCCCTCGTGATGCTCCATGCGGCCGTGCGACCCATAACCGCCGTGCGAGCCGTAACCGCCGTGCTGGGCCAGGCCGGTCAGCCAGCGGTCGAGCTCGCTGGACCAGTCGGTGTGCAGCGCGTCGTCGTGGCTGACGTGGAAGCGGCCGATGGCGTCGCCGGAGTAACGGCCGGCCCGCTTGTCGGCCTCCAAGATGACCTCCAGCCCGGCCGGGCTCGCCACGAAGGTCAGCTCGACCTCGCCCACGACCCCGGCGTGCTGGGCGGGCGGGTAGAACTCGATCTCCTGGTAGAACGGCAGATCCTGGTGAACTCCGTACAGGTGGCCGGCTTCCAGATCGGCGGACTTGAAGTGGAAGCCGAGCCGCAGCAACGCCTGGAGGATGCGGAGCTGGGAGGGCAGGGGCTCGACCGCGATCATGTCCAGGTCGCCCTTGTCCACGGCCTTGGCGATGGCCAGCTCGGTGCGTACGCCCAGGGCCATGCCGTTCAGGTGCTGGCCGTCGATCTCGCTGATCGGCGTCTCCCACGGCACTGGGATCTGGAAGTCGAGGGTGCGGTTCTCGCCCTCGCGCAGCGTGAACGGGCCCGAGACCTGGGTGCGGGAGAACTCGCCGAGCCCGCCGTGCTCGCCGTCACCGTGCTCGATCTCCACCCGAGCCACGAGGCCGAGGGTGATGTGCTCGATCTCGGCGTCGAAGTCGCCGCCCTTGAGCCGTACCTGCCCGGTCAGCAGCCCACCCGGCTGGATGCGCGGGGTGGAAAGGACGGTGTCCACCGAGGGCGCGCCCACGCCGAAAGCGCCCAGCATCCGTTTGAAGACCACGCTGTTGTCTCCCTGTCGTCGGGATCGGTTGTGTCAGCCGCCCGTCACAACGATCAACGCGAGGGCCGGGTTCCGGAGCCGGGTATTCGCCGTACGACCGGCGCGGCGCGTACCCCGAGTGGGCGGTGCCAGACCCGGCGTGCGCGGCGAAGCAGGTGACCGGACCGGTCAGGATTCGAGAAGCGCAGATCATCGAGTCGCACCTAGCCTGACCGAGAAGCCGGACTGCGCCGTGGCGGGCGGCTCGCCGGTTCCGACCGCGCCGCCGATCAGGTAGACAGGGGGCCGTTGCCGAGGCGACCTGATGGGAGCGCGACGGCGGCCCCGCCCAACAGATGGAGACACGATGAGCATGGCCACGAGGACGGACACGCAGTCGCCTGAGCCGAACGTCGCCGACAGCCACGACCTGATCCGCGTGCACGGCGCTCGCGAGAACAACCTCAAGGACGTCAGCGTCGAGCTCCCGAAGCGCCGGCTGACGGTGTTCACCGGCGTCTCCGGCTCGGGCAAGAGCTCGCTGGTGTTCGACACGATCGCCGCCGAGTCGCAGCGGCTGATCAACGAGACCTACAGCGCCTTCGTCCAGGGGTTCATGCCGACGCTGGCGCGACCCGAGGTCGACGTGCTCGACGGGCTGACCACGGCGATCATCGTCGACCAGGAGCGGATGGGCGCCAACGTCCGCTCCACCGTGGGCACCGTCACCGACGCCAACGCGATGCTGCGCATCCTGTTCAGCCGGCTCGGGCAGCCGCACATCGGCTCGCCCCAGGCGTACTCCTTCAACGTCGCCTCGATCAGCGGAGCCGGTGCGGTCACGCTCGAGCGCGGCGGGAAGGCGGTGAAGGAGCGGCGCGAGTTCAGCATCACCGGCGGCATGTGCCCGCGCTGCGAGGGCATGGGCAAGGTGAACGACATCGACCTGACCCAGCTCTTCGACGACTCCAAGTCGATCGCCGAGGGCGCGATCACCATCCCCGGCTACAAGACGGACAGCTGGTGGACAGTCGGGATCTTCGCCCAGTCGGGCTTCATCGACCCCGACAAGCCGATCCGCGACTACACCGAGACCGAGCGGTACGACTTCCTCCACCGCGAGCCGACCAAGGTGAACGTCAACGGCGTCAACCTCACCTACGAGGGGCTGATCCCGAAGATCCAGAAGTCGTTCCTGTCCAAGGACCGGGAGGCGATGCAGCCGCACATCCGGGCGTTCGTGGACCGGGCGGTCACCTTCACCGCCTGCCCCGAGTGCGGTGGCACCCGGCTCAGCGCGGCGGTCCGGTCCTCGAAGATCAAGGGGATCAATATCGGCGACGCGTGCGCGATGCAGATCAGCGACCTGGCCGAGTGGGTCCGCGACCTCGACGAGCCGTCGGTGGCGCCGCTGCTCGCCAAGCTGCGGCACACCTTCGACTCGTTCGTGGAGATCGGGCTGGGCTACCTCTCGCTCGATCGGTCGTCGGGCACGCTGTCCGGCGGCGAGGCGCAGCGGGTCAAGATGATCCGCCACCTCGGGTCGTCGCTCACCGACGTCACCTACGTCTTCGACGAGCCGACGATCGGGCTGCACCCGCACGACATCCAGCGGATGAACGGCCTGCTGCTGCGGCTGCGCGACAAGGGCAACACGGTGCTCGTCGTGGAGCACAAGCCGGAGGCGATCGCGATCGCCGACCACGTCGTCGACCTCGGTCCCGGCGCCGGTACGGCGGGCGGTACCGTCTGCTTCGAGGGCACCGTCGAGGGGCTGCGGGCCAGCGGCACCATCACCGGACGCCATTTCGACGACCGGGCCGCCCTCAAGGAGACGATGCGCAAGCCCACCGGCGCGCTGGAGATCCGCGGCGCGACGGCGAACAACCTGCGCGACGTCGACGTCGACATCCCGCTCGGCATGCTGGTCGTCCTCACCGGGGTGGCGGGCTCGGGGAAGAGCTCGCTGATCCACGGGTCGGTGTCGGGGCGGGACGGCGTGGTCTCGATCGACCAGGGCGCGATCCGCGGCTCGCGACGGAGCAACCCGGCGACCTACACTGGGCTGCTCGAGCCGATCCGCAAGGCGTTCGCGAAGGCCAACGGCGTGAAGCCGGCGCTGTTCAGCGCCAACTCCGAAGGCGCCTGCCCCACCTGCAAGGGCGCCGGAGTCATCTACACCGACCTGGCGATGATGGCCGGGGTCGCCACCACCTGCGAGGAGTGCGAGGGGAAGCGGTTCGAGGCCTCGGTGCTGGAGTACCACCTCGCCGGCCGCGACATCAGCGAGGTGCTCGCGATGTCGGTGACCGAGGCCGAGAAGTTCTTCGGCGCCGGTGAGGCGCGTACGCCGGCCGCGCACGCCATCCTCGACCGGCTCGCCGACGTCGGGCTCGGCTATCTCAGTCTCGGGCAGCCGCTCACCACGCTGTCCGGTGGCGAGCGGCAGCGGCTCAAGCTGGCCACCAACATGGGCGACAAGGGCGGCGTCTACGTTCTGGACGAGCCGACCACCGGCCTGCACCTCGCCGACGTCGAGCAGTTGCTCGGCCTGCTCGACCGGCTCGTCGACTCGGGCAAGTCGGTCATCGTCGTCGAGCACCACCAGGCGGTCATGGCGCACGCCGACTGGATCATCGACCTCGGGCCGGGCGCCGGCCATGACGGCGGCCGGATCGTCTTCGAGGGCACACCGGCCGACCTCGTCGCCGCCCGCTCCACCCTCACCGGCGAGCACCTCGCGGCCTACGTAGGCGCCTGACCGAGCCCTTCGCGCACTCGGCGCCGGATCACCGTTCGGCGCCGAGCACCGCCCAACTGCCGGATCACCGTACGGGCCGAGCACCGCTCAGCCGCCGGATCACCGTACGGCGCCGAGCACCGCCCAGCGGCCGGACCGCAGTCGGGCCAGCTGGGTGGTCATCCGAATCACCAGGAAGGCCGACAAGCCCGACCAGATCCCCACGAGCCCCCAGCCGAAGCTCAGCGACCCCCATACCAGCGGCAGGAACCCCAGCACCGCCGCACTCAACGTCGCGGTACGCATGTACGCCGCGTCCCCGGCGCCGAGCAGTACTCCGTCCAAAGCGAACACGACGCCACCGATCGGCTGCAGCGCGACGAAGAACCACCACGCGTGGGGCATCTCTGCCAGCACCGTCGCATCGGTGGTGAACGCGTGGGGCAGGATGCCGGCCAGCGCCGCGAACACCACCCCGAGCAACGCCCCGAACACCAACCCGCAACCGGTCACCTGCCAGGCCAGCCGACGCGCCCGTTCCCCGTCGCGCGCGCCGAGCGCGGCCCCGACCAGCGACTGGGCGGCGATGGCCAGCGCGTCCAGCACGAAGGCCAGGAACATCCACAGCTGGAACACCACCTGGTGGGCCCCGACCGCCGCCGTGGAGGTGTGCGCGGCGACCACGGTCGCCGACACCCAGCACGCCTGGAAGACCAGACCGAGCACCATCATGTCGCGCGCGAGGCCGAGCTGGGCGCGCATCGCGGCCGGGACCGGCGCGAGCGGCACGCCCTCCGCCAGCAGCGCCCGCACGAACAGGCTCGCCGAGATCACCTGCGCGACCACGTTGGCGACCGCCGAGCCGTTGAGCCCCCAGCCGAACCCGTGCACGAGCACCGGGCACAGCACCGCCGAGATCCCGTTGCCCACGAGCACGTAGCGGAGCGGGCGCCGCATGTCCTGCACGCCGCGCATCCACCCGTTGCCGGCCAGGGTGATCAGGATCATCGGGGCGCCGAGCAGGGCGATCCGCAGCCAGCTCACCGCGGCGGCGGCGACCCGGTCGTCACCGGCGAGCAGGCCGGCGATCGGCGCGGCGAGCAGCTGCCCGGCCACGATCAGCACCAGCCCCACGATCGCGCCGAGCCAGGTCGCCTCCACGCCCTCGATCACGGCATCGGTACGGCGGCCGGCGCCATGCAGCCGGGCCGCGCGGGCGGTCGTACCGAAGGACAGGAACCGCATCTGGGTGGCGATCTGCGCCAGCACGATCGCGCCGATCGAGAGCCCGGCGAGCGGCACCGCGCCGAGATGGCCGACCACGGCGGTGTCGACGAGCAGGTAGAGCGGCTCGGCGGCCAGGACACCGAGCGCGGGCACCGCGAGCTTGAGCAGCTGACGCAGGGGAGACCCGGTCTGGTCGACGTGCTCCACCATGCGCTCCTCCGGTAAGGCGCTCAGCCCGCTTTCGCTCCTGACGGCCGACTTTAACTGTAAGGAGCACCTAGCGGCAATGCCTCTTACCCCGATAGTCGAAGCCAAGGTCGGGCGTGCTCTCGGAGGTGATCGAAACGCGCCCGCGCTTCCCCGCGAATGGGGTAAATTACGCGATCACTGATCGGCCGTTCGCACAGGTGCCGCCGCACCGGCAGGCGTCCGCGAGCCGCTGGGCTGGAGGTCGAAAGGCGTGACCGCGGACAGAACCGCGTGGGAGCAACAGGCGTGGGAGCAACAGGCGTGGGAGCAACACAGCGTGGCACGGGTGGTCTCGCCCGTCAGACCGCGCAAGCTGGCGAAGGTGCCCTTCGTCGAGATGGCCGACGGGCGGTTGCAGGGAGTCGTGTCGAGCGGCTCGGACATCAGCCGGGTGTACGTCTCGTCGGTCACCGCCGGGACCCATACCTACAACTGCAGCACCAACAACAACCGGCCGTGCGGCGGCTTGTACGGCGACATGTGCAAGCACCTGCGATCACTGGTCGATGAGGCGGTGCTGCAGTACGGCCAGGACCGGGTCGCCGGCTACCTGCGGGTGGAGCTCGCCGAGGGGGAGAGGCTGTCCTACCACCTGAACGGCGGTGTCGAGCGTACGCAGGGGGCCGAGGTGTTCAGCCGGTTCCTGCGCCACCTGGCCTACCTGGAGTTGCCCATGACCACCGAGCCCATCGCCGAGCTGCACTGGTTCCCGTCCACCGGGGCGGTGGGCTGATGCTGAGCGTGCAGCTGGCGGAGTTGGCCGACCAGCCCCTTCCAGGTGTCGGCGAGGCGCTCGACCTGGTGACGGGCTTCGACGAGGCCCTGACGAACGGCTTGGCCCGGCTCGGCGAGGAGCGCGCCTCGGCGCTGACCGACCTGGCCGGCGCGGTGGCGGCCACGCCGCTCGGCGATCGGGTGGGGGAGGCGGCGGCCAAGGTCGCCGCGGGCTCGGTCTCGGAGGAGAACGTCACGGCGCTGGCCGGTGGGCGTACCGCGCTGCTGGGCGCGGTGCACGACGCCCTGCTGGGCCGCCTCGACTCGGCACTGGGCCGGGAGCGGGACTCCTGGGCGGAGCCGCCGGCGGCCGGTACGACCGACAACCTGCTCAGCGGGTGCCGGTCTTGGCTCAACGAGCTGGCCATCACCGGCTGGCGAGGCGTCGACCACGACCTCGTCTCGGCCGTGAGTCAGACGATGGAGGCGCTGCTGGCCGAGCCGCGGCTGCGCCGGCTGGCCGTGCTGATCGACGGCCTGGCCGCCGAGCTGCGCGCGTCGTGCCCGGTCGCGACGATGGAGGTCGTACCCGCCCGGCGCTGGGCCGACCTGTGGGCGCGGGCGCTGATGCTCACGCAGGCGGGCGGCCTGCCCGCGGGCTCCGGCGAGCCGGTGTCCGGGCGGCTGCTGGTGCTCGGCGTGGACGTGCACGAGCACGCCACCGCCGTGCAGGCGCAGGTCCACGCGATCCTGGAGCCCGCCGACGGCGGTCAGTGCCGCCTGGTGCGTACGAGCGTCGCCGCCACGAAGGTGGACACGATCGTCGGCCCGGCCGTGTGGCGGCTGCTGACCGGGGCCCCGATGTTGCTCAACGCGCTGGCGGAGCATCGCAGCCTGGACGTCAAGGACATGCCACTGCTCGGCGGCGGCGACCTGGTGTGGCACGACGACCGGGCCACGGTGGGGAAGCCCGCGGACCCGTTCACCACGGCGCGGGTCCAGCTGGGGAGCGCGCTCGCCCCCGCCACGCCGCCGCTGGAGCGCCACCCGGTGCGAATCGCCGAGCCGGTGCTGGTCGAGGGCTACTCCGTGCGCAAGGGCGATCCGATGGTGTTCGACCTCGGCGGCAAGACGATCACGGTGGACACTGACCGGCTGCCGTCGTGCGGCCCGCTCACGCCCGCGATCGTGCGCGGCTCCGAGTCGTGCATCGGGCTGCTTCGCTGGGACGCCGGTCGGTGGCTGCTCCAGCCGCTCGCCGTTCAGGGGACGGTCAAGAAGGAGCCGGTCATCGCGCACAACGGCGACTGGGCGCAGGGCCCGACGGACCCGAAGATCGCCAAGTCCGCGACCAAGAACGGCGACGCGGTGGCCGTGCTGCGCGAACGGGCGGGACGGCTGCTGCGCAAATGACTGCCAACAACGAAAACAGGCGGCAGGTGCTCTACTGGCGCCTGCTGGCCAGGGTGTTCAACACCGAGGAGCAGGCGGCCCTGGAGTCGGCCAGCGTGGCCGTCGTGGACGACCTCGGCCTGCCGGCCGCCCTGCTCGACCCGTCGGTCTCGGTGGACAACCTCGTGCAGCGCTTCCCCGACCTGGCCGCCGAGTTCGACGGCCTGCTCGACAACAACGAGGACGCCGAGGACTCCGGCGAGCAGGTGCGCAGGGCCGCACTGATCTCCAAGCTCCTGCTCAACGTCTTCGCCACCGGGACGGGCGACGTCTCGGCCTCCCAGCTCGCCGCCTGGCAGAAGGACGCCGGGTGGTTCAAGCAAGCACTCGGGGGAGGCGGCGGCAGCCGCAACGCTCAAGGCGAAGGAGAAAAGGAGGGCGAAGGATCCGGCCATGGCCGGGGGCTCGGCACCGGCGGTGGCGGTCGTGGCATCGATGACGCCGAGCTGAACAAGGCCCTGGCCAACCTGGAAGGCGACCTGGTCCGCCGCATGCGCCTGCGCGAGGTGCTGTCCAACTCCTCGCTGGCCGCCCAGCTCAATCCCAGCATGTCGCTCATCGAGCAGCTCCTGCGCGACAAGGACAACCTCTCCGGAGTCGCCCTGGCCAACGCCAAGGCGCTGATCCGCAGGTTCGTCGACGAGGTCGCCGAGGTGCTCCGTACGCAGGTCGAGAAGACCAGCGTCGGCAAGATCGACAAGTCGGTGCCGCCGAAGCGGGTGTTCCGCAACCTCGACATCGAGCGGACGATCTGGAAGAACCTCACCAACTGGAGCCCGGAGGACGAGCGGCTGTACGTGGACCGGCTGTTCTACCGGCACACGGCCAGGCGGACGACTCCGGCCCGGCTGATCGTGGTGGTGGACCAGTCGGGGTCGATGGTCGACTCGATGGTCAACTGCACCATCCTGGCGTCGATCTTCGCCGGGCTGCCCAAGGTGGACGTGCACTTGGTCGCCTACGACACCCGCGCGCTCGACCTGACGCCGTGGGTGAAGGACCCGTTCGAGGTGCTGCTGCGCACGACGCTCGGCGGCGGCACCGACGGTACGGTCGCGATGGCCCTGGCCCGGCCGAAGATCGTCGACCCGCGCAACACCGTGATGGTCTGGATCTCCGACTTCTACGACAACCGGTCGCTGATCGACGACTTCACGTCCCTGCATCGTTCGGGGGTCAAGTTCATCCCGGTCGGCTCCGTGAACAGCTCGGGGTACGCCAGCGTGGACCAGTGGTTCCGCGAAAAGCTGAAGGACCTGGGCACCCCCGTGATCTCCGGCCACATCCGCAAACTCGTGCTCGAGCTCAAGAACTTCCTCACCTAGGAGACCCGCGAATGACTGAGACACTGCGTGCCCCCGCCGAGGTCAAGTACGCCGAAGAGCTCGACTGGCTGGAGTCCGTCGACGACGGCCCCAAGCCGTTCTCGTGGCGCCTCAGCCCCCGGATGGTCCGCCTGTTCGTGCTCGGTTCCGAGCGCTCGGACGGGCTCGACCGGGAGATCCCGCAGAAGTGGTTCGGTGACCGCAGCTTCGTCGAGCGCAGCATCGTGACGCTGGCCTCCGACCGCGGCCTGCTGCTCATCGGCGACCCGGGCACCGGCAAGAGCTGGCTCGCCGAGCTGCTCTCGGCGGCGATCAGCCGCAACTCCACCCTGGTCGTCCAGGGCACGGCCGGCACCACGGAAGACCACATCAAGTACTCCTGGAACGTCTCCATGGTGATCGCCAAGGGGCAGTCCCGCCAGTCGATGATCCCCTCACCCATCATGACGGCGATGGAGCGGGGCGTGATCGGCCGCTTCGAGGAGCTGACCAGGTCGACCAGCGACGTCCAGGACGCCCTGATCTCCATCCTGTCCGAGAAGTACGTCTCCATCCCCGAGCTCGACGACGACAACATCGTCTTCGCCCAGCCCGGGTTCTCGATCATCGCCACGGCCAACAGCCGGGACCGGGGCGTCAACGACCTGTCGTCGGCGCTGAAGCGGCGTTTCAACTTCGTCCGCATCCCCGTGGTGACCAGCAAGACCAGCGAGGCGGAGATCGTCCGGTTCCGTACCACGGAGCTGCTGCGCCGGCACCGCATCGAGCTGGACGTGCCGCCCACGCTGCTCGACATCCTGCTGCAGAGCTTCGCCGACCTGCGGAACGCGGCGGCCTCGGCCAAGAGCGACGACGACAAGCTCGAGTCGGCCCTGTCCACGGCCGAGCAGATCGGCGTGCTCGAGGACGCCATCCTGCACAGCCAGTTCTTCGGCGACCGCCAGTTGCGGGCGGAGACGCTCGGCGGCTCGCTGGTGGGCTCGCTGGCCCGCCGTCAACCGGAGGACCTGGCCATCCTGAACAAGTACTGGCACGGCATCGTCGAACCCCGCAGCAAGAAGGACGGCGGGCCGTGGACGGACTTCCTCGAAGGTGGCCGCCAGGCCATCAAGACGCTCTCATGAGCCCGTTCGGCGCACTCCGCGAGCAGCTGCTGGACGCCGCCGCCGCGTTCGCCGGCGAGCCGGACACCCTGGCCGGGATCCTGTCGGGCCTGGTCGACGACGTCGACCGGGCACTGAGCGAGCAGCTCGAGATCTTCCCGGTCTGCCACCACTCGCCGGCCTCGGCGCTGGCCATGGTGCGGCGCCTGCGCGAGAAGCAGCCCAAGGTCATCTACCTGGAGCTGTGCGAGGACCTGCGGCCGCTGCTCGACGAGCTGCGCAACTGCCGCCTGCCGGTGGCGCTGCAGGCGTTCGCCTCCGACGTCGACGGCTTCCCGGCCAGCTGGGAGCCGCTCAGCGTGGTGGCGCCCATCACGGAGGTGTCGGCCGAGTACCAGGCCATCTCGTACGCGCTCGGCACGCCGGGCGTCGAGCTGGTGCTGGTCGACCGCTCGACGGACCACGTCTTCCAGTGGCTGCCCCGCGACCCGGACGAACCGGCCGAGCCCAAGCAGGGCGGGGACGACGACGCGGGCCTGCACGGCGACGCCGTGGGCGTCGAGATCGGCGACCTGCGGCCGCGTTTCGCCGAGCTGGAAGAGCACCTGCTGCACCACGGCAAGGTCCGGCACTGGTCGGAGTGGTGGGACCAGTACGTCGAGCAGCCGCTGACCGGCGCGGACTACGAGTCGTACCGGCAGGTCATGGTCCTGATCGGCAGCCTGTTCCGCCGCCTGCGCCCCGAGGGCGACCGGCGGACGGACCGCGACGAGGACCGCGAGCGCTACATGTGGACGCGGATGCGCGAGCACCTCGCCGCGACGGGCGCCGACCCGGCCGAGTGCCTGTACGTCTGCGGCGCCTTCCACGCGGCCAGCCGGGTGGAGCAGTTCGGGCTGGCATCGGACGCGCCCTTCGAGATCACCCCGCGTACGGCCACCCAATGGTTGTACGGGCTCATCCCGTCGAGCCACTCCGCCATCGAGGCCCAGTTCGGCCTGGCCTCCGGCTCGGTCTCGATCGCCGCGGCCACCTGGGAGAAGGCGCTGCAGCGCGACGGCGTCAAGCCGTACCAGCTGGCGGGTCAGAAGAAACCGGCCAAGAAGCCGCGGAAGCCGGTGGCGCCCGCCCCGCCGGAGCCGGTCACCGACCGGTTGTCCGGCTTCCTGGGCAAGCCGCCGATCCTGGACGGCCTGGACGAGGCCGAGCTGCTCGGCTGGTCCGTCGACATCGTCCGGCTGGCCCGGCGCAACGGCTACCAGTCCAGCACCGCCGACGCCATCGCCGTGTTCGAGACGTCGATTCTGCTGGCCGGGCTGCGTGGCCGGGGACGTCCGACGCCGTACGACTTCCAGGACGCCGCGGTCACCTGCATCGAGAAGGACACGGTGCCGGGACGCCGGGACGTGCGCCGCCTGTGCGAGATCCTGCTCGGCGGCGACCGGATCGGCCAGGTGGGCTACCACGCCATGCCGCCGCTGGCCCAGGACGTGTTCGACCGGCTGCAACCGCTCGGACTGGACCTGAGCAAGCGCACGGTACAGCGGGCGCTCATGGACCTCAAGGCGGACCCGCACCTGGTGCCCTGCTCCGACCTGCTGTGGATCCTGCGTCACCTGCTGCCCGACGACGCCGTACGGCCCATCATGGGCGCGCGGCGACTGGGCGAGCGGGCGATCCAGGAGAGCTGGGACCTGACGATCGGCAAGCACCAGCGCTCGATCATCGAGTTGGGCTACGAGGGCATCACCGTCGAGCAGGTGCTGGAGCAGCGGCTGCGGCGCAAGGTGTGGGATCCCAAGGCGACCGCGGCCGTGGCGCTCGCGGCCGTCGAGGACTCGATCCTCTACCTGCGCAGCAGGCGGTTCACCGACGAGCTCGGGGCGCGGGCCGTGGAGCTGCTGGCCGCCGAGCGGTCCGTGGACGACGCGCCGGAGGTGCTGCGCCGGATCAGGCGGCTGCTGGCTCACTACCGCGCGACCGAGCCGGAGCTGCCGGCCTGGTGCGAGGCGTTCGTCACGGCGGGGTTCGCGCATTACTGCACGCTGCTGCCGACCGCCTTCGTCGACGAGTACACCGGTGTCCGGCAGGTGTCGGCCATGCTCGGGTTCCTGTTCACGATGGAGAGCCTGGCACTGGCGCTGGGGTGCGAGCGGGCCCAGCTGGAGATCGCGGTAAGGCAGTCGCACCCGGAGGCGCCCGCCAAGGTGGCTCTCCTGTGGTCGGCCCAGTACCTGCTCGGCACGTTGCCGCTGGCCGAGCTGCGGGCACGCTGTGACGAGCTGCTCGCCAACCCGCTCGTGATCCCGGCGTTCCCGGAGTACATGAGCGGGTTCGCGCAGGCGATGGAGCCGGCTCCCGCGCTGGCGTCGTTCGTGGTCGAGCTGATGTCGAAGGCCTTCGGCCGGTTGCCCGACTCCGTGCTGCTGCCGTGGCTGCCCGGCCTGATCACCACCCTGCGCGAGCAGGCCGGCGAGCTGGTGCCCATATTGGTGCGCGAGGCGGGCCGTACGTTCCCCGGCGGCCTGGCCGCGCTCGACCAGTGGACACCGCCCTGGTCGGCCAAGCACGCGAAGAAGGCGGCAGGTGCGGCGGCGCCCGCGCAGGCGGGCCCGGTGACCGACCTGCTGGCGGGACATCCGGGCGCGACCGACGCCGTGGCCGCGCTGCTCGGCTGCGAGGGTGGCTGGCAGCAGGCCGCCGACGGGCCATCCGGCGGCTCGTCCAGCGGGGAGGCGGGCGCGCTGCTGGCCCGTCACCCCGAGACCGCCGACGCCGTGGCGGCTGTGCTCGTCAGCGTGTGAGCCAGGGACCGGCGCCTACCGATTCACCGGTAGGCGCCGGTCTGCAGGGTTCGGCGGCCCCGCCCTGCTCCCAGGCGCCCCGGTCGCGGTGGGTCACATAGGAGGTGGTGCCACCGGGCCGAGCTCGGGGCGCTTGGCGACGCGGCCGTCTCCCGAGGACCGGCCGCGCAGGCGCCGGTAGATCCAGGGCCCCGCGAAGCTGGCGACCCAGCGCACCTCGCCCCCGGCCACCCGCCAGCGCGCGGCCGGGGGAAGTGGGGTGAGCGGGACCGACCAAGTGTCGTCGCTGCCGGGCAGCCCGATGGCATGGGCGATGGCGGCGGCGATCCTGGCGTGGCCCAGCGGGCTGGCGTGCAGCCGGTCGCTGCTCCACATCCTGGCGTCGGTGGTGAAGGAGTGCGGGAAGGTGTCGACGACGATGACGCCGTGGCGGGCGGCGGCGGCCTTGATCCTGTCGTTGATGTCGAGCACGCGGGGGACCAGCCGCCGGGCCAGCGGAGCGATCTTGCCGATGTCGGGGAAGGTCACGGTCACCACGCACGCGCCGGACGCGGTGAGCTGGGCGAACATGTCTTCCAATGCCGAGGCGACCGCGGTGGCGTCGAAGCCGGGCCGGACGAGGTCGTTCATCCCGGCCATCACCGTGGCCAGGTCGGGCCGCAGGCGCAGCGCCGGGCCGAGTTGCTCGTCGCGGATCTGCCCGGCCAGGCGCCCGCGGACGCCCAGATTGGCGTACTGGACGTCGGGGTTCGCGGCGGCCAGCTGCTCGGCGAGCCGGTCGGCCCAGCCGCGGTGGCCCCGGATGTCGTCACCGTCGCCGAGGCCCTCCGTCTGGCTGTCACCGAGGGCGACATATCGGGCGTAGGTCATCCAGAGAGTAGAGCCCACAAGACGGCCGGGGTCAACGGCGTTCCGGTGACGCGGTCGGCGATCTCCGGCAGCGCGGCGGCGACCGCGTTGCCAATGGCCGCCGGCGGGCCGATCGTCCCCGACTCCCCGGCGCCCTTCATGCCGCCGGGCGTGCGCGGCGAGGGCACCTCCAGCGTCGCGAGCCGGATGTCGGGGATCTCTCGGGTGGTCGGCAACAGGTACTCGGCGATCGGCTGTCCCTCCTCGGTGTAGAGGATCTCCTCCGTCAGCGCCATGCCGATCCCCTGCGCGATCCCGCCGAGAACCTGGCCCTCCACGATCGCCGGGTTGACCAGCACGCCGGAGTCGTTGACCGCCCAGTAGCCCTCGACCTCGACCGCTCCCGTCTCCGGATCGACCGCGACCGCCGCCGCGTGCGCCCCATAGGCGTAGGTCATGTCGGCCGGATCGTAGGAGACCCGCTCCTCCAGCCCGGGCGCGGCCCCCTCGGGCAGGTCCCAGCCCCGCCACGCCGACGTGGCGATCTCCCGCAACGTCAGCGACGCCTGCGGATCCCCCTTGACGCGTACGACGGAGTCGACGATCTCCAGGTCGGCCGGCGCCGCCTCCAGCCGATGGGCGGCGATGGCCACGATCTTCTCCCGCAGCCGGTCCCCGGCCAGGGCCAGCGCGCCGCCGCCCACCGCGAGCGAGCGGCTGGCGATCGACCCGATCGAGGAGTACGGCGTGGCCGAGGTGTCGCCCAGCACCACGCGTACCCGGTCGAGCGGCACCCCCACCCGGTCCGCCGCGATCTGGGACAGCGCCGTCTCGATGCCCTGCCCGACCCCCGACACACCCGACGAGACGACGACCGAGGCGTCCTGCTCCATGCGCAGGATCGCGGTCTCGAAGCCCCCGGCCAGCATGCCCATGGCCTTCATGCCCATCGACGAGCCGAGCCCGGTGCCCTCCACGTGGCAGGAGTAGCCGACGCCGCGCCTGCGCCCGTCGTCACGGGCCGGGGGAGTGACCAGGTCGCGCAGGGTACGCAGGGCTCGGGGATAGTCGCCGGAGTCGTACGCCTGCCCGGTCCGGGACGTACAGGGGAGCTCGTCGGGGCCGAGCATGTTGCGCAGCCGCAGCTCCACCGGGTCGGCGCCGAGCCGTCTGGCCGCCTCGTCGATCAGCCGCTCCCTGGTCCAGGTGGCCTCCGGCTGGCCGAAGCCGCGGTAGGAGCCGGTCGGGGTGGTCGTCGTGACGACGGCGCGCAGCCGTACCCCCGCCCGGTCGAAGCGGTAAGGGCCGGGCAGCAGCGTGGCGGTCACCGCGAACGGCGAGATGCCGACGTTCGACGGGTGGCCGCCGAGGTCGCCGACGACGTCGGCGTGCAGCGCGACGAAGCGCCCGTCCGCGTCGAGCGCCAGGCGGGCCCGGTGTACGGCGGCCCGCGAGGGCAGGGTCGCGGCGAGGCGGTCCGTGGGCGACTCCGTCCAGCTCACCGGGCGGCCCAGGCGCATGGCGGCCAGGCAGATGAGCACTTCATCCGGATACAGGTGCTCCTTTCCCCCGAAACCACCACCGGCGTCGCCGGTCACGACGCGTACCCGATCGTGGGTGAGCCCGAGCGCGTCCGCGGCCTGCTCGCGTACGTGGTGCGGGGCCTGCGTCGAGGTCCGCACGGTCAGCTCGCCGTCGGCGAAGTCGGCGACGATGCCGCGCGGCTCCAGCGGGTACGGCGTGGCCCGGCCGAACGTGCACGTCATCTCCACCACGTGCGCGGCCTCCGCGATGACCGCGTCGCAGTCCTGGTCGCCTAGCGTGAAGTCGGTCAGCACGTTGCCGCCCCAGTCCGGGTACAGCAGCGGGGCATCGTCGGCCAGCGCCCGCTCGATCCCGATCACCGGGGGCAGCGCTTCGTAGCCGAGGTCGAGCAGGTCGGCCGCGTCCCTGGCGGCCTCCGGCGTCCGCGCGACCACCACGGCGAGCGGCTGGCCCACGTAGCGGATCGCCTCGTCGAGCGCCAGGTAGGAGGTGACGGGCTGGCCGGGGCTCAGGGTGACGCAGGGCAGCCGAACCGCGGCCGCGTCGCCCGGCGTGATGACGTCGAGCATCCCCTCGATCGTCCACGCCTCCTTGGCGTCCCAGCTCACCAGCCGTCCGTGGGCGATGGGGCTGCGGACGACGACCGCGTACGCCATGCCGGGCAGCCGTACGTTCGCGACGTAGCGGGCGCGCCCGGTCAGCAGCCGGGCATCCTCGCGACGGGGCGTCCTGGCACCCACATAACCTTCAGCCATAGCCCGATTGTGAGCGTGGGCGGACGGCCGGTCCATCGACACACGGGTGTCACCTGGCTACCTCCCGACGCGGATGTTACCCGGCCGCCTCCCACACGGCCTCGAAGGCGGCTCCGGTGATCTCGGTCAGCTCCCAGATCTCCACGGCCTGCTCGGTGAGGAAGCCGTGCTCGTCCTGCAGGTGGCGCCACCAGTAGCGGTGCGCGGCGCGGTCGGGTCCGATCTCGATCTGTCTGACCGCCCAGTGCTCGCCTTCGCCCTCGACGGTCTCGAACAGCCATAGGCCGCCGCGCTCGTCGTCGCCGCGCCAGTGGTGGCGCGGCAGGTCCGACTCGGTGAGCTGCTTGATCAGGTCGGGAAGCACGGCTCCACTCTAGGTTGATCGCGAGCCGCCATGGGTAGCCGGTGGGCATGAGGCGACCACGGGGCAGCTGTGCAGACGTTCCTGCCTTATCCCGACTTCGCGCGCACCGCGGCGGTCCTCGACCCGCTGCGGCTGGGTAAGCAGCGGGTCGAGGCCCTGCAGATCCTGCGCGCCCTGACGATCCCCGGCTACGGCTGGCGGCATCACCCGGCGGTGCGCATGTGGGCGGGCTACGAGGAGGCCC
The DNA here is from genome assembly GCF_040680095.1 of Nonomuraea sp. NPDC052129. Classification (NCBI taxonomy): domain Bacteria; kingdom Bacillati; phylum Actinomycetota; class Actinomycetes; order Streptosporangiales; family Streptosporangiaceae; genus Nonomuraea; species Nonomuraea sp. NPDC052129. The sequence goes on along the minus strand of NZ_JBFAVX010000003.1, from coordinate 22,244 downwards.
TGGTGCGGTACGGGCTCGACGTGTGCGGCCGGTGGTGCGCCACCGGCCGCGCCGACACCTGTGCCGACACCCTGACCAGGGAGTTGGCCGAGCGCTGCGGCAGCACCGCCGTCCGCTCCCAGGGGTGCCTGGAGGCGGACGGCGAGCTGCCGCCGTGGCTGGGCGACGCCGGTTTCCATCTCAGCCACCGCTCCGCCCTGCTGCGCAAGGCGCCCGGCTTCTACCGGCCGCTGTTCGGCGACGAGCCCGACGACCTGGACTACGTCTGGCCCGCCTCGGGCCGCCCGCCCTCCTGCCTGCCTGGTTCGCAGGTCACTTGAGCAGGCCGTCTCCGATCCAGCCCTCGGGTGCGCAGCCCGGTGGGATGGCGAAGACGGCCGAGCCGACGGGTGTGATCCACTCGTTCAGCAGGTCGCCCTTGGCCAGATTGCGCTGGATGGGAAGGAACTGCCGGTCGATGTCCGCCTGGTAGGAGGCGAACAGCAGCCCGGAGTCCGGTTTGCCGTCCGGAGTGAGCCCTTCGTCGTAGTTGTAGGGACGGCGCAGGATACGCAGTCCCGGGTCTGTGACGTGCGCCCGCCTGATGTGGGCGTACTCGGAGATGATCGGGAAGCCGAGCTTGTTCACCTGGCGGTAGTCCGCCTCGTCGCGTTCCGCCCGCCCGGTCAGCGGGGCGCCCGTGTCGAGACGGCGGCCGATCGTGAACTCCCTGGCCACCCGGTCGGCCGCGTCCCAGGACTCCAGGCTCATGCGGATGCGCCGCAGCACCAGGGTGGTGCCGCCGCGCAGCCACGCGGGTCCTTGGGAGATCCACACGGCCCGGTCCAGGTCGGCGGGCTGGATCGTGCCGTCGACCTGGCCCATCAGGTTGCGCCGCGTCGCGCTCTGGAAGCCACGCTGGATCCAGCGGACCTTGGCGAACGCGCGGGCGTCCTTGACGATCATCCGCAGCGCGTGGGCGACGGTGACCCCGTCGTCCGCGCAGATCTGCACCAGCAGGTCGCCGCCGCTCCATCGCTTGTCCAGCTTGTCGATCGTGAACGACGGCAGCGGAGCCACCGGTGACTCCGCCTTCACCGCCGCGAACAGCCCCGGACCGAAGCCGAACGTGATCGTCAGCCGGGCGGCCGTCGCGGCCAGCTCCGGCTCGGTGTCGGCCAGCGCGGGCCGCCCCTGGGTGAGGCGGCGCGCGTCGTCGGTCAGCAGCTGGAGGAGCCGTACGACGGTATCCTTGTCGCTGTCCGGCGACAGGTCGAGGCCGACGAAGACGGCGTACGCCTGCGGAGGCGTCGCGATTCCGGCTTGGTGGGCGCCGTGGAAGGGCTCGACGGCGACGGTGGCCTGCGCGGGGGGTGTGGTGAGGGCACCGACGGCCGTCAGAGCCCCTCCGGCGATGAGACCCCGGCGGCTGATCACTTGTGGCCCATGCCGGGCTGGTAGTCCTCCTTGCCACCGGCGAAGTCCTTGCCGATCGCGGTGAACTCCAGCGGCTTGCCGCCCTTGACGGTGAGCGTGAACGGGATCCGGGCGCCCGGCAGCACCTCCTGCGCGACGCCCATCAGCATGATGTGGTCGCCGCCGGGCCGCAGCTCGTGCGTGCCGTGCGCGGGGATGACGAAGCCGCCCTCCTTGGGCCGCATGATCATCTTGCCGCCGGACTCCACGACCTCGTGCAGCTCGATCTTCGGGGACAGCGGCGAGGCGCCGGAGACGATCGTCACCTCGGCATCGGTGTTGTTGACCAGCGTGCCGAAGGCGGCGCTCATCCCCTTCTTCGCGGTCTTCACCCAGGGGTCGGTGATGGTGAGGGCCACGGCGGAGGACTGCTCGGCGGCGGCGGGGGACTGCTTGGCCGGTACGGCGGCGACCTGCGCGGAGCCGCAGCCCGTGAGCGCCAAGGCAGTGGCGGCGGCGAGCAGCAGGGCATGGCGAGAGAACATGAGGGAATGCCTTTCTCAACCCGGGACGGCACGCCGAAGCGCGCCCTGCCGGGCGTGGTCATCGAAAAGAGGTCAGCGAAAAGAGGTCAGCGAAAAGGGGTCAGCTGGTTTCGATGACCATCGGCGGACCCCGCCCGGAGACCACGTGCCGCAGCACGGCCGAGCGGAAGACCGGTGGCTCCGCCGTACACGGAGCCTGGAACGGCGCCCGGATGACGGGCAGCAGCACGACCAGCAGCCGTATGGCCAGACGGCGCAGCAGCCCCCAGAGCAGTGCCTCGCCACGCGCCAGCCACAGGGCGGTCAGCCCGATCGCCCAGCCGTGCGCGACCAGCATGCCGAGACCCGGCACCAGGCCCGAGTGCGCGTGACCGATCGCCGCGATCGGTGAGGCGGCGTGGGCCAGCGAGAACAGCAGGTGCATGACCACCTGGAGCCCGCCGAGCAGCGGCAGGATCGCACCCATCGTCCGCTCGCGCCCCGACAGCGGGAAGGCCGCCGCGAACGACAGCCCCAGCGCGATGCCCATGGCCGGCGCTCCGACCGTGCCACCGCCGAACGCGTGCGCCGCGACGCCCAGCCCGAGGCACACCGCGGCGAAGGCCGAGGCGCGGGCGAGGCGGAAGGGCAGACCGGCGGTCACAGTGCCGTCATCATGCCATGGCCGTTGGCCGCCCCAGGATCAAGTATCGGAGTGAATACTCACTCCTCTATTGACGGAGTGAGTATTCACTCCGTAGCGTGGTCCGCATGAGTGAGAACCCAGTCCGGCGCAGGGCGCCGGGAATGAGCCCGGAGGAGCGCCGCGCGATGATCATCGCCGCCGCCCTCCCCCTGGTGGCCGAGTACGGCACCGCCGTCACCACCAGCAAGATCGCCAGGGCGGCGGGCATCGGTGAGGCCACTGTCTTCCGTGTGTTCGCCGACAAGGACGAGTTGCTCGACGCCTGCATGGTCGAGGCGATGCGGCCCGACCACGTGGTCACGGAGCTCGCCTCCATCTCGCTCGACCAGCCGCTGGCCGACCGGCTCGCCGAGGCGGCCGACGCGCTCGGCGCCCACCTGGAGCGGATGGGCGCCGTGGCCGGAGCCCTGCATTCCAGCGGCCACCGGGGCGGTGAGCGAGGCGGCCGCCCGCAGCCGGGCAGCCGCGAGGCGTCCATGGAGCTGATCGGGGACGCGGTCGCCGACCTGTTCGAACCGGACGAGGCGGCGCTGCGGCTGCCCGCCGCGCAGGTGAGCAAGGTCTTCCTGGGCCTGCTGTTCACCCGGTCGGCCGTCCTGTCCACCAGCCAGTTGGTCGAGGTGTTCCTGCACGGAGCCATCGAGGAGAAGGAGCCGGCGTGACTGTATCCCTTAACCACACGATCGTCCCCGCGGCCGACAACAACCGGGAGGCCGACTTCTTTGCCGACATCATGGGGCTCGAGCGCCTGCCGCCTATGGGGGCCCGCGGGCACTTCGCCCCCGTGCGGGTCGACGAGCGGCTCACGCTCGACTACATGACCGTCGAGAATCCTGAGGGGCATCACTTCGGGTTCGACGTCGATCCGGCCACGTTCGACGAGATCCTGGCCCGCATCCAGGAGCGCGGCGTGCCGTACGGGAACCACCCCGCGACCCCCGACAACGGACGGATCGACCACCCGCTCTGCCCGCGCGGGCTGTTCTTCACCGACGCGGTCCGCAACCTCTACGAGATCATGTCACCTGCGTGAGCACGCCTCGCCGAGCAACGCGAAGCAACCGGCGGCGTGCGCCGCCGACCGACTCGGAGCCACTGGCCGCGCGCCATCGGCCGACACGACCGCTTCTCCCCCGGCATAATGGCGCTCAATGCCGAAATTACATGACCTGGCGGATTATGCGGCGACCATGGGTCCCGTCATCGGCGCGGTCCACGTGAACGTGCATGCCTCGGCTCGCGCGCAGGACGCGGGACTGCTGCCCGGCTTCCTGATCGACCTGCGCTTCACGCTCCCCCTCCGCCCGCTGAGCCGCCGCTCGCTCGCCACGATCTACCGGTACGGCGACGCGGCCGAGCTCGACGCCGAGATCCAGGATCACCTGGACCTGGGCATGCTGGAGGAGGACGGCGACGGCGCGCTGCGGGCGACGGCCAAGGCGCTGGCGTTCATCGACGGCCTCTACGCCGCGCACGCCGCCACCACCGAGCGGATCTGGGCGGGCCGCGACCTCAAGACGCTCGCCGACCTGGCCGGACGGGTGACCGGCGCGGCCGGAGCGGATCCCGGTGGCGCCTTCGCCGCGATGGCGCCGCCGTACGAACCGGTGGGCACGCCGGCGGGTGTGCTGCTGTTCAACCGGCTCGCCGCGCTGCGCTACCACCGCGCCGACTCGCACGCCGCCGCCTGGCGGGCCGCCGGCCTCACAGCCGGCGAGATCGTCGTGCTCGGGCCGGGGCCGCTGCGCGACCGGATCGAACGGGAGACCAACCGGCGGGCCGCCGAGCCGTACGGCGCGATCACCGAGGAGGAACGCGCGCTGTTCCACGACGGCCTGCTGGCACTGGTCTAGCGAACGACCTATTCAGAGTGAGGCGAGTAACCGGCCCACCTCCGCACGGTCGTTGACGCCGAGCTTCTCGTACACGGCCTGCAGGTGGTTCGCGGCCGTCCGGGTGGAGACCGTGAGCCGGGCGGCGATCTGCCGGTTCGTCAGGCCGGCCGCCGCGAGCTGGACGATCTCCCGCTGGCGCGGCGTCAGCTCGGGAGTGGCCAGCTCGACCAGCGCGGGCGTCGACACCCCCGGGCAGCGCCTGGCCAGCGACCACGCCCTGGTCTGCGCCCCCTTGGCCAGAGCGCCCCTGCCCATCGCGCGGTAGGCGGCGGACTCCTGGGCGGTGGCCTCGGCGGCGTAAAGAATCATCCCGAGCCGCTCGAACCCGGCCGCCACCGCACGCAGCTCGTCGGGGTCGCCGGTGGCCCGCGCGTGCCGGGCCAGGAGCCCGGCGAGGTGCCCGTCCACCCGTTCGGCCAGCGCGGACAGGCGGTCAGCGGCCAGCGCGGGAACCCCCAGCCGCACCAGGTCGTGCAGCGCGAACATCAGATGCCCCGACTGCTCGTGCTTCTCCGCGGCGTCGCCCGCCGACAGGCACAGGTGTACCGCCTCGTCCAGGTCCCCGCCGGCCGCCGCCACCCACACGGCGGCCTGCAGCGTCGGATAGCGGGTGAACGCCCATCGGGAGGCCAGCTCCTCGGCCTCGGCCTGCAGGTCGCGCGCCTCCGCCGTCCTGCCCAGCAGCGCCAAAGCGTGCGCCTGCTCGGCCAGGCACCGCCCCCGGTACGGCGAGCGGTCGTACAGCCCGGCGGCGTCGTCGCGGCTCCAGCGTACGGCGCCCTCGGCATCGCCCCGCAGCCTGCTGACCAGCGCGCGGAACGCCCCGAACCCGGAGACCGACAGCTCGGCGGCGGCCAGCTCCATGCCGTAATCGGCGGTGCGTTCCGCCGCGTCCAGCCGCCCGGCGAACGTCTCGGCCGCGCAGCGCGCGTCGAGCATCGTCGGCAGCGCGTGCGGCGTCTCGTCCCCCCAGCCGTCCACCCCGGCCAGGGCCTGCTCGACGACCGCGATGGTGTGCTCGGTCCGTCCCGAGTAGGCGCTGGTCCACGAGTCGAGCGCGGCCAGGTGCGCAGCGCCGCGCACGGTGATCGGCGTGCACGCGCGAGCCCGTTCGAGCGACTCGACGGCTCGGGTGGTGCGGCCCGCCCAGAACTCGGCGACGCCGAGGTAGATGTGCGCCTCCTGCTGCCAGGCCGAGTCGGTGAGCGTACGAGCCGCCTCGCCGAGCACCCGGCACGCCTCGGTGAGCGAGCCCGCCCAGGCGTGGTTGAGACCCAGGCTGATGGCGTGCTGCGCGCGCTCGCTCTCGGTGACCACCGCCGGTGCCGTCTGCCGCAGCGCCGTCAGCGCGGTGTCGGCGTCACCGAGCACCATGAGCGACTCGCCAAGCAGCGCGACCGCGGCCACGCTCGGTCCCGCGTCCATCGCCGCCCTGGCCAGCCGCGCGGCCAGACGGGGATCCTGCCTGGCCCAGGCCAGCCGCGCAGCGACGAGCAGCATGTCCGGATCGGTGGTCGAGCCGCTGTCGAGCCGCCACACGGCCGCGCGCAGCACGTCCTCGCGCCGCCGCAGCCCGCTCGCCTCCAGTGCCTCGGCGAGCATCCGCAGCCGCCGCCGGGTCCGCAGCGTGCCGCAGCCGCCGCGTACCACCTCGCCATAGAGGGGGTGGCCGAGCCGCAGATGCTCCCGCTGCACGTCGCGTACGGCCACGATCAGCCCGCGGTCCTCGACTCGCTCCACCGCGATCGGTGAGGTGAGCGAGACCAGCAGATCGGTGCCGAGCGGCTCGCCGAACGCCACCAGCTCCAGCACCTCCCGCTCCTCCTGGTCGAGGTGCCCGATCCTGGCGTCGACCAGCTCGCGCAGCCGGGTGGTCATCGACAGCTCGCCCTGCCAGCGCCACTGCCCGTCGGTCTCGGTCAGACATCCCGAGGTACGGCCGGCGTGCACAACCTCGCGCAGGTAGAGCACGTTCCCCTCGCTGACCCTGGCCAGGTGCCTGACGGTCTGTCCGGCTACCTCCCCGCCGAGCGCCCCCTCCAGCACCTTCCCGACCTCGGCCACGGTCAGGGGCGGCAGCTCGACCCGGCGGAGCAGCTCGTCCTTCCACAGCGCGGCGACCGGCGCGGGCAGCGGCTCACCGCTGCGCACCGTGACCAGCAGCCTGGCGGCGCCGCTCTCCGCCAGGTGGTGCACCAGCGCCGCCGAGGCCGCGTCGAGCCGGTGCGCGTCGTCCACGCTCACCAGCAGCTCGTCCCGCCCCGCGCTGATCCCCAGGTGCCGCGCGGCCCAGCGCAGCAGGTTCTCCCCGCTGCTGGGCGGTTCGGTCAGCGCGTGGGCGAAGGCGCCGAACGGGATCGCGGCCGCCGTCTCCGTACCCAGCGCCCGAACCACCCCGTACCCCTCCAGGCCGGACAGCGCCTGCGCCGCCAGCCTGCTCTTGCCCACCCCGGCGTCTCCGGCGATCATCACGCCCGCCCGCGACCGCAGTGCTTCCCGTACGGTCGCCAGCTGGCCCCCTCGCCCGACGAACGGCCATGTGCTCCCCAGCTGCTCGCTCATCGTGCCTCCTCTCACCCTCGATGATGGTGAACGAGGTTCGCGGGAGGTTCAGGGCTGATCTCGGGTCAAACCGGCGGCGGAGAGCAGCAGGTCGACGATCGCCTCGCTCCCGCTGAACGGCACCGGTTCCCCACCGACTTCTTCGAGCAGCCCGCGGAGCTGGCCGCCGGACTGCTCAGGCTCGACCAGCCGTACGATGACCGTCCTCATTTCGGCACCATCTCCCCGACCGGTTCAGGCCAGGTTCAGGTGGGCCGGAGAGGGGCTGCTCAGGGGGTTGGGGGCAGGCCGCTCAGGTGGGGTAGGGGGCGGGCTCGACCTCCAGCTCGCGCATCCGCTCGGCGTACAGGGCGTAGCGTCGCCGCGCGTCGCCGCGCCGGCCCGCCGCGTCCAGCACTCGCACCAGGCCGAGGTGGGCGCGCTCGTCGTAGCGGTCGCGTTCGAGCAGGCGCAGCCAGTAGCGAGCCGCCTCGTCGTGCCGCCCCTCGCCCGCCCGCGCCGTCGCGAGCCTGGCGGCCGCCCGCACGTACGCCAGCCGCGCCTCCTCCCGCAGTCCCACGGCCCAGTCGGCGTACGGATCCTCCTCGCAGAAGTCGCCCCCGTAGGACGCCTCGGCCTCCGCCCACCGCGCCAGCGCCTCCGCCGCCCGGCCCGCCTGATCCAGTTGCCCGGCCGAGCCCACCAGATCGAGGAAGCCCTCCACGTCGACGTCCACGTTGGCCAGATCGAGCCGCAGCGCGCCCTCGTCGGAGACGACGAACTCGTCCGCCGGACGTACATGGTCCGGATCGAGCACAGCTCGCAGCGTCGACACCATCACGTTCAGCCGCTTCAGCCCGATCGCGTCGCCCTGCTGCTCCGGCCAGAGGATCTCCACCAGCCGCTCCCTGCCGATCGCCGCGCCCCGGCGACTGACCAGGATCTTCAGCAGGTCGCGAGCCTTGCGCGACTGCCAGGCGGTACGAGCGACGGGCACCGCGCCGCGCAGGACTCGGAACGTTCCCATGGTCTCGACCCGCACGCGCGCCTCCGCCACCGGCGTGAACCGGCCGACCAGCGCGTCGATCCGGGCATCGAGCACCCGGCAGCCGATCGCGTGCATGCGGCTCCTGACCTGATGCGCGATCTCCCTGCCGGGCACCGCGTCGCCCAGCGCGGCCCTGACCAGCTCGGCCCTGGCCCGGCCGATCGGATCGCCGAGCGCCGACCACTGACGCACGGCCTCGTCGGCCAGCCGGGAGTCGCCGTCGAGCTCGGCTCGCAGCTCCACCATCGCGGCCCGCGCCGCGTGGTCCCTGCGGCGCACGGCGGCGGACTCGGCCTCGGACAGCAGCGCCCTGGCCTCGTCATATCTCCCGGCCGCCAGCGCGACGCGGGCCGCGACCAGCCTGGCGTCCACCCCGGCGATGCCCTCCGCGTGCTTCAGCGCCCGCGCGGCCACGCGGGCCGCCTCGTCGGGATCGTCGTCCGTGAGCAGGACGGCCAGCTTGTTCAGGGCGTTGGACAGCTCCTGAACCTCGCCGGACGCGCCGGCGTCCGCGATGATCCGCCGGTAGATGGCCATCGCCGACCTGCGGTCGCCGCGCAGCACCTGGATGTCGGCCAGCCGGATCAGCCCATATCCGACGAACCGCGACCCCATCGCCTCCCACCTGGCCGCCGCGTCCGCGGCGTCGATCGCCGCCTCCTCCAGCCGGCCGAGCCCGATCAGCGCCTTGGCCCGGTTGGCGACGTTCAGCGCGGCGTACGGGGCGAACGACACCAGATCCGACAGCCTGGCCGCGATCTCGACCTCCGCCAGCGCCCTGGTGTAGGCGGCCTCGTCGAGGTGACAGGAGGCGCGATTGGCCCGGATGCGGATGAGCTGGACGACGTCCCCGGCCCGCTCGGCGTACTCCAGCGCGCGCAGGTAATAGGCGTCGTTGGCCCGCCGGTCGCCGTCGAGCGAGGCGAGCATGGCCTGCACGGTGTTGGCCGCGGCCAGGGCGCCCGGATCGCCCACCGCGCTGGCCAGCTCCAGCGCCCGGTCCGCCAGCTCGGCGCAGCCCGCCCGGTCACCCTTCAGCCAGAGCACCGACGCGGTGGAGGCCGCGCACATCGCCGCGTCGGCCGGCGGCAGCCCGTACTCGAAGCCCTTGGTGTAGATGGCGATGGCCGAGTCGAGGTCGCCACGCAGGTGGTCGATGAGGCCGAGCCGCCTGGCCAGAAACGCGTCGAACACCGAGGTCGCCGCCGCGCGGGCGAGCAGGTCGCGCGCTCGGGTCCAGTCGCCGCGGTTCTGCTCGGCGATGCCCGCGAGCCGCTGCATCGCCGGCGCCTGCCTGATCGGCTCGGGCAGCAGGGCGAGCGCCGCCACCACGTCGTCGCCGCGCTCGGCCAGGCGCAGGCCGTGCGCACCGAGCAGCGAGGTGACGAGCGTGCTGTGCCGGGTGGCGACCGCGGCGCGCAGGGCGAGCTCGGGCTGGTCGTGCTCGACGTACCAGCGGGCGGCGACGGCGGCCGTGTCGTGGGCCTCGTGCCGGTCGAGCGGCGCGTGCGCGGCCAGTACGTGGGCGCTGGTGGCGGTCAGCCGGTATCCGCTGGGCAGCCTGTGTCCGTCGGCCGTCGGGTGGGCGCCCGGCCCGTGTCCGTCGGCTGTGCGCTGAGTGCCCGTCGAGGCGGCCCGGTGCCCGTCGTGGCCGGCCTCCAGGAACAGGCCCCGGCTGGTCAGCGAGGCCAGCGTGTCAGGCGGGGCACCGAGCGCGGCGGCGAGGTCGTCGGTGAGCACGGGCAGCACGGTCGCCGCCCGCAGCAGCTCGCGCATCGCCGCGGGCAGGTCATTGAACGCCGACAGCGTGAGCCGCTCCAGCGTGGCGGAGGTGGCGGCCAGGCCCGCGGCTGTACTCGGCCAGGCGGCCGGATCGGTGCGGGCGAGCGCGTCGAGCGCGGCCCGCACGGCGGCGGGCCAGCCGCCGCAGGCGTCGTGCAGCGTGGCGGCGATCGCCGCCCCCGGCTCGCCCAGCCGCTCGCGCGCCCAGGCCGTGGTCTCGCCGATCGTGAGCGCGAGGTCGGTCGCGTCGAGGTCGAGCACCTCATGATCCTGGCGAAGGCGGGCGGTGGGGAACGGCAGCGGCGCCCGTGATGCGGTGACCACGTGCAGGTGGCGGGGGGCCGCCCGGACCAGGGTCTCGACATAGCGTATGGAGCCGGCCGCGCCGATGATCGTCTCGATACCGTCGAAGACTAAGGCGAGTCCCCGTCGCAGGCGCCCCGCCAGCGCCTCGGCCAGCGCGCCCGCCAGCGCCGCCGCCCTGGACAGCTCGTCGGCGTCCGGCCCGAGCGGAGATTCGGCGGCGGCGGCGAGCTCGGCGGGCAGGTCCGGAACCACCTCCGCGAGGGCCGAGACCAGCGCGCCGGCCAGCGTGGTGAGGTCGCGATCGGCGGGCCCCAGCCGGTGGAGCACCGCGCCGACCGCCTCACTCCAACTCGCCAGCGCGATCGACTTGCCGTAGCCCGTGGTGGCCACCAAAGTGGTGAGCCTGTGCGTCAGCGCCCCGTCGAGCCGCCGGTCGAGGGCGGGACGGGGTTGCACCCACCCACGTTCCACCCACGCATGCTACGCCGGGGATCGCGAATGACTCCAGAGTTCGCAAAGTGCCACCTCCCGGTAACCGGGCCGGAGGCGCACTATGGTCGAGTACCTCTTCGAGGAGGGTCGCGGTGGATCAGGACCTGCCCGGCGGAGCGAGGCTGATCGTGGGGGTGGATGAGTCCCCGGCCTCGCGCTGGGCACTGGCGTGGGCCATCGGGGCCGCGCGGCTGCATCGGATGGCGCTGATCGCCGTCCACGTCAGCCGGGCCCCGGTACACCCCTTCCCCGAGGCGCTGCCCGTGCAGCACGCCATGAAGGCGGGGGAGGAGGCGCGGTGCAACGAGGTGATCGCGGGTGTGTTCGACGACGTGGCCGGTGGGCTGCCCGCCGACCTCACCACGGCGGTGGTCGGCCGGGTCGGTGACCCCGGCTATCACCTCGTCGACCTGGCCCGTGAGGGCGATCTGCTGGTGCTGGGGCGGGGCAAGCGGGGGATGATCAGCCGGTTGTTCCTGCCTTCGACGAGCATGTACTGCGCTCGGCACGCCAAGACGACGGTCGTGATCGTCCGGCAGCCGACACCACCGGACGAGCCGCACCTGCCGGGGGAGCGCACGCGACGGTTCTGGAGCCGCAAGCACATCTAGCGGGGTCGGGTGTCCGCCCGGTCCCCCGGTCCCCCGAAGGGGGTATCTCCCCATAAGGACCCCAGCCACCAGAGACCGTCACAGGGATCGAGACGGTCATTAGCCCAGTGCGTCCTTCAGGATGTTCAGGCCCTCAGGTATATCGGCCTGCTGGATTGCGCCGTACCCCAGAACCAAGCCCTGCTGGACGGGCCTCTCACCGCAGTAGGCGTCGAGCCGTTCCAGCGCGAGCCGGGGCGCCGGGCGTACGGACACCCCGGGGGAGAAGCGGGCGCACAGGTGCAGCCCCGCGACCGAGGGGACCAGACGCAGGCGGTCGTCACCGGCGAGGGTGTCGACGACGAGGGCGTGCCGGGCGGCGTACTCGCGGGTGGCCTTCCTGATGTGCCTGGCCAGCAGGCCCTCGTCGATGAAACGGGCCAGCGCGGCCTGCGTGGACAACTCGCCGTGGCAGTCGCTCAGCTGCCGGGCGGTGCGCAGCGCGGGCATGAGCGAAGCGGGGGCCACCAGGAAGCCGAGGCGCAGCATGGGCAGCAGCGTCTTGGAGAAGGAGCCGACATAGATGACCCGCCCTGCCCGGTCCAGGCTCTGGAGCGGCTCCAGCGGCCGGTCGCCGAAGCGGAACTCGCTGTCGTAGTCGTCCTCGATGACCACGCCGCGCCGCCGTTCCGCCCAGGCCAGCAGCGCGGCGCGGCGAGCCAGCGACATCGGGGTGCCGAGCGGGAACTGGTGGGACGGGGTGACGTACACCAGCCGAGCGGCGTTCGGGATGGCGGTCACGTCGATGCCTTCGCCGTCCACCGGAACCCCGGCCACGCGGGCGCCCAGCGAACGGAACAGCCGGCGCGCGGGCGGGTAGCCCGGCTCCTCGACCGCCACGCAGGCGCCGGGGTCGATGAGCACCCGGCCGATGAGGTCGAGCGCCTGCTGGGCGCCGTTGGTGATCAGGACGTCGTCGGCGCCGGCTCGTACGGAGCGGCTGATACCTATATGTCGTGCGATGGCGTCCCTTAGGGCTTCGTGGCCGGAAGGATCGGCATATCCGGCGAGGCTGGTACGGAGCTCACGGGCCACCAGCCTGCGCCACGTCTCCATCGGGAACAGCTGGGGATCGGGCACGCCCACACGGAAGTCGTACTCGTGACCGGCGGCCGGTGAGTCGGCGGCCATGGACCGCCAGATGGCGCGGGGCCGTACGACGCCCTGGGGCGCCGACCTGGTGCGTACCCGCTCCGCCGAGACGAACGTGCCCGCGCCCGCCCGGCCGACGAGGAAGCCGTCGGCCACCAGCCGGTCGTAGGCGACCGCGACCGTGTTCCGGGAGATCTCCAGCCGCCTGGCCAGCTCGCGGGTCGGCGGCAGGCGTTCGCCCGATCTGAGCCGGCCGTCGAGGATCGCGTCCAGCAGCTGCCGGTAGACCTGTGCGGCCAGGTCACCCCGGCCATGAAGGCTTACATGGACATCCATCTTGGCCCAATCATTTACCCGAAAATTGGAGCTTATATCGGGACAAGATGGGTCTTAGGTTGGAGCCATGACACAGCGCATGAACCTCGGCGAACTCGCCGGAGAAGCCTACAAAGCCATGGCCGGCCTCGACCGCTACGTCCGGCACAGCACACTGCCCGCACCCCTCCTGGAGCTGGTACGCCTACGCGCCAGCCAGATCAACGGCTGCGTCTACTGCGTGGACATGCACAGCGGCGACGCCAAACAAGCGGGCGAGAGCGACGCCAGGCTGCACGCCGTGGCCGTGTGGCAGGAGGCCCCCTTCTTCACCGACCAGGAACGCGCCGCCCTGGCCTTCACCGAGGCCGCCACCAGGCTCTCCACCCACGACATCACCGACGAGATCTGGCAGCAGGCCGCCGAGCACTTCGACGACCAGGAACTCGCCGCGCTGGTGGTCGCCGTCGCCACGATCAACGCCTGGAACCGGATGGGCGTGGCCACCCGCATGACGCCCGAGTCGTACAAGGGCTGACCCCCGGTGCCACTCCCCACCGCGACGGGACCTGCACAATGACTACGACGGGACCCACGATGGCGAGTAGGCGATCGAGCAGGCGGCTCCTCGTACAGGCGCAGCTGGCGAACTCGATCGGCGACGGCGCCTACCTGGTCACCTCGGCGCTCTATTTCGCCAGGATCGTCGGCCTGTCGGCGACGGAGATCGGCTTAGGGCTCACGCTGGGCTGGGCAGTCGGCACCGTCGCGGGCGTCCCCCTCGGCCACCTGGCCGACCGCCGCGGGCCGCGCGGAGTGGCCGTCCTCCTGGCCCTGACGACCGCCGTCGCGGTCACATCGTTCCTGTTCGTGCGGTCGTTCGCGCTGTTCGTACTGGCTGCCTGCCTGTACGGCACCGCGCAGACCGGCCTGTCCGCGGCCCGCCAGGCGCTGCTGGCCGGACTGATCGAGCCGGGCAAACGCACCGAGGTCCGGGCCGTACTCCAGTCCACGATCAACGGCGGCCTCGCGGTGGGCGCCGCTCTGGGCGGGTTCGCGCTGCACGTGGACACCCGGGAGGCGTACCTGGCCGTGTTCGCGGTGGACGCCGTCAGCTTCCTGACCGCCGCCCTCCTGCTGCTGCGGCTGCCTGCCGTCGCCCCCGTCCCCGCCGCCGCCGGTCCGAAACTGGCCGTGCTCAGGGACCGGCCGTACGCGGTGATCACGCTGATCAACGCGGTCATGCTCTTCTACATGCCGCTGCTCAGCCTGATCGTCCCCCTCTGGATCGTCCAGCGCACCACGGCACCGACCTGGCTGGTCTCGGCCCTGCTCCTGGTCAACACGATGAGCGTGCTGCTCTTCCAGGTACGGATCGCGCGTCGGGTCAGAGGCCTGGCCGACGCCTCCCGCTCGGTGCGGTACGCGGGCCTGGTCATGCTGGCGGCCTGCGCGGTGTTCGCGATGTCGGCCATCGGCTCGTCGGCCTGGCTCGCCGGGCTGATCCTGCTCGCCGCGGCCGGGCTCCAGGCGTACGGCGAGATGCTGCTCGGGGCGGGCGCCTGGGAGATCGGCTTCGCCCTGGCTCCGGCGGACAAGCAGGGCCAGTACCAGGGCTTCTTCGCGACCGGGATGGCGGTGGCCAGGATGCTCGGCCCGGTCGTCCTCACCACCCTCGTCATCGGCGGCGGCACGCTGGGGTGGCTGCTGGTCGGCGGTCTGTTCGTGGCGGCCGGCGCCGCGATGGGCCCGGCCGTGAGCTGGGCCACCCGCAACCGCTACGGTTTGACATGATCTACCTGGTGTCCGAGATGGGACGGGATAACCGGCCCCACCTGGGGTTGTTCATTCGTTCTTTGCACATCCGGTACATCTGGTTCGTGCACAACACAAGGACCGCAGCCATCCCTTGCTAGGCTGCATGTCAACCGTTGGGTCTCACCCCGGCAGGTGAGGCCGTCGAAGAAGTGGGGTCACACCGTGAAGAAGCTTGTCGTTCTGGCGCTGATCGCCCTTGGGGGGCTGCTGGTCTGGCGCAAGGTGCAGGCTGACCGCGCCGAGCTCGATCTCTGGACCGAGGCCACCGGCAGCGAGAACTAACCGACCTGGCGAGGCGATGAATGACGTCGTCCAGATAAAGCTGGCGTGCCTGGACCTGGCCGGCACAACAGTCGGAGACATCGCCATGGTCGAGCGGGCTTTCGCCGAGGCGATAGCCACTCAGGGCATCGTCCCCGGGACCGGCGCGTACGCGCGTGCCATGGTGCACGTGCACCGGTCCCGGGGCTGTCCCAAGATCGATGTCTTCCGAGGGATCTTCCCCGGCAACGAGGCCCAGGCTCAGGCGGCGAACCTGACGTTCGAGCGCTCATACGAGGGTGCGCTCGACCGAGCAGGTCTCGTTCCCATGCCCGGAGTCATCGAGGTCCTCGACAAGCTCCGCGGCTCCGGCCTGAAACTGGCCCTGATCACCGGCTTCAGCCGCGTCACCCTGAGCCGCGTCCTCAGCGTCCTCGGCTGGCACGACAAGATCGACCTCGCCATCTGCCCCGAAGACGCCGGCGGCCGCGGCCGCCCCTGGCCCGACATGGTCCTGCACGCCGTACTCCGCCTCGGCATCGAGGACGTACGACAGGTGGCGGTCATCGGCGACTCGGAAAGCGACATGCTCTGCGGCCGCCGAGCCGGCGCCTCGATCGTGGCCGGCGTGATGACCGGCGTCCACAGCAGGGAGCGACTCCTCAAGGGAGGCGCCACGCACATCCTGGACTCGATCGCCGACTTCCCTGGCTTGATCTTGAGCGAAGACCCGAGTAGGCAGCAGATGGGTGTCGGGGGCCGGTAAGCTATCTTCGTCGAGGGGCCTTAGCTCAGTTGGCAGAGCGCCTGCTTTGCAAGCAGGAAGTCAGGAGTTCGAATCTCCTAGGCTCCACTGCACGTAGAAGGCCACTTCCTATGATCCGGAAGTGGCCTTTTTGATCTTGTACAGCTGATAAATACAGCTACGAGTCCAGTCGATTGCTGAGCCTGAGCTTCTCCTCAGTTGTGACCTCGCTGTACACACGCACAGTTACAGAGACCTGCGAGTGGTGCAGGATCGGCGTGGACACGCATGAGTGGACGTCGAGGGCGACCGAGCAAGGACGCACAGGTCCTGTGGTCTCCTGGTCATGGGTCATGAGCGATACCCGTCCCGGTCTTCCTACATGGAAATGGTCAGTGCTGGGCTAGCCACCACAGGATCCATCCAACGGTCGCAGAGCCGGCCGCATAGGCCGAGCCTCGAACGGCCGCGAACAGTGCAGCATGGCCGAGCCGCCGGATGGCCCGCTTGAGGGCACGTCGCTGGGTGGGCTGGGACGGCACGTGAGTATCCATCGATCTCCTTTCGGCTGGTTCCAGAGTCCGCGCTCAATCGTCGCTCTATACGGACTGCTACGAGAGAAGACGGCATACAACACAATCTGACAACATCGAACGGGAACGAATGGCAGCCTGGGCAGTACCGGTGAAGCAGGGATGAGCGCGAGGGAGGCGACGTGGCAGTAGTAGGCAGGCGCCTCGCGAAGCCAGCCCTGCCCGACGGACCGCTGAAAGACCTCAATGACGCCCTTCATGATCTGTTGCGCCGCGCCGGACGCCCTAGCTTGCGCGTCTTGGGCGCTGATATCCGGGAAGACAAGCTGTTGAAGATCCCTCCCAGCCACACCCGGATCTACGATGTTTTCATCCGAGCCCGGGTACCAGACTGTGATTTGATGTCTTGTCTGGTTCAGGTCATGGCTCGTCGGGCCCACAGACTTGATCCAGGGCTAATTCCTGACACGGAGGGCGAACGGTTCTACCAACTCTGGCTAGCTGCTGATGAAGCAGATCGACAAGAGACCTACGCAATTCTCGAAATACCACCGCGCGCAAACCTTGACACGATTTCTCCGGTAACGGAGATGCGCAAGGCTCCGGTCACGGAAACCATCCTTCCGACGGCCACACACGGTACCGATCAACCCGATGATGGTCGCCTTACCGGGTCGGCTTACCTCCGTTTGGGCAGCGAAGCGGACCGCGAACAATGCCGTGATCGGCAACACATTATGCGTAGCCCTTTGCTCCCAGACCCGGATCAGTCTCGGGCCGTGTTCATCGGTATGGCAAAGTACACCGTGCTCACGGATCTGCCAGCGGTCGAAGCCAGCATGCAGGACCTGCGGGAGGTGCTCACCCATCCCATCACAGGCAGCTTTAGTCATTCAACTAGCTCGCTGGTACTAGATCCAAGCACTGCAGCAGAGGCGCTGAACCCTTTGGAGGAAGCGGCTGCCGAGGCCAGAGATACGCTCTTCCTCCACATCTCGTGCCATGGTCTCGTCTCGTCGTATTCCGGTGGTCTATCGCTCGCCATAGTCGACAGTCGGCCCTTCTCTTCTTTCACCACAATTCCTTACGATTGGGTTCGTGAACTCGTGACCAACTGCCCGGCCCGTCGCCGAGTGATCATGTTGGACTGCTGCTATAGTGGGCGAGCGCTCGGGGCGATGGGAGCTGGCGACTTGGTCGCTGCCGCCGAAATAGAAGGCACCTACCTCATTAGCGCGACAGCGGGCAACAATGTCGCATTGTCACCAGGGGGAGAGCGCTACACCTCTTTCACTGGCGAGTTGATTGACCTTCTCCGTGGCGGGATCTCGGACGGTCCCGAAGTGCTGGACCTTGACCTTATCTATCGGAATCTCTCCGCGAGGCTCAGGGCCAAGGGGCGTCCCCAACCGCAGCGATCAACCCGCTCCAACATCGATCAACTCGGCTTGATCTCCAATTCGGCCATCATCGCGCCCCTCACAGCGGATCAATGAATTGAGGCGGCTGACTACCAGCAGTCAGCCGCCTCAGCTATGCAGAGAGTTGTTCACCGAGCCGCTTGAGTGCATTGCGTGTCTCCTCGGACGAAACCTCGCTGTACACGTTCATCGTTACAGCGATCTGGCTGTGACGAAGAATCTGCATGTCCACACGCGGGTGGACGTCGAGGGCGACGAGCAAGGACGCGCAGGTCTTGCGGGTGGCGTGAACATGAACTCTCCGAACGCTTGCTTTTGCGCAGGTGTTCGCGAAGCTGCGCCGGAAGTTGGACGGTTCGATTGGCCGGCCACTGGCAGTGGTGAAGACGAGCCCGGTCTCCTGCCAGTCGTCCCCAGCGGCTTCCCGGGCGGTGTTCCGTACCTGTTGACGGGCGCGAAGGGCAGTCGTGACGATCTCGGGGAAGGGCAGCGTGGCGTCGGACGCGTCGGTCTTGGTCCGGCGGTGCAACAGCTTGCCCGCGACGCGCTGGAGCTGCCAGCCGATCGTCATCTCGGCCTGGACGAGATCGATGTCTTCCGAGCGCAGCCCGAGTGTTTCGCCGAGCCGGAGGCCGAGGACGAGCACCAGGACGTAGGCCGGGTACATCGGGTCCTCGTTCTTGCGTGCCGACTTTAGGAAGGCCCGCGCCTCCTCGACGGACCAGGGCTTGACCTTGCGCTTGCGGGGGACCGACATCTTGACGTTGGCCGCGACGTTGCGGCTGAGCGTTTCCTCCCGCACCGCGTTGCTCAGCGCGGCCCGCAGCGTCATGTACGCGTCGTGAACCGTCCACTCTGAGGGCAGCGACTTGCAGCACTTGCCGACGGCGCAGCAGTGCCGACGTCGCTTCGGGTTGTGGTGGTACTCAGGACGTACGGCGTCCTTGCCCTGGTCACAACAGAGACAGGAGGGGCCTGTCCAGAAAACCGTACAGTCCCCACTTGATGCTTGACGCTTTGACATCGGATGATGCTTGACGCTCCTAGCCGATCTTTCGCTTCTTAGTATGCGCCTGGGGCTTGATCCGGGTGATCTCCTGGGTGGTGGTTCGGGGGACGACGCGGATGGGTTCGCCGTTGTCGTGCACGGTGATGTGGGTGTCGTCCACGGTCACGTCCAGGATTTTGCGGGCGTGGATCCGGCCGACTTGGATCTTCTGGCCGACGATCTGGAAGTGGCCGCGGCTGCAGACCACCCGCTGGACGGTGACGGGCTCGGTCGAAGCGCCGGGCGGTGGTCCGGCGGGCCGGGCGTTGCGCAGGGTGAGGCACTCGGCGAGCGGGAGCGGGCAGGCCACAGCGCGCAAGAGCAGGCGTTCCTCGTCCATGACACGGGCGGTGATGCCGTCCAGGCGCACGACGACGCGGCGGCCGGCCAGGTGGGCGCCGATGCACAGGGCCCGGCCGGCCAGACTGATCGTGCCGATCGAACTGACCTGCCGATCCACCTCGACGGCGCTCGCCGCGATCGCGGGCTCGCCGACGGGTGCGTCCGGTGCCGGGCGGGCCTGTCCCGAGGCCAGCAGTGCGGCCAGGTCCTTGACGGTCAGCCGGGAGGCCACGCTCTTGAGCCGACCGCCGCCGGTGGTGAACACATGCAGCCGTTGCGTGCTGATCCACAAGGTGATCGGCATGCCCGCCCGGTCGGGGCCGAGCCAGAGCTGCTGGCCGCCGATCGACAGGTTGCCCGACGCAGGAACAACCCGATCGACCTCGATCGCCTGGCGCGAGAGCAGATCGAGCACGCTCGTCTGGATGGGCTCGGGCCGTTCGAGCTGATCAAGGTGATGGACGGCCGGGACCGGGAGATCTGGCAGTGCGGCAGCGGGAGGGGCCTCAGGAGCAACGTCAGCAGCAACGTCAGCAGCGGGAGCGGGCACCGTGGTCAGGCCGGCGGGCAGGCGCAGTGGCAGTTCCCGCTCGGCCGCGAGCTGGCCGGGGCTGCGCTCGGCGAAGAACCGGTCGGCGGGGAAGGCCATGTCCAGCGCCTGATGCGGGCGGGCGGTGTTGTAGTGCTCGGCGAACGCGTCCATCTCGGCCTGGGCGGCCTCGAGCGAGGCGAAGGGCAGCGCCTCGGCCAGCAGTTCGCGGCGCACGCTCTGATGGAACCGTTCGATCTTCCCGGTGGTGGTGGGGGTGCGCGGCGGGGTGTGACGCAGTGTGATGCCGTTCTCGCGGCAGACCCGCTCGAACAGCACCTCGCCCGCCTTCGGTCCGCCGAAGCGGCCGGTGAACTGCTTGCCGTTGTCGGTCAGGACCTCCAGCGGCACCCCATAGGCGCGCATCGCCGCGGCGAAGGCGGCGCACACCATCCGCCCGGTCGATCGGGCCACCACCGAGGCGATCACGCAGAACCGGGAATGATCGTCCACTCCGGTGATCAGCTTGGCTTCGCTGCCGTCGGCCAGCAGCAGCCCGCCCATGATGTCCATCTGCCACAGCTGCATCGGCTCGGGCCGCTGCCAGCGCCGGTAATCCTCGCGCTTACGCCGCCGCGCCACCGCCTCGATCAGGCCGTTGCGCACCAGCACCCGGTAGATGCTCGCCCGCGACGGCAACGGCTCCACCCCACGCCGGCCCAGCTCCCACAACAGCGTGCGCGGCCCCCACCGCGGATGAGCGCGCCGCAGCTCACAGATCAACGCCTCGACAGCGGCCGGGGTCTGCATCGGATGCGCCTTCGGCCGATGCGACCGGTCAGCCAGCGCGGCCAAGCCGCCGTCCCGATACCGGCGCACCCAGGCATGCACCGACTGCCGCGAGACCCCATATCGGCCGGCCACGTCGGTGACCTTCGCCCCCGACAACACCTCGATCACCGCGCGATAGCGCTGCTCCACGACGCTCAACTCCACCAATGCCACCTGAGCCTCCCCCGAAGCGCCGACAACGCCACGAGCAGGCACAGAAGACGATCAAGGTGTCAAGCATCAAGCGAGGCCCGCCCGGGCGTGCGGCCTGGGGGCCGGTCCCGGACGGCGGCGGGACACCGGGCCGGGCATCGCACGCCTGCCGCGCCGTACTGACCGAACGCTCCGACCGGGGTCGCCACGCCGCCGCACAGATGCAGCCCTAACGATCGCCACGACGCGCCGACACTCATCGAAGAAGGCGCTATCGATCGTCGGCATGACGGACCCTCGTCCATCGGGTGGAGGGCGAAGCGGAGGTGCCGCATCTCTTCATGGCCTGCGGTTCACTCCAGTGCAGATAGCAGGACCGCCTTGTGCTGGAAGACAAGTTCGCGGTCAGCTGTGGCCCAGGCAATAGCGGCTTGGGCGTGGCGGCGACGGGTGGGGGTGAGCTTGGGATTGCTGAGGTTTGCTGCCTCTACGTCAGCGATGTTGGTCTGTCGACGCACTATCGCCTCCAGGAGATGTTCGGAGTCGACGTCGCCGTAACCGTCGCGTAGCTCACGGAGATGCTCGGCCTGCTGACTGATTGGCACTCGGCCTTGGGACTGGATGCACCAGGTCCACGCCATGTAGCCCAGATCGTCGAGCCGGTTGCCGGGGCGGCACGACGACCAGTCGATGAGTGCCACCGGCAGGCCCTTTTGAAAGATGGTGTTGAACGGGCCGGGATCGCCATGGATGACGCACTCGGCGGCGGCTGCCAGGGCGTGTCCGGCGGTTGTCTCGTGCAGGTCACGGAGCATCCGGCTCCCGAGGGCGTATGCGCCGGGTGCTCGCTGCGTGGGATGGTCGGTGGTGTTGCCTGGGATGAAACTCAGTATGTCCCGGCCGTGTTCGTCGATACCGAGGTAGTGCGGCGCATGCGGGTAGCCGATGGACTCCAGGTAGGCCAGCATCCGGGAGGCGAATGCAGCGCCCCCATCACGAGCGCGGCGCACCGTGTCGCCAACGCGCACGACCTCCAACGCATTGTTTCCGCCGGCTAGGCGCTCTTCATCCACAACAACCATGATGGGAGATGCTGCTTCGGCGTGTCCGACGGGCCTTGCCGTTGTCACACTGCCGTACAGATACCGCCCTTACGATCGCCACGGTGTGGTTCGCCGTCGTAGATTGCTGGGGGCGATCGACGATCCGTGCTTCGTTCCTCAGCACGACTCACCGAGCGACGTGGCTGCGGTCTGCTTCCAAGCTGAGGCATGGACCAGCCTCGCGGGATGCGCATCTTCCATGATCCGGAGCATGTGCGGAATGATCTCTGAGGCCAGCCATCCACCATACGGCTGCACCGCAGGTCAGACGCAGTAGGAAACCGAAACGGGCGACGCCCTGTAAAGCCGTCGCCAGCAGGCGTGAGTGCCCGTTGCGTGCCCAATGGGGCGGTGATCAGGGGGATTAGCGGGGACACGCGGGTAGGGCCGCACGGCCTCTAACCAGAGCCGGAGCACTTCAATGGATCACAAGCCGAAATCTACCAAACTGGTGGTACACGATGGCGCCCCCGTGAGGCCTCACCGTCACCAACCCGCCACACCTGATCGCATGGGGATTTCTACATCAACGCCGGGTCGGCCCTATTGGTCCGGCACGAGTTCGGCGGTCGAGTCGCGCCCCAGTTCTCCGGACGGTCGCGGGCTGCACCGCCACGCACTAGCCTCGGGCTTTCACGACGAATTTGGCCAGAGCTGATCGTTTAAATGAGAAAAGTGCCTTTGAACTGGGAGAATAGGGCTTGTCGAAGGTCC